>JAGXGC010000012.1 GCA_024636935.1 Sideroxydans sp. | reverse complement strand
GGTTCATCCGACTTTCCCGTGGGTAACCTGAGCCGGATACAGATCAAGTCCACCGCAGTGGAAGTAGATGGCGATCTTGAAATGGTCACGATTCCTGAATCCACAGGCCCGTTTTTGTACAGTAGCGATCTTTGAGTTCAACCCTTCCGCCACAGCATTGGTAATGCGATGTTTGAAGTAGGTCAACACATTCGGCAAGTGCCGCGCAATCAACTTCGCAGCAGCGATCATCGGCTGCAAGCGGCTATGTGTCGCCCAGAAGTACCATCGCTTCCAGAACTTCAGCGCCCAAGCTGCAGAGGTGTAACTCCACAACTCCCGCAATACCTCCTTGAGTGCCCACGCCCGCCCGGTCTTCAGCTCGCTGCTTTGCAGTTCCTTGAAGCGCGTTTTAGCTTGCTCAGTCATGTTGGACGGATTGGTCAGCCACAGATATTTGCTCTTGACCAACGTCGTGTCTCCTTCATTCATCAGCGCCTTGTGTTCCTGCTTCCTGACCTTGTCCACAGCCTCAACGACATGGCGCATGATATGGAAGCGGTCAAACACCATCTTGTCATCCGCCTCCGGCACGCCTTCTCGGCAGGCGTTGATGAAGGCCGGCCACATATCCAGGCTGATCGCTTCAATCCCATCGCAACGTTCCGTACCAAAGGCTTGGAAGTAGGGAGCAAGGCTGCTCTCTTTGCGCCCCTCGCCAACGTATTCCACCGTCGCATTGTCCAAATCGCAGACCAGTGTCATGTACTGATGCCCCTTGGCGATGGCTTTCTCATCCACGCCAATCTGCTTGGGCAAGGAATCTCCTTTGGCGGCACGTCCGCGCAACACGGCGCGTTCCATCAGGTGCCACGCCTGATCCCAGCTGATGCGCAACAACCCTGCGGCACGCTCGATATTAGCGGCCAGCAACACATTCACCGCCAGCGCCTCGAACAGATGGGTAAACCGGCTTCCTTCATCCGCCCATGGCAGGGGCGCTTGCCGAACGCCATGCGCAGAGCACGATACGCGCGGCGGACTGGCATGCAGGTAGGTCATGAATTGGCAACTGTCCAAGTGCCGCCAGATCCGTTCGGCAGAATGGTCATACACAGGATGCTCCTGCCCACATTCCGGGCAGGTAAACCGCACGCCCTTAGCATGACTCACGTACACATCGACTCGCCCTTGCGCCATGTCCAGTTCAACACGCTCTACCGTCCAAGGCTCGTTTATCCCCAGCAAGTGCCGGTACAGTTCTTTGCTTTCCATCGCTCGTCTCCCATCCAAAACGAAGACGGTAGATTAGCTTTTACCCACGCAATTGTCAGATGAACCTAAAAATATATAGGCCTGTGGTTCGAGATGATCTATCGGGCTTGCGTGATAGCCAAACAAGTACAATCATCCCCTTCAATCTGAGCATTGGGTATCTCGATGACACTAGAGCTTCCTTCCATATGGAACATCCTGATCTCCACCATCGTGTTCTTTGTGGCGGTGTGGTATTTCAATCGTTTGCTAAACGAACAGGGCATCCCCAAAGGAATGACGCGCGGTCTGGTGGTGTTCGTGCTGGCCTATCTTGTTTCCTGGGGTACGGGGGAATTGGTGGACTGGGTGGCGGGGCCGCAGCCCCAAGTGGAGATGTCGCAGGACGCTTCGCAGCTGCTGAAGCAGCTGGGAGCCATGCAACGCTGATTTTTCCGGCAACTCGTTGTTGTCAGTGCTGAATTAGCGTTTAAAATGTTGACCCTGTTTATCCATCCCCCTATGCTTAGGCATCCTTTCTGACTTATTGCATCTTTGTGGCTGCAGCTTCCCATGCTTCTTGATCCCCGCACCCTGTTGTTCTCTTTGATCCTGACTAACTCGCTCATGGTGTTGAGCCTGTTCGTTGCGGCCTCATTAAAGGGGCGTGAGCAAGGGTTGAACAAGTGGGCGCTTGCGGTATTGCTGGAGACATTCACTTGGTTGTTGATCGCCGGCCGCGGCGTGATTCCGGATGAGTTCTCAGTCGTGCTTGCCAATTTGTTCAAAGCCGCTTCCTTTGCGATGTTCCTTGCCGCCGTCTACGAATTCCAACGCCGAGACTTTGCCCTTTGGAAGTTCTTCGTGCCTGTCGTGCTGCAAGTAGCAGTGTCAGGCTTGCTGATCGATGACATAGCGGGGCGCTTCGTCTGGGGCGGTGTGATCTATGTATTCCAGATGGTACTGATCGTCCATGCCTTGTTGTCTGATAGCGAGACGCGCATGGGGCGAGCATGGCGTTTACTGTACGGTGGCTCGATCATGATCTTGGTGGTGTTGGCTATGCGGGCTGTGGCGGCGTTGTCGGGTATGGTCGATTTTGCCCAGCCACAGAACCATATTGCAATGCATTGGGTGCAGGTGGTCACTTTCATCTCTGTGATGGCGACAGCCTTGCTTGGTTCGGTCGGGTTTATCTTGATGATCAAAGAGCGCACCGATCGCGAGATCATGCATCTGGCGATGACCGATAGTTTGACCGGCGTGCCCAATCGCCGTGCATTGATGGATCAGGCTGCGCTGGTGCTGGCGCAACGCAGCGGTCGCCCGATGTCGTTGTTGATGATCGATGTCGATCACTTCAAGCGCATCAACGACACGTACGGACATCCGGCGGGCGATGAGGTGTTGCGTCAGGCTACCGCGTTGATGGCGCAGCGTCTGCGTGGCGGTGATGTGTTGGGGCGCTACGGCGGTGAGGAATTCTGCGTGATCGCCCCGGATACCGATACCCCAGGGGCATTGATATTGGCCGAGGCCTTGCGCGAGATCATCGCGATCACGCCGCTGCAGACAGAGGCAGGGGAGGTTACCGTTACGGTGAGTATCGGTATCGCTTGTTGCAGCGCTGAGGCAGGGCGAGAGTTGAAGCGCATGCTGGCTGAAGCTGATGCGGCGCTGTATCAGGCCAAGCAGGCAGGGCGCAACTGCGTGCGGCTTTCCAGTACTTGCAGGAGAGAGCGGGCAGAGCATGCGCCCCAGCTTGTGGTGTAGCATGGCGACAGCGCAGCAGTGCGCGCGACAAGATCGAATAAGGAATTACGACGGCAAGGTGACGCGAAGATCTCCGGCTGTTTTTCAATCTAACTGCAAAAGGGGTAGAGATGCTCTCATTCCTCAGCTACAGCGTAGGTAGCATCTTGGGCGCGCTGTTGTTCTTCACACGGCTGTTCTGGCTGGTGCGCGACATCGTGCAGAAGAAGCATTCAGTGTTGCGTAACTATTCGTTCTCCGGTGTTCCGCACACTGATAAAGTTATTCAAGGAAGTTTTCCCCCTAAATTCGATTAGTGCCGAGATGACGCGATGAGATATAGATGTCCGAGTTGTGACTTTCCGATCTTCAATCGCCGCGTGAAACGCTGCGAATCCTGCGGTGCAGATTTGCCGCAGGAACTGTTGTATTCAGAGCAGCAGATCGAATCTATCGATGCGGAGTTCGAGAAGAATAAAGCACAAGTGGATCGAATGAAGCGGAATAGTGGAGTCTCAAGTTCGGACGGGGGGGATGGCGGCGGAGACTGGGGTGGAAGTTGTGGCGGAGATGGTGGCGGCGGTTGTGATTGACCGGCAACTGGTCACCCCGATGAACTGATAGTGAGTCAGATAGGGACACCATGAGTCAGGAATTCTTGGAGCGAATGAAGGGTCCTTTCCGCGGCATGCTGCACTGGACCGATCTGGATGTCTTGTGGGCGGCTGTTCGCTCGAGGCCGGAAGGCTGGTACATCAGCATGATCGGTGAGGAACCGGTGCCGCAGACGATGACAGTCGAAGCGCTGAACAATTTCATCACCGAAGTGGATGAACTGCTGCGGCGTGAACATGATTGCACACATTGCGGCATCGTCTATGCCGACGACATCGAGCAACCTTCATTCATCAAGATCCACGATCCGAACAGCGTCGGCAGTTCATGCAGCAGTACGCCGGTGCCTCCGCGCTGGATGCTGAGCCGTATGCCGCCGTCGCTGATCGTCGATGAGGCACCTTTACCGGGCAATCGCCGCCGCTGGTGGCAGAAGCTATTCGGGTGAGGGGGTGTGTTAAAGTATTGATGCGATAAGTATAATTTTGGCTGTCTGAGGGGGCGGGGCGAGCAAGAGGGAGAGGGGATTCTAATGGAAATTATGCCGTTTCTGCGCAGACATAGGCGCGTCTATCTGAGTTATGTCGCTGCGGGTCTTGTATTGGTGTTGACGTTCGCATCGATGCAGATGTTCATGCTCTACCATCAATCATCACCACGCCATTTCATCATCCCCACGCTGCTGGGTTTGTTCATAGGCATGCTACTGGCGACGCTGGTCGCGATGCGGCGTGAGATGGCGATCAGGCAGCACCTATTTCGCGCCGTGGCCGATCTGGCACAGGAATTCATCTATGTCCGCAATACTCAGGGTGTTTACGAGTACGTATCGCCTTCTTGTCAGGAGATTACCGGCTACGGTCAGGAGGATTTTTACGCCGAGCCGCATCTGCTGTCGCGTCTGGTGGTGGACGAAGATCGCCATGAATGGGATCGGCATGTGTATCAGATGCACAATGAAGGCAAGCCGGAAAGATTGCTGATCCGCATTCGCCATCGCAGCGGTGAGATACGCTGGCTGGAGCATGTGTGCAGCGATCTGCGCGACGATAATGGCAATCTGCTAGGGGTGCGCTCGACCAATCTGGATGTCACCGACCGGATGAAAAACGAACAGCAGCTGGCGATTGCCGCGACAGCCTTTCAGACTCACGATGCGATCCTGATCACAGATGCGAAAGCTATGATAGTGCGCGTGAACAAGGCATTTATCGAGATCACCGGCTATGAGCTCGAAGAGGTGATTGGAAAGACGCCAGCGATACTTAAATCCGGCAAGCATGACCAGGCCTTCTACGAGGAGATGTGGGCGACCATCAAGCGTGAGGGGATTTGGGAAGGCGAATTGATCGATCGGCGGAAGAGCGGCGACCTTTATCCAAAGCATCTGACGATTACGGCGGTAAAAGATGAGCTGGGTGTGATTACGAATTATGTCGGGGTATTCAGTGATATCACGATACGGAAAGCGGCAGAAGAAGAGATCCATCGACTTGCCTTCTACGACCCCCTTACCTCTCTGCCCAACAGACGCTTGTTGATCGACCGCTTACAACTGGCGATGGCGGCGTGTGATCGCAACAACAGTTACGGTGCTGTGCTTTTCATCGACTTGGATAACTTCAAAGAGCTCAATGATACACAGGGCCATGATGTCGGAGACCAACTGCTGGTCGAGGTGGCGCACCGTCTGCTGGCTTGCGTGCGGACGGGCGATACAGTGGCACGATTGGGGGGCGATGAATTCGTGGTCCTGTTGGCCAACTTGTTTGATACCGAACTCGATGTGGTGCCGCGTGCCGAGTCCGTGGCTAGCAAGGTGCTCTCCTCGCTCCACTTGCCTTATCTGCTGAACGGGCAACCGCATCACGGTACTGCCAGTATCGGTGTGGCACTGTTCCACGGCAGCCAGAAGAGTGTGGATGAGTTGCTGAAACACTCCGATGTGGCTTTATATCAAGCCAAGAACAGTGGTCGCGCCACTTTGCGCTTCTTCGACCCTTCCATGCAGCAGGCGCTGGAAGTGCGTGCCAAGTTGAACAAGGAGTTGCACCTCGCTTTGCACGAGAACCAATTTGAACTGTATTTCCAGCCGCAGGTCGATGCGCAGGGGCAGTGCCTCGGGGCCGAAGTGCTGCTCAGATGGCAACATCCCGAACGCGGCCTGCTGATGCCGAACGAGTTCATCTCCTACGCGGAGGAATCTGGACTGATTGCCGATATTGACTTCTGGGTGCTGGCAGAAGCCTGTAAGCGGCTCAATCGCTGGCAAGACAAACCTGGCACCACGCCCCTTTTGCTGGCAGTGAATGTCTCTGCGGCGGCTTTCATGCGCGCGGACTTTGTCGATGATGTGATGTCGATCATCAATCGCAGCGGGGTCGAGCCCGGCATGCTCAAGCTGGAATTGACCGAGACTTCATTGGTGGATGGCGTGGATGAGGCGATCGGCAAGATCAGTCGACTCAAGGCCGCGGGCGTGCGCTTCTCGCTGGATGATTTCGGTACCGGGTATTCTTCACTTGCCTATCTGCGCCAGTTGCCTATCAGCCAGTTGAAGATCGACCGAGCTTTCGTGCGTAACGTGGTCAGTGATGCCGGCGATGCCGTGATCGCGAAGACGATCATCGGTATGGCGCAGAACCTGGGATTGGAAGTGGTGGCAGAGGGCGTGGAGACGAGGGAGCAGCTTGATCTGCTGGTGTCGTTCGGTTGCAAGACTTTCCAAGGCTATCTCTTTTCCAGACCTGTGACGTTCTGGGACTTTGAAAGCCGAAACTGGTCAGCTTTATAACGAGCACCATCCTGTTTGGAAAACACGCTGTTCGATTGAACCGCTCTGCGGCAAAGTGCTAAAGTTGGGGCAGGCATTGGCACAATGGAGGTGGGGCGTGAACATCCGCATCATGGCAGCAAAGGACATCGAGGCTGCGACTGCTCTGCAGGAACGGGTCTATTCTGGTATTCCGCCATTCACACGGCATCAGTTCGAGAGTCTGCTCGATCATTTCCCGCATGGACAATTCGTCGCCGAGCTGGACGGCAAGATAGTCGGACTGGCAGTGTCGCTGGTAATCCTGTGGGAAGACTATAGTTTGCATCACACATGGGACAGTGTGACCAACAGCGGGTATTTTGATACTCATGATATGAGTGGCCGCACTTTGTATGGTGCCGAGGTATGTGTGGATCCTGAAGTGCGCCATCAGGGTGTGGGACATGGTTTGTATGAGGCGCGGCGAAAGTTGTGTCGCGCGATGAATCTGAAGCGCATCATCGCAGGTGGACGCTTGCCCGGTTATCACAAGGTGGCAGACCGCATGCCGCCGGAAGAATATGCCAAACGCGTGATATGGGGCGATCTGTACGATGTGGTGCTGCGCTTTCAATTGGGCGAAGGTTTCAATTACTGCGGCATCCTGAAAGGCTATTTGCCTGCGGATGACGATTCACGCGGCAATGCGGCGCTGATCGTATGGCTGAACGCGGATTTCGATGCGGAGCGACCGACCGTGTTGCCATCCACCAACCTATTGTAGGAGGGGATATGAGAGTTCGCATCGCGGCAGTCCAGTACAAGTTACGTCACGTCGATGATTGGGAAGGGTTCGCAAATCAAGTGCGTTTCGTCCTTGAGTCTGCGGCCGACTACCAACCTCATTATGTGTTGCTACCGGAGATATTCACCACCCAGATATTGTCGTTCATGGACAACGAGGATGTGCCCAAGGCCGTGCGCGAATTGAGTGAATATACGGATCGCTATGTCGATCTGTTGCGCGGTCTGGCGATGAAACACAATTTATTCCTGATCGGCGGCAGTCATCCGACCATGCGTGAAGGCAGACTGTTGAATACCGCCTATCTTTTCACGCCGGGCGGCGAGGTGCATACGCAGGACAAGATCCACCGTACGCGCTGGGAAAAAGAGAAATGGCACACCGACCACGGTGAGGAACTCAAAGTGTTTCACACGCCGCATGCCAAGATCGGCATCCTGATCTGCTATGACATCGAGTTCCCAGAGTTGGCGCGGCGCTTGGCGGAGGAGGGCGTGGAGATCGTGTTCGTGCCATCCTGTACCGATGACAGGCAAGGTTTCCTGCGAGTTCGCTATTGCTGCCATGCACGTGCGATCGAGAACCAGATTTATGTCGCCATGACCAGCACGGTTGGCAATCTGCCGGTGGCCGGTTTGCGGCTGCATTACGGTCAGGCATCCATCATCACGCCTTCCGATTTTCCGTTCGCACGAGACGGCATCGCGGCCGAGGGCGTGATGAACGAGGAGCAGATCGTGGTGGCAGATGTGGACCTCGACTTGCTGGACGAAAACCGACTCAAGGGCACCACCATCCCGTTGCTTGATAAACGTACCGACTTTTACGATGAGAAAGCGGTGAACATCACCGTAAGTTGAAATGAAGAAAGCCACACAAGTATCCCCCCTGCATGTTTTGCATCCCGCCATTGTTTGGTCGCATTTCGCCACACTGTGTTCGATCCCACGTCCTTCCTATCGCGAAGAGGCGCTCAAGCAAAATCTGGCCGCATGGGCCGATGCACAGGGCATCGCTCGTTTTGAAGATGCGGTCGGTAATCTCATCCTGCAAAAACCTGCCAGTCCTGGTTGCGAATCTGCGCCCGGCGTGATCCTGCAAGGTCATCTCGATATGGTGTGTCAGGCCAATTCTGGATCGGTGCACGATTTCGAACGAGATGCTATTCAGACTGTGGTGCGCGATGGCTGGGTGGTGGCAGAGAACACCACGCTGGGAGCCGACAACGGCATCGGTGTTGCGCTGGCCTTGGCAGCTCTGGAAGCGGAAGGGTTTGAGCATCCGGCGCTGGAGGTGTTGCTGACCATCAATGAAGAGTCGGGCATGGACGGCGCGCGCGGTCTGGCACACGGCACCTTGCAGGGCAAGCTACTCATCAATCTGGATACAGAGGAATGGGGCCATTTCTATTTGGGGTGCGCGGGCGGGGTGGATGTCGAGGTGCGCCATATCAGTCAGATGGAAGCGCTGCCGCCGGACTTTGCTGTGCTGCGTTTCGATGTGTCCGGTCTGCGCGGTGGTCACTCGGGTATCGATATCCATCTCGGGCGTGGCAATGCGATCAAGTTGTTGGCTGAAGCATTGCGTGACCTTGCCGCGCATACCGATGTGCGTCTGATCGAGATGCAGGGCGGCAGTGCACGCAATGCCATTCCGCGCGAGGCGTTCGCGATCTGCGCTGTGCCGCTTGCCGCCGTGTCCGGCATAGACGAATGGGTGGAGCATCGCTTGGCATCGTGGCAACACCGCTTCACGGATGTGGATGGGGGTGTCGCGTTCCACTACGAATTGGATGAGATGCCGGTGGGGCAGGCGGTGATCGCTACGGAGCGGGATTACTTGCTCGGATTCCTTGATAACGTGGTCAATGGCGTGTCACGCATCAGCGACGACTTTGCCGGTGTGACAGATACGTCGAGCAATCTGGGCGTATTCAAACTGGCGCAAGGCGAAAGTAAAGTGACTTTCAAAGTGCGCTCGCTGTTGGATGCGCGCGCCGATGTGCTGGCTGACAAGCTGGTCTCGTTCGCCTCCGGCTATGGCATGCGGGCCTACAAAGATGGCGCGTATCCGGGCTGGACGCCGAATCCGGCTTCACCATTACTGGCCTTGTGTCAGCAGGTGTACGAAGCGCAATTTGGTGCGCCGGCTTCGCTACAGGTGATTCATGCAGGGTTGGAATGTGGTTTGCTCGCAGCGAGCCATCCGCATCTGGACATGATCTCGTTCGGGCCTGACATCCGTGGCGCGCACGCGCCGGGAGAGAAGGTGCAGATCGAGTCGGTTGCCCATTGTTGGACGTTATTACAGTCGGTATTGCAGGCTTTGGCAAAACCAGTCGATTGAACTCTTGTTCAACCGAATAGTTGTGAGATCAGATTGTATTCGTTCATGGCTGAATAAACTCTTCCCCAATTCGTGTTGCCGCTCTGAGGCTGACTGGACAGCATGCTGAACAGGTCGTTATAGGCTTGTCGTTGCGGTGTGTCGAAGAGAGGCAGGTAATCCGATGAAGATTGCATCAGCGCATCGAGAGTTGCGTACTGACTACCTGATTGGCTGATGAACTTACTGGTCACTTCACTGAATGCACTGGTGGCTGTCGATAGCAGGGAAGCTGCACCGGCGGCATCTGTTTCGAAAGCAGCTTCTAAAGTGTTTTGATCAAGACTCAAGCTGGCAGCTTCACCGGGAAAGCGGGATGCCTGAAATGTGATGCCCAGTTGCGAGAGTTGAGTCAGCGATGAATCGCCATTGGCATAACTCGCCTGCACCTGTGTATTGAGTGGTTGGGTCAGATTCGAGGCGCCTGTCACGCCCGTGGTCGGCAGTCCATTCGTATTATTAAGGTCTGCGACACTGTGTTGCAGACTGTTGAAGCTATCAACCAGCCTTTGGGCGTTGCGCGTCAGGCTTTCGATATCAGGTTGTGAGGATGAACTGCTTGGGCCTAAAGTACGTAAGGTGTTCTGAAACGTGACTGCGGCTGATAGTAATTGTCCTCTTGCAGAGATGCCGACATAGGTTGAGTTGTTATTGAAGATGCTGGGAGTCGAGAGACTCAGTTGGGATGACAACAAGCCGTAGGATGGCGTGACTGCATCATTGGCAAAGATGCTGGCTAGAGAGGTGTTGTAATTGATGTAACTTAAGGGATCCATCATTGAACTCCCCGCGACGAAACCAGACAGCTGAATGATCGCTCGCTTGATTCATCCTACTCTGATTGAATGGTGATTTATACCGATTTCGGGCTTAAGGGGTATGCGATCAACCTTAAAGAACTGGGGGTTTTGAATGCTATTGCTTGAGGATTCATTGGGGGCTTGGGGAACGCCTTCATTTGAGCAGGTGCTAAAGCAGGAGTTGTCGCGACAGGCAGAAGAACTGCCTCTGCAACAGGCTTTGGTGTCGAGTAGTTCGGTGACGGACAGCCCGATCACAGTTGTTCTGAAAGGCTTGGAGACATCCGCTGTAGGGCTACGTGTGCGAGTCGGGATATTTTTCCAGGGAGTGATAGGGGGTTGCAGTTGTGCTGATGACCCAACGCCGATGCAAGAAGTCAATGAGTACTGTGACTTGCAGCTTGATATCGACAAGATGACAGCAGTCACCGTCATTACTCTGCTCGACTAGGAACTGCCCGAGGCAGCAGGTATCGAAGGTAGGCTGTATTAGCCCTTATTCTGTACAATTGCGCCCTCGCGAGCTGCCTGCGGGTCAGTCTTGCTACCAAACATTAAACGGAGTCCATCGAATGAAAGCACCGATCCCTTTACGCAACGTTCCCCAGTCCAACATATTTCGCAAAGGCGATGTCTTTGTGTTGTTCGGCGAACTGTTCGGACGGGGCTATGCCAACGGTCTGATCAATGAGGCTCGCAAAGCGGGCATGACCGTCGTAGGCGTCACGGTCGGACGTCGTGATGAGAATAACGCACTGCGCGCACTGACCGCAGAAGAACTGGCAACGGCTGAAGCGAATTTGGGCGGCCGCATCATCAACGTGCCGCTGATGGCAGGTTTCGATCTGGATGCGCCTGCAGGCGAACAAACTCCGACCGATCTGATCTCTGGCATGACGCTGAAGAGTTGGCAGACCGACAAACTGGATTGGTCTCAGGTCGAAAAATGCCGTGCTACGGGCGTGCAACGTTTCAAGGATTCTGTCGCTAAGGTGATGGCCGAACTGGACAGCATGATCCCGGACGGAGCCAATGCTTTCTTCGCTCACACCATGGCCGGTGGTATTCCCAAAGTGAAGGTATTCCTGGCTATTGCTAACCGCATATACAAGGGGCGTGGCGAGCGTTTCATGCCTTCCAGTGCGCTGGTCAATAGCGACTTGGGAAAACTGATCCTGATGAACTTTGACGAAGTTACAGCCAATACCTTCCAACATCTGATTGAAGGCAGCGCAGCGATCCGTGCCCGTCTGGAGAAGACCGGTGGGCAAGTGCGATACACCGCTTACGGTTACCACGGGACTGAGATTCTCATCGATGGTAAGTACGAGTGGCAGACCTACACCAACTACACGCAAGGCCGCGCCAAGATGCGCCTAGAGCAACACGCGGAAGCGGCTTGGGCGCAAGGTATCAAGGCGACGGTGTACAACTGTCCAGAGATCCGTACCAACTCGTCCGATATCTTCGTTGGAGTGGAGTTGTCGCTATTCCCCTTGCTGAAGGCTTTGAAGCAGGAAGGTGGCAGTGCTTGGGCAGAAACGCAATGGCAAGCTTGTCGTGAAGTGCTGCAGGAAGGTGAGTCTCTGGAGAACTTGTTACATACCATCGATGACTATAACGATAGCGTCGTGATGAAAGGCTTCCGTAACTTTGAAGCCTGGCCGATGGATAACACGGCTGAATTGGCTGATGTGATGATCGGTACTTCTGAGGCCATCACTAAGATGCACAAGACGCGCGATGCGCTGGTGACGGATGTGTTGAGTGCATTGGTGCTGGAAGGCACTGGCCCGTTGATGTTCCATGAGACATCGAATCCGGCCGGTCCTGTGCTGTGGCTGAACCACGACGTGATCGCCAAGCAACTGAATCAGATGCACACCTGACCCCGCGTGCCGCCCGGCACGCTGACCTCCGTATCACTCGATGCGGCAGGCTTCCTCGAAACTCAGTCTTGGATTGCGCGGATAGACACCCTTGGGGTCACCGTAGCCGAGGCTGCAGATGAAGTTTGATTTCACATTCGTTCCCGTAAAAAACAGCTCATCCACTTTTGTATTGTCAAAGCCGGACATCGGACCGCAATCTAGGCCGAGTGCGCGCGCCGCTATGATCAGATAAGCCCCTTGCAAAGTGCCGTTGCGAAAAGCTGTGGTTTGAGCGACTTGTGGGTCGCTGAACCAGTTTGGTGCGTCTGGTGCATTTGGAAATAGTTTTCCTAGCTGCTCATGGAAATTCAAGTCGTGGCCGATGATGGCGGTGACCGGTGCAGCCATGACCTTGGCGCGATTTCCCTCCATCAAGGCTGGAAGTAACATCTCTTTGGCTCCTTTTGATTTTATGAACACGATGCGCGCCGGGCTGGAATTGGCCGAGGTTGGAGCCATACGCAGGGTGTCGTACAGCTGATGCAGCAATTCTTCGCTGACCGGTCGGTCGATCCAAGCGTTGTGGGTGTGCGCGGCGAGAAAGAGCTGATCCAGAGCTGTTTGATTCAAAGGGGCGTTGGGCATGATTGACTCCGCTTCAGTTTGTGAATGGACAAAAGAGTGCAGGGATTATCACCTGACTGTCCGATATTGACTATAAAGCTTCTCCGGATGGCTCGCCGGGATAAGCGAGATGAGAATATCGTCAAGCGGGAATTGTCAGATTGAATGTAATATGCCCTAATACATAAAATTTTCGTTGGCATGTATCAACGATAACGTATGTGATGGAACATCATTGCGATAGGGAGGAGTGGTCGATGGCTCAAGGTCGGGAAAAGGCTGAAATCAGTAAGCTGGTCTTTGAATTGACGGTTTCCGGGAGTGATTCCGGTGATTTGGATGTTCTGCTTGAGCACCTATTCATCCTGATAAAGGAGTATCGAGATATTCCCCTCGAGTCGCGCGGTGCGATTCTGCTGGTTAACCCCCGTGGGAAATATTTTCAAGTTGCTCAGTTCGGCATGCCGCCCGCTTGGGAAAATCCTATGGATTGGGCGGATTTGCATCTCCCCGAGCCAAGTGCAGTGGAACGCTGTCATACCAAACAGGCTTCCTATGAGGATTCTGCCCTTGGCGCCATTGTCCATGCCCGTATCATGCTGCTGCCGTTACGCGTCGAAGGGCGCTACATCGGTTATGTGACCCTGTTCGTCCCGATGGGTTATGAACTGTGTGAAGTCTACGAGGATTTCTTCAGTGATCTGGCAAGGGCTATGTCCGGTCTGGTGCAGCGCACTTTGTCTATGGAGACGCTGCGGATTCGTGAGCTGGAACTGGAAGAAGCCAGGGCTGATGCCATCCGCAGCCTCGGAGTGGCATCCGAATATCGTGACAACGAAACTGGCTGGCACATCATGCGCATGACCAATTATGCGCAATCCATCGCCAAGGCCATGCGGCTTCCTGATGCTCAGCGTGAACTGTTGTATGTCGCCGCCCCTATGCACGATGTTGGCAAGATAGGTATCGCCGATGCGGTGCTGTTGAAGCCGGGCAAATTGACCGACGAAGAGTTCGAGGTGATGAAAAAGCATACTGACATCGGCGTCACTATCCTAGAAGGCAAGGACGAGTTGATCAGAGCTGCGCGTGATATCGCCGGTTCTCATCACGAACGCTGGGATGGTAAAGGCTATCCGAAGGGTATGAAGGGCGAGGAGATACCCCTGTTGGCGCGTATCTGCGCGGTTGCCGACGTGTTCGATGCGCTCACTTCTACCCGCCCCTACAAAGAACCGTGGACGGTGGAGCAAGCGCATGACTGGGTGATGTCCGAAGCGGGCAAACATTTCGATCCGACGGTGGTTCAGGCTTTCGACAGCGCGATGCCTGAGATATTGCGCATACGCGAGCTTTACCGGGATGACATCATCGATCCCAAGCAAGTATTGACCCTGCCACCGATCCGCCATCGCGAGGACGAGTGGATGCCTTGGGACGACAGCTTGAGTGTGGGCATCGATGTCATCGATGAACATCACCGTTATCTGTTCGACCTGATCAACGACCTCTACCAAGTGGTGATTCGCAAGCGCGGTGCTCGCGAGGTGGCGCGTTTGATCAAGGCGCTGGATGCCTATGCCAAGATCCATTTCCGCTCCGAGGAGCAGATGATGAACCATTACGGCTTTAATGGAATCGATCAGCAGTTGCACCAGCACCATGCCTTCGAGGAGAAGATCGGCGAATTCTACGAGGAGCTGCACGCCAACCCTCTGGTTGCCCAGTTCGACGTGCTGGCCTACCTGCGTGACTGGCTGACCCATCATATCCGTGTCGAAGATGCCAAGCTGGTCGAACTGACCCTTAATTAATGCTTGTCTGGCGTCGTCATCCCATACCCCCCCATTAGGAGTAATTGACTAAATTACTCAAGTTAGGTTAAATGGCTGCACTTAATTCACCTGAGAGGAGCAGACCATGCAGTTACCAGAACGTGATGGCGACGGATATCTTGTCGATATGGGCGATTGGACCGAAGAGATTGGTCGAGCCATGGCCGATGCCGATGGATACGAACTGAACGACAAGAAGTGGGAACAGATCATGAAGGCGCGCGAGTATTTTGAAGAATTCGCCGCAGTGCCGCCAATCCGCAAGTTCGCCAAATTCATCGAGGAAGACCAGAAGGAAGTTTTTGAGCTATGGATGACGGGCCCGATGAAGCCGATCACCAAATACGGCGGCATGCCCAAACCTACCGGTTGCGTGTGAGGGGTATCGATGAAAGTCACACCTGATAACGTCAAAGAATTCATTCTGCAAGGTCTGCCGTGCGAACACATCCATGTCGAAGGCGATGGTCGCCATTTCGAGGCGGTGATCGTGAGCAAGGATTTTGAGGGCAAAGGCCTGTTGCAACAGCACAAGCTGGTGTTCCAAGTGCTTGGCGACAAGATGGAGAAGATCCACGCCCTGTCGATGAAGACAATGACCCCCACTCAGTGGGCCAACATTCAATAAGGAAACAACATGGACGAGAAACAAGCCGCACTGGAAATCATTCGCAAGACAGTGACCGAAAACCCTATCGTGCTGTACATGAAAGGCACGCCACAATTTCCGCAATGCGGATTCTCCGGACGCGCTGCACAAGTGCTGAAGGCGGCAGGCGTCTCGAAATATGTGGCAGTGAACGTGCTGGAAGATCCGGTTGCATGGAACTATTTGCAGTTCTACGCCGACTTTCCCACCTTTCCTCAGCTCTATATTCAGGGCGAGTTGATCGGCGGTTCCGACATCATGCTGGCGATGTTTGAGCAGGGCGAATTGCAGCCGCTGATCGAGAAGGCGACTGCTACCGCCTGATCGTGGCAGGGGTCAGCGCAGTTTGATGCGCTCGACCTCGAAGCTGTTCTCACCGTCGCTCAACCAGACTTGACCATCCTGAATGGTGCATTGCAGATTCATGGTGCGTTGCACCAGCTTGGGTAAGTTTCGTGTGCTCTCCGGCGGCAAGTTGATGATGGTGAGGTTCTTCTGACGCTCGAACTGTGAACGGTTCTGCGCATACCACATATCTGCCACACGCCCGCCGTAGCAGTACACCACCACCTGTCTGGCGCGACCACAGGCTTTGCGGATCAGCTTTTCGTCCGGGATGCCGACATCGATCCACAGGTCGATTGAGCCGGTTAGGTCTTTCTGCCACAGGTCGGCTGCATCCTCGTCTGTCATGCCCTGTCCGAACTCCAGATATTCATGTGCATGCAGGGCGAATGCCAGCAGACGCACCATCATACGTTCTTCGGTTTCGGAAGGATGCAGCGCAAGAGTGAGCGCGTGATCCTGATAGTAATGCCGCTCCATGTCAGCGATCTGCAGATTGGCCTTGAAGACGGTCGCTTTGATTGCCATGTATTTTCCTGTTACGGTACGTTGCTGCAAAATGCGCGGGGCATAAGCATAGCGCATTGCATCGCCCTATCTGGGGTTTTGCTGGATTCGAAATAAGGAAAACGACAACTCATGTTCGATAAAACATACTTCGGCAACACAGTGCTGAGTTACCTCACATCATTCGCTATCTTGCTGGGCGGTTTGCTGGCGATCTATCTCTTCAAGCGCTACATCCTTGGCCGCCTGAAGAAATTTGCTGAATTGTCGGCTACTAATCTGGATGATCTGCTGGTCAAGGCGATTGAGCGCACGCTGGTGCCTATCCTGTATTTTGGCGTGCTGTATGCCTCAGTGCATACGCTGCACCTAAGCAAGGATTTTGAGCGCGGATTCGATATCGCTTCCATCGTGCTGATCACCATTCTGGCAGTGCGTACTCTGACGGCAGCCGTCCATCATCTGTTGGGGTCCTATTTCAAAGCGACTTCTGATTCTGATGGTGGCGAGAAACAGATCAAAGGTATCGGGGGGCTGCTCAACTTTGTGATCTGGGTGCTGGCGCTGGTGTTCTTGCTCGACAATCTGGGTGTGAAGATTTCGGCAGTAGTGGCGGGTCTGGGTATCGGCGGTATCGCGGTGGCGCTGGCGGCACAGGCGGTGTTGGGTGATCTGTTCAGCTACTTCGTCATCTTCTTCGACAAGCCGTTCGCGGTGGGTGACTTCATCGTGGTGGGCGACAAGATGGGTGTGGTGGAACATGTTGGCATCAAAACCACGCGCTTGCGCGCACTGGGCGGAGAGCAACTGGTGTTTTCCAATACCGATCTGACCAACTCGCGCGTCCACAATTTCAAAAAGATGGAGCGGCGCAGGATCGTATTCAAGCTGGGAGTGACTTATCAGACTCCGGCCGAGAAACTGAGGCGCATCCCGCAGATGGTGAAAGACATCATCCTGTCACAAGCAGAAGCTGAATTCGACCGGGGACATTTTGCAAACTATGGCGATTTCAGCCTTAACTTCGAGTTCGTGTACTACGTGGTCGGTGCCGACTACGCCAAATACATGGATGTTCAGCAGGCTATCAATCTGTCGATCTTCGAGGCATTTGAAAAAGAGGGTGTCGAATTTGCCTATCCTTCGCAGACGCTGTTCGTGAACAAGGTCGCATAGTCTTATGTTGAACACACATCAAGCAAATCAACTTGTGCGCCTACGCTGGACAGCTTTCGCCATCGTAGGGCTGGCCTATGTGCTGTCGTTCTTCCACCGTTTTGCCCCGGCAGCGATCTCATCAGACCTGCAACTGGCGTTCAACACCACGGGCGCATCACTGGGCAGGCTGGCCGCGACCTATTTTTACGTTTACACCGTGATGCAGATCCCCACCGGCATCTTGGCGGATACGCTGGGGCCGCGTCGGGTGGTCGCTATCGGAGGCGTCATCGCAGGCATCGGTTCGATAATGTTCGGCATGGCGGATACGCTGGCGATGGCGTCCATCGGTCGTTTGCTGGTCGGACTTGGCGTGTCTGTCGCATTCATCTGCATGCTTAAACTCAATGCAGTCTGGTTCCATGATCGTCACTTCGGCACGGCGACCGGCGCTACGATTTTACTGGGTAATCTAGGTTCAGTATTGGCGGCGGCACCATTGGCTTGGGCTCTGGGATTTGTCTCTTGGCGCACGGTGTTCGTGGCGGTAGGCGTCATCTCACTTTTTCTAGCAGCTTTGTCTTGGTGGTTCGTGCGTAACCATCCCGGCGAAGCAGGTCTGCCCAGCCTGCGTGAGCTTGATGGCAAGGAGTCGCATCCGGCTCACCAGGGGCACTGGTATGACGGCTTGCTGGTAGTGATGAAGAACCGTGCGACCTGGCCCGGCCTGTGGGTGAATATGGGTTTGGCCGGGACGTTGTTCGCCTTCGGTGGATTGTGGGCTGTGCCATTTTTGCGTGATGTGTACGGGATGGATCGTGCTGTGGCGACAGATCACACGACCTTGTTGCTGGCAGGATTCGCCATCGGTGCATTCTTCATCGGTACGCTGTCGGATCGTTTGGGAAGACGCAAGCCGGTGATGTTCGTCGGTGCGTTGGTATATTGCCTGTGCTGGGTGGTGCTTTGGACGGGTATGCAGATGAGCAGCTTGCTAAGCCATCTGTTGTTTCTAGTGATGGGTTTGAGTGCGCCGAGTTTCACTTTGAGCTGGGCTTGCGCCAAAGAGGTGAATCCGCCCGCGCTGTCTGGCATGGCGACCAGCGTGGTCAACGTAGGTGCCTTTCTCGGTACAGCTATCATGCAACCGCTGGTGGGTTGGGCGATTGATCGAGCTCATGCGGGAAGTACGGCCCCGTTGGGATTGGTCGATTATCAATTCGGCATAGGCATCATGCTTGGCTTTGCCGTCATGGGATTGATTGCGATACTCTTTGTGCGCGAGACTTATTGCCGTTACGCCAACTGATCCGAATCGTTTTCCCTGCCTGTTCAGGCCAGTGGTCGTTTCGTATGCAACAGGTCGCCGGAGCTCCCATCTCATGGATGGGAACTCAATTTAGAACGATTTGTGCCATGTGACTGAGGTCGAATCGGACTGCACTGCAACTTTCAGATGTTCGGTTTCCATCACAGCAGCATCAGCTTGGAAGGAAAGTTGCATTTGTTCGTTGTGCACGATCAATTTTTGGTGAAGCAGCGCATTCAACGCATTGACGAGTTTTTTCTGGCTTTGGGTGAGCGGGGTGGTCGAATTAGCTGAAGTGGCCAGCTGTGGGGCGTAAGCGACTGATTTGCTCGGCTTGAAATCGGAATACACCACGCTGTTGTGCTCATGTTCCTCTGGAACATAATGCGTGTAATGCATAGCAGATGGCGCGTGTTTGGCAGCATGAGAATGCTTATGCGTCTCTGCCGCATGTGCACCAAAGGATGCCCCGAAGAACAACAGACCTGTATAGAAACGGCGCATCATAACCTCCGTTGGTTGGAAGAAATCTGCGAATCTACTTACGAATATTATGCGCCTCTGACATCACAATACAACCGCTAGAGCCAATTATTTCCAACCTCTATTTAAGCGGTTTGAGCATGGCCAGTTGATTGGCTTTCAGGTAGCACCATTCGCCTTCAGCAAGATTCAATTCGTCCAGTTTTAGTGCGCCGATCTGGGTGCGGCTCAATGCCGTGCAATGGTTGTCCGCTGCAGCCAGCATGCGCTTCACCTGATGGTATTTCCCTTGTTCCAGCACGATCTTCAGTTGGTGTTCACCAAGTTGTTCGCACAACACGGCGGCCAGCGGTGCGGGTTCGTCGTTCAGCTTCACGCCTTTCAGTAATTGCGCCACCAGTTGTGAAGTGACCTGTGCGTGAGTGGTGGCGATATACACCTTGGGTACATGATGTTTGGGCGAAGACTGCTTGTGGATGAACGAGCCATCGTCCGACATCAGCAACAGGCCGGTCGTGTCATGATCCAACCGTCCGACCGGCTGCACGTCACGATTGGTGAATTGCTCCGGTAACAGCGATAGCACCCCGGGATGATGCGATGGCTTGCGTGAGCATTCGTAGTCAGTCGGTTTGTTCAGTGCGATGTAGATGTGTTCGCGATACAGCCATGATTCTCCATACACGCTGAACTCCAGCGCGTCGGTTTCGAACTTGGCCCGATCGTCTGTGATGACTTCGCCATTCAGAGATACCTCACCTTCGGCGAGCAGGTTTGCACACCATTTACGGGTGCCGAAGCCTTGTGATTGCAGGATGCGTTCGATGGTTTGCTTGCTCATTGGTGTGAATGTCTCGTGTCAGGTGGCACTGGTGCTATTCGTGGTGCGCATTGTACCGGCTATCGAAGTGGCTGACGTTCGACGCGCTTCCCAGAGGCATATATCTTATCTGGCAGGTATATAGGCCGACGTCTATATACCAGACGAAGATGTATAGGCCATTTGGCATATTGACGCTTCGAAGTCGCTGCGGATACTTGCACGCAGGTATCTGGTTGTGGCGAAACGTTAAGGAACCTGTCATGCACGAGACATATACATCAACTCGCTATCCAGCGAACTGGCCGGTAAGATTCTTGTGTGACTGCAAGAAGCATGGCAAGCCGATCGCGATAAGAGAGGGTTTTGCCCACGACATCTCGTTGACAGGTATGCGTATCCGGAGCGATCACCATATCTGCAGCGGCAAGGAAGTCGCTGTATTGCTGAAGGTTCCCCCTTTGGTGCAAAGTGGCATACATGAGGTTATCAAGCTTGTCGGTCGAAGTCTGCTCACCGTGGTTCATGAAGGTGACTTTCTGACCGAGATTGAATTCGCACGGTTCGAGAATGACGGACACGCTCAATTGAGGCATCACCTGTGTCGCCGGTTCGACAGCCTCTTCTATGTCAGCCTGACGCGAACGGCATAGCGCGTCATCCCGTTTCCGGGACGTATAATCCCCAGCCCAGATCCATAATCTTAAAGGCGGAAGATCCCGCCGCACCCATCCATGCACGACTGGAAAGACGGCCAGCCATTCTCGATCCGTTTCGACGATGTATCTTTTCCCACTGATTCCGGTCTGGAAGAGAAGCGCCATGTGTTCCTGCAAGGAAACGAACTCGCGCGCCGCTTCGCCGCATTGCGTCCCGGAGAGACTTTTTGTATAGCCGAGACCGGATTCGGCACGGGGCTGAATCTTCTTTGTACCTGGCAATTGTTCGAACAGACAGCGCCACTGGGTGCCAGTTTGGATTTTTTCAGCACTGAAAGATTCCCCATCGATGATGATGAGTTGTGTTCTGCGCTAGCTTTGTGGCCGGAATTGTCTACACAAGCCGCAGCGCTGCGTGCTAGATGGCAGCGCCGTGTGCCGGGTTGGAATCGCTGGCATTTCGCCGATGGGCGTATTCGCTTGACGTTGGCGATGGAAGACGTGATGGATGCATTGCCGCAGTTGCCGTCCAAAGTCGTGGATGCGTGGTTTCTGGATGGATTTTCTCCTGCGAAAAATCCCGAGATGTGGAGTGATGGTGTGTTGACTGCCATTGCACGTGCCTCGCATGAATGCACGACACTAGCCGCCTACGCCAGCACAGGTTGGGTGCGGCGCGGGTTGCAGCAGGTCGGGTTCGAAATAAAGCGTGTGCCAGGCTACGGACACAAGTGGGAGATGCTTGTGGGCCAGGTTGCAGCACGACACGCCGAATTGAAGTTCTCCCCCCAGCTTCCCGGCGGTGTACTCGTCATTGGCGGAGGCCTCGCCGGATGCGCGGCTGCCCATACGTTGGCGCAACGTGGTATCAAAGTCACACTCATCGAATCCGCCTCGCAGCTTGCCAGCGCCGCCTCCGGTAATCCGCGCGGTATCCTGCATGCGCGTTTCGCAGCAGGCATGAATACCTTGCATCGCTTTGTGCTGGCTTCTTATGGACATGCGCTGGCCTTGCTCGATGAAGTGATGCCAGTGGATGGTGTGCATCGTGCTGAATGTGGGTTGCTGCAACTGGCGGCTACCGAATCCGAAGCTAAGCGCATCGGGAAACTGGCCGCGCAGGAATGGCCGCCGCATTTGCTACAAGCAGTCGATGCAGAACAAGCTTCACAATTGGCGGGGTTGCCTATGACGCATGGCGGCCTGTGGTTTCCCGCTGGGGGCTGGGTGGTGCCGCCAGCAGTCTGTGCCAGACTGGTTCAGCATCCGAACATCACCGTACGACTGGATAGTGAAGTCACTTCACTGGAACGGGTTGATAGCGGATGGCGCGCAAGCGGAGAAGGTTTCTCCGTTGAAGCTGAACAAGCAGTCGTGTGCTCGGCGCATCATGCGAAGAAGTTGGCACAGTTTGCAGCGTTCCCATTACTGGCGGTGCGCGGGCAGATCAGCGTTCTAGCAGCCACGGAGGCAAGCAATAAGATGCAAGCCGTGCTGTGTGCCGAAGGGTATTGCGCGCCAGCGGTGGAAGGGCAGCATGTGATGGGTGCGACATCATCTTTCGGCGATGATGGGGCAGATATTCGTGAGACAGACCATGCCGAAAATATTGCCAAGTTAGCTGTGCATATGCCTGCGCTACAGCAGGCGTTGGGCGATGCGCCACCGTTGAAAGGACGCGCCGGTGTGCGTTGTTCTATACCAGGGGCGACACCGCTGGTGGGCGAAGTGGAGCAGGGTTTGTATTGCAGTCTGGCGCACGGTACACGCGGACTCCTCACTGCAGGTATCTCTGCCGAAATCATCGCTTCACAGATGTGCGGGCAGCTGCCACCCCTGCCGCAAGAACTGCTGGAAGCATTATCACCGTTGCATAGAATCAAAAATACAGGAAAATGAAACACATGAAGAAGACACAAATTCCCGAGTATTCTGAGATTCGCCCCGGACAGTCCGTCGAACTGCTGAAGGCGCTTCACATCCTCACGCGCGATGGCAAGATGAACCAAGACTCGCGCCGAAAACTGAAGCAGGTGTATCACCTATATCAATTCATCGAACCGCTGTTGCAGGAAGTGAAGAACGAGCGTGATGTATTGACGCTGGTCGACCACGGCGCGGGAAAATCATATCTGGGCTTCATTCTGTACGACTTGTTTTTCAAGTCATTGCAGGATGCATCGCATATCTACGGCATTGAGACGCGCGAGGAGTTGGTTGCGCATTCGCGCGAGCTGGCACAGAGTCTGGATTTCGGCGGCATGTCATTTCTTAACTTGTCCGTGGCAGATTCCATCACCTCGGATAAATTGCCAGCACAGGTGGATGTGGTGACCGCACTGCATGCCTGTAACACCGCGACCGACGATGCCATCAAGTTTGCGCTGGCGAAGCAGTCCAAGCACATCGTGCTGGTGCCGTGCTGTCAGGCCGAGGTCGCCTCGGTGTTGCGCAAGAACAAAGGTTCAGCGCTGAAGAATACGATGACCGAGCTGTGGCGGCATCCCATCCACACCCGCGAGTTCGGCAGCCATGCCACCAATGTGCTGCGCTGCCTGCAACTGGAGGCACACGGTTATCAGGTGACGGTGACTGAGCTGGTAGGTTGGGAGCATTCGATGAAGAACGAACTCATCATCGCCAGCTATAAGAACCTGCCGCGCCAGAAGGCGGCACAAAGATTGAACGAGATGTTGGAGATGCTCGGCCTGCAAGAGCTGAGCGCAAGATTCTTTACGGAGTGAACATGCAAGCGACAGAACCCCAGAACGACCATTACCAGCGCATCGGTGGAGAAGCCAAAATACGCGAGCTGGTGCAACGCTTCTATTTTTTGATGGATGAACTTCCCGAGGTGCACCGTATCCGCAAGATGCATCACATCAGCCTCAAGGGCGCAGAGGACAAGTTGTTCATGTTCCTCACCGGCTGGATGGGCGGGCCGCAACTGTATGTGGAGAAGTTCGGCCATCCGCGTCTGCGCCAACGGCACTTGCCTTTCGCCATCGGTGACGAGGAGCGCGACCAGTGGATGTTGTGCATGACGCAGGCGCTGGACGACGTGGTGGAAGATGAAGTGCTGCGCAAAGAACTGATGGCGGCCCTTCAGAAAGTCGCTGATTTCATGCGAAATCAGGCAGAATAAAGCCATGCAGAACGCGCCCCGTAACGTAGACCGCCAGAGCGCCCAGCACATAGGGCTGGCGTTCATGTTTCTTGCCTTGTTGGAGCTGATGTTCCTGCATGTGCTTTCTCCGCTGGAGAATCGTCTGTCAGATGCTTTCGTGCGTATGCAGGCTGCGGCGCTGACACCCGATCCCGACATCGTCATTGTCGATATCGATGACACCAGTCTGGCACAGATGGAGAACGACGCCGGGCGCTGGCCGTGGCCGCGCGCCATCCACGGTGAACTGGTGCAGGGCATCGCCGCGCAGCAACCCGCCGCCATCGTGTTCGACATCCTGTTCACCGAACGCGACGAATATCGCCCCGATAGCGACGCCGCTTTCAATCAGGCCTTGCAAGGTCTGAACAATGTCTATTTCCCCATGGTGCGACGCGATGCCGCGATGGATGCACAGGGCGCGCCCATCATCGACATCGCATCCATGCTCGGTCTGCAACGCAGCGATGAAGCTGACGATAAGGCGAAGCTGGCTGTGCTGCCGCCGCTGGCACTGGACCCCGAACACTGGCACGTCGGCACCATCAATTTCGAGGAAGATGACGACGGCGTCGGTCGCCGTTACCAGCTCTATACCAATGCCTATGGCTGGCGCATCCCCTCGCTGCCCGCCCGCGTTGCGCATGACCTTGGCTACGACGTACCGCAGCATGCCGACATGATCCTTGCTTGGCGAGGCAAGCCGGGTGCGTTCAAACACATCTCTTATGCCGACCTGTACGCCGACCTCAATCGCGAAAAGCACCAGCGTCCGGCGGATGAATTGAAAGACAAGATCGTCATCATCGGCACCGCTGCCACCGGTATGCACGATGTGCGCGTGACACCTATGGCCAGCCTCTATCCCGGCGTGGAGATGCTGGCCACTGCGATAGATAATCTGAAGAATGGCCGATCCATGCGCCGAGCCGACGAAGGTTTTCCGACCGGCCTCGCGCTACTGCTGATCGGCATCTTGAGTATCGTGTTCCTGCGCGGCATGAACGCGCTGAAAGTCGGGCAGGGCATGGTGCTTGTAACTTTGTTGCTGTTGCTGGCGGAATACTTCGCGGTCGGCAATCTGATGTTGTTGCCGGTGCTGTCACCGTTGCTGCTGGCTTGGTTGGCCTATCTCGCCTTCGCCTTGCGCGCCTATCTGCGCGAGCGAAAATCTCGTGAGCAAGCTGTGCAACTGTTTAGTCGTTTCGTCAATCCGCATGTGGTTCAGGAACTGGTCGCGCACGGCGGTCTCAGTCGTCAGGGCGAAAGCCGCCAGATCACCATCCTGTTCTCCGACATCCGCGGCTTCACCACGCTATCCGAAAAGCGCACACCAGAGCAGGTGGTGGAACTGCTCAACCGCTATTTCAGTTTGCAGGTCGAAGTGGTGTTCCGCCATGGCGGATCACTCGACAAGTTCATCGGCGATTGCATCATGGCCTTCTGGGGCGCGCCGCTGGACGATCCAGACCATGCACGCCATGCGGTGGAAGCCGCGCTGGAGATGGGCGAAGTGTTGCAGCAGTTCAAGAAAGAGTTGGGTGAAGAAGATGCCACCTTTGATGTCGGTATCGGCATCCATAGCGGCCCGGCCGTGGTCGGTCTGATCGGCAGCGAACAGCGTCGTGAATACACCGCCATCGGCGACACGGTGAACCTCGGCAGCCGCATCGAAGGGCTGACCAAGGGTGTGTCGCGCATCCTTGTCTCGCGCGAGACCATGGAAGCCTGCGGTGATGCTTTTGAATTCCAGTCGTTCGGATCGTTCAAGGTGAAAGGGCGCGAGCAGGAAGTGGAACTGTTCGCCCCGTCCAAAAAAGGAGAGTCGGTATGAAGAGATTGATTTCAGCCTGTCTGGCTTTCGGCTTTATCGCCAGTGCCGCAGCAGAAGAGGCCATCACCTTGCGTAGCACTGAGATGAAGGCCAAGCCCTACAGCGACGCGCAGACCTTGCTCACACTGCCTGAACGCAGCAAGGTCGAAGTGTTGATGCGCCGCGCATCGTGGACGCAAGTGAAGAGTGGTAAAGCCACCGGCTGGGTCAAGATGCTCAGTCTGCAACTTGTTCGTGGCACCACCCAACGCCGCGCTGACAACGGACTGCGTTCTCTGTTCAACGTGGCACAGACCGGACGCGGCGGTAGCACCGTCACCACCGGTGTGCGCGGGCTGTCAGAAGAGCAGTTGAAGAACCCCAAACCAAATCCACAGGCTCTGGAAGAAGCGCAGGAGTTCGCCGCCACCAAAGCCGAAGCAAAGCGCTTCGCTGCAGCAGGAAAGCTCAAAGCGCAGCAAGTGGACTATCTGGCAGGAGGTGCACGATGAGAACGCTGACCCTGATGATGGCATTGAGCCTGACGCTACCGGTGCAGGCATTCGACTTCGGTAACTTCGATCTGGAAAAGGCCGTGAAGACGGTGCAGAAAGTGAAGAAAGCCAACGAGGATGTCAGCGAACCGCAAGAGATCGAACTCGGCAGCGGCATCGCCAGCAACCTGCTTGGTGCTGCTCCGCTGCTCGACAATCCCGAGTTACAACGCTATGTGAACCGTGTCGGTCGCTGGATTGCACTGCAAACCGAACGCCCTGACATTCCTTGGCAGTTCGGTGTGCTGGACGATCCGGACATCAACGCCTTCGCCGCACCCGGCGGTTATGTGTTCATCACCAAAGGCCTGCTTGCACGCATGAACAACGAAGCAGAACTGGCTGGCGTATTGGCGCACGAGATATCCCATGTGCTGCGCAAGCATCACCTGCAAGCCCTCAAGAAAGGCGCGCGCACCGAGCTGTTCAGCGAATTCGCCAATGAGGCAATCCAGTCGCAAGGCGGCGATCCACGTTTGACAAAACTGGTCAGCGCAGGCACTGAGATTTACGCGCGCGGTCTGGATAAGGATGATGAATTTGAATCCGACCGCATGGGCGTCGTCCTTGCCGCCCGCGCCGGTTATGACCCTTACGGCTTACCCGCCGTATTGCAGACCCTGCAATCCATCAACCCCAGTGATTCCAACCTTGCGCTCATGTTCAAGACTCACCCCACGTTCGATAAACGACTCGAACTGCTGGCGGATGAGATGACACCTGCGCTGGATGCATATGAAGGGCAGCCGTTTTTGGATAAACGGTTCGCTGCGGTGATGGGTAGTGGCCGGTAACAGTTCGGGTTATCCCATATGAATTTCAGTAGAGCGCTATCGGCCATATTCTTACTTGGTGTGTTGTCGCTCGGTGGGTGTGCCAGTGGTGATTGGCGTACAGCCAGCCGCGCCTCGGCCGGGATCGCGCCCGATCCCGCGACCACGGAGGAAGCGGTGCTGATCGTGTTCGGGGCGGACACATGGGGCTGGCGCGGTTGGTTCGCCATCCATACCTGGATCGCCGCCAAGCGCAGCGGGGAGAAAACCTACACGGTCTATGATGTGGTCGGCTGGCGCGCCCGCAATGGACAGCCCGTGATGCAGATCGCGCAGGATATACCGGATCGTTATTGGTTCGGGGAACGGCCTAGGGTCATCAAGCAATATCGCGGGGCGGGCGTTGATAAACTGATCACGGAAGTGGACAAAGCCGCACAAGACTATACATGGAAAAACACCTACACCGCCTTTCCCGGCCCCAATAGCAACACCTTCATCGCATGGATCGCCAAACGGGTGCCTGAACTGGAGCTGAGTCTGCCGCTCTCTGCATTTGGCAGTGGATACGTTGATTGACCGGTTGAGCTGGCAGTGGAACATCGGACATTGGCTTATTCAATAGTGAACAGGTAGATTGCGGCCAACATGGGACGTTGGCTAGAAATATTTGCCCCTAAATACTGTGTAAGAACCCACTAATTTCAAGAGTGGTTATGTTCATATTGGAGAGTTGATAATGATTCAATTAGTTGCGAAATACCTAGGCATATCTGTAATCGCCACTTTCGTAATAGTTGCGGGTGCATGGGCGCAAGACCTAACTAAGAAACAAGAGCCGATTCGTATTGGAATTTCAGACCAACAAGGAACCTCTATAGGGCTTTCTTTCATGCCGCCAGACGAGACTGGTTGGAACATTACAAGAGATGGTCTTGAGGTCAGCTTGAGAAAGAAAGGAATGTCCGAAGACGAAAGTAGCCAGATTGAGGCATTTTTAATTACCTTGGACACTCCCGCAATTCCAATTGCTAGCTTCATTGAACGTATACGAAAAAACACTACGGAGGGTTACGAAAAAAACAGTAGGTTTAAAGTCGTTACTTTGGAAGTAACTGAGGATAGGAATATCCATCAATGTGCTAGGGTTCACGTGTTACTAGAAGATTTGAAGCCGGTGCGAACTGTTGCACATGATCAAAAGAAATTTAGCGAACAATATACCCTAGCGTGTGGGCTATTGAAGAACAGTAATGTTGGTTTCGAAATCCGGTATTACCATAGATTTTACGAACCCCATAAAGATGCCCAGTTAGAAGGCAAGGCACACGATATCTTTACTACCGTAGCAATCGAAGACAAGTGAAATCGTATCTGCTAGGGAATTGTCTGAAGTGACTGGCATTTTGAATGTTTACAGACTTCGTAGTGTGGGGATGACCGCTTCGGGTTAGGAAGCGTCATCTGAGCATCATCATTCACTGTCTATGAACGACCTGTTTAGGATGTGAAGCGCACATCTGTAGATGAAAAGTGTCGGAGTGGATTTGTTTTTGAAAGGGAGTGCAGACTGAAATGAAATCGACTCTGCTACCTTTTTTCGTAAATTTTCCGGGCCACGCTCACACCTCTTTGGGCAAGCGTTATCTTGGAATGAGATACACCAGAAACGGATAAAGGAAAGTGCCGTGCCCCCATGAATGTCGCCATTGAAGGAATTCAGATCGTTCTCAGCGATATCCTTGATGCCCATCCGGCGGGGATCACCGAATATGAACTTCTCAAGAAGCTTGCCGATCTCGGCGTAGGTTTGTTTGACGAGGAGTATTTCAGAAGCCCGCTTGGTCTGTTTCAACGCCATTTCCTGCTGTTTCATTGCCTGTACGGGTTACGCGGCAAACTGCGCGCGGCGCAACGAAGCGATATGGAAATACATTGCCTCGGCATAAGGCAGATACCTTATCGCAACACGCCATCCGTTCATCCGGCACTGCATGACCCGCTCGCCGCTTACTACCTAGAACTGGACAACCTCACCGCTACCGATGAGCAGGAAGTATTGCGGCTGCTCAACGACTTCTGGAAAAGATTCGCTGGGGAGGATCAACGCGATGAGGCTTTGACTGTGATGGGACTCACACATCCAACCGGCCATTCTGAAATCAGACAGCAATACCGTCGGCTTGCCATGCAGTGCCATCCAGATCGCGGAGGCGAACTCGCCCAGTTTCAGAAACTTGAATGGGCGATGGGAATATTGCGGGTGTTGTACCGATCAAACTAGTGGGGCAGGTGTGAAATAGATTGTCGGCCTGCTTTCGCCCGCATTGAGCGGGCGAAAGAAAGTTGTCTGTCGCTAGCGTACACTTTCCGCTAGCGCCTGACCCACCAGTTCGGTCAGTTGTTCGTAGCCAAAACTCGGTAGCGGTTTGCCATTCACGAAATATTCCGGTGTCATGGTCACGTTCAATGTGTGAGCATCTTCGAGGTCTTGCGCAATCAGTTTATCGATCTCCGGAGCGGTGATGTCGAAAGCCATCTGCTCCATATTCAATCCCAATCCATCCAGATGTTTCCATACCTTGCCAACTTGTGCGGTGTGGTTGGCTGCCCAGTCACGCTGGGATGAAAACAGAGCTTCCAGCGCAGGCCAGAACTTTCCCTGTTTGCGTGCCGCCTCAAGCACGGCGACAACTTTGTCAGAGCCTTTGTGGAACGGTGCGTAGCGGAGAACCAGACGAATCTTGTCGGGATGAGCTGCCATGAGCTTTTTAACTCTGGGGTAGAAGGCGCTACATGTCTCGCAGGCGGGGTCGAAGAATTCCACGATGACGACCGGCGCATTGGGATTCCCCTCTGTCGGTGAATGCATGCGGATCAGCGCGGCCCGGTTGGTTTCGGCGAGTTCATTGGCAGCCTTTTCCTTTTGGCCTGAATAAAACACGGCAGCGGCAACAAAGGCTAGCAGCAGAACGATGGCGGATACGATGAATAGGGTTTTTTGTTTCATTTGGAACCTTTGATATGGGTGACTAGGAGCAAGCCAACGATGGTTGCGAATGCAAGCACGGACAACAAGGGGATGGTCACAAAACCCAACCAGACCACAACAACGTCGGAGCATGGCACGTCCTGTTGGCAAGGCTTGATGCTTTCTGGTATCCATCCGGCAATGAGTGCCAGATGAAATAGTGCCAGCCCTAAACCGGCTAGTGCCAGTGGCAGCGCATAGCGAGTGACGCGCGGATCAAAGGGTAATAATCCGGCAGCCAGCACCAATGCCAGCGGAAACATGGCGATGCGCTGATACCAACAGAGCAGGCACGGTGTGTAGCCCATCACTTCGCCAAGGAACAGCGCCCCCAGCGTTGATACCGTGGCAATCAGCCAAGCAATGAATACCAGCGTCCATCCGGTTGAAGATTTATCGGGGCGCGTATCAAAATGTGCTGAGGTGTTCATGGCTTACAAATAGATTCAGATTCGAGGGCTGCTAAGCACTTTCAGGCTTTGGGGGTAGGTGGCGCAAGGTCGCCACTATGCAGTTTGAATTGGCCGCGCTTGCGGTCGGCAAAATAGTGTTCCAGTGTGTAGCGCACCGGGCGGAAAGCGAGTTGCTCCCAAGGAATATCCTCTTCCTTGAATAGTTTTACATCCAGACTTTCCACGCCGGGCGAGAAGTCGAGATCGAGCAAGGTGGCGCGGAACAGCATCTGCACCTGGTTGATGTAGGGCAAGTTGTAGACGCCGAGCAGTTCGTGGATATCGACACGAGCATTGGCTTCTTCTAATGTTTCGCGTGCGGCACCTTGGGTGACAGTCTCGCCGTTCTCCATGAATCCGGCAGGTAGTGTCCATAAGCCGTGGCGCGGTTCGATGGCGCGCAGGCAGAGCAGGATGCGGCCATCTTCCCATTCCGGGATTGCACCGACGATGATCTTAGGATTCTGGTAGTGGATGATGTCGCAGGCTGTGCAGACGTAGCGTTCACGATTGTCGTCCTGCGGGGTGCGCAGTTCTACAGGGGCGCCGCAGTCTGCGCAGAATCTCAACTTATAACTCCCAGAACTTCCACCACGGCGTCTCCCGCTCCTTGAAGAAGGTCTGAGAGGGCTTGATGCCGTCTTTGGCGATGTTGCTATTGAGCACGCGCTGGGTGTCGCGGCTGAGGTCGTTCAGGCCGAGGCGTGAGTAGCCTTGCACCATGATCTGCAAGGCATCGCGTGTTTGCGGGGTGAGCGGGTAATCGACGATCACACCTTGTGCGCGATTAACGGCGGCGACATAGGCGCCGCGGCGCAGGTAGTAGCTGGCGATGGCGATCTCATGTTTGGCCAGTGTGATCAGCAGGTATTGCATGCGCTGGCGCGCGTCCTCGGCATAGCGGCTCTGTGGGTAGTTGGTGACCAGTGCTTTGAAAGCATCGAAGGAGGCGCGCAGGGCGACCGGATCGCGCTCGGCAGGGTCTTGCTGGAACAGTGTGCTGAAATAACTGTTCAGGTTCTCGTCGAAGTTGATGAGACCTTTCAGGTAGAGCACATAGTCCAGCGCATCGCTCTTGGGGAACTGTTTGACGAAACGATCCAGCGCTGAGAGGGCGGGAGCGGGCTCACCTTTCTTGTACCAGGCGTAGGCGATGTCCAGTTGAGCTTGTTGCGCATAGCGGCCATAGGGAAAACGTGACTGCATGCGCTCCAGATTTTTCACCGCGCGTTCATAGTCTTCGTCCTGCATTTCGGCTTTAGCCTGGGCATACAGCTCATCTGCAGTGAGCCTGGTGTCTTCCGCTTCGGGAAGCGAACTGCAAGCAGCTAACGTGAGCAGGAGGAAAACAGCTAAACTATGACGCATGACAAAACCCGAAGAAGAATTGCCTGATTATAGCAAAGACGACGACAGCGCCGACCTGCTTGAGTTTAAAGTGCCGACTGAGCTCGGTGGACTGCGTCTGGACCAGATACTGGTCAAATTGCTCCCCGAATACTCACGGAGCCGCCTGCAAGATTGGATAGAGCAGGGGCTGGTTGCCATCAATGGCAAGCCCGCTACCGTCAAACAGAAGGTGTGGGGCAATGAAAAACTGACTGTCGCCCCGCAGGCCCACCCCTCTGAGATGGTGGCCGAGCCGGAAGATATCCCGCTGGACATCATCTATGAGGACGACGCGATCCTCATCATCGACAAGCCGGTGGGGCTGGTGGTGCATCCAGGTAGTGGCAATTGGCAGGGGACGCTGCTCAACGGTTTGTTGTTTCATGCGCCGGAATTGAAAGAGGTGCCGCGTGCGGGCATCGTGCACCGTCTGGACAAGGACACCAGCGGCTTGATGGTGGTGGCCAAGACATTGGTGGCGCAGACCGCGCTGGTACGGCAGATGCAGGCGCGCAGTGTGAAGCGTGAATATCTGGCGCTGGTATGGGGCGAGGTGGATCGCGATTACACGGTCAACGTGCCTATCGGTCGTCATCCCACGCAGCGCGTGAAGATGGCGGTGACCGAGAGCGGCAAGGAAGCCATCACCCATGTTCATATCGAAGAACGTTTCCCGAGTTGCACACTGGTACGCTGCAAGCTGGAGACCGGTCGCACCCATCAGATCCGCGTGCATATGTCTTACCTTGATCATCCACTGGTAGGCGATACGCTTTACATCAAGGGTGTGCAGAAATGCGTACCGGCGATGCAGGAGATTTTGATCAAGTTCCCACGTCAGGCCCTACATGCCTGGAAGCTGGCATTGGATCATCCAGTCACCGGTAAGCGTATGGAGTTCGATACGCCGTTGCCGGACGATATGGACGAGCTGCTGGAACGAATCGAAGAGGCGCGTGGTGAAGTCGTGTGATCCGTTTATCGCCCCGGACTGGCCGGCTCAGGCCAACGTCAGGGCGATGCAGACCACCCGCACCGGCGGTGTGAGTGGGACACCCTACGATTCGATGAATCTTGGCCTGCATGTCGGCGATGACCCGATGCGGGTCAATCACAACCGCCAGTCACTTTCCGCATTGCTACCCACCGAACCGGTATGGCTGGAACAGGTGCACGGTACCGAGGTGGCGAATGCCGACGCAGCAAGCTGCCGTGTGGTGGCCGATGCCAGCATCGCGCGTCATCGTGGTTCGGTGTGTGTGGTGATGACGGCGGATTGCCTACCAATTTTGCTGTGTGACGAGGATGGCACGGTAGTCGGCGCGGCACATGCAGGCTGGCGTAGTCTGTGCGATGGCGTGATCGAGGCGACGGTGAAGGCGATGGACGTTGCGCCGCACAAGTTGATGGCATGGTTAGGGCCTGCTATCAGTCAAACTCACTTTGAAGTCGGTGCGGAAGTGCGCGAGGCTTTCATTGCGCAGCATGCGCAAGCGAAGGAAGCCTTCGTTGCACAGTCTGATTCAGACAAGTATCGGGCAGACCTTTATCTGCTGGCGCATCAGCGTCTGAGTGCGTTGGGCATCACGTCCATCCACGGTGGTGGACGCTGTACCTTTGGCGAGCCCGAGTGCTTCTTCTCTTACCGACGCGATGGGGTGACCGGTCGGATGGGCACTTTCATCTGGCTCGCCTGAGCCAGGCTTACTGTTTCCCCTCGCGTACTTCTAGCAAGAACTCCGATGCATCATTGACGGTGGATAGCAGTTCCAGATCCTGAGTGGAATTCGGGTCGATGAACACGCGTGTCCAACCGCCAGCTTTTTCCACGACGCGTCCGCCATCGCCACGGAACGCGGCACGCACTTCGATCAGCACGCGCTTGTCGGTGAGGTTCTTCAGTTCGCCCCACACGCGCAATGTGCCGGTGGTTGTGCGTCCCGATTGCACGTTGTTCACTTCGACCACGTCTTCCAGATGATCCTCGTCGATCATGATGATGGTGGCATCTGGCAATGACTGACAGGCAGCCATGAAGCTCAATAGCAGGATGGAAAGTATCTTTTTTAACATGATGTTCTCCTAAGTAAACGGGGTTGCTGGATTAGTTTGGGTAAGTGAGGAATATTCTGCGCTTGAAAGTCACACCCGAATCAACATCGTCGGGAACCTCGGTCGGCACGGCGAGTGGTGCGAGCGAGGTATTGAAATTCTTGGCATCAAGTGTCGCCTGTTCGGTGATAGCACTGCAAGCACCTTTGCATTTCTCTTGTATCACTTCTTCGTGGCGCAGTGAACTGTCTGTCCAGCTGGAAGGATAGCTGCCGGGGTACTGCCTGCCCCAGATCAGCATGCAGGCACCGGAACGGAAAGTCTTCATCTCCACCGCACCTTGCAGCTCGCCCCGCGCATCATGGAAGCCCAACGACCACGGCGTAGGCTCTGCATTCACATCCGCTTGGCTGGTCGCCACATAGATGCGATCAGGCAGGCTGGACCAGGTGCGGGTATCGGCTTCGGGATGGGTGGAGGCGGCGACGATGTCGCTACCTATGCTGACCAACATGCCGAGCAGTGCTAATCCCGCATATTGGCCGGCGTCGTCGCTGTCTTTGCGGCGGGCGGCATTGTGTGCGATGTCGGCTGAGATCTGGGCGAACACGGCAGCACCGGTTGCGATGCCTTGCGCGGTATTGCGGAACGAGGCTTTGCCGGCGAGTATCTTGTCCACCGCGCGACCGCCGCGTGTCGAAGCTTGCCAGAACACATCCTCTATCTGTTGGCCAACCAGTAGTTCTGAGCCTTGCGTGAAGGTGACGCCGCGCATCTTGCCGTCGTCGCGACGTCCGTAGCGCAATTCTTCCTGATGTCGACCACTGGCGATCTTGCCCGGTGCGAGGCCGACCTCGCCGATCAGCAGCACGTTGTCTTTGGGGGTGGGCGTCTTGATGCCCGGTTTGAATTTTTGCACTGCGGCGAATTCGTCCTTTGCCTGCGCATTGCGCCCCGAGCAGTTGTACAGCCAGCCGCGGATGAACGGCATGATGACCATATCGCTCTGGAAAGTCTCTGCGGCGGACATGGTGTCTTGTATCTCAGCGAAACGCAGATCGGCGCGCGCGTTGTCGAGATCGTCATCAGAGAAATCGGCGAGTGATAGGTAGTAGCCGACCATGGCGCGCTCGTAAGGATCGCCTTTGAAATCTTTGTTGGCTTCCGGTACGAAATTACTGCGTGCGCGGTTGGCGGCAGGGTCATTCGCATAGATGGTCTCGATCAGCGCTTGCGCGTCGGATAGCAGACGTTGTGCCGTTTCCGGTTGAGACAGTTCCAGTGCGGCGAGCCCGGCCATGGCTTCGTTCAGCACGCGGTCGCGGCGGCCTTGTTCCTGATCGCGCAGCACGAAGGGACGCAAGGCAGACGGCACTTCCGCTTTGGGTTCCAGTAGTTGTTCGATGCGCCCCGGTTCAACAGGGTTGGTATCAAGTCCCGTCGAGGCGCAGCCGGAAAGTGTCAGCCAGACGGCACAAGCAAGAGCGCGGGGAACGAAGCGGGGCGTCGCTGAAAGATCAGCGATAGACCGCATCGTCCTGGCCACCCTTCTTGAACTCGTACAGGTTGGACCAGACGCTGAGCGAAGTTTCCAGATCGATCAGTTCGAAAGTGATCTGGGTGTAGCGTTCCACCATGCCGCTCTGCGCGCTACGCGCATCCAGTGAGTTGATACGGCCGACCAGTCGATAGTCCGCACCGGCGGTAGCCTTGGCTTGCTTGAGTGTGCCTGCATCGGTCACGCCTTGGCGCTTCATGTCACGCTCCTGCGCGACCATCTCGGCGGATTCACGCGACACGAATTGCAGTTTGCCTTGGGCTGCGCGTTGCAGGTTGATGCGCAGACGATCCACTAGGAGGTTCTTGTTGATGCGCTGGCTGCTCTCGTTCTCGAAATAGGCTGAATCAAGGATCACGCGTGCCGCTTGGCTGCGCTTCACGACTTCCGGCGTGGCAAGGATGTCCTTCACCATCACGTCGGTGACAGCCGTTACATCCTGACTTTCCACACCCACACCGGCAACGACGCCGGTGGAATTCACATCCTGATAGGTGACTGGCTTACCGGCATCTGGTGTGGCACAGGCGGACAGCAGCAGTACGGCGGCAGAAAGGGATAGCAGGGAATTTGTTCTCATCGTGATCTCCGAAAGTTAAGGCCGCGCTGTGACAATGGCCAGCGACGAATGGTTCAATACGCCGCCATTGTGTGTGTCTCTACACTGTAAATCAAGCGCTCGAGTGGACAAGCGCCAGCATATGCTTTATATCCTGCGCTGTTCACAATCCATGCCTCTGCCATGAATACAATAACTAAAACCCAGCGCAAGGTGGTGCTCGCCGCCTGTTTCGGCACCTTCCTTGAGTGGTATGACTTCCTCACCTTCGCCACACTGGCGACTTACTTCAGTGTGTTGTTCTTTCCGCCGGAGGATGCGACCGCCGCTTTGCTGGCGAGTCTGGCTGCGTTCGGCGTGGGCATGATCGTTCGACCGTTGGGTTCCGCCTTGTTCGGGACGCTGGCGGATCGTTATGGGCGACGTCCGATCTTCCTCGTCACCATCAGTCTGATGGGTGCTTCCACTTTTCTGGTTGGTATGCTGCCGACCTATGCGCAGGTCGGCATGCTGGCGCCTGCGCTGCTGTTGCTGCTGCGTTTGTTGCAAGGTTTCGCAGTCGGTGGTGAGATCGGCGGTGTGGCGGTGTATCTCACCGAACATGCGCCCGAAGGTCGACGCGGTCTCTACACCAGTGTGCTGCAACTGATGGGGCCGCTGGGTATCCTCGTTTCTACCTTTCAGATCGTGTTGTTGCTCCAGTTTCTCGATGATGCATCGTTCAGCAGCTGGGGCTGGCGCGTGCCGTTCCTTTTCTCGGTGGTGTTGTTGTTCATCTCGATCAAGACGCGTATGAGTCTGGAAGAATCGCCGGTGTTCAAAGAACTGCAAGCGCAGGGCCGCGTGTCCAAAGCGCCGCTACGTGAATGTTTCCGTGACCGCCAGACCTTGAAAGGCATGGCCTTGCTGTTCTTTTGCATCTCGGCGGGCGGTTCCTTGCTGTTCTTCACTTCGCAGGTGTATGCCAACGTGTTCCTCAAGAACGTGGTGCGACTGGACGCGCAGTTCGCCAGCACGCTGGTGATGCTCTCAACACTGTTGCTGTTTCCGCTCACCATCTGGTGTGGCTGGCTGTCTGACCGCATCGGACGTCGTCCCGTATTGCTGGCGGGCTTGCTGCTGGGGGCGATCACCATCATTCCGGTGTTCAACGGCTTGCAGCATTTTGGCAACCCCGCGCTGGAACGTTTCAATAAAGAAGTATCGGTGACTCTGTCCGGCACAGGCTGTGACTACAGCCCGTTCCACAAGGCGCAGAGCGAGTGCGCGCGCAATCAGGAGTTCTTCATCAAGAACGGCATCGTGCATAACACCGAGCCAGGTGAGGGCACTCTGGTGCGCATCGGCAAGGATGTGGAAGTCAGTGGCTTCGATCCCGCTGCCTTGAGCGCTGGACTGAAATCGAAAGGCTGGACAGAAAAAGCGGACAGTGAGCAGACCAACCCGGTCATGCTATTCCTGCTGCTGGTGGTGCTAGTGGTTGCAGTCGGCCTCATCACCGGGCCGCAGACGGCAGTGCTGCCGGAACTGTTCAAAGCACGCAACCGCTACACCGCCGCCGCCTTGCCGCATAACCTGAGTGCAGGCTGGATCGGTGGCTTGTCGCCGTTCATGGTGACCTTGCTGTCTGTGAACGCGGGCGATGTGATGGCTGGGCTGTGGTATCCGGTCGGCATACTCATCATGGCATCCATCATCGGACTGTTTTTCCTGCCCGAGACCAAGGATGTGGTGCTGGGGGATTAGTGTCCGGTCGGGTACAATGCGCGCCCCGTATCCCCTTGGTTTGATATGTCTGTTCTGTCTTGGATCATCGTTGCCAGCCTATTCGGCGGCGCGCTAAGCGTATTGTGCGCGGCGTTGTTCGCACTGAATGCGCGCACGCACTGGATCGGCATGCTGGTCAGCTATGCCATCGGTGCTTTGCTGGGCGCAGTGTTCCTCGACATCCTGCCGGAAGCGATCGATCTGGCTGGTAACACCGCCGCGGTGAGCGGTACGGTGCTGGCCGGCATTCTGTTGTTCTTCACGCTGGAGAAGGTGTTGATCTGGCGTCATTGTCACCATGACCATTGTGAAGCGCATGAGCCGCACGAACAGCCTGGTCACGATCATGGACGTAGCGGCACCATGCTCATCATCGGCGACACCTTCCATAACTTTGTAGACGGCATCATCATCGCTGCGGCCTTCATGGTGGATATCAATTTGGGTATCGTCACCGCGCTGGCCATCATCGCGCACGAGATTCCGCAGGAAGTCGGCGACTTTCTGATTCTGCTGCATTCCGGTTACAGCAAGCTGCGGGCGTTCCAGCTCAATCTGATCTCCAGCTTCGCCACCTTGGCGGGTGGTGTGCTGGCATATTACGCATTGCAGGGCATGCAATCATGGACGCCTTATATCCTCGCATTGTCGGCAGCCAGCATGATCTATGTCGCTGTGGCCGATCTCATTCCCGGTCTGCACAAACGCACTCAGATGCGCGATACCGTGCAGCAGGTGGCGTTGATCATGTTGGGTGTGGCGACGGTCGGTCTGACCGGTTATTTCGCTGGAGCCTGATATGCATAAGGATCTGACACGCTTCGCCTGGCTTTCTATCGCTGCTGCGGTCGCTACCATCCTGCTCAAGGGCGCGGCTTGGTGGCTGACCGGTTCGGTCGGTCTGTTGTCGGACGCGCTGGAATCCTTCGTCAATCTGGCGGGCGCGCTGATGGCCTTGTATGTGCTGACGCTGGCTGCGGCTCCAGCAGATGAGAAGCATGCCTACGGTCATGGCAAGGCTGAATACTTCTCCAGCGCTTTCGAAGGTTTCCTCATTCTGTTGGCGGCGATAAGCATCGCCTATGCCGCCATCGACCGTTTGCTGCATCCACAGGCACTTGCTGAAGTGGGCGTCGGTTTGCTGGTGTCGGTGGTCGCATCAGTCATCAACCTGCTAGCTGCGCGTGAACTGCTCAAGGCCGGACGTGCCTATAACTCGATCACCCTGGAAGCGGATGCGAAGCATCTGATGACAGATGTGTGGACTTCGGTTGGCGTCATCATCGGCGTGGCGTTGGTGTGGGTGAGTGGCTGGCTGTGGCTGGATCCAGTGATCGCGCTGTTGGTGGCAGCGAACATCGTGTGGACCGGCTGGCAGCTGCTGCATCGTTCCGCTGAGGGCCTGATGGATGTCGCGATTCCGCAAGAGCATATCGATGCCATTGAAAACATACTGGTGAAGTACCGCGAGCAGGGGCTGGACTTCCATGCCTTGCGCACACGTGAAGCCGGACGCCAGGCCTTCATATCCATGCATGTATTGGTGCCGGGCAAGTGGACGGTGCAGCGCGGACACGATCTGGTTGAACAGATCGAGGCCGAGATACGTGCCGCCGTGCCGTTCAGCCACATTACCACCCACCTTGAGCCAATCGAAGATCCGCTGTCGCAAGTCGATGCCGATCTGGAGCGTGGCGAGAACCCAAATCAGGAATGAACTATGAGTAAAGCTGCACCCAAGATCGGTTTCGTCTCACTCGGTTGCCCTAAAGCTGCATCCGATTCCGAGCTCATCCTCACGCGCATGCAGGCAGAAGGGTATGAGCTGACGCCCAGTTATCAGGAGGCCGACCTAGTGGTGGTCAACACCTGCGGCTTCATCGACAGTGCGGTAGCCGAATCGTTGGAAGCCATCGGCGAAGCCTTGCAGGAGAACGGCAAGGTCATCGTCACCGGTTGCCTCGGCGCCAAGGGGGACATCGTGCAGAAGACGCATCCCAAGGTGCTCGCCGTCACCGGCCCGCATGAGACCGATGCGGTGATGAATGCGGTGCACCAGTATCTGCCGCGCTTGCATGATCCCTATGTCGATCTGGTGCCGCCACAAGGCGTGCGCCTCACGCCGCAACATTTCGCCTACCTGAAGATATCCGAAGGCTGTAACCATAGCTGCACCTTCTGCATCATCCCGAGCTTGCGCGGTGATCTGGTCAGTCGTCCTGTGCATGATGTGATGGCCGAAGCGGAGAAGCTGGTCGAGTCCGGCGTGAAGGAATTGCTGGTCATCTCGCAGGACACTTCCGCATACGGTGTGGATGTGAAATACCGCACCGGCTTCTGGCAAGGCAAGCCACTGAAGACACGCATGACCGATCTAGCTGGCGCGTTAGGTGATCTGGGTGTGTGGACGCGACTGCATTACGTCTATCCGTATCCGAGCGTGGACGATGTCATCCCCTTGATGGCGGAAGGCAAGATCCTGCCTTACCTCGACATCCCGTTCCAGCATGCAAACGAGCGCATCCTCAAGCTGATGAAGCGACCGGCCAGCAGCGAGAACGTACTGACCCGCATCAAGAGATGGCGAGAGATCTGTCCTGACATCACCTTGCGCAGCACCTTCATCGTCGGCTTCCCCGGCGAGACGGAAGAAGAGTTCGAAGAACTGCTCGACTTCATCGAAGAAGCGCAACTGGATCGCGTCGGCGCATTCAAATATTCACCGGTGGAAGGGGCTGCCGCGAATGCCTTGCCTGACCATATCGATCCCGAAGAACAGGAAGAGCGTCTGGCACGTTTGATGTATCTGCAGGAAGAGATCAGCGCCGAGAAACTGGCGAAGAAGGTCGGCCAGACCATGACCGTGCTGGTGGACGATGTGGACGAGCAGGGCTCCATCGCCCGCAGCAGCGCCGATGCGCCGGAGATCGATGGCTTGGTCTACATCGACGGCGAAGACTTGGAAGTGGGCGAGTTTGTCACGGTGAAGATCACCGGTTCCGACGAGCACGACTTGCACGCTGAAGTCGTCAAGGAATGAATGCGGGAAATCCCTGCCTGACTTGTGGCGCATGCTGCGCACACTTTCGCATCGTGCTGCACCGCGAAGAAGCAGATAGTTCTCTAGGCGGCTATGTGCCGCTCAAACTCACCCATCACCTTAATGAACAATCCTTCTGCATGAAGGGCACGGATAGCTATCCGCCGCGCTGCATCGCGCTGGAGGGAGAAGTGGGGCAGGCGGTGCGGTGCGCCATCTACGCAGACCGTCCGCAGGTGTGCCGCGAGTTCAACGAATATGAGTTGGACGGATCGCCGAACCCAAGTTGTTTCAAGCTGCGCGGCATCGTGCCGCCGATGGTCGGAAACTAGACACCCAGCGAGAGTCGCTGTGCAGTGATGAAGTCGCGTGTATTGACGTGGCGTACGAACCAGTCCGAGAACGGCCCTTCCAGATATTCCAGCAAAGCTTTCCGGTCGTGCGACTCCTGCCATTGCACGATGCGGGCAGATAGGCGTTCCAAGGCTTGGTCGTGGTCTTTCTTGTGCGCATCCAGCGGGCCGAACTGTGCGGCTTGCATGGCTTGCTCTTCTTTGGAGAACTGCTGCTGCAGACTTCCCTGCATGGCAGCTAGCGTTTCGTTCAAAGCATCTTCCGTCGCATCTGCGTCCAGCAGTTCCAGCATGGCCGCATGGGCTTTTACGAAATGACTATGGTCGAATATGTCTTCGCTCATCCTTCGCTCCGCGCTTGGATATAGGCCGCTGTGACGAAATCCATGCTGCTTACGTGATTGACGAACCAGTCGCGTACCGCATGTTCCAGCCAGCTGCTGATATCTTTTGTATTGCGTGAAGCTTTCCATTTTTCGATGCGGCTATTCATGTCGGTCAGCACTTTGTCGTGCTCCCCCTTGTGCATGGGATAGGGTGGGAATTTGACCGACAGCATCAGTTGCTCTTCCTCGGCGAAGTGGCGGCGTGTGTGCTCCAACAGGTTTTCCAGCATGGCGTCTACCTGCGTGTGATCCGCGCCCATATGCAGCAGGTTGAGCAGATGTTTGCGCAGGGCGACGAATTCGGCGTGGTCATTGTTCATGAAGTCGATCGCAACCCGGGGGTAGTTCAGCATGTATTCCCTTTTTGGCGGGGGTGATTACGGGGTGTAAGGCTGTATAATCCGCGCCCTATGCAGATTCTACGCGGCCTCCATTCTACGGATTTTCGACCTCTGGCGGTCACCATCGGCAATTTTGACGGGGTGCATCTGGGGCATCAGGCGATGCTCAAGGAATTGCGTGAGACGGCGCAGGCGCGTGGTTTGCAGACAGCGGTGGTGACTTTCGAGCCGCATCCGCGCGAATTCTTCACTCCGCTTAAAGCCCCGGCGCGACTCACCAGTCTGCGCGAGAAGTTGGAGCTGTTTCGCGAGATGGGCATAGATCGCGTGTATGTGTGTCCATTCGATAAGGTGTTCGCGCAGAAGTCGGCGGACGATTTTATCCTGACCTTGGTGGAGTCGCTGCGTGCGCAGCATGTGCTGATCGGAGACGACTTCCGCTTCGGCAGCGGGCGCGGTGGTGATTTTGCATTGATGCAGCAGGCCGGTGCGCAGCAAGGTTTCGAAGTGGCAGCGATGCACAGTGTTTTGTTCGACGGCGTGCGTGTCTCCAGCACGGCGATACGCAACGCGCTGGCGGAAGGAAAGCTGGATATCGCCCGCGATTATCTGGGTCGCCCCTACAGCATCAGCGGGCGTGTGGTGCACGGTGATGCGGTGGGTCGCAAGCTGGGTTATCCCACGGCGAACATCCAGATGAAGCACAACCTGCCGCCGCTCAAAGGCGTGTTTGTGGTGAATGTGCATTCGGATGGACTCGGCGTGTTGCAGGGCGTGGCCAGCCTAGGGCTGCGCCCGACGCTGAAGCACGATGCTAAGTATGTGCTGGAAGTGCATCTGTTCGAGTTCGAACAGCAGATATACGGCAGGCACTTGCGGGTGGAATTCCTGCACAAGTTGCGCGACGAGATGAAGTTCGACGGTTTGGAAGCGCTGACGCGTCAGATCGCGTCAGATGTGAATAATGCAAAGCAATGGTTTATCGATCATGAGTGAGTATTTCGTCATTGATGGAACTACTAGCCAATCCACTAAGCCAGCAAGCTGGCAAGTGGCTGGTTATCCGGCGTAGGCCGGAATCCAGATGATTAAACAATCCCGCGAAGCGGGACAAAACCCGACTGCATTATTGATAAATGCGCTGGATTCCGGCCTCCGCCGGAATGACGAGGCGGGAAATTATTAATGAATTGTTCTTGAGAAGAATATGGCCGAAGACAAAAAGAAATACCCACTGAACCTGCCCGACACGGCATTCCCCATGCGCGGCGACCTCGCCAAGCGTGAGCCGAAGATGTTGGAGCAATGGCAAGCGCAGCAGCGCTATCAGCGCATCCGTGCTGCCGCCAAGGGGCGTCCGCAATTCATCCTGCACGATGGCCCTCCGTATGCGAACGGTGACATCCACATCGGCCACGCAGTAAACAAAGTGTTGAAGGACATCATCATCAAGGGCAAGACGCTGAGCGGCTTCGATGCGCCTTATGTGCCGGGCTGGGACTGCCACGGTCTGCCCATCGAATTGCAGGTGGAGAAGAAACACGGTAAGGCGATTCCTGCATCGCAGTTCCGCGAACTGTGCCGCGAATACGCGAAGGAACAAGTCGAGCGCCAGAAGAAAGACTTTATCCGTCTCGGTGTTTTGGGTGATTGGGACAATCCTTACCTGACCATGGACTTCCAGACCGAAGCGGACATCATCCGCGCGCTAGGTCAGATCCAACAGAACGGTTATCTGTATCAGGGCCGCAAGCCGGTGAACTGGTGTCTTGATTGCGGCTCTGCATTGGCCGAGGCAGAAGTTGAATATGAAGACAAAGTATCGCCCGCAATCGACGTTGGCTTCGAGGTGAAAGACGTCGAAGCATTAGGTCGCGCGCTCGGTGTGTCGCTCCCCGGCAGCGCGAAAGTGTATGCGGTGATCTGGACAACTACGCCTTGGACGTTACCTGCCAACCAAGCGGTGAGCGTGCATCCCGAATATGAATATCGTCTGGCTAAGACCGACAAGGGCTATCTGCTGCTGGTGGGCGATCTGCTCGAATCTTGCGTGCAGCGCTATCAACTGCAAGCGGAAGTGGTCGGCGCAGGCAAGGGTAGTGCACTGGAGAACCTGCCGCTGCAACATCCGTTCTATGACCGCATCGTGCCCATCATCTGCGGTGAACACGTCACGCTGGAAGCGGGTACTGGTCTAGTGCATACCGCACCGGCGCACGGTGTGGACGACTATGTGGTCGGTCAGAGATATAGCTTGCCGGTGGAGAATCCGGTAGGTGACGACGGCAAGTTCATCTCGACTACTTTGCCGGTGGGCGAGACGCCGTTGGCAGGTGTGTTCGTGTGGAAGGGTAACGACATCGTGCTGGAAGCGTTGGCAGCCAGCGGTCATCTGCTGCATCAGGAAAAGATGAAGCACAGTTATCCGCATTGCTGGCGTCACAAGACGCCCATCATCTTCCGCGCCACGCCGCAGTGGTTCATCGGCATGGAGCAGGGCGAGGAGGGGGTGACTTTGCGCCAGCTGGCGAACGATGCGGTGGCGGACACCAAGTTCTACCCCGCATGGGGCCGTGCGCGCATCGAAGCGATGATCAAGAACCGTCCCGACTGGTGTGTATCGCGTCAGCGAAACTGGGGCGTGCCGATGCCGTTCTTTGTGCACAAAGAGACATTGCAACTGCATCCGCGTACGCCGGAGCTGCTGGAAGAAGTGGCGAAGCGCGTGGAGAAGACTGGCATCGAGGCATGGTTCTCGCTGAACAGCGCCGAGCTGTTGGGTGACGATGCCGTGGACTACCGCAAGCTGACCGACACGCTGGACGTGTGGTTCGATTCCGGTGCGACGCATTATTCCGTGCTGGCGAAACGCGAAGGTCTGCGCGCACCGGCCGATCTGTATCTGGAGGGTTCAGACCAGCATCGTGGTTGGTTCCAGTCTTCCTTGCTGACCGGTTGCGCCATCAATGGTCGCGCACCTTATGATGCCTTGCTGACGCATGGTTTCGTGGTGGACGGTAAGGGCCACAAGATGTCGAAATCCAAGGGCAACGTTATCGCACCGCAGAAGGTGATCGACACTATGGGCGCGGACATGCTGCGCCTGTGGACGGCTTCGACCGACTACTCCGGTGAGCTGACCATCTCCGACGAGATACTTAAGCGAGTGACCGACAGCTATCGCCGCATTCGCAATACTTTGCGATTCCTGCTGGCCAACGTGAGTGATTTTGACGCGCAACGTGATGCGATGCCGGTCACTGAATGGTTGGAGATCGACCGCTACGCACTGTCGCTGATACAGAAGCTGCAAGAAGATGTGCGTGCCGATTACGACCGTTACGAGTTCCACTTAGCTGTGCAGAAGCTGCAAGGTTTCTGTTCGGAAGAGTTGGGTAGTTTCTATCTCAATATCCTAAAAGATCGCCTGTACACGGCAGGTGAGACATCGAAAGCACGCCGTTCTGCACAGAACGCGCTGTATCACATCACGCAGGCACTGGGCCGCTTGATCGCACCTATCCTCAGCTTCACGGGTGAGGAAGTGTGGGCGACGCTGAACGGTGGCGACGAGGTAAGTGTGTTCGAACAGCTGTGGTATGAGTTGCCAGATTCCGGTTTGAGCGGCGAGCAGGTGAGTGCCTGGGCAGACATCCGCGCTGTTCGTGAACTGGTCAACAAGAAGCTGGAAGATCAGCGTTCTGTGGGGGCTATAGGCTCTGACTTGCAAGCCGAAGTGGATGTGTACGCTGCTAAAGAGACCTTCGAGTTGTTGTCGCGTTTGGATGACGACTTGCGCTTCGTGCTGATCACCTCGCGTGCCAATGTGCATCAGCGCGAAGGTGAGTTGGAAATCAAAGTCACACCGAGCACACACGAGAAATGTGAACGCTGCTGGCACTACCGCGAGGACGTGGGCAGCGATGCCAATCATCCGACGCTGTGCGGACGTTGCGTAAGCAACTTGTTCGGCGACGGCGAGGCGCGCAAGCATGCTTAAGCGCTGGCTGCTGCTGGCAATCATCGTCATCGTGCTCGACCAGACGAGCAAGGCAGCGATCACTAGCCACTTCATCTATGGTGAATCGTTACCCATCACCTCATTCTTCAATCTGGTGCTGGCACATAACACCGGCGCTGCATTCAGCTTCCTGAGCGACGCGGGGGGTATGCAACGCTGGCTGTTCTCTCTCATCGCCATCGTGGCATCGGTGTGGATCGTGTGGCTGCTGCGCAAACATCAGGCTGAGAAACTGTTTGCTTTGGCGTTGGCGCTCATCCTTGGTGGCGCATTAGGTAATCTGATCGACCGAATCGCCTACGGCTACGTGGTCGACTTTCTGGATTTTTACGCGGCGGGCTATCACTTCGCCGCCTTCAACGTGGCTGACTCGGCGATCACCCTGGGGGCGGTGCTGTTGATTCTGGATGGTTTTCGTTCCGCCCGTCATATCAAAGAATAGCGTTACCTATCTGTTCTGTAACGATTCCTGCTGCCCGCGGCAAATAATGCATATGCATTCTGCGTGATAGGCATGCATTCCCTTTTGTGTTCCAATTGTGCGATTGATTCACAGGACCTGAGAGGGAATGGGGTTGGTGGAGATTCTCAAGCAAAATCTTGCGATCGAACCTGATCTGCAGAATTTCACCGAGTTCGTGCTGAAAAGCGTGAGCGATCTCGGAGGGAATGTTTTCGCCGCCACTATCGCCGTCTTAGGGCTGCTGGAACGTTTGCGTTATGCCGGTGCGGCGCTGGGTAATCCGATCCCGGTCAGTCTGGCCCTGCGGGATCGACAGCTGATCGTGCATTGGGGACAGGGCGAGCAGGCCAAGATTGTGACATTGACCAAAATGCCTGCTCCGGACCGGATCGCCGAGTTGCGCACCTTTATGGGAAATTCCGTCGCGTTGGTCGATCCCGAAATTTTGTTGCAGCGCAATATCGACATGAAGCGCCATTTCGACGAGATGCGTGCGAATGCTGAAATGGAGCTTGAGTTGCTGCAACAGTCCCTCAAGCGTCGACAAAATGAACTGCAGGAAACACAGTACCTCGCCGAGACGGATGCGCTGACCGGTCTTTACAATCGGCGTGCCTTCGATGTGCGGTTAAGGCAGATCTTTCTGCACACCATGCGCCAGAAAAGTTCTCCAGTCTCGTTGCTTTTTATCGATCTTGATCACTTCAAGCAGGTCAATGATGAGTTCGGTCATCAGGTCGGCGATCAGCACCTGGTCAAGATGGCCGATGTTTTACGCAAGGTGATCCGGGAGGATGTGGATTTCGCATTCCGTTTTGGAGGCGATGAGTTCGCCGTGGTGATCTATGCCGATTATCCGCAGGCGTGCGACAAGGCGAAGCAGGTGCTGGAAATGATGTCACACAGGGTCAGTATCGGCGTTTCCACTATCAACAAGGATACTGCTGATGAACTGCTGCTCGAAGAGTTTGTTCGCAGTGCTGACAGTTCGCTGTACGAGGCAAAACGATTGGGGCGCGGTCAAGCACAGATCAACCAGTGCCCAACCCAACGTACAGGTGCGTGTGCTGTGGATTGTCCGGGAATGGTGTGTTGAGGGCGCATAAGGTGTTCGATAGCGCGGTGGACTGCAAACTGTTGCACAGCAGTACCACGCAGGATGAAAGTTCTCTGGTGCTGCTGCGCTCCAAACTTTTTGCGATCACCAACCGGCTCGGCATACCGGACCTCAAGCGTGAGAACATCATGCTGGTCGCTGCTGAGTTGGGAACCAACAATATCAAGCATGCAGGTGGCCGAGGTCTGATCCAGCTTTGGCAGCAACCCGGCCCAGTGTTGGATATTCTTTCTCTGGATTACGGTCCTGGCATCAACGACATGGGGCGGGCCGAGCAGGACGGTTATTCGACCGCAAACACTTTCGGCAAAGGTTTGGGTGCCATCCGTCGCCTGAGCGACGAATCCTATTTTTACACTCAGCACAGGTCTCCCAGTCAGATGCCCAAGTGGAGCGGTACGGTCTTTCTGGCCCGCTTCCATATCGGGCAGGGCAGGACAAGAATGTTGGGTAACGATATCGGAATCTTTTCCCGTTCGCTTTCCGATACCCGGCATAACGGTGATCGAATCTATCTGCAACAAAAGGACGGACGCTTGTGTTGGCTGCATCTGGATGGTCTAGGGCATGGTGCGGAAGCGCAGAATGCGACGGCCAATCTGGGGAAGCATGTCGAATATCACACGGACATCGGCGCGATATTGGATGAAGTGGATCGACAATTGGTTTCGACGCGCGGTGCGGTGGCGGCGATCTGCGAAATCGATACCGTGCGTCACGGTTTTCAGCTGCACGGGGTGGGTGACATGCACGCTAGAATTTACGAGCAGGATGAGATGCAGCACTTCGGGTTCGCCCCCGGAATACTGGGCAGGGAACACCGGGCGACCAGCCCAGTTCGCGGAAAACTCGGTAAACGGGCGGTGGTTGTAACGGCGAGCGACGGAATTCGGCGCAACTGGGATACCGGTAACTTTGTCGGGCTGTTCAACCAGCATCCGCAATTGATCGCCTATACGCTGGGGAATATCATGGGACGCATTTCCGACGACCAGTCGATCTGCGTTTCGGTTGTTGGAAAATAATCAGCAAATACTGAGGGAGAAGAAATGGTGACCAAGAAAAGCAGCAGCGAGAAAATCAAGTCTTTGTTCGGACTGAAAATCAGCGGCATAGCGCCCGAACTGGAAGCGTCTGGGATAAAGTACTTCTGCGGCGACCAGCGCCTGATGGATTCCGAGGAAGTCACTGATATCAGTCTTGAATTCGAGAGTCTGATCGTCTCACTGCTGGGGTCAGTAGATCCGTACGATGTACAGTCACCAGAATTTCACGCGCTTGAATCTTTTTTTGGCAGCCTATCGCAGCAGGTGCTGATGCGTGGCGGCCATGTGGAGGATGTTGTGCGTTACACCCAGACATTGCATCTTGGGTTGATTGATGCACTGTCCAAATCGAGCGGCATCGCGTTCAGCGAATCGCGCACGGTTCTGCTCTATTTCACCGGCATCTTCAACGAACTCATCATGGCCGTGTTCCGCGCCTACCTTGAAGAGCGCGAGAGCACCATGCAGGCCCTGCAGGCAGAGATTCGCGAGACCGCGACCCCCATCACCGAGATATGGGACGGTGTGCTGACACTGCCTATCATCGGCACGCTTGATTCGAGCCGCACCATGCTGGTGATGGAAGCGCTGCTCAACCGCATCGCGAAAGATCATGCCAAGGCGGTGGTGATGGATCTGACCGGCGTGAAGAGCATCGACTCGCAGGTTTCCCACCACTTGATCCAGATGGTACGCGCTGTGCAATTGATGGGCTCTGATGCGATCATCACCGGTATCCATCCCGAGATCGCCCGTGCACTGGTCAGTCTGAACATCGATTTCAACAACATCACTACACGCGCAAGTATGTCCGACGGACTCAAGGAAGCATTCTCGCGCATGGGCATCACCGTCTCGCACTGAAGATGTCGATTCCCGGATTACACCTGACGCAGATCGGGCGCGGTGATTTTCTGCTCGATCCGTCGAAGAGTTTGAATACGCGCAACAGCGGCCAACTGATCGAAGCCATCTCGGCGCGTCTGTTGCAGGCGCGTGCCGTGCGTCTGTATTACGACCTCTCCGACCAGTCGCTGATCGATCCCGTCTATTACGCATGGCTGGATATGCTGGCCCGTGCCATGCAGGCGATCAATGTCAGGATGATCTGCATCCAGATGCAGCCGACCGCAGCCTTTGCACTTTCCCGCTTTTTGCAGGAGATGCCTCAGTTCGAAACCGCACTCGACATCGACGACTGGCGCTGACAGTCCCCGATTGCGGTAACATTCGTACCTTCCTGTAACACTATTCAAGGACCATCCATGCAAATCATGCTCGCCAATCCGCGCGGCTTCTGCGCCGGTGTCGATCGTGCCATCGAGATCGTTGAACGTGCCATCGAACTACATGGTGCACCGATCTATGTGCGTCATGAAGTCGTGCACAACAAGTTCGTGGTTGAAGGACTGAAGGCTAAAGGTGCGGTCTTTATCGAAGATCTTCAGGATGTGCCATCCGGCAGCATCCTCATTTACAGCGCCCATGGCGTGTCGCAAGCTGTGCGACGTGAAGCGGAAGCGCGCAACCTCACTGTATTCGACGCGACCTGTCCGTTGGTAACCAAGGTTCACCTGCAAGTGTCGCGCATGCATGATCAGGGCAAAGAGATCGTGATGATCGGCCACAAGGGGCATCCCGAAGTGGAAGGCACCATGGGGCAGAGTGAAGGTGGTATGTATCTGGTCGAATCGCCCGCTGACGTACATACATTGCAAGTGCAGGACGAACAGAACCTGTCCTATGTGACGCAGACCACGCTGTCGGTTGACGATGCCAGCACCATCATCGCAGCCCTCAAAGCGCGCTTTCCATCCATCACAGGCCCCAAGAAAGACGATATCTGCTACGCCACTCAGAACCGGCAGGATGCTGTGAAGCTGCTGGCTCAGCAATGTGATCTGGTCATCGTGGTCGGCTCACCGAATAGTTCTAATTCCAACCGCCTGCGCGAAGTCGCCAAGAATATCGGCGTAACTGCGTATCTGGTGGATAACGCCAGTGAAGTGCAAGCCGAATGGTTGCAAGGAAAACAGAACATCGGTATCAGCGCTGGTGCATCTGCGCCAGAAGTGTTAGTGACTGAGGTGATCGCCCGTCTACAGGAGCTGGGTGCGGGTGAGGTGAATGAGTTGGATGGGATAGAGGAGAACGTGGTGTTTCCGATCCCCAAGGCTTTGTTGTCTGAATGATACATCTGGCCGCTTGCCGTTTATCCGTCCGATTAACCGTTCATCAGGGTTGGTTTTGCTTTCCATTTGAGACAGTTTGATACTGCGATCATCTTAACGGCATTAAAGGGTGGTTGCATGTGGCGATCTTTCCAACTTAAGGGGCAAGCCGGCTTCACTCTGGTGGAGTTGTTGATTGTTATTGCGATAGCCGCAATTCTCGCATCATTGGCGGCTCCTTCGTTCACTTCCCTGATGAATGACACTCGCCAAGGAAGTGCGCAATCTCAACTCCTTGCTGATCTTAACCGCGCGCGTAGCGAAGCGATCAAACGTAATGCGCGCGTGCTGGTCTGCAACACCACTGATGGTGCTGCGTGCTCTGCATTGACCAATTGGTCTACAGGCTGGTTGGTGTGTTTCGATGTTGATGGGGATAATAATTGTGATTCAACCAGCGCAACAGATCCAAATCCTGTCGTGCTGCGAGGTGCTTTGCACTCATCTCTTACCTTGACAGCTTCGGCGACACCCGTTCGATATAACCCGAATGGGACCCAAGGGGGCGGAGGCGGGGTGACATTGTCGTTGGCCGGTAGTTGGGATGGCGCTCAAACCAAGACGCTAGCTGTGTCGGCCACGGGGAATATTTCGAGGTGAGAATATGAAGTGCATTCAACGCGGATTTTCAATGATTGAAATCTTGATCACGCTGGTGATCATCGCTACCGCTTTGCTGGGAACTGCCGGTATGCAATTGCAGGCCATGAAACTGGCAAAGAGTGGTGATTTTCGTACGCAAGCTGTGTTCTTGGCCAATGACTTGGCGGAGCGCATGGAGGGCAACGAGATCGCCGCTGTTGCGGGTAACTATGCAGTGGCTACGGCTAGTTCCCCTAGTGTTGCATCTACGGATTGCAGTGCAAGTGCTTGCGACAACTCTACCTTGGCGGTTTGGGATGTCGCGCAATGGGAGAGTGCGATCATTACCTCCGGGTTGCCGCAAGCGACTTGGCTGGTTGAGTCGTTGTCTATTGGGAATCCAAGTTCATATCGCATACGTATCAATTGGGTGGATCGCAGTGGAAATGCGGGTAGTACTGGCGAGTCTTTCTCATATACGGCAACGCGCTCGATAAGGAGTGACAGCTGATGAATACCCAGCGCAGGAAAATTCTATCGAATGCAGGTTTCAGTATCGTGGAGATGATGATCTCCATTACTGTTGGCCTTATCATCATTGCTGCCTTGGTTGGTGTATTGGTAAGCAATACGAAAAGCAGCAAGAGCAATGAGCGGACTTCGGAATTGCAGGAGAACGGTCGTTATGCACTTGATCATTTGCGCACACAGTTGCGACATGCCGGCTTTCGCGGTTACACCTGGGGCGTTAAGGCTGAGCAGTTGAGGGTGGATGCAAGTACCGGTGGTGCAACAAATGAATGCGGTGCATCGGGCAGCTTCATAGGCAACCTGCGCCAGAGCGTATGGGGCGCCAATGACAGCAACCCTTTCTCTGCCAATTGTCTTTCGACTGCCCCTTTGCGTGGAGATCTGCTGGTGATCCGTCGTGTGGCAGGTGCGCCGTTAAAGTCAGGTGCGCTGGTTGGGGGCAACCATTATTTGCGTTCAACTTATACCGAGGCAGTGATGTTTGCCGCTACAGGGGGGCAGTTGGCAATCAGCGGCTCACCTTCGGTTGTGGGTTCACCGCTAGCGGATTATCTGGTGCAGGAATATGTCTATTACATCGGGGTGGCCGATGCGGATTCTACGATGCCTGCATTGCGCCGCTTGAGCTTGTTGGCTGGTTCGATGGTGGATGAGGAGGTGGTGCCTGGGATCGAGCATTTTCAGGTGCAATTTTCCCGACTTTCGACAGATCTTAATTCTCAATATTTCGACCCTGATGGGATAGTCGGTACGGCTACGGCGGGTGGTTTCACTGACTGGGAAGAGGTCGTGGCTGTGCGTCTCTGGCTCCTGTCCCGAAACCGTCAGGTGGAATCTGGCTATGCCAATACAAACAGCTATCAGATGGGAGATGTGACATATACGGTCAACGACAATTTCCGGCGGCAATTGTTTACATCCGTCGTTCAGCTGAGAAACACAGATTAAGGAGCGAGTGATGGACTCTTTACTACAGCGTGGATCATCCTTGATCATCAGTATGATTATATTGGTTATTCTGATGCTGCTCGGGGTCGGTGCGATGGTTACTTCGGATACGGCTTTCAAGTTGGCGGGAAACCTGCAATTCCAGGATTCCGCATTGAATAATGCAGAAGCCGCAATAGCAGCAGGTGAGGAATGGATCGGTGGTAGCACCGGTGGTGTGGAAAATTTCCGTAATGCGGCATTCTCGGCTACTACTGTCGGCGGACTCTATACATTGGCAGCTGAACCCGATTCGCTAAGCATGACGTGGACTGATGATAACTCCGTCGCCGTCGGGGGAAATTCAGCACAACGCTATTTCATAGACCTGATGTCCGAGAACAATCAATTGCTCACATCCGGTTCTGATATTGGCGGACGGACGAGCGCCGCCTGCAACATGGCCAATACCTATCGTATCGTCGGGCGCGGCACCAGTGCGCGCGGAGCGGTGAAATTCGTCGAATCCTATTACAGCGTCCTGAGTTGCTGACAAGGAGAAATGTCATGAGCGTTAAATCCATCCCTTTTGAATCTCGTCGAGACCTATCCTGGCTGAGTATGTTTGTCATCCTTGGTATCTCGTTCGCCATCATGCGCATGGCGATCGCTATCGCGACCTATTCACCTGCAGTTCAGCCGACGGGGCACGTGGCTCAAGTGGATCTGTCGAACTACAACTTGACCAGCGGCAATGAGACGGAATATCGCACTGAATACGAACGCGAGTTCTGGAGCGGCAATCTGTACGCTTATCCAGTTAGCGCGACGGGTACGGTAGATATCGCTGCCGAACGTTGGACTGGCGGGGCTGCCAACCAGCTGGATCAAATGGATTGGGACGCTGATCGTTTAATCGCAACCATGAATGACAGCACCAAAACAGGCGTTCCTTTCCGTGCAACAAGTTTATCTGCTGCACAGCAAACGGCGCTTTCGCTGACATTGTCGACTACAACCTGGACTGCGACGCAAGTCGTGAATTATCTGCGCGGTGATCGCACAAACGAGGGGTTGAATCTTCCACAGATGCGTTATCGCAAACATGTGTTGGCGGATATCGTTCATTCTCGGCCGTATTACGTGGATGACGCCACTAATCCTACGATCTTTGTATCTGCCAATGACGGGATGTTGCATGCATTCAATGCAGACAGCGGTGTAGAACGCTGGGCATATGTACCTTCCGTGTTGTTATCCAAGCTGAAGACATATGCCAATAATCCCTATACGCATGACTATTTTGCAGATGGCCAGATCAATGTTGGCTCCGTCACAATCTCTGGAGCCGCTACTCGCATCATCGCTGGTGATCTCGGGGCGGGTGGCAAGGGTGTTTACGCCCTGAAGATTGATGGTAGTTCGGGATTGACGGCAACAACCGAAACGGGCGTGGCAAGCAAGCTGCTGTGGGAGGTGATGCGCGATGCGGCGGGGGGTAAGCGGAATCACAATGCAGACAGCGACTACAACAACTTGGGCTATACCGATAGCACGCCATTGATCGCGAAAGTTCCTACCGGGCAGGATGCGGTCATCGTTGGAAACGGCTACAACGATGCAGGTGACTATCAGGCTTATCTGTATGTGATCAATGCTGCGGATGGCACGTTGATACGTGCCATCCAGGCCGGCACCAGCGGAACAGCTGCCAGCCCGAACGGTCTTTCAGCACCCAAGGCGATCGACGTGAATTTTGACGGTAAGGCGGATCGTGTCTATGCGGGCGACCTGAACGGTACGCTATGGAAGTTCGACCTTACTAGCACTACGGCGGCGAGCTGGACGGCAAGTGCTTTGCTGGTCACTTCCCCCGCTCAACCCATAGTAGGCAATCCGGCGACTGCCCGTCATCCGGATGGTGGTTACATGGTGACATTCGGGACTGGAGGGTTGTTCACGGATACCGACATGGCGGATAGCTCGGTTTATTACGTCTATGGCGTGTGGGATGGTGCACCGGTAGCCAACACCGCTGTGCAGTCACAGATTCTCGAAGAACGTAGTTATACGCAGACTGGGAGTTCGGTGCGCGTGAGGCGTGCAAGCAATAACTCAATGACTGGTTATAAAGGTTGGAAAGTGGCATTGCCTGCTGGAGAACGCGTTGTCGGGCAGGGTATGTTCATTGAGAACGGTACTTTCTTCTTTACCAGTTACGATCCCACAAAATCCTATATTCCCACTGGCACCACAACGACGGTCTATGGTGAGAACTGGTTGATGGAGCTGGATTACCTGTCCGGAGGATCGGGCAGCGAGAACCGCCCGATCTTCGATATGAATGGCGATCTATTGTTGACAGATGCGGATCGCATCACCTACACCGCAACAGATGCGCTGCCTATGGGGACGAACGTCGATGACCCGATCCTGACAACGGATGGCATCATCGTCGGCAAGTTTCAGGATCATGGTGTGATGTCGCAGCCTGTGTTGGTGCAATTGGCCACCCTGAATTTCACGCTCTTCAATCAGAACCCGGATGTGGTATTTCCGCAGATTCCCGTTGACTATGGTGTGACAGGCGGTCACTTCGACGTGGATATCTTTTATGGTAATCCGCCTTGCGGGTATACGACTTCGGGCGGCACTGGCGCTACAGCCACTATCTCTGTAGGAAGCACGGGAAGCAGCTTGCCCGCGACACTGGGCGGCATTTTGGTGGATGGTACGGAGATCGTGCCAGCGCTGACCATTTATGACCTTCCAAATGGCACTGCCACCACGACCAATGCCACCACCATCAAGAATAATGTGACCAACGGTTTTACCGCTACCGTATCCAGCAGTACGGTGACGGTGACCGCTCCGGCCGGAACGAGCTGGAACGGCAAGACGTTCACATTCGTTAACGGCACCTCACAAGCCGGCTTGCCCGGCACGGCAGGTGTCCGTCCCACGGGCCTGATCACCTTCAGCGGCACCAAGACACGCAACAGCGGCACGCCAATGATCGATGACGATCTTTCTAGCAAATCGATCAAGGTTGGCGGCGTCTCGGCAGATCAAGATGCCATCACTCCGGGTAGAAGCAAGACTCCCGCAGAAGTGGTGAGCACGGTGGTGAGCGATATTGGTACAGGCGGCAGTATCCAAGCATATGTCGGCGGGAACTCTGTGACCCCCACCTGCGCCGCGCAATCCAGTAATACAGTATGTCTGGTGGATACTACGACTTACGGAAATGGTGCCTCTGTCGCGGTGGGGAGTTTGAGCGATTTTGGCGATATCACCATCAGCAAGACAGCTACAGCGGGCGGCGTCACGCCGGTCGCGGCTACGGGATGGGAGAACCTGGCCCCTCATTTGGTGGGCGGGACTTTTAGCGGCGGTACAGCCCCTACGATCACAGGTTACAAGAGCTGCTCCAAGGTAAAGCACGTTCACCAGTGGGATGATGTGTTCAATGTGACGGGTGTGAACACACTGGCACCTAGTGATACCGGATTCAATATCAGCAAAGCCATCACTAGCACTGCGACGTCGTTCAAAGTGCTGCTGCACAATCAGTACCTGAGTCCGGCGGTGAAATTGCATATCGGTGATTCAACTTACCTGTACAACGTGGATGCAGGCTACATCTCAGTCAAGGATTATTTGGCAAATACTGCCAGCCTTGACTTGGCTACGCTTCCTACTTATACCCGCAATACGGTTGGCAGCTTGGCTGTCAATATGCCCAAGGATGCCTTGACCGCCAAGAACTGGTGGGGTAACGGCGATGTGCGCGCTGGTTTGATACCGAACAAGTATGCTTGTGTGTGGCAGAGTGATGGTACGGGCGATAGCAACCTGTACCAGCCGGTGACGCCGCCCACCAATGGCAATGATGGGCCCGGGGTTAGTGGCACTTCAGGCAATAGTTATGCAGGTGTGCGGCATAACGGTGCTTTGACCTTGCAGGTGATCAAAGCTTCGACCCCTAATGAGGCAATCGAGCTGAATGATCCCAATGGTCGTCTGGAATATGGCTGGCGGTTGAAGAAAGCGTATTACGATGATTACCTGTTGGTTGAATGGTCGATCTATTGGCACCATCCTAACAACCTTTGTTATGACAGTACTGGCTGGACTAAGGCGCCTGCTCAGGATAATGGGACTTCTTCATCTGTCAATCCGGCAGCGGGATCTTCCGATCCCAAGATTGGTGACTTATCTGGTGGTGGTGGTGATGTGACCAGTACTGCGACCACGATATCCTATGATGTCGGGGGCAACGAAATTATCACGACTGTTATTACGTATGCCAATTCATCTACCGCTACTATTGTGCGTACGCACAATTCAGACGGCACTACAACTATAGTAACGACCGATGCATTGGGTAACACGACAACCGAGGTTGTGGCACCAACTGGCAGTTGTGTGGGGGCTGGTTGTGCCGGTGGTAACCAGCGTGGCGACCGGGCACGTACCGGTCGCGTGTCGTGGCATGAAATAGTGCGAGACTAAAGGAAAATGACAATGAAAAAGATTCAGCGCGGATTCAGTTTGATCGAGGTGATGATCGCGGTTGTGATTGTGGGGATTCTGGCTGGGATTGCCGTGCCCAGTTACCAGACTTATTTGGTAAAAAGTTCACGAGAAGCAGCCAAGACGGAGTTATTGAATCTGGCCTCCGTGCAGGAAAAGATATACCTTAATTCAAATGCTTATACCGCCAACTTAACGACGGGATATGACGGAAACTCAACTGGGGGGTTGGGTTTGACTCATAACCAGACTACGGATGATAAATACACGATCCAACTGGTATCGGACGGGCAGTCTTTCACTTTATCCGCGACCCCGGTGGCGGGAGGGGCCCAGGAGGGGGATGGAGATATCTCGATCAGTTCGAATGGTGCACGCCTTTGGAATGGCACGACATGGTAGGTAGTTAAGCGTTTGAAAATCATCATTGGAGCGGGCGCTGTCGGTTTGGCGTCCGCGATTCATTTTCTGAAGAGCGATCTTGCCGTGACCGTGCTGGAGCGCGGTGAACTAGGGCAGGAAGCCTCGTGGGCGGGGGGCGGCATCATGTCGCCATTGTGTCCTTGGGATTATTCCGAGGAGGTCACGCGCTTGGCATTGCTGGGTATGGCGCGTTTCGAGCGCTTTACCTCAGACCTGACTGCCGAGACTGGGGTGGATACCGAGTACTTGCGGTGCGGTATGCGTGTATTACAACCATTCGATTCGAAGGTGGCAGTAGATTGGTGTGAGGCGCACGGGATGCGTTACGAGCTTGCCAATGATTCCATCTTTTTGCCTGAGATCGCCCAAGTCCGCAATCCGCGTTTGTTGCGTGCCATGCGTGAACGGGTGATCCAGCTCGGTGGACGTATCGTGGAGCAGTGCGAGGTATTGGATATCGAAGCGCAGGGTGACAGGGTGCGGCATGTGCGTACCAGTCAGGGTGATTTCAAAGCGGATGACTACGTGTTGACGGCGGGGGCCTGGAGCAGGGCATTGTTGGGTGAGCATGCGCAGCAGTTGGATATCAAACCTATCCGCGGGCAGATGCTGCTGTTCAAGTTCGATACGCCTCCGCTACCGCATATTCTGTTGCAGGGTGATCTGTACTTCATTCCACGCAAGGACGGCCATCTGCTGATCGGCAGTACGTTGGAGGATGTCGGCTTCAACAAGTCCACGACGGAAGAGGCGCGTGATTCTATGTTGCTGCGCGCTATTGTGTTGTTGCCCGCTTTGCAGGGTATGCCTGTCGTGCGTCACTGGGCTGGTCTGCGTCCAGGTTCAAGCGGCAACATCCCGACCATAGATCGCCATCCTGCTTTGGAGAATCTGTATATCAACGGCGGTCATTTCCGCTACGGTGTCACCATGGCACCAGCCAGTGCTGAAGTGTTGCTCAATAAGATTTTCGATAAACCGCAAACACTTGATATTTCACCGTATCGCTGGCGTTAGTCGTTGCCCGGTGGCGCGCTATCCGCTTATACTCAGACTCGAAACGCCGATGTAGCTCAGTTGGTAGAGCAACGCACTCGTAACGCGTAGGTCAGAGGTTCGATTCCCCTCATCGGCACCATCTATTTCGCCATTCCGCAGCGAACAGTCAGGAGTAATAAATGACCTTGCCGACTTCCGGTTCGCATTCTTCCCGCCGCAAAAAAATCGTTATCGCGGTCATTGCAGTTGTTGTTATTGCAGTGGCAGCAATACTGTTTCCGAAAACCAAACCGATCCCCGTCGTCTTGCAGAAAGTAGAGCGCGGTATCGTGGAGGCTTCGGTCAGCAATACGCGTGCAGGGACAGTGAATGCCTGCCGCCGCGCCAAGATGTCGCCCTCGGCGGGCGGACAGATCGCCAAGTTGTTGGTGAAGAAAGGCGAGCGTGTAAAACAAGGGCAGATTTTACTCGAGCTATGGGATAACGATTTGCACGCTCAAGAGAGTCTGGCGCAGGAACAACTCAAGGTCGCGCTATCGCGTGTGCAGGAAGTTTGCACGCTGGCCGATGCGGCACAACGTGATGCGGTGCGTTCGCAGGAGTTGCGTGCTAAAGGTTTCATCTCGGTGCAGCAGCTTGACCGTGCGATGACGGAAGCATCTGCGAAACAGTCTGCATGTACTTCGGCGAATGGCGATGTCGAGCAGAGTCGCTCGCGTGTTCGCGTCGCCAAGGCCACATTGGAGCGCATGGTGTTGCGCGCACCGTTCGATGGCATCGTGGCAGACATCAGCGGAGAGTTGGGCGAATACGCTACGCCATCACCGCCCGGAATCCTGACCATCCCAGCCATCGATCTGATCGACGATAGTTGCATGTATGTCAGCGCGCCTATCGACGAAGTGGATGCTTCCAAGCTGAAGGTCGGACAGCTCAGCCGCATCACCCTGGATGCGATCAAGGGGCAGAGTTTCAACGGCAAGGTGCGTCGCATTGCGCCTTATGTGCTCGATCTGGAGAAGCAGGCGCGTACTGTAGAGGTAGAGGTCGAATTCGATAAGCCTGCTGCAAGCGACAATCTCTTGGTCGGCTATAGCGCAGATGTCGAGATCGTCTATGAGACGCGACAGAATGTGTTGCGCATCCCAACCTCGACCTTGCTGGAGGGCAATCGTGTCCTGCGCTATGGAGATAAAGGTGTGCTGGAAGAGCGCGTCATCACTACCGGTCTGAGTAATTGGGAGAGGGAGGAAGTCCTTTCCGGCTTGGCTGAGGGAGACCTAGTCGTGTCATCGCTGGATCGTGAAGGCGTGGAAGCTGGCGCGGTCGTCCAACCGGAAACTGCTCAGCCAGCAGCCAAATGATCGAGCTGCAAAAAGTCTGTCGCACTTTCACGGTCGGTGATCAGAAGGTCGCGGCTTTACGCGACATCGATCTCAGTTTTGGTGCAGGCGAATACATTTCCATCATGGGGCCCTCCGGCTCCGGAAAATCCACCATGCTCAATATGCTCGGCCTGCTAGATCGGCCGAGTTCTGGCACTTATCTGTTGGATGGCGGCAATGTCACCGACCTGAATGACGAACAGCTGGCGCGTGTGCGACGAGAGAAGATCGGTTTCGTATTCCAGTCTTTCCATCTGGTGCCGCGCCTGACCGCCGCTCAAAACGTCGAACTGCCAATGATCTTGGCGGGCATTCCCGTCGATGAAAGAAGGTCGCGTGTGCAGGAGTTGATGCGGAACTATGGCTTGTCTGAGCGCGCCGATCACCGCCCAGATCAACTTTCCGGTGGTCAGCGTCAGCGCGTGGCTATCGCCCGTGCCACAGTGATGAAGCCGACTGTTTTGTTGGCAGATGAACCGACCGGAAACCTCGATCAAGCCACCGGATGGGAAGTTCTTAAGTTGCTGGAAGGCTTGTTGGAGCAGGACATCACGCTGGTGGTAGTGACACACGATGCTGAGATCGGCGCCCGTGCCAGTAGGCAGATCCACATGTTGGACGGTCGCATCCTTTCCGACGAGCAACAGACAAAGTGAGACCGGCCGACACCCTGAAATTCGCCACAGGCAGCTTGCGCGGCAGCCCGACGCGGACTTTGCTGATGATGTTGGCGATGTCTATCGGCGTGGCTGCCGTTGTGGTGCTGACGGCATTGGGCGAGGGCGCCAGGCGCTATGTGGTGAATCAATTCGCATCGCTGGGGACGAACTTGGTCATCGTGCTACCGGGGCGTACCGAGACCTCCGGTGTCGGCCCCGGTCTGATGTCGGGTCAGACACCGCGCGAGATCACGCTGGACGACGCACAGGCATTGCAGCGCAGTCGTGCCATCAAGCGCTTTGCACCACTCACTATTGGCTCCGCTTCACTGTCACGCGGCGCATTGAATCGTGAGGTGGTGGTGCTGGGCTCGACTTCAGAATTGCTGGGGGTGCGTCATATGAGCATGGCGGTCGGGAGTTTTCTGCCTCAAGGTGATATTCACGATACGGCTTCGATCTGCGTGTTGGGCAACCAGATGAAACGAGAACTGTTCGGGAATGAGCAAGCCGTGGGACAGTGGGTGCGTTTGGGTGACCGCCGCTTTCGGGTCATCGGCGTGATGGCTTCGCAGGGTGAGTCCATGGGCTTGCGTACCGATGATCTGGTCATCATTCCAGTCGCCTCTTCACACCAGCTATTCAACACCTCAGGCCTGTACCGAATTTTGATTGAAGCCAAGCATCGCGATGCCATCGAGCAGGTTACCAAAGACGCAGAATCCATCTTGGTCGAACGGCATAACGGTGAGCGCGACGTGACCGTCATCACGCAAGATGCAGTGTTGCAGACATTCGATCGAATCCTCAGTGCGCTGACTATGGCTGTAGGGGGTATCGCCGCCATCAGTCTGGCGGTGGCCGGTGTGCTGATCATGAATGTGATGCTCATCGCCGTAGCGCAACGCGTCAAAGAGATCGGCTTGCTGAAAGCATTGGGCGCTCCGGCCAAGCAGATCAGGCAACTTTTCTTCGCTGAGGCTGCACTGCTGTCAGGCATGGGCAGTGTCGCCGGATTGGCATTGGGTTATGCCGGGAGTTTCATCATCGGACAGATATATCCCAGCTTGCCCGTGTCGCCGCCCTGGTGGGCGGTGATCGCAGCCACCGTCACCGCATTGGGCACCGGCATACTTTTTAGCGTGTGGCCTGCGCGGCGTGCAGCAAGGTTGGACCCGGTCGCCGCACTCGCCGGGAAATAGTCATGTATCTACGCGATCTGATCACGCTTACTTCCTCCAGCTTCCTCACCTACAGGATGCGTAGCTTCCTGACCGGGCTGGGCATCGCCATCGGTATCGCGGCCGTGATCCTGCTCACCTCCATCGGTGAAGGCTTGCATCAGTTCGTGCTAAAAGAGTTCTCGCAGTTCGGCACCAATATCATCAGCGTGCAACCCGGTAAGACCCAGACGCAGGGTGGCAATGTCGGCATCTTTGGTTCGGCCAGACCGCTCACACTGCAAGATGCCGATGCGCTGCGCCGTCTGCCATACGTGGAATATGTCATTCCGGGATTGATGGGTAACGCCGAGGTGCGCTTCGAAGGTAGGACACGGCGCACCATGGTGCTGGGTGAGGGGCGCGACTTCGGCAAGGCCTTCACCATGAAGGTGCAGAGCGGCAGTTTCTGGACCGATGCAGACGACGAGCAGGCGCGTGCACAGACGGTGATCGGCTCGAAGATTCAACAAGAATTGTTCGGCGAAACGAATCCACTCGGCCAGTATCTGCGCATCGGTGGTCAACGCTATCGTGTGGTCGGCGTGATGGAATCCAAGGGGCAGGTGCTTGGCATGGATATGGATGATGCGGTATTCATTCCTGCTGCGCGGGCGATGGAGCTGCTCAATCGTCCGGGGTTGATGGAAGTCAACGTCAGCTATCGTGCTGATATCGAGGCGGATGTCCTGATCCGTCTGATCAAGAATCGATTGATCGAAGTTCATGGGCGCGAGGACTTCACCATCATTTCGCAAGAGCAAGCACTGGAAGTGCTGAGTTCCGTGTTGGGGATACTCACCTTTGCTGTCGGTGCCTTAGGGGCTATTTCACTGTTGGTCGGCGCGGTCGGTATCCTCACTATCATGACCATGGCGGTTACCGAGCGCACGGCTGAGATCGGCCTGCTGCGCGCACTCGGCGCCCTTGAACAGCAGGTGTTGGTGTTGTTCTTGGGCGAAGCTATGATGCTCTCTGCACTGGGCGGCGGCTTGGGTTTGCTGCTGGGAATAGGCATCGCACAAGGTCTGCATCTGTTGGTGCCTGCGCTGCCGGTACACACCCCGTGGCTGTTTGCCGCATTGGCAGAACTGACTGCCGTTACCATTGGCCTCGCTGCGGGTGTCATTCCAGCTATGCGTGCGGCAAAGCTCGACCCTGTCGAAGCTTTGCGTGCAGAGTGATGGGTATGTCATCCGTGCGCATCGAAGAATATAGTTTGAATACTGGAGCGAGTGAATGAAGCAACAGCAGTACAGTTTCGAGATACAGGGCTTACGAGGGATTTCCATCCTTGCCGTTATGTTGTTCCATTTCGGTGGAGTGCCCTTGCCGGGGGGATATGCCGGTGTCGATATGTTCTTTGTGATATCGGGTTATGTCATTACCCAGCTTATCGTCAGGGAACACCGCGCCGGTAGGTTCACCCTCGCAGGGTTCTACAAGAATCGCGTGATCCGCCTGTTGCCTAACCTGTTTGCGATGATCGTTGCGACCATCGTGATCGGTTACTTCCTGCTGCTGCCCTATGACTTTAGTCAGTTTGGCAAGAGCCTGCAGTTCACCGCGGTGTATCTGACCAATTTGGTGTTTGCCCGGCAGCAGGGATATTTCGATCTGTCGCGTGAGGTCAAGCCGCTGCTGCACACTTGGTCACTATCCATCGAAGAGCAGTTCTATCTGTTCTTCCCGCTGCTATTGGTCATGTTGTGGCGTTTCAGGTACCGGCGATGGATGGTTTTCGGCATGCTGTTTGTCTTCTCGGTGGCATGGAAGGTCTGGGTCATCCAGCAAGATCATATCTCCAGTTTCTTTTCGTTCCCGGGACGTATATGGGAATTCATGATCGGCGCGATGGCCGCCCAGGTATCGGATGACATCAGGCAGCGCTTCGCTCGTAACGAATGGTTCTCTGTCGTGGCCATCCTGTCTATCCTGCTGACTTTCCTCTTCCTCGACGAGCGCATCCCGTATGCCGGTGTTTGGGTCGCGGTGTCGTGTTTTGCCACGGCCGCGCTGATCCTGTCCAGTCACGGCACCCGTGTTGGCGCGGTGCTCAGCGGCAAGCAGCTGGTATTCGCCGGTGCGCTCTCGTATTCACTTTATCTCTGGCACTGGCCGCTGCTGGTGCTGCTGCGCAACCTGCAATGGGAGATCCCCCAGTTGCTGCAATTGCCGTTGTTGATTGTGGGGACATTTGCCGTGGCATATCCGGCTTGGCGATTCATCGAAGCGCCACTGCATCGAAACAAGGATCGCTATTCCGCGAGGCAAGCGGGGCTGGCGACACTGGCGTTCGCAGTCTTCGTCATCGCCGCAGGTGGGTACATCTATGGCAAGGGTGGTATGGAAGAGCGCTTCCCTACTTGGGTGAAGGTGCGGCAGAACTTGCAAGATTTCGATCTGTATAAGGCGGCTGGCGTAGATAAGAATCCCTGGCGCGCCTGCGGATTGCCTACCGGTACTTCTGGCGGTCTGAGCAGTTGCGCGGTGATCGGCGAGGTGGGCGTAGAAGCCAAGTTCCTGCTCATCGGTGATTCACATGCTTTCGCATGGGCGCCGGTATTTGATGTCGTGGCGAGCAAGCATCATCAGGCCGGTATCTATTCGAGTCTGCCGGGATGTCCTCCGATACTTGGTGTGCATTCGATCGATGTGAATCGGGACATGTGCGAAGCTGACCTAGAACGGAAACTTGGCGGATTGCTCGACAATTTCGGGGATATCAGAAAGGTTTATTTGGTCGCCCATTGGAATATGTATGCAGAAGGCAACCGTATCAAGGGTGTTTTGCAGCGTCCTTCGATGCTGCTCTCGGACAGCAGGGATGAATCGTTGGATGCGCAGCAGAGCCAGCACGTGATGGCGCGCGCTTTCGGCAGGACAGTGGAATTCTTTGAGCGACGTGGCATCGCGGTCGTAGTCATGCTTGATGTACCTACTTTGCCGCTCGTCATCCAGCAGTTGGCCGACGGGTATGAGGTCCCGCTAGATGAATATCGTGCTCAGGGACGATTCATGACAGAGATGGTCGGCAGGCTGGCTGCAGAGAATCCGAACCTGAGTTTGGCTACACCGGGAGAGATACTCTGCCAGTCCGGTTCTTGCGCGACAAAGTTTGGGAACGATTATCTATACAGTGATAATAATCACATCAGCGCCGCAGGCGCATTTCATTTGCTACCTTTGGTAGACAGGCTGTTCTAATGCAGGAGCTTCCATGCTGAGTTATCGCCACGCCTTCCATGCCGGCAATCATGCCGACGTGCTGAAACATTTTGTGCAAATGCAGTTGCTGCAGTATCTGGCACAGAAGGACAAACCTTTCTGGGTCATCGATACCCATGCTGGAGCAGGCTGCTACGAGTTGCAGAAGGGTTATGCGGCGAAGAACGCTGAATACGAGAGTGGTATCGCCCGACTGTGGGATGCAAAGGGCTTGCCGCCATCACTTGCTGAATACGTCGCACTGGTGAAGAAAATCAACCCTGAAGATAAGCTGAAGCTCTATCCCGGTTCGCCGTTGGTGTCTCAGATGTTGCTGCGCGAGCAAGACAGGCTGCGTTTGTTTGAATTGCATCCGTCCGATTACGAGATATTGATGGAGAACTTCATTGCTCACGATAAACAAGTGATGGTGCAGAAGAGTGATGGATTCGCCGCACTTAAGGCCTTGTTACCACCACCACCACGCCGCGCGTTGGTGTTGATCGATCCACCTTACGAAGAGAAGCAAGATTACAAGCGTGTAGTCGATGCTTTGCAGGAAGGCTTGAAGCGCTTTGCCAACGGTACGTATGCCGTGTGGTATCCATGCTTGCAACGTGAAGAAGCCGAGCGCTTGCCGGACAAGCTCAAGCGTCTGCCGGTAAAGAGTTGGCTGCATGTCGCATTGCATGTGCAGACGCCGTCCGAAGACGGTTTCGGCATGCACGGCAGTGGCATGTTCGTACTCAATCCGCCATGGACCTTGCACGCCACTTTGCAGGAAGTGATGCCTAAGCTGGTGGCGTTGCTGGGGCAGGATGCGGGCGCTAGGTTCGTGTTGGAGCAGCAGGCGGCATAACGATGGGGGTGAGCTTGCCTCGCGGTTGCGACATCTTCTGCACTGTAGTCGATAACTTCGGCGACATCGGCGTTTGCTGGCGCTTGGCACGGCAGTTGGCGCATGAGCATGGATTCACAGTTCGGCTATGGGTGGATAATCTGCATAGCTTCGGCAATATGCTGCCGGAATTGGATGCGGACTTGCCTGCACAAATGTGCCGTAGTGTGGAGATTCGCTTGTGGGAGGACGCGATGCCTTTGGTCGAGCCGGCTGATCTGGTGATTGGGGCGTTCGCCTGCAAACTACCGGAAAGCTATATCGCAGCGATGGCAGCACGTAAGGCCAAACCTGTCTGGCTTAATCTGGAATATCTCAGCGCGGAGGATTGGGTGGAGACACATCACCAGCTTCCTTCGCCGCATCCGCAGCTAGCTTTGACCAAGTATTTCTTCTTTCCGGGATTCACACCAAAGACGGGCGGCTTATTGATCGAACACGATCTGTTGGCACGTCGGGATGTATTCCAGCAGGATGAGGAAGCGCAGTCGAGTTATTGGCAATCACTGAATGTGCCACCGCGAGCAGCGAACGAGCTGCGCGTTTCGCTGTTCAGCTATGAGAACGAAGCCATGCATGAGTTGTTGCGCACGTGGGAGCAGGGCGCACAGCCAGTGACTTGCCTGTTGCCGGAAGGGCGCGCATTGCCACAGGTGGTCCGATACTTCGAGCAGCAGTTTGGCAAAGCGGGCGATGTCTGGCAGCGCGGAAATCTGCGCGTGCATGTGTTGCCCTTCGTTGAGCAGTCGCTCTACGACGAGCTACTTTGGGCATGTGACGTCAATTTCGTGCGCGGTGAGGATTCTTGCGTACGGGCGCAATGGGCGGGCAAGCCTTTTATCTGGCAGATTTATCCGCAACACGACGGTGTGCATCAGGAAAAGCTGGCCGCTTTGCAGGTGCGTTATGCCGATGGTTTGCCGGAAGAGGTTGCATCGGCGGTGCGTGACCTATGGCTGGCTTGGAACGGCGGGGCGGATATCGCAGGTGCGTGGGGCCGATTCGACGACCAGCGCGATCAGATCGATAAACACGGCCTGGCATGGGCTGAGCAGCTATCAGGGAATAATCTCGCATTGAATTTGCTGGATTTTTCCCATCAAGTTGCATAGAATCCGCGCCTTAAATTTTGAGGGCAGTAAACATGAAAACAGCACAAGAACTCCGCGCAGGTAACGTGATCGATGTCAGCGGCGAGCCGATGGTCATTCTGAAGGCCGAATATAGCCGTTCGGGTCGTAACGGTTCTGTGGTGAAGATGAAGATGAAGGGATTGCTTAGCGGTTCCGGAAAAGAGACGGTGTACGCTGCGGACGACAAGTTCGAGCAGATCATCCTCGACAAGAAAGACTGTACTTATTCCTACTACGCCGATCCGATGTATGTGTTCATGGATGAAGAGTACAACCAGTACGAAGTCGAAGAAGAGAACCTCGGCGACGCAGTGAACTATCTGACTGACGGCATGGAAGATAAGTGCGAAGTGACCTTCTACGAAGGCAAGGCTATCTCTGTCGAACTGCCAAACACCATCGTGCGCGAAGTTGAATACACAGAGCCAGCCGTGCGCGGCGACACTTCCGGCAAGGTGATGAAGCCTGCCAAGTTGGTTGGCTCCGGCTTCGAGCTGCCAGTGGCAGCATTCATCGAGATCGGCGACAAGATCGAGATCGATACCCGCAGCAACGAGTTCAAGAAGCGCGCTAACTAAGTCTGCTTCGTTGATGCAATGAAAAAGAGCCGCTGAGAAGCGGCTCTTTTGTTTTGTGCGGCCTGAGCGTTACAGTTTTTCGACGCTGTACTCCGCGACCAGACGATGCGACTCGCCCGGTTGCAGGGTGACCACGTTCTCCAGCGCGTTGCCGCTTTCCACGCACACCATATCGCGGTGCAGCTTGGGGCCGAAGTCGCCCATCTTCTCTGCTTTCTCTTGCCAAGGATTCCACACCACAGTGGATTTGCTTCCCTGCTTGGCGATGCGAATGGCACGTTTCAGACCTTTATCCTCGATCACGCAATCAGCCTCGGTGTTCACATACACACGATCCACTTCACTTTCGATGACGATGCCGTCGTGTTGGGTGAGGCGTGAAAAATCTTGCACCTTGTCCAGATATTCGCAGTCTTCCAATCCGCGGATAGTCATGTTATCGACATCGCTGATCTGGAAGTAGGTGTGCAGTGCCTCACCCAGTTCGAAGGCGGCATCGCCGGTGTTGGTGGTGACCAGTTCGACGCGCAGCGATTTGCTGACAGTAACTTCTAGTTGGACGGAGCAAGCGTGCGGCCATTGGGCACGGGTCGTGTCGTTTTCGATCAAACCGAAACGCAAGCTGGTGGAACCCTCCGGATTAGCTTTAGTCTCCAGTAATTCCCAGGGTACGGTGCGGGCATAGCCATGTCCGGGCAGGCTGCTGTCGGTCTGGTGCGGGCCGAACCATGGCCAGCAGATAGGCACGCCGCCACGTATGGATTTCCCGGGTGCGAACTTGGCGTTGGGCGACAGCCATAGCACCGGTTCTTCGCCGCGTGGCTGGAAAGTGGCGATATGCGCGCCTTGCAGTGCGATGTTGGCCAACGCATATTGATTGGAGACTTCGGCAATGATTACACCGTCTGCGATCTCGCGCAGTTGTACGTGGTTCTCGATGGCGTGTTGCTGGTTAAGATTTTGCAAAATACTCATTTCTCTACTCCCCTTGTTATCTATTCTGTTCGGCTGGTGGTGCACTTTTGAGCACTTCTTCCATTGTCGTCGTGCCATTGGCGATCTTTTGTGCTCCCGAGATACGCAGCGGTTTCATGCCTTCGCGTCCGGCTTGATCGCGCAAAGCTGCAATATCAGTCTCGCTGGTGATGAGTTTGCGCAATTCGGGCGACATGAGCAATATCTCATAGATGCCGATGCGACCTGAGTAGCCGGTCATACGGCATTCTAGGCAACCTTGCGGGCGTTGCAATTGTGCAGGGCGTGCCGCTTTCCATGGGGCAACGAGGCTGTCCCATAGGGCATGGTCGGCATCGCTGGCAGGATGAGGCTGCTTGCAATGCGGGCACAGCGTGCGCACCAGACGTTGCGCCATGATGCCGAGCAGTGTGGCATTGAGCAGATATGGCGGTACACCAAGGTCGAGCAGGCGTGTGATCGCGGAAGGGGCGTCGTTGGTGTGCAATGTCGATAGCACTAGGTGACCGGTTAGTGCCGCTTGGATCGCCATGTCAGCCGTTTCCAGATCGCGTATCTCACCCACCATGATGATGTCCGGATCCTGTCGCATCAGGGCGCGCACACCATCGGCAAAATTCAGTCCGATATCAGGCTGCACCTGCATTTGGTTGAAGGCGGGCTCCACCATCTCGATTGGATCTTCCAGTGTACAAACGTTAACTTCCGGTGTGGCCAGATGCTTCAGTGTCGAATACAACGTGGTGGTCTTGCCGGATCCGGTAGGACCAGTGACCAGGATGATGCCGTTCGGTCTGCCGGTCATATTTTCCCAGCGGGTACGGTCATCTTCGGAGAAACCAAGTTCGGCAAAATCACGTACCAACACTTCGGGATCGAAGATACGCATCACCAGTTTCTCGCCGAAGGCCGTGGGCAGGGTGGACAAGCGTAGCTCTATCTCTTGCCCTTCTTCGGTGCGTGTCTTGATGCGACCATCCTGTGGGCGACGCTTTTCCATCAGATCCATGCGGCCCAGCAGTTTGATGCGACTGGTCATCGCCGCCACGACCGACATCGGTAATTGGTGAACCTGATGCAGCACGCCATCGATACGGAAACGCACGATGCCAGATTCGCGGCGGGGTTCGATGTGGATGTCCGAGGCGCGCTGGTCGAAGGCGTACTGCCAGAGCCAATCCACGATGTGCACGATATGCTGGTCGTTGGCATCGAACTGTTTGTTGCTCTTGCCCAGTTCGACCAGTTGTTCGAATGAGGCGAGATTGCCGGACGAGGTGTTGGTGTGTGTCGCGCTTTTAACAGAGCGCGCCAGATTGTAGAACTCGACCAGATAGCGTTTGATATCCAGTGGTGAGGCGACTACGCGGCGAATGTTCTTGCGTGAAGTTTGGCGCAATACGACTTCCCAGTCGCGCAGCCAAGGCTCGGCCGTGGCCACCACCAGATCGCCGCCATCGATGCGTATAGGCATGATGGAGAAGCGATTTGCGTAATCAATGGACATCAACTCGGTTAGATTGGAGAAATCGATCTTAAGCGGGTCGATGTGGAAATACTCCAACTCGGCCTTGGCTGCTAGCCATTCGGTCAGGGTTTCCAGAGTCAGGGTGCGATTTGGCGGCAGTAACGATTTCCAGCTTTTTTCCGCGATGACTACCAATGGATGGTGATCATTGCGCTGGGCACGGCGCTCAGCGACGAGTACATCTGCTTCAGCCTTGTCCACCATGCCATCTGTGACGAGCATGTCGAGCAGTTCGGTCAGTTTGAGTTTGTGATTAGGAACGTCTTGTGCGCCCATGTGCTTGCCCTGAGTAAGTTCTGGCGACTATACCGACATCGGGCTGAGGCTTCAATAAAGTTGCAGCAATGCTGAGTTTGGTAGAGGCGGGGGGAATTGAACCCGTGATACAAAACAATAAAGTGAATTTATGGGGAGTGGTTTTTGTGGAGTGGGAATTGGTCGGTTGTCGAGTTGCATCCTCGATAACATCATTCCATTGGAAAACGGTTGAGCGGAAATTGGCCTTGCAGGCCGCGCCTTCGCCTGCATGCGAAGGCCGCTTCGGGCTACAAACAGCACGCAGGTGCTGTTTGTTTAACGCCCTTCGCCCCCCGTCCGTACCGGACGCTGATTCAATTCCCGCTCAGCATCTATGCAACAAATAAAAATGGCCACCCTTGCGGGTAGCCATTTTTATTTGTTGGTGGAGGCGGGGGGAATTGAACCCCCGTCCGCAAGCCCTCTACAGACAGTTCTACATACTTAGTCTAGTTATTTAATTTTATCCGTTAGACGCCAACCGACAGGCTGCTAATGGACGAGTCACCTTAGTTTTAGCTTCGTACAAAGTGACCCTGCACGACACGATTCCGTGTAAATGTCCTCAACTCATCTCAACCTTTCGGTATCGAGCCCCTCCACGGACAGCAGGGTGTGAGGTCTAACCTTAAGCGGCTAGAGCGTACTTTTCGTCGTTTGCGACTATTGGTTTTCCAGCTTATTTACGAGGTAGCGGGTCCTCGGTATGCCCTGCGCTGCTTTGAAACCCACGTCGAAGCCAAGTCGCCCCCGGGTGCTTTCAAGCGCCCGCATTGTAACAGGGATTACTGGCCGTTGTTTTGGTGCAGGTGGCGGGCAAAGTGGCGATCGGCTCTGGTGGCGTGTGAGGCGAACCAGTCGAGTAAGAGTAATTCGGTTCGGTAGGCCAGATAGCGTGGATCTTCGCTGCCGGACTGCATGCGTCGTTCGAGATCGAGATGGTTTTCGATGAAGCGCTTGTGTTCCTGCGTGTGACTGTCCGCGAAAGGATATTCGTGTTCGCGCATCTGGGCTTCTTCCAGCGGGAACAGGGTGTCGCAGTATTGTTTGAGGAAGGCATAGACGTCGTGGAAGTCGTCACTTTCGTTTTGCCTGATGCGTGTTGCATGCTGGTTGATTCGTTCCAGTAGCGACTGGTGCGCGGAGTCAAGCTCAGGGATGCCGCTCTTGAACTCGTCTTTCCAGGTTTGCAGCATGTCGAGTTCGCCCGTGCCGTGGTGGTAGTTGGTCGCTTCGAATTCGTAGCAGCGCTTGAGGTAGATGTGGGCGCACAGGTCGTCTGGGCAGATCTCGATGCAGCGCTTGAACGATTGGATGGCTTTGTCGATGTCTTTTAAGTGGTAGTAGGCGACTGCCTGTTCGAAAACGTTACGCGTCTCATTCTTGAGAGTGCGCAGTTCCTCCAGATCGTTGTCGAACACTTCGTAAATCGATAGCGGCTGCGATTTTCCTTTGACGCGTATACGGTCGAGGAAGCGGATGTGGTATGCGCTCGGGTCGTTCAGGTCATACAGTGTGTTGTGGCTGATGAGGATCGGGGTGTTGTATGTCTTGGTCGCGTCTTCCAGTCTTGCCGCGAGATTGACGGCGTCGCCGATCACGGTGCTGTCCATACGGTTGATGCCGCCGACGGTGCCGATCATCACCATGCCGGTATTGAGGCCGATGCCGATGTGGATGGGTTTGTAGCCGGCGCGGGCGCGACCAGTGTTGTAGTAGCCAAGCCGCTCCAGCATGTCGATAGCGCCTTTTACGGCTTCATCCGCACCCTTTTCGAACAGCGCCATGATGGCGTCACCGATGTATTTGTCGATGATGCCGTGGTGGCGGCTGATCACGGGTTCCATCTGGCTGAGGTAGGAGTTGATGAACTCAAAGTTCTCGGTCGGCGTCATCGATTCAGACAGCTGAGTGAAGTCGCGGATGTCAGAGAACATGATGGTCATCTTGCGTTCGACCTGATCTCCCAGTTTGACGTCGACGATGCTCTTTGCCTGCAATAAGCTGAGTAGTTGGTGAGGTACTAGACGACTGTAGGCCGTCTCGGTTTGATGAAGCAATGCCAGCGCCTGCTGATGGGCGATGATGACCTTGTGCAGAATCTCCTGCACGTCGCTTTGGTCTGCGTTCGATGGGATGTCGTTGCTGGTCTGTTCACTCATGTTGGCTAACCTTGCCTTGAGGCGAACATCATACCGTTGTTCAGAGTGACAAGAAGCGCAATAGTGCGAAAGGTGTTTGCACGATGCCTGCAGCCTGCCATTTGCTGGTATCGGCATTGGCTTCGAGGTAGCCATAGCCGGCGATGATGCCGATCATATTTGCGGCTTTGGCAGCCTGCATGTCGCGTAAGTCGTCGCCCAGATACAGGCAGCGTTCCGGATCGACGCCGATCAGTTTGGCAGCATGCAGCATAGGGGCGGGATGGGGCTTGGCTTCTTCGCAGGTGTCGCCGCTAACGAGGCAGGCGGCGCGCGTGGCATAGCCCAGTTTTTCCATCAGCGGCACGGTGTAGCGATGTGGTTTGTTGGTGACTATGCCCCAAGGGATATCTCGTTCCTCCAACTCGCTGATCAGCGCCCCCATACCGGGAAACAGCTTGGTGCGGTCGCAAATGTGTGCTTCGTAGTGTTCCAGAAAGGCAGCGCGCATCTCATCGTAGCCGTCGCTATCAGGCGTGACATTCATGCCCAGTTTGAGCAATCCCGGTGAGCCATGCGAGGCCTGTGGGCGCAGGATGGCAAGCGGCAAGGGCGGCAAGCTGTGCAGGTTGCGCACATGGTTCAACGCTTCGCCTAGATCGGAGGCGGTGTCGGCAAAGGTGCCGTCCAGATCGAGGAGAACAGCTTCAATCACGTTGGCAGGCGACTAGATAGTTGACGCCGGTGTCACTGCCCAGCGTATAGGTCTTATTCAGCGGGTTGTAGCTCATGCCGGTCAGCTCCTGCACTTGCAGGCCGGAATTCCGACACCATTGTGCCAGCTCGGACGGCTTGATGAATTTTGCATAGTCATGCGTCCCGCGCGGCAGCATGTTCAGTACGTACTCGGCACCGATGATGGCGAACAGGTAAGACTTGGGGTTGCGGTTCAGGGTGGAGAAGAACACATGGCCGCCCGGCTTGACCAATTGCGCGCAGGCAGCAACCACTGCGGACGGATCGGGCACGTGCTCCAGCATCTCCATGCAGGTCACTACGTCGTAGTGGCCGGGGCGCTCGGCAGCCAGTTCTTCAACAGCCACTTTGCGATATTCCACTTGCTTGCCACTTTCCAGTAAGTGCAGCTTGGCCACGCTCAGGGATTTATCTGCCAGATCTATGCCGGTCACTGTCGCGCCGGCGTCTGCCAAGGCTTCGCTCAGAATGCCGCCGCCGCAGCCAACGTCCAGCACAGTTTTGCCGGCCAGTTGGGCGATGTCATTGATATAAGTCAGTCGTAATGGATTGATCTCGTGCAGGGGTTTGAACTCGCTGTTCGGATCCCACCACTTGTGGGCGAGTTGCGAGAATTTCTCAAGTTCAATGGGGTCTGCGTTGGACATGCTGTCAATCTCGTAGGGAGGGTGGCAGACTTTAACAAAACTACCGCTAATAGCCAAACTTATGAGGAGTTGGTGAGGTGGTCGGTAAGCGGGGGTGCTGTGCTAGAATGCGGCCTTCGTTTTCATTGCCTAACCGGCTCATTCGTCAGGTCGCTCATGGAACAACAATTCGCTAAAGAAACCCTCCCAGTCAGCCTAGAAGAAGAGATGCGCAAGTCTTACCTCGATTACGCGATGAGCGTGATCGTAGGCCGCGCCTTGCCCGATGTGCGCGACGGCTTGAAACCCGTGCACCGTCGCGTATTGTTCGCGATGCACGAACTGTCCAACGACTGGAATCGTGCTTACAAGAAATCGGCGCGTATCGTCGGTGACGTGATCGGTAAATACCACCCGCACGGCGACACCGCGGTATACGACACCATCGTGCGTATGGCGCAGCCTTTCTCTTTGCGTTACACGCTGGTGGATGGTCAGGGTAACTTCGGTTCGGTCGACGGCGACAACGCGGCGGCGATGCGTTACACCGAGATCCGTATGGCCAAGATCGCCCATCAGTTGCTGGAAGATCTGGAAAAAGAGACGGTCGATTTCGGGCCGAACTATGACGGTTCCGAGCATGAGCCGCTGGTGTTCCCCGCACGCTTCCCCAACCTATTGGTGAACGGCTCCTCCGGTATCGCGGTGGGTATGGCTACCAATATCCCGCCGCACAACATGAGCGAAGTGGTGGATGCCTGTCTGGCCTTGTTGCGCGAGCCGGAGATGGATATCGAGAAACTGATCGAACTGGTGCCCGCGCCGGACTTCCCGACTGCGGCTTATATCTATGGTCTGGCTGGCGTGAAGGAAGGTTATCGCACCGGTCGTGGCCGTGTGGTGATGCGTGCCCGTACTCATTTCGAAGATATCGGAAAGGATCGCGAGGCGATCATCATCGACGAACTGCCGTATCAGGTGAATAAGGCCACCTTGCTGATGAGAATCGGTGAGATGGTGCGCGAGAAGACGCTGGAAGGTATCTCAGAGATCCGTGACGAGTCGGACAAGTCCGGCATGCGCGCCGTGATCGAGCTGAAGCGTGGCGAAAACGCCGATGTGATTTTGAACAAGTTGTATAAAGCTACGCCGATGCAGGACAGTTTCGGCATCAATATGGTCGCCATCGTTGATGGCCAGCCTAAGCTGTGTAATCTGAAAGATATCATCGAGGCCTTCCTGCGTCATCGCCGCGAAGTTGTGACACGTCGCACCATCTTTGAATTGCGCAAGGCGCGTGAGCGAGGCCACATCCTAGAAGGTTTGGCGGTCGCGTTGTCCAATGTGGACGAGATCATCGCTTTGATCAAGGCGGCCCCCACACCACCGGAAGCAAAGCGTTCATTGATGTCACGCGGCTGGCGTTCAGCGCTGGTCGAGGATTTGCTGAGTCGCGTCAACGAGGCTTCGCGTCCTGAAGGATTGGCGCCGGAATTTGGTATGGTCAAAGGCACGGGTTACTTCCTGTCCGATGCGCAAGCACAAGCGATCTTGGAGTTGCGTCTGCAGCGTTTGACCGGTCTGGAGCAAGACAAGATCGTCAGCGAATACCGCGAAGTGATGGATAAGGTCGCCGACCTGTTGGACATCCTAGCTAAGCCGGAGCGCGTGACGCAGATCATCAGCGACGAGTTGGTCACCATTCGTTCGCAGTTCGGCGACGAGCGCCGTAGCGAGATCATCACGCATACACAAGATATGTCGATGGAAGATCTGATCGCACCGGAAGAGGTGGTGGTCACCATTTCGCATGGCGGTTACATGAAGGCGCAGAAGCTGGATGAATACCGTGCGCAGAAGCGCGGTGGTCGCGGTAAGCAGGCGGCGTCGACCAAGGAAGACGATTTCGTCGACAACCTGTTCATCGCCAATACCCACGATTACATCCTGTGCTTCTCCAATCGTGGCCGCGTGTACTGGCTCAAGGTGTATGCCGTACCGCAGGGCACTCGTATCTCTCGTGGTCGCCCCATTGTTAATCTGTTGCCGCTGGAAGCGGGCGAGCAGATCAATGCAGTGTTGCCGGTGAAGGAATTCGCCGAAGATAAATTCATCTTCTTCGCCACCAGCGAAGGTACGGTGAAGAAGACGCCATTGGCTGACTTTGCCAATCCGCGCAAAGCCGGCATCATCGCTATCAATCTGGATGAGGGCGACTTCCTCATCGGCGTAGCGGTGACCGACGGCAAGCATGACGTGATGTTGTTCTCCGACGAAGGCAAAGCAGTACGCTTCGACGAGAATGATGTGCGCTCCATGGGGCGTGTGACGCGTGGCGTACGCGGTATGAATCTGGTGGCAGGCGGCAAAGTGATCGCACTGCTGGTGGCCGAAGACGGAGAACAGTCTGTGTTGACTGCGACCGAGAACGGCTACGGCAAGCGTACTTCGATCACCGAATACACACGCCATGGTCGTGGTACCAAAGGCATGATCGCAATCCAGACTTCCGAGCGTAACGGCAAGGTCGTCGCTGCTACTTTGGTCGAGAATGAAGACGAGATCATGTTGATTGGCACCAATGGCGTGCTGATTCGCACACGTGTCAACGAGATCCGCGAGATGAGCCGCGCCACGCAAGGTGTGACGCTGATGAATCTGGAGAAGGGCGAGAAGCTGGCCGGCCTGAGCCGTATCGCCGAAACTGAAGATGAGTCTGAAGCAGGAACGGAATCTGAGACTGACGCTGAATAATTTCTGAGGAGAGCACAGCATGGCGATTTACAACTTCAGTGCAGGGCCGGCGGTTTTGCCAAAAGACGTGTTGTTGCAGGCCCAGGCGGAACTGGCCGATTGGCACGGTAGTGGCATGTCCGTGATGGAGATGTCGCACCGCGGCAAGGAATACATGGGTATCCATGCTCAAGCCGAAGCCGATCTGCGCGAGTTGATGGGCATTCCTGCTAATTACAAAGTGCTGTTTCTGCAAGGCGGAGCACACCTGCAGTTCTCCATGATCCCGCTCAATCTGATGCGCGACAAAGCCTCGGCTGACTATATCTATACCGGCGAATGGTCCAAGAAGGCCATCGGCGAAGCCAAGAAGTTCTGTGCGGTGAATGTCGCTACAGATAACAAGGACAAGAACTGCAGCTATGTGCCGGCTTTCGATACTTGGAAGTGCGACCCGAATGCGGCTTATCTGCACTACACGCCGAACGAGACCATCGGCGGCGTAGAGTTCAACTGGATCCCCGAGACGGGCGATGTGCCGCTGGTGGCTGATATGTCGTCCAACATCCTGTCGCGTGAGATCGATGTCTCTAAGTTCGGTCTGATCTATGCCGGTGCGCAGAAGAACATCGGCCCTGCCGGTCTGACGCTGGTGATTGTGCGTGAAGACCTGATCGGACAAGTCGCTGCCGGTACACCGACCATGCTGGATTACAAGACCCATGCTGATGGCGAGTCGATGTACAACACGCCGCCCACTTTTGCCATCTACATGGCGGGGTTGGTGTTCCAGTGGCTGAAGAAGAATGGCGGCATCGCTGCGATGGAAAAGACAAATATCGCCAAGTCGCAACTGCTGTACGACGCGATCGACAGCAGCAACGGTTTCTACAGCTGCCCGGTGAACAAGGCTGACCGTTCGCGTATGAACGTGCCGTTCACTTTGAAGGATGCCGCGCTGGATGGTGAATTCCTTAAACAGGCAGATGCACGTGGATTGTTGCAGCTGAAAGGACACCGTTCAGTCGGTGGTATGCGTGCCTCGATCTATAACGCTATGCCGCTGGAAGGCGTGCAGGCGTTGGTCGGGTTTATGAACGAATTCGCCAGCAGCAAGTCCTGAACCGCGAGCGCGCCGCCATGAGCCGCACATTCCAGGTTCTCACGCTGAACAAGATATCGGCAACGGGCTTGAAGCGCTTGCCTGTCGGGCGATATGTCACCGGTAACGAAATCGCACAGCCGGACGCGATTCTGGTGCGTTCCCACAATATGCATGAGATGGAAATTCCGGCTAGCGTGCTGGCCATCGCGCGTGCCGGGGCGGGAACGAACAACGTGCCGGTCAAGCAGATGAGTGAGCGTGGCGTGCCGGTGTTCAATGCGCCGGGTGCGAATGCCAATGCGGTGAAGGAGTTGGTCATCACCGGCATGTTGCTGGCTTCGCGCAACATCATGTCAGCACTAAACTTCACATCCGCTCTGCGTGGTGGTGATGAGGTGCTGCACAAGCTGGTGGAAGACGGCAAAAAACAATTTGCAGGTACAGAATTGCGCGGACGCACACTGGGTGTGGTTGGTCTCGGTGCAATCGGACGTTTGGTGGCGGATGCCGCACTGGGTTTAGGGATGCAGGTGATCGGTTTCGACCCTGAGATCACAGTTGATGCGGCTTGGGGTTTGTCTTCTCAAGTGAAGAAAGCGCACAGCATCGAAGACCTGCTCAAGCACAGCGATTTTGTGACTTTGCATGTGCCCTTGCTGGATGCGACGCGCAATTTGATCGACGAGAAGCGTGTGACTGGAATGAAGTCTGGTGCAGTGCTTTTGAATTTTTCGCGTGATGCCATCGTCAATGAAGATGCGGTGATCGCGGGCTTGAATAGCAAGCATCTGCGTAATTATGTGTGCGACTTCCCCAGCAACAAGACACTGGGCAACGAGCGAATCATCGCTTTGCCACATCTGGGGGCATCGACTGCCGAGGCAGAAGAAAATTGTGCAGTGATGGTGGCCGAGCAACTGCGTGAATATCTGGAGCATGGCAACATCAGCAACACGGTGAATTTCCCCAACGTTGCGATGCCGCGCGAATCGGCATTCCGGGTCGCCATTGCCAATGCCAATGTACCGAATATGCTGGGGCAGATATCCTCTGCTTTGGCGGAAGCCGGAATCAACATCCATAATATGACTAATAAATCGCGCGGCGATATGGCGTATACGTTGGTGGATACCGACAGCGCACTGCCGCCAAAATTGATCGCACATCTGGCCGCTATTCCCGGCGTGCTGGTAGTGCGTAATCTGCCGCTGGAGAAAGAAGCGTGAGCGAAGAGTTAAAGAAATACCGTGAGCAGATAGACCAGCTGGATGGACAGTTGCTGGAGATGTTCAATCAGCGTGCGAAGTTCGCGCAACTGATTGGCCATGCCAAAGGAGAAAGCGCCGTGCTGCGCCCGGAGCGCGAGGCGCAAGTGTTGCTGCGTTTGGTGCAAGAGAATAAAGGTCCCCTCTCGGCGGAGGCCATCAAGCAATTATTCACTGAAGTGATCTCCCAGTGCCGCGCATTGGAAGCGCCGCTGCATGTGGCTTATCTGGGGCCGCATGGCACGTTTAGCGAAGCCGCAGTTTTCCAGCGCTTTGGCCAAGCGACAGTGGGCGTGCCGGCGGAATCTATCGATGGCGTTTTCTCTACAGTGGAAAGCGGTGCAGCCAGCTATGGCATGGTGCCGGTGGAGAATTCCACCGAAGGTGCTGTGGGGCGTACGCTGGATCTGTTGCTGAACAGCGACCTGAAGATCTGTGGCGAGGTGATGCTGCAAGTGCATCAATGTCTGCTCTCGAACGAGAACGAGCTGTCGATCATCCGCAAGGTGTATTCGCATCCGCAGTCCTTTGGGCAGTGCCAAGACTGGCTGCATGCGCATCTGCCACATGCGGAGCGCATCACGGCTAGTAGCAATGCCGATGCCGCGCGTCTGGCCACAGAAGAGTCGTTCTCAGCCGCCATCGCGGGGGAGCAGGCGGCTGAGCACTTTAAGCTCAAAGTATTGGCTAAGAACATTGAAGATGACGCACGTAATACCACGCGCTTCCTTGTGATCGGCAATCAGGATGTCGCGCCTTCGGGGCGTGATAAGACTTCGCTGGTGATGACCGCTGCCAATCGTCCGGGCGCAATGCATGATCTGCTGACGCCATTCGCACAGCATGGAGTGTCGATGACCAAGATGGAATCGCGCCCATCGGGTGCGGGAATGTGGGAATACGTGTTCTACGTCGATATCGAAGGCCATCAGAACGATGCCAAAGTGGCGGCTGCACTGATTCAATTGCGCCAAATAGCGGCCTTCGTCAAGGTGCTGGGTTCCTACCCGGTCGCTGTTTGAATAATCAGTATTCATTGATCTAAGAGACGCGGGCAGTGCGGAAACGTCAGTAAGATTGTTTTTTTCGCCTGTTCTTCCGGCGTCTCTCTAATGTTTTGTGGTGAATTGAGTGTATGAACTACTGTGATCTAGCCCCTTCTTATATCCGCGCCATCGCGCCTTATCAGCCTGGAAAACCGATCTCCGAGTTGGAGCGCGAACTGGGTATCACTGGCATCATCAAACTGGCCTCTAACGAGAATCCGTTGGGGGCCAGCGGTGCTGCCGTGGCGGCGATGCAGGAAGCGATCAAAAACATCGCGCTGTATCCGGACGGCAATGGTTTCGAACTGAAAGATGCGCTGGTCAAACGTTACGACGTGACCCATGCGAACATCACCTTGGGTAACGGTTCCAACGATCTGCTTGAGTTGGCCGCGCGTGCATTCCTCACGCCGGGCGATAAGGTGGTGTATTCGGACCATGCCTTCGCTGTCTATGCATTGGCGACACAGGCAGTCGGCGCAACTGGCATCAGCGTGCCAGCGACCAAGGGCTATGGCCACGATCTGCCTGCCATGCTGGATGCAGCCAAGGCGAACAAGGCCAAGATCGTATTCATCGCCAACCCGAACAACCCGACCGGCACCTTCTTGGAAACGGAAGACCTGTTGCAATTCATGCGTGGCCTGCCGCAAGACATCTTGGTGATGCTGGACGAGGCCTACAACGAATACCTGCCGGAAGAGAAGCGCTACGACAGCGTGAGTTGGCTCAAAGAATTTCCTAACCTCATCATCTCGCGCACCTTCTCCAAAGCCTATGGTTTGGCCGGTTTGCGCGTGGGTTATGCGATGTCGCATGAGCAGATCAGCGACATGATGAATCGCGTGCGCCAACCGTTCAATGTGAACAGCGTCGCACAGGCGGCGGCTGTGGCGGCCTTGCGTGATGTGTCATTCGTGAAGCGCACTTTTGAGTTGAACCAGCGCGGCATGGTGCAGATCACCGAAGGGCTGGGCAAGTTGGGGCTGGAGTTCATTCCGTCCTATGGCAACTTCGTGGCGTTCCATATCGGTGATGCAAAAGGTGCATATCGTCGCTTGCTGGAGCTGGGTGTGATCGTGCGTCCGATCGAGAATTACGATATGCCGGGTTGGTTGCGAGTCAGCATCGGGCTGGAAAGTGAGAATGCGAAATTCTTGGGCGCTTTGGAAAAGTGCATCAGCCAGCTTGCTAGCGGAGAAGGCAAATGATCATCGTAATGGGCAGAGATACGACTGATGCGCAGATCGATATCGTTGTAAAAAAACTCGAAGTCGCCGGGCTGAAGGCCAATATCTCACGCGGTATAGAACGCATCGTGATCGGTGCCATCGGCGACGAGCGCAAGCTGGATGCCGACATGTTCACTTCACTGCCGGGCGTGGAATCGGCGATGCACATCGCCAAGCAATACAAGATAGTTTCGCGCGAATCGCACAAGCAAGACACCGTCATCGACATCGCCGGTGTGCCGCTGGGCGGTAAACAGATCCAGATCATCGCCGGGCCTTGTTCGGTGGAGACGCAGGAACAGATGGACCTCGCCGCCAAGTTCACACACGAAGCAGGTTGCCGTTTGATGCGCGGCGGCGCATTCAAGCCGCGCACCAGCCCTTATGCATTTCAGGGCCACGGTGTGGAAGGGCTGGATATGTTCCGCAAGGCGGCAAGCCAATACAAGCTTCCCATCGTCACCGAGCTGATGGATGCGCGCCAGATCGACGCCTTCCTTGAGTACGACGTGGATGTGATTCAGATCGGCACGCGCAACATGCAGAACTTCGACTTGCTGAAGGAAGTCGGCCGTATCAACAAGCCGGTCATCCTCAAGCGCGGCATGTCGGCCACCGTCAGCGAATGGCTGATGTCGGCGGAATACATCGCTGCCGGTGGCAACCACAACATCATCTTCTGCGAGCGCGGTATCCGTACCTTTGAGACCGCCTACCGCAACGTGCTGGACGTGACAGCTATCGCCGTGCTCAAGAAGGAGACCCACCTGCCGGTGATCGTCGATCCTTCGCATGCTGGCGGCAAGGCATGGATGGTGCCCGCATTGTCGCAAGCTGCTATCGCGGCGGGAGCAGACGGTCTGCTGGTCGAGATGCATCCCAGTCCGTGCGATGCATGGTGCGATGCAGATCAGGCGCTGACGCCTGATGAACTGAAAAAACTGATGGGAACGTTGGGTGCGATCGCAGGTGCGATCGGACGCACGCTGTAAGCCATGCAACCGACCTTTCGCAAAGTCGTCATCTTCGGCGTCGGCCTCATCGGCGGATCGTTCGCACTGGCTTTGCGTAAGGCTGGGGCGGTAGGCGAGGTGGTCGGTTTCGGTCGCAGCCAATCCACGCTGGATGAAGCCAAGCGTCTAGGTATCCTTGATCGCATCGGCAACGATGTGGCGGCAGAAGTCCGCGATGCCGATCTGGTATTGCTGGCGACGCCGGTGGCGCAGATGGATGAACTCTTTGCACGTATTGCACCGCATCTTGGTAGCCAAACGCTGGTGACGGATGGCGGCAGCACCAAATGCGATGTCGTCGCTGCTGCGCGCAGCAAGCTGGCTGGCAAGGTCGCACAATTCATTCCCGGCCATCCGATCGCGGGTGCCGAGAAGAGCGGTGCGGCAGCGTCGATGGCTGATCTGTATCAAGGCAAGAAAGTTGTGCTCGCCCCATTACCTGAAAATCCCCAAGCATCCGTGGCGCGTGTGCGTCAGGCATGGGAAGCATGCGGCGCAGTGGTGAGTGAGCTGACGCCGGAAGAGCACGATGGTGTGTTCGCCGCAGTGAGTCATCTGCCGCATCTGCTGTCGTTCGCGCTGGTGCACGATCTGGCGCAGCGCGATAACAAAGACTTGTTGCTGTCCTTCGCGGCCAGCGGCTTCCGTGACTTCACTCGTATCGCCGCTAGCTCTCCCGAGATGTGGCGCGACATCAGTCTGGCTAATCGCGATGCATTGCTGCGCGAATTGCAGCAATACATCAACGAGCTTTCTTCTCTGCAGCAGGCGCTAGCCGATAACGACGCCGCCAAGCTGGAAGAGATATTCAGTCTGGCGCGCGAAGTACGCAGCACCTGGACTCAACAATAAAATTCAGCTCATCGCATGACTCAACACGAATCTATCGACCTTTCTCCTTTGATGTCTGCGCGCGGAACGGTGCGTTTGCCAGGTTCCAAGAGCATCTCTAATCGCGTGTTGTTGCTGGCAGCCCTGTCTGAAGGAACGACCGTGGTGCGCGATCTTCTTAAGTCGGACGATACCGATCGCATGCTGGATGCTTTGGCTACTTTGGGTATCGGCGTGGAGTCACTGGGTGACAATGCCTATCGCATCAAGGGTTGTGCAGGTGATATTTCTAATAAAGAAACCAAGTTGTTCTTGGGTAATGCAGGTACTGCTTTCCGACCGTTGACAGCTGCGCTGGCTTTGTCGGGCGGCAGCTATGAATTGTCCGGTGTGGCACGTATGCATGAGCGGCCTATCGGCGACTTGGTGGAGGCATTGCGCCAGTTGGGTGCGGATATCAAGTATTTGGGTAATGAAGGTTTCCCTCCTTTGCAAATATCACCGGCCAAGCTGGCTGGCGATACAGCGCAGGTGCGCGGAGATGTGTCCAGTCAGTTCCTCACCGGTCTGCTGATGGCTTTGCCTTTGCTGGGGCGCACAGCGAAGGTCGAGGTCGTGGGCGAATTGATCTCCAAGCCCTATATCGAAATCACGTTGGCGATGATGGCGCGCTTCGGGGTGCAGGTTGAACGTGACGGTTGGAATAGTTTTACCGTTGCAGCGGGCAGTCGTTATGTATCGCCTAAAGAGATGTTCGTAGAAGGAGATGCATCTTCCGCTTCATATTTTCTTGCGGCGGGTGCGATTGGTGCCGGGCCGGTTCGTGTGGAAGGTGTGGGGAGCGATAGCGTACAGGGTGATGTTCGTTTTGCCGAAGAACTGGCAAAGATGGGCGCTCGCATCACCATGGGGCCGAACTGGATGGAAGCAAGCGGTCCGGCAGATGGCAAACTGAAAGCCATCGACCTCGATTGCAACCACATCCCCGATGCGGCGATGACGCTGGCAGTGGCGGCTTTGTTCGCCGAAGACACGACCACACTGCGCAATATCGCCAGTTGGCGCGTGAAGGAAACTGACCGCATCGCTGCCATGGCGACTGAGTTACGCAAGGTCGGGGCAACAGTGGAAGAGGGCGCGGACTTTATTCGCATCACTCCCCCTCAATCCTCAGTCCTCAATCCTCAATCCGGCATCGATACCTATGATGACCATCGCATGGCGATGTGCTTCTCGCTAGCTGCATTCGGTGCTGCAGGAGTGCGCATCAATGATCCAAAATGCGTCGCCAAGACCTTTCCTGACTATTTCACGGAGTTTGCAAAAGTGACACAAGCCGTTCCAGTTATCGCTATCGATGGTCCCTCTGCTTCCGGCAAGGGGACTGTGGCACAACGCGTGGCCGATGCTTTGGGTATGCATTATCTCGATAGCGGTGCGCTGTACCGCTTGTTGGGATTGGCGGCGCAGCGTCATGGTGTGGCGCTGGATGATGAATCCGGGTTGGCAGCGTTGGCGGGCAAGGTGGATATCCGCTTCGAGAAGGGCGAGACCTGGCTGGATGGCGAGATGGTCGGTGACGAATTACGTACCGAGGAAGCCGGCTCGGCAGCTTCCCAAGTGGCGTCACTGCCGCAGGTGAGGGCCGCTTTGCTCGATAAACAACGCGCATTCCGCCAATCGCCAGGTCTGGTGGCGGATGGGCGTGACATGGCGTCGGTGGTGTTCACAGATGCGGTATTGAAGGTGTTTCTGACCGCTTCGGCCGAAGCGCGTGCGGAACGTCGTTATAAGCAGTTGAAAGAAAAAGGGATGGATGCTAATATCGCCGCCCTTTTGCAGGATATACAGGCGCGCGACGAGCGAGATATGCAACGAAGCGTCGCTCCTCTGCAACAGGCGCAAGGTGCAAGTCTGCTGGATACGACGCCGCTGAACATCGAGCAGGCTGTCGAAGAAGTGCTGACAAGATACCGTGTATTAAGTTAGGCCCCGCTTGGCTCCCCGCCATCCGGGTTGATAAACGAACCCCCCGTGCAGTTTGCGGGATAACCTGAGAGTAGATCGAAAATGACCGCTGTAGCCGAAATGGAATCTTTTGAGTCAATGTTTGAAGAAAGCCTGAGCCGCAAAGAAATGCGTGCAGGTGAATTGATTACCGCCCAAGTCGTTCGCGTTGAGCAGAACGTGGTTGTGGTAAATGCCGGATTGAAGTCCGAAAGTTTTATTCCTGTTGAAGAATTCAAAGACGCAACAGGCGCGATAGAAGTTGCTGCGGGTGATTTCGTCACCGTCGCTATCGAATCACTGGAAAACGGCTACGGCGAGACACGTTTGTCGCGCGAAAAAGCCAAGCGTTTGGCTGCCTGGATCGACCTGGAGCAGGCGATGGAAGAAGGCCGTATCGTTGAAGGTTATGTCAGCGGCAAGGTCAAGGGCGGTCTGACAGCGATGGTTAACGGCATCCGCGCATTCTTGCCCGGTTCGCTGGTGGACATTCGTCCTGTTAAGGACACCACACCGTACGAAAACAAGACCATGGAGCTCAAGGTCATCAAGCTGGATCGCAAGCGTAACAACGTGGTGGTTTCCCGCCGCGCTGTGATGGAAGAGACTCAGGGCGCTGATCGCGAATCCTTGCTGGAAAACCTCAAGGAAGGCGCAGTGGTCAAGGGTATCGTTAAGAACATCACCGACTACGGTGCATTCGTTGACTTGGGCGGTATCGATGGTCTGTTGCACATCACCGATCTGGCATGGCGCCGTGTTAAGCACCCATCCGAGGTGTTGACAGTGGGTGACGAGATCGAAGCCAAGATCCTGAAATTCGACCAAGAGAAGAATCGCGTTTCCCTCGGCATCAAGCAGATGGGTGACGATCCTTGGAATGGTCTGGCACGTCGCTACCCACAGGGCACTCGCCTGTTCGGTAAGGTGACTAACCTGACTGACTACGGTTCTTTCGTTGAGATCGAGCAAGGTATCGAAGGTCTGGTACACGTTTCCGAAATGGATTGGACCAACAAGAACGTTCATCCTTCCAAAGTCGTTGCTCTGGGCGACGAAGTAGAAGTGATGATCCTCGAGATTGACGAACAACGCCGCCGTATCTCTCTGGGCATGAAGCAGTGCAAGTCCAATCCTTGGGATGACTTCGCAGCTAACCACCAGAAGGGTGACAAAGTTAAGGGCGCCATCAAGTCGATCACTGACTTCGGTGTGTTCATCGGTTTGGATGGCGGTATCGACGGTCTGGTTCACCTGTCCGACTTGTCTTGGAGCGTTGCTGGCGAAGAAGCCGTACGCAACTACAAGAAGGGCGACGAACTGGAAGCAGTTGTGCTGGCTATCGATGTAGAGCGCGAGCGCATCTCTCTGGGTATCAAGCAACTGGAAGGTGATCCGTTCGGCGGCTTCGTAACCGGCCATGACAAGGGCGCTATCGTTACCGGTATCGTCAAGTCTCTGGATGCAAAGGGTGCTGTAGTTGGTCTGGACGGCGATGTTGAGGCCTACCTGAAGGCTTCTGAAGTATCGGTGGATCGCGTGGAAGACATCCGCAACCACCTGAAGGAAGGCGACAGCGTCAAGGCAGTGATCATCAACGTAGATCGCAAGAACCGTGGCATCAACCTGTCGATCAAGGCACTGGACAAGGCCGACACTGCTGCTGCGATGCAGAAGTTCGCAGCTGACAACACCAGCGCTTCCGGCACCACTAACCTAGGTGCTCTGCTCAAGGCCAAGATGGATTCCAACAAGGCTGACACGCAGTAAGGGGGCAGGGAATGACACGTTCCGATCTGATCGCCAGACTGGCAGAGCGCCATCCCCAGCTGTTGGGGAAGGATGCCGAGCTGTCGGTCAAGGTGATACTGGACAGTATGTCCGCCACTTTATCTAGCGGTGGACGTATCGAGATTCGCGGATTCGGCAGTTTTGCCTTGAACTATCGTCCGCCGCGTTTGGGACGCAATCCCAAATCCGGTGACAAGGTTCAAGTACCTGCCAAGTACGTGCCTCACTTCAAGGCAGGTAAAGAGCTGCGGGAACGCGTGGATTACCCTCAATCCTGAACTGGCAAGTGATTGAATGATTGGCGGCACATCGAAAGATGCGCCGCCAATTTTTTTGCGAGTTATTGCCCATAGGGCAATATCCCTGCGAGAAACAATTGCGTGTTCGTGCTATCTTTGCACTTCGATTCGATGATAAAAATTAAAGAATGCGCTATTTAACTTGGTTGCTGCGGATCATGTTGTTTGTCGCTTTGCTGGGCTTTGCGATGAAGAACAACGAGATCGTTTCGCTACGCTATCTGTTCGGTTTCGAATGGCAAGCGCCGCTGGTTGTTGCGTTGTTCGGTTTTCTTATTATCGGGGTCATGTTGGGCATGATGGCGATGCTTAATACGGTGATGCGTCTGCGCAGTGATCTGGCGCACGCACGTGCAGAAGCACAATCCAATCAATCCGGGCGTAGTACTGAGAGTCAAACAGATTCGCCCGAACATTCTTCCTGAAAATACAAGATGGATTTTGAACCCTGGATGTTGCTGGTCTTCCCGCTGTTCTTTGGCATGGGCTGGCTGGCTGCACGCGTTGATATCAAAGAGCTGCTGTCAGAATCTAGTTCACTTCCGCGCTCCTATTTTCAAGGCTTGAACTTTCTGCTCAACGAGCAGCAGGATCAGGCTATCGAGGCTTTTATCGAAGTGGTGAAGGTCGATCCGCAGACTATCGAGCTACATTTTGCGCTGGGCAGTTTGTTTCGACGTCGTGGCGAGGTGGATCGCGCGATTCGTATGCATCTTAACCTGTATGAACGAGCCGATTTGGACGAAGATAAACGTCAGCAGGCCTTGTTCGAGCTGGCACAGGACTATTTGAAGGCAGGCATACTGGACCGAGCTGAGACGGCTTTTCATGGTTTGAATGGAACTGAGTATGAGAAGGCTGCACTGGAGTTCTTGTTGGAGATTTACCAGAAGGAGAAGGATTGGCTGAAGGCGATCGATATTAGTCAGCGCCTAGCTACGTTGACCGGAAAGTCCTATGCAAGACAAGCATCGTTCTTCTATTGTGAGTTGGCTGATCGAGAATGTGCTGACCAGCAGGTAGATGCGGCAGTCGTGCATCTAGAGCAGGCACTTGCAATCGATCCTCAAGGAGTACGTGCCAGCATCAAGCTGGGTGATATCGCACTAGCTTCTGGAAATACAGCTCGTGCCATCGAGATATGGAAGTCAGTAGAGATTCAGGATGCCCAGTATCTACCTCTGGTTGCTGAGCGTCTGCTGAATGCTTACGCACAGAACGGCAGCGAGTCAGTGGGCGTCACGTTACTGCAAGCTTATTTACAGAAGCATCCTTCATTGGATCTGATGAACGTCTTGTTCGAAGCATTGATCGCAACGGATGGCCCAGAGGCTGCCTATCAGATGGTGCTCAATGAATTGAAGCGCAATCCCACGCTGCTGGGCCTAGATAAGCTGCTCGAAGCGCAGTTGATGAAGATGAGTAGCGAGCGCCGGGGTGATGTCGAGCTGGTGAAGTCGCTCATACACAACCGTACTCGCAGTCTTGCGATGTATCGTTGTGGACATTGTGGTTTCAAGGCAAAACAGTTCTATTGGCATTGTCCGGCTTGTCACAGCTGGGAAAGTTATTCGCCGAAACGTAGTGAAGAGAATGGATTGATCGCATGAGTTCCACCAAACAACAAGACACCAAGATCATCGTCGCGCTGGATTATCCGCAAGCAACACCCGCCTTGGCATTGGCTGAGAGGCTGGAGCCGACATTGTGTCGACTGAAAGTCGGCAAAGAGCTGTTTACCTCGGCCGGACCGCAACTACTTGAGAAGTTGCAACAGCGCGGGTTCGATGTGTTCCTCGATCTCAAATTCCACGACATCCCCAATACCACCGCGCAAGCCTGCAAGGCTGCCGCAGCTTTGGGCGTGTGGATGGTGAACGTGCATGCTTTGGGTGGTCGCAAGATGATGGAGACTGCGCGCGAAGCGCTTGAGAATCATGCGCAACGACCGAAGCTGATTGCGGTGACTATCCTCACCAGCATGACGCAGGAAGATTTGAGTGGGATCGGTATTCAAGATAGTCCGGCACAGATGGTATCCCGTTTGGCGCAACTGACTCGCGACAGCGGCTTGGATGGAGTCGTGTGTTCAGCACAGGAAGCTGCAACCTTACGCGAGCAGTGCGGCGCAGACTTTTGTCTGGTGACGCCTGGTATACGTCCGGCGAATGCTGCAGCGAACGATCAATCACGCATCATGACGCCACAAGCAGCACTGCAAGCTGGTTCCAGCTATCTGGTTATTGGCCGTCCAATCACACAAGCGCCAGATCCATTGCAGGCGCTGCAAGATATTCTGAAAGAAACAGGAGATGTGGCATGAAGCTGCCATCGTTCGATAAAGCACGGGTGTTGGTCGTCGGTGATGTGATGCTGGACCGTTACTGGTTCGGTGATGTCAGCCGTATCTCGCCGGAGGCACCGGTGCCGGTGCTGAAAGTGAGCAGGGTCGAAGAGCGTCCCGGTGGCGCAGCCAATGTGGCGCGCAACATCGCAGAACTGGGTGCCCATTGCACACTGTTGTCGGTGGTCGGCGCAGATGAGGCAGGTGACTGCCTGCAGCGACTGCTGACTGCGCAGGGCAGGGTCGATGCTTTGTTGCATCGCGATGAGAGTTTCTCCACCATCGTTAAGCTGCGCGCTGTCGCGCGTCAGCAGCAGTTGCTGCGCATCGATTTTGAGACGCCCCCCAGTCATGAAGTGTTGCAGGCCAAGTTGGCTGACTTTCGTAGCAAGCTGCCGGATTGCGATGTGGTATTGCTGTCTGATTACGGCAAGGGCGGTTTGACTCATATTGCCGAGATGATCCAACTGGCCCGTGCGGCTGGCAAGCCGGTGTTGGTCGATCCCAAAGGGGATGAATACGATCGCTATCGCGGCGCCACGCTGCTTACTCCTAACCGTAGCGAGTTTCGCGATGTGGCGGGTAACTGGAAGAGTGAAGCGGAGTTGAATGAAAAAGCGCAGAAGCTGCGCACCGAGTTGGGCTTGGATGCCTTATTGGTGACGCGCAGCGAGGAAGGTATGTCGCTGTTCCGTGAGCAGGGCATATTGCACGAGCCAACGCTGGCCCGTGAAGTGTTCGACGTGAGTGGCGCAGGCGATACGGTCATCGCCACGCTGGCTGTGATGTTGGCGAGCGGAGCGGATATGGTGGAAGCAGTACGCATCGCCAATCGCGCAGCAGGCGTGGTAGTGGCCAAGCTGGGTACAGCTGTGGTTTCGCGCGAAGAGATACTTGAAGATATGAAAGGTTGATCATGTACTACATCGTTACCGGCGCGGCCGGATTCATTGGTTCCAATCTTGTCAAAGCGTTGAATGAACGCGGTGTGACAGACATCATCGCGGTCGACAACCTTAAGAAAGCGGACAAGTTCCTGAACCTCACAGATTGTGAAATCGCAGACTTCATGGATAAAGAAGACTTCATCGAACGCGTGGTCGGCGGAGACTTCGATGGTGAGATGGCGGCAGTCCTGCATGAAGGTGCATGCTCCGACACCATGGAAACGGATGGCCGTTACATGATGGAGAACAACTACCGTTATTCTCTGGAGTTGCTGAATCACTGCCAGAACGAAGAAGTGCCTTTCCTCTATGCCTCATCCGCTTCTGTATATGGTGGCGGCGGTGTGTTCAAGGAAAGCCGAGAGTATGAATCGCCGCTGAACGTTTATGCCTATTCAAAGTTCCTGTTCGATCAAGTGGTGCGTCGTCGCTGGACAGAACGTACTTCGCAGATCGTTGGCTTCCGCTATTTCAATGTGTATGGTCAACGCGAGCAACATAAGGGGCGCATGGCGTCAGTGGCATATCACTTCTTCAACCAATATCGCGCAGAAGGGCATGTAAAGCTGTTCGAAGGCTGTGATGGCTATGCCAACGGTGGACAGCTGCGCGATTTCGTGTCGGTCGAAGATGTGGTCAAGGTGAATATGCACTTCTTGGATCATCCTGAAAAATCGGGTATCTTTAACCTTGGTACTGGCACTGCGCAGAGCTTCAATGACGTGGCAGTGGCGACAATCAATACCTTGCGTGCCGAGAAGGGTGAGCCGGTGTTGACGCTGGAGCAATTGCTGCAGCAACAGATCATTCGCTATATTCCGTTCCCGGATGCATTGCGCGGCAAGTATCAGAGCTTTACTCAGGCAGATATTTCAAACCTGCGTGAAGCTGGCTATGCAGAGCCATTCTTGACCGTGGAGCAAGGTACGGCGAATTACGTGAATTACATGCTGGAGAAGTCGAAGTAAAACGGGAGGAGGGTATGCAACCCGCGACCTAGGTCGCTAACTTCGCAAGGAGAAAGTGATGAAGAAGCTGTTGCTAACCCTGTTGGTGCTTTTGTTTTCCGGTTCACTCTATGCGGCTGTCGATTTGAACACGGCTAGCGTGGAGGAGTTGCAGGCTGTAAAAGGTATCGGAGCTTCGAAAGCTGAAGCTATTGTTCAGCATCGAAAACAACACGGACTATTTAAGAGCGTGGAAGATCTTGATGAAGTCAAAGGATTCGGCAAGAAAACGGTCGAGCGCTTGCGAAGCGAATTCACAGTGAGCAAGCCAGACAAGAAGTAGTCTTTCACAGTGCTTCATTCGAACCGCCCGGCTTTCAGCCAGGCGGTTTTTTTATGCTCAAATGGAATAACAAAATAGGTAAATGTGATTATAGGTAATGACGGGTGCTGCCTATAATGCAGCTGTCTTATCTATTCAATTCAAGGAGTATGTGATGTCCAAGCTGTTTGCAGATAATTCGCTTTCTGTTGGCGGTACGCCACTGATCAAACTGAACCGGATCAGCGATGGCGCATCAGCCACTATCCTTGCCAAGATAGAAGGCCGAAATCCGGCTTATTCGGTGAAAGACCGGATCGGTGTGGCGCTGATCGATGACGCAACTAATAAGGGGCTGCTCGGTCCGGGGAAAGAGCTTGTTGAACCGACCAGTGGAAATACCGGCATTGCGCTTGCCTATGTGGCCGCGGCACGTGGGATTCCGCTGACGTTGACCATGCCCGAGACGATGAGTATCGAGCGTCGCAAGTTGCTGGTCGCCTATGGCGCGAAACTGGTGCTGACCGAAGGTGCAAAAGGTATGGGCGGGGCGATCGCCAAGGCGAAAGAGATCGCCGAATCCGATTCAAAGTATGTTCTGTTGCAGCAGTTCGAAAATCCAGCTAATCCAGCCATTCATGAAGCGACCACGGGGCCTGAGATTTGGGCTGACACAGATGGCAAGGTCGATATCTTCGTGGCAGGTGTTGGCACCGGCGGCACGATCACAGGTGTATCTCGCTATATCAAGAACACCCAAGGCAAGGCAATCAAGTCAGTGGCTGTCGAGCCGACTGCCAGCCCTATCCTGACCCAAAAGCGTGCAGGGCAGGAGCTCAAGCCAGCACCACATAAGATACAAGGCATAGGCGCAGGTTTTGTGCCGGGCGCGCTGGATATGTCTTTGGTGGACGAGGTCGAGCTGGTGACGAATGAGGATGCCGTGTTGTTTGCGCGTCGTCTGGCGCAGGAGGAGGGCATTCTTTCCGGCATCTCTAGTGGTGCGGCGGTAGCGGCTGCGGTGCGTCAGGCTCAGAAGCTCGAGAATGCAGGCAAGACTATCGTTGTGATTCTGCCGGACTCGGGGGAGCGCTACCTCAGTTCTATTCTGTTTGAGGGGATGTTCGACGCTTCAGGCATCGCCGTCTAATGCGGCAGTGCAAAGGATAGCGCCTGCATTTATCATGCAAGCGTTATCTCTACTACGGAACAAGCCATGTACAAGACTCTGGACGACTACGTTGGCAATACGCCGCTGGTCAGACTCAAACGCATCCCCGGTGATACATCCAATGTCATCCTTGCCAAGCTGGAGGGGAACAATCCCGCCGGTTCGGTAAAAGATAGGCCGGCACTCTCAATGATCCGGCATGCCGAAGAGCGGGGGCATATCAAACCCGGCGATACACTGATCGAAGCAACTAGTGGTAATACAGGTATCGCGCTGGCGATGGCGGCTGCGATGCGCGGATACAAAATGATCCTAGTGATGCCGGAGAATCAGAGTGTGGAACGCCGCCAGACCATGCGTGCGTTCGGTGCAGAGCTGGTGCTGACACCTAAAGCAGGCAGTATGGAGTTGGCGCGTGATACTGCTGATAAGTTGCGAGATGAAGGTCGGGGCATCATCCTCGACCAGTTCGGAAATGCTGATAATCCGTTGGCACACTACGAAGGTACCGGGCCTGAAATTTGGCGAGAGACTCACGGACAGATCACTCATTTCGTCAGCAGCATGGGGACGACCGGCACCATTATGGGTAATTCGAAATTCCTCAAGGAAAAGAATCCTGCTATCCAGATCATTGGCGCCCAACCTGAAGATGGTGCGCAGATCCCTGGTATCCGTAAATGGCCGGAAGCTTACTTGCCCAAGATATACAACCCGCAGAATGTCGATCGCATCGAATATGTCGGCCAGAAGGATGCTGAAGATATGACGCGCCGCTTGGCATGTGAGGAGGGGATATTCTGCGGAATTTCTTCCGGCGGTGCGCTGAGTATTGCGCTGCGTATTTCACAGCAGGTGCAGAACGCCACCATCGTTTTCATCGTCTGCGACCGAGGTGATCGCTACCTGTCGACAGGCGTTTTCCCAGCCTGAGGCTTAGTCGCCGAACGCCACCTTGTGCCTAGAGAGCGCTGGGCTTTGCGCGAAATAGTGCTTGATGCCGCTGAGTATCGCGTTAGCCATTTTCTTCTGGTACGACACGTCTTTTAGCCTGCGTTCTTCAGTTGGATTGCTGATAAATGCAGTCTCAATAAGTATGGAGGGTACGTCAGGCGATTTAAGAACTGCAAATCCCGCTTGTTCCACTCGGCCGCGATGTAGGGTATTGATACCTCCCAGTTCATTCAGGACATGCTTGGCCAGTTTCATGCTGTCATTAATGGTGGCTGTTTGCGACAAGTCGAGCAGGGTGCGTGCGAGGTATGGATCTTTTACAGCAAGGTTCACGCCACCGATGAGGTCGGCCTCGTTTTCCTTCTTTGCTAGCCAGCGTGCGCTGGCACTGGTTGCGCCACCTTCGGACAAGGCGAATACCGAGGAGCCGCGGGCATGGGGTTTAACGAAAGCATCAGCATGGATGGATACGAACAAATCCGCATGTGCTCGGCGTGCTTTTTCTACACGACCGCTTAAAGGAATGAAGTAATCACCATCACGTATGAGTACTGCTCGCATGCCGGGAGTGGCATCAATCTGAGTCTTGAGCTGGCGCGCAATAGATAGGGTCACATCCTTCTCGCGCGTGCCTCGGCGACCAAGAGCGCCAGGGTCTTCGCCGCCATGTCCAGCATCCAGTGCAATCACAAGTACGCGATTGCGAAGTTCAGGGTAAGGCTGGGGTGATGTGGTTTCAGGCGGTGGAGGCGTAACGGCCTCCGGAGAGAAAGTTGCTACTTCAGGGCTGCTGTCCGAGGGGCCGCTAGCAGCAAGTCGCTGCTCCAGCAATGCCATCAGGGGATCGACCGGCATGGCAGGGTAGATATCTAGAACCAGTCTATGGCCATATTCCCCAACCGGTTTGAGGCTGAATAGTTGTGGTTTTACTTGCGATTTCAGATCCAGCACCAAGCGCACAACGCCTGGTTTGAAGCGCCCAATACGCAAGCTGCTTATGTACGGATCGTCTTTGCTAACCTTGTTTGAAAGATCATTCAATGCTTCACTGAGTTCGGTCTCTTCAAGATCGATGACCAATCTTTCCGGATTCGATAGGGTGAATTGCTTGTAGCGGATTGAGGATTTAGATTCCACCGTCAGGCGCGTGTAATCCTGAGCGGGCCAGAGGCGAGCGGAGGTGACGGCTATCTCCGCGTTGGCGGAATGTATCCATACCAATAGCAGGAGCAGGATGGTTTTCAAAGTGCGTTCAAACATTGCTTTCCAGCTTCAGTATAGGCGTGCAGAAAAATCTCGCGGCCATCCTGAAGTATTTCGAAAGTGAGGCTGATATCTGCATCGGGTAACAGCCCTGTTGCTTGTTCAGGCCACTCAACCAAGCATATATTGTGTGTATCGAATTCATCACGGAATCCAGCTTCTTCCCATTCATCTGCATCGCGAAAACGGTAGAGGTCGAAATGCCGTAAGTGTAAACCCCCTGCTTCATAGCGTTCAACCAAAGTATAGGTTGGACTTTTGACGCGTCCCTTATAGCCCAGTGCTAATAGCAAGGCGCGAACTAAGGTGGTCTTGCCGGCACCTAGGTTGCCGCGCAGATAGATCACCAGCCCAGGGCTAAGCACGTTAGCAAGCCTTTTGGCAAAGGTGATCGTGGCCAACTCATCGGGAAGAGCTATTGGGCTATGATTCGATTCATGCAAAAAAGTAATCCCCGCCTAGAAATGAATGAATTCGCCCTGCGCATCAAAGCATGGGGCAAAGAGCTTGGCTTTCAGTCGGTCGGCATCGCAGACATCAATCTAGGAGCGGCGGAAGAGAATCTGCTCCAGTGGTTAGCGGCTGGCCATCATGGTGCTATGGATTATATGGCAAAACATGGAGTGAAACGGGCGCGCCCAGCAGAACTGGTGCCGGGTACCTTGAGGGTTATCTCGGTGCGTATGAATTACTTTCCTGATTCAAGTGGTGAAGCTGAGGCAGTGTTGCTCGATCTGTCGCGTGCCTACATATCACGTTATGCGCTTGGAAGGGACTATCACAAGGTGTTGCGCAATAGATTGGAGAAGCTGGCAAAAAGAATTCGCGAGGTGGGTGAGTGTCAATGCCGAGTTTTCACAGATAGTGCACCAGTGTTGGAAGTGGAGTTGGCTCAGAAAGCGAATCTGGGATGGCGTGGAAAGCACACGTTGTTGCTTTCGCGAGAGCAGGGCTCATGGTTTTTTCTAGGTGAAATATTCATTGATCTTCCGCTTGCTGTGGATGCAACGCAGCAAGGTCATTGCGGGACATGTGTCGCTTGTATGGATGTATGCCCAACGCGGGCCATCACAGCTCCATATATTGTTGATGCGCGGCGCTGCATTTCATATCTGACTATCGAACATAAAGGCAGCATCCCGATTGAATTGAGGCCGTTAATAGGTAATCGCATCTATGGATGCGACGATTGTCAATTGTTCTGCCCTTGGAATCGATTCGCAGGCAAAAGCATTGAGCCGGATTTTTTCGTGCGGAACAAGCTGGATGATGTGTCACTTATCGAGCTGTTTGCATGGAGTGAAGAAGAATTTCATATGCGGATGGCAGGGAGTGCGATCCATCGTATAGGCTATGAACAGTGGTTGAGGAATATCGCAGTGGCGCTAGGCAATGCGCCAGCAACTCCTGAGTCAAAAAAGGCGCTAAGTACAAGGTCGCAGCATGCATCGCATGTTGTTAGAGAGCATGTCGAATGGGCTTTGCAGCTTGTAGCCAAACATGAGACGGATTAATTCCTTGACCTGATATCGCAGCTTCTATAGAATGCTGTCCCTCACCTGACGCGGGGTGGAGCAGTCTGGCAGCTCGTCGGGCTCATAACCCGAAGGTCGTAGGTTCAAATCCTGCCCCCGCAACCAACAGATTGAGAATGCTGGTGTGAAATTAAGTTGACGAAAGAAATTAAGTCTCTATAATGCGCACCTCTTCGCTGCCACGGTAGCGGAGCAAGCAGTAAGAAAGTTCTTTAAAAGATAGAAAAAACAACCGATTAGTGTGGGTACGTGTGTGGAGGCAGATGATTTTTGCTACGGCAGAATGAATC
>JAGXGC010000011.1 GCA_024636935.1 Sideroxydans sp. | reverse complement strand
CATCTAGAAAGACCACGTCCGGCTGCAACCGGCGAATTGCCCGCACGGCCTCGGCGCCGTCGCGAGAGTCGTCGAGGAGCTCGACTCCCGGCGCGCCGCGGAGCACCAGCCGTACACAGTCGCGCGCCAGCGGCTCATCGTCCACGATGAATACTGTCAGCGGCAGGATCACGGTATCGTTCATGACTATTCAAGTTTGCGCAAAGGGATAACGATGTACACATGATAACTGTCATCGTTATGTTCCACACGGTACTCAGCTTCCACATCGAACAGCAGTGATAAGCGCTCGCGGATATTCGACAAGGCCAGTTGATGGCCTTCGGACTTCACCTTTCTGCTAGGCAGTGGGTTGCTCACAGTCAAATGCAGCTGACCGGACTTCTCGTGAATGTCGATGTCGATGACGCCGCCCTCCGCCAGCGGTTCGATACCGTGATACACCGCATTCTCTAGTAGCGGTTGCAACACCAGAGGCGGGATCAGCGCCTGTTGTGGCATGTGCTCAATCTTCCAGCTGACTTTCAGGCGCTCGCCCATGCGCAGTTGTTCCAGTGCTAAGTAGCGCTGTGCCAATGCGACTTCGTCCTTCAGCGCGACCAGATCGTGGGCATCACTCATCGCCATACGGAACAGGTCGGCCATATCTTCCAGCGCCGCTTCAGCACGCTTTGGTTCAGCACGCACGATGGCCAGCACCGCATTGATACTGTTGAACAGAAAATGTGGCCGGATACGTGCCTGCAAGGCCTGCAAACGTGCATCCTGCAAGGCAGGGGACATAGCCATGGCTCGCCAACGGAAATATGTCAGCAATGCAAATGCGAGCAGAGACGCCAACAACATGCGGCGGATACTGAGAAACAAGACAGATTCATTGACCCCTGCGAAGAGTTCGCCACCTATCTGCGAAAAGAACAAGGTGATGCAGGCAGCCAGCACCATGACAGCGATCACTGCCCGCCAGTATGACAAGCGCAGCAATATCTCATTGAATGCATACAAGGCCAGCAGCACACTCAATAGCACGGGCTGCAACAACGCAGAATCCAGCAACATGAGCCGCCATAACTCAGCGGCAGTCGAGACTTGAGTAAGCGCACAGACCAGCGCCAAGGCGTTCGCCAGCAGCACGATACGCAGCACCGTGCCCAGATTGCGGAAGTCAGGCAACAGTCGATGTGGAATGTTTTGATTTATACTGCGTGTCCTCGGCATGTACCCCCCGTAAGTGCCGCACATTCTGGACAAGACATGGCAACGATGCAAGACAATCAAACCTGGTCAGGGCGCTTCAACGAACCGGTGGCAGAACTGGTCAAGCGTTATACCGCTTCCGTGGACTTCGATCAGCGCCTAGCACTAGTAGACATACAAGGCTCTCTGGCGCACGCGCAGATGCTGGCTGAGAACCAGATCATCAGCGAACAAGACCTGCTGGATATCCGCCGCGGCTTGTCGCAGATCGAGAACGAGATCATCGCAGGCGACTTCCTGTGGTCGCTCGATCTGGAAGACGTGCACCTCAATATCGAAAAGCGTCTCACCACCTTGGTCGGCGATGCCGGTAAGCGCCTGCATACCGGACGCTCGCGCAACGACCAGGTCGCCACCGACATCCGTCTTTATTTGCGTAGCGAGATCGATACTATCGTCGGTCTGTTGAAGAACCTGCAATCTGCGCTGCTCGATCTGGCACAGCATCACACGCACACCGTGATGCCCGGCTTCACCCATCTGCAAGTCGCGCAACCGGTCAGCTTCGCGCATCATCTGCTGGCCTATTTCGAGATGTGCCAACGTGATACGGAACGTTTCATCGATGCGCGTCGTCGCGTCAACCGCCTGCCCTTGGGGGCGGCTGCACTAGCCGGCACCAGTTACCCCATCAAGCGCGAACGCGTGGCCGAACTACTGAATTTCGAAGCCGTGTGCCAGAACTCGCTGGACGCCGTATCCGACCGTGACTTCGCCATCGAATTCACTGCGGCTGCCGCACTGGTGATGACACACCTGTCTCGCCTCTCGGAAGAACTGATCCTGTGGATGAGCCCACGTTTCGGCTTCATCGATATTGCCGATCGCTTCTGCACCGGCTCTTCCATCATGCCGCAGAAGAAGAACCCCGACGTGCCGGAACTGGTACGCGGCAAGACAGGCCGCGTGAACGGGCATCTGGTTGCACTGCTGACTTTGATGAAGGGGCAACCATTGGCCTACAACAAAGACAATCAGGAAGACAAAGAACCGCTGTTCGACACAGTGGATACGCTCACCCAGACCCTACGCATCTACGCCGACATGATCGCTGGCATCACTGTCAAACCTGAAGCCATGCGTGCCGCCGCACTACAGGGCTATGCCACTGCTACCGATCTGGCCGACTATCTGGTGAAGAAGGGTTTGCCGTTCCGGGATGCACATGAAGCTGTTGCGCTGGCGGTAAGTTACGCCGAGAAAAAGGGCTGTGATCTGGCCGATCTCAAGTTGGATGAAATGCATCAGTTCTCGACACTGATTGGTGAAGACATCTATGCAGTGCTGACACTTGAAGGTTCTCTCGCTGCCCGCAACCACACTGGCGGCACTGCACCACAACAAGTCGAAGCGGCCATCGCCCGCGCTCGCAAGCTACTCTCCTGATTTTTTCCGCGTAAATCGCGGGCAAAAAAAACGGGCCATCTTGCGACGGCCCAGAATAGGAGGAGAGTATGAAAGATCGAGTTGATAACAACTCAAAGCTCACAACTCAGGGCGAATTGTAGGTAGCCACTACGGCTTTGCCTATATGCCGTTTGGCCTATATATCGGCCTATATACACCCCCCAAATGAACTATGCCCCTCATGCAGTTGACCGCCGGAAACGCGTTCGATCCCAGCCAAGTCCTTGTCTGACCGGACATTCTTAAAGCCTGCCCCCCGCAACAGTTCACGCACTTGCGCCGCTTGATCGAAGCCATGTTCCAACATCAACCATCCACCCGCCGCAAGGTGAGCACCCGCTTCGTTGATGATGCGACGGATATCATCCAGCCCATCCAAACCGGACGCCAACGCGCTTGCAGGCTCGAAGCGCAGATCGCCCTGGGCCAGATGTCGATCGTCTTCGGCGATATAGGGTGGGTTGGAGACAATCAAATCGAAATTCTGCCCCACCAGTGCTGAGAACCAGTCACTCAGCAAAAATCTGGCATTGAGGATCTTCAAGCACTTAGCGTTCTCTTGCGCCACTGACAATGCCTCCGCTGAGGCATCTACCGCCATCACCCCCACCTCAGGACGGCTATGCGCGATAGACAGCGCGATGGCTCCGCTACCCGTGCCAAGATCGAGTACACGACAGCTTGGGGAGGAGATGCGTGCCAACGCCAGTTCAACCAGCAGCTCGGTATCGGGACGGGGAATCAAGGTGGCGGGCGTGACTTTGAAATTCAGACCAAAGAACTCTCGCTCGCCCAGAATATAAGCCAGCGGCTCGCCCTGCAAACGGCGCTGCAATAATGTTTGATAGCGGGAAAGTTCTTGTTCGGTGAGTACTCGCTCAGGATGCGCCAGCAGATAGGCGCGATTCACGACCAGCACCGTTTGCAACAAGGATTGCACCTCGCTGCGCGCCTCGTCCTGTTCCAGATCCAGTGCTCGGCGTATCGCAGCGACATCCTGCGCCAACCGCTCGCGGATGCTAGACATGCTGCTTAGCCTTCCTGCCCCAGAGCAGCTAGCTGCTCTGCCTGATGTTCGGCCATCAGCGCATCAGTCAATTCGCTGATGTCGCCATCCAAAATCTGATCCATCTTGTACAAGGTGAGGTTAATGCGATGGTCGGTGACGCGGCCTTGCGGGAAGTTATAGGTACGGATGCGTTCCGAACGATCACCACTGCCCACCAGCGATTTTCGCTCTGCAGCGATCTTGCTGTGTGCTGCCTGCTCTTCTTTGTCCTTGATACGCGCGGCCAGCACACGCATGGCCTGCGCCTTATTCTGGTGCTGAGAACGACCATCCTGACACTCGACCACGGTGCCGGTCGGGATGTGGGTGAGACGCACGGCGGAATCAGTCTTGTTGATGTGCTGACCACCCGCCCCCGAGGCGCGGAAGGTATCGATACGCAGATCGGCAGGATTCAGTTCAACTTCGCCCACCTCATCCGCCTCGGGCAGGATAGCGACGGTGCAGGCTGAAGTATGGATACGTCCTTGAGTCTCAGTGGCAGGCACACGCTGCACACGATGGGCACCCGATTCGAACTTAAGCACTGAATATGCACCTTGGCCGATGATGCGCGCGATGACTTCCTTGTAGCCGCCGACTTCGCCATGACTTTCCGAGATGATCTCTACCTGCCAACGGCGGCGTTCTGCAAAACGCAGATACATGCGAAATAGATCGCCTGCGAATAAGGCGGCTTCGTCGCCGCCGGTACCGGCGCGCACTTCAAGGAACACGTTGCGTTCGTCGTTGGGGTCCTTGGGCAGCAATTGTTTCTGCAAGTCGATTTCAAGCTGCTCCAGCTTCTCGCGCCCGGCTTTGATCTCCTCATCGGCGAAGTCGCGCATATCGGGATCGTCGGCCATCTCCTGCGCAGCTGCAATGTCTGATTCGCAAGCCTGATAAGCGTGATACAGCTCGACCACCGGCTCGATCTCCACACGCTCACGATTAAGTTTGCGGAAGGCATCCATATCACGCGTGGCTTCTTCGCTACTCAACAGGCGCGTGACCTCATCCAAACGCTCGGCGAGACGCGCGAGTTTGTCGGCGATACTAGGCTTCATTCCGGGTTGTGCAGGTGGTAGATGCGGTGGACCGCGTCGAGCAGTGTCTGTCGTTCGCTATCCTGCGCCTGATTCAGGCTCTGCGTCGGTGCGTGAAGGAATTTATTGGTGAGTGAGCCGCTCAGCGCTTCCAGCACCTTCTCCGGTGCCTCTCCCTTGGCCAGTTGCTTGAGCGCCTTTTCCATCTCGTGACGACGCTGGCGTTCGGCATGGTCGCGCAGTGCGCGAATGGTCGGCACGACCTCGCGTGATTCCATCCAGTGAATGAACTCGTTGACGCCGGAGTCGATGATGACCTCGGCTTCCTTCACTGCGCCCTGACGCGCATCCTGTCCATCACGCACCACCTCAGCCAAGTCGTCCACGGTGTATAGGAATACATCATCCAGCTCGGCCACTTCCGGCTCCACGTCGCGCGGCACTGCCAGATCGACGATGAACAGAGGGCGATGTTTGCGCTGCTTGAGCGCGCGCTCGACCAGCCCCTTACCCAGAATTGGCAACTGGCTGGCGGTGCAGGTGACGATGATGTCGTGATGCGCCAACTGCTCATGCAATTCATTCAGAGTGACCGCATGACCATCGATGCGGTGCGCCAAAGTCTGGGCGCGCTCAAGTGTCCGGTTGGCAACGGTGATCTTTTTCGGTTTGCGCGCGGCGAAATGCACTGCGTTCAGTTCGATCATCTCGCCTGCGCCAATGAACAACACATTCTGTTCGGAGATACTGGGAAAGATACGCTCGGCCAGCTTGACGGCCGCAGCAGCCATCGACACCAGATTGGCGCCGATCTCGGTCTGGGTACGCACATCTTTGGCGACCGAGAAAGTGCGCTGAAATAATTTGTGCAGCAGAAATCCCATCGTGCCCGCATGTTCGGCTTGACGTACCGCCTGCTTCATCTGACCGAGGATCTGCGGTTCGCCCAACACCATGGAGTCCAAGCCACTGGCGACGCGGAATGCGTGCTTCACCGCTTGCTCCTGCGGCAGACGATAGATATAGGGCTCTACATCGTTCGCCGGCAGCTTGTGATAATCCGCCAGCCAGCCCACTGCCTGCGCGGGAGAACTGGTGCTGCAATAGATCTCGGTACGATTGCAGGTGGACAGAATGGTGGCTTCCTTGGCTGCACCGTTCCCGACTAGATCGCGCAGAGCGACATCCATCGTCTCGACATGGAACGCGAGTTGTTCGCGCACGTCGAGCGGAGCGGACTGGTGATTGAGGCCGAAGGTGAATAGCTGCATGGAAAGTCCGCTGTCCGGAGGTTCGGGGGCGGAATTATAGTGGCTGGAGCCGCTTTCTGCCAGCAGCTCCAGCCTTTTGTGGACTTACTTGGCTGGCGTCAGCTGCGCCAGTGCCGCTTCAGCATCCGAACGCAATGAACTATCAGGGTATTGTTTGACGAATTCAGCGAAAGCAACCTTGGCATCATCCGTTTTGCCCGTATCCACCAGTTCGATCGCTTTGGTAAATGCAGTCAGCTCAGTTTCCTCAATGGCGATCTGCTCTGCCTCGCCCTTCCAATAGACGTCATCCGCATCTGCCAGCGAACCGCGCACGCCACCCGCTGCCGTAGTAGTGGTCAGCTTCTTCTTCGGGGTCAATAATTCGACCTTCTTGCGCAGACGCTCCCACAGTGACAGCTCCTCTTCGGCTGCCGACACCTGCATCGGTGCGGCCAAGACGATACCCAGCAAAACAAACAACGAAATCAATCTTTTCATAGCTATATCTCCTCGATTAAGCAAGCAGGCATCGGACTCAAAGTGCATTCAATAGTTCCAGCGCCAGCGCCCGATATTGTACCTGCACGTTGCGATCCAGTTTCTTGGCGTTGATGAAGGTCGCCTTGGCTTGCTTGGTGTTACCCAATCGTTTATAGGCACGGGCAAGATTGACCAAGATATGCGGATCCTTGGGGCTCAGCTTGGCCGCCGCATCATAGGCTTTGACGGCATCCTGATACTTGTCGTCGATCATATACAGATTGCCACGATTGTTATGGGCAGAAGCGTTCTTGGCATCCAGACTCAGCACCTTCTCGAAGTATTTCATCGCTTCTTTACGGTCGCCGATCTTGGCCAAGATAATACCCACCTGCAAGTGCGCGTCCACATCGTTCGGCTTGTCTTTGATGATATCCAGATAGCGTCGGGTCTTAGTCTGCGAGCTGATTTTCAACACCGACAGGATATCGCCCGGAAATTTCTTCTCGATGGTGGCTCGGTTGAGTCCGCTCGCCTTCCAATCTGAATCGGGCAGACTGGCCGGCTTGTAGGTCTCCCATGCAGGATGGATATCCAGCATCGTCAGCCCATCATCCTTGTACTTGTAATAGGTCTCGCTACCCTTCTCCCAGGCCTTGATGAAAGAATTTCCCACCAGCGTGGTCTCCACCGGCACCCACAGCGTGCCCTCGTTGATCACGTACAGATTGTTCATGGTGTAGCCATCGCCCTCTGCCGGGATTCGCGTATCGAACATCATCAGCATATGGCCCGGCACTTCCAGCACTCGGGTGTTGATACCCATGCTCTCCAGACCAGCGCTGTATACCGCCACCAGATCGTCACAATCGCCGGACTTCCGCTCCAAAGTCTCACGCGGGAACTGAATGTAGTCGACCGTTTGCTCCTTGCCAGAGCTGACCTGATACGGATTGCTCGGGTCTTGGATATAGGTCAGACCGAACACACCCAACGCATCGAACAAGGCCGCCGCCAACTGTGCCTCATCCTTGGTCTCGCGGTACTCGCCAACGATGGAACGGGCCAGATTCAGCACTGGCGGATCCTTGGGGGTGACGAAAGCCGCAAAGCGTTCTCGTTCATCCCAGGTCAGGCGGTGCTTGTCATACACATTGACTGTGGCGTTATGGCTGTAAGTCACTTTCTTGCCGTTCTCGAAATAGCTGGCCTCGATCAGCGCCTGCACCGAGCTATCCTCGGTCATGGTCAGGATGCTATTGTTGAATACAGCCTTCAACGGCAACTCTTCGCTTGAACCCGGCATCAACTTAAGGATCTTGTTCTCGGTCGAAAAGTCCATGAAGTTCTTCAACAAGAAGCTGACCCGGATCTTCTCCATCTTCTTGTCAGTATTGTTGGTCAAACGGATGGTGCCGATACCGTCACGCTCGTACATCTTGTAAGAGTTAGAGAATACGTTCTCCAGCTTGACCACCTCGATGTCCAGCGGCGGACGATTGAAGATCAATGTTGTCACCTCTACCGGCAGCTTTTCAGACTCGGTCTGGTCTGAGCTCAGTACGCTGACGAAGAAGGTATATTTAGTCTCAGGCTGCAAGGCATCCTTGGTGAACTCCGGCGTCGTCACCTCGCCCACCTGCAGCATGGCATCGCCGTCCTTCTGATAGATACGATAGGCGGCGAAGTATTGCGGATCGACCGCATCCCATTTCAGATTAGCTTGCCAGGGAGTCATTTCACTCTTGACCTCGGCCAAAGCAGGCGGCGTGAATTTTTCTGTTTTCGCAGCGGCAGCGGTACTGCTCGCACCTTCGTAGCCAAAATCGGAAACAGCAACCACGCGATAGAAATAAGGTATATCCGCCTCCAAGCCGACATCGGAATAGGTATTGGTTTCAGTGGTGCCAACTTGCACATAGCCCGCGTTCTCGCTCTTGGAGCGATAGATGTGGAAAGCCTTGACGTAGAACGCCGCCGGCTTATCCCAACTCAAGTCCACCGCATGCACATGGCCATGCGCCGCGAAGTTGGCCGCCGGCTGCGGCTTGTACATCACCGACAGGGATTCGACACGCTTACCTTCACCATCCGCCACAAACAGCGTACTGCCACCACTGCTGGCCAATGCCACCGGATCGCCCAGATTGGCCGTGCCGGTCTCTTTGGTCCCGAATACGCGTAACAACTTGCCCTTGTGATCGAACGCCTTCACCTGGTTCCCGTCCAGCACCAAAACTTCGTCAGCTGTGACCGCCATATCCACCGGCTTGGTGAACAAGCTCCCCTCTTTCGGTCTGTCGAACTCATGTGACAACTCTCCGCTTGGTGTAAACACCAACACGCTGCTGCGACTGCCATCCAACACGAACAAACGATCCTGCGGATCTATGCCGATCGCCAATGGATTACTGATATTTCCGCCAAGCTTGTTCACATAGACACCGTCGCCGCGGAACACCTGTACCGAGCGATTGCCACGATCCGCCACGAACACCAAACCGCTACTCGCCACCGCCACAGAGGCTGGATTACTGAACTGTCCGGCGCCGCTACCTCCGCTACCAAAAGAAGTCAGTTCCTGCCCCGCTTCGTCCAACTTAACGCAGCGCTTTTTCTTTTTATCCAGCACCCAAAGGCCACCACTCGCATCCACTGTGACCGCAGTCAGATCCATGTCGGCAGGTTTGATCGTTGCAGCTACTTTGCCATCCTGCAGCTTTAGCAGAACATTGCCTTCTTTGCCGCTCTTGGCAATGGCATACACCGTCCCCTTGCCATCGCGGGCCAGTTGCACTGCCTCGACCGGAATGCTGCCCTGCCATTTGATAGAAGAACGTCCTGCCGCCTTAGGAACCGGCTCCATGCGCGTACCCGCGACAGTCTGGAATTGATTGATCAACGACTTGCCGGCATCACCGATATAGACCTGCTGGCCTTTTTCGACTGCCAGGCCGGATAGTTTCTTGGTTTGGGATTTACCTTCGCCCTTGGAGCCAAAAGGAAAGGCCAGCTTGCCATCGAAATCGAACTTGGACACGGCTTGAGTGCGTTCATCTGCGACATACACACCGTCTTCCGCTACAGCCAGTGCAACCGGAGAACCGATATCCTCGAAAGAGCGCAGATACAGGCCTTTGGGGTCGTAGACCTTGATCTGGTTCTCGTCGCTATCCAGCACATAGATACGGCCCGCTTCATCCAGCGCGATATCCACGGCTTTTTTCAGTTGCCATGGCAAATTCTTGCCGCCTTCACCGCTGCCTTTTGCGCTCAATGTCAGCGTATGCATGAACACACCGTTCACACCGAACATCTGGATGCGTTTATTACCGGTGTCCGCCACGTACACCACGCCTTCGTGCACCGCGATTCCACGCGGGCTTTCCAGCGCCTGATCGTCGCCACCGAAGAAACCGCCTGTTTTCGCACCGAACCGCCCTTTGTACTTACCGCCCGGCAAGGCATACATCACCACCTGATTGGTGCCGCTATCCACCACGTACACGGTATCTTTACTGATCGCAGCACCTTCAGGACGCTTCAGGAGTTCTATTTCGTCTGACTTCGCGGGCAGCGTAAAGGCCACTTTACCGTCTTCCTTCATCGCATCAACGACACCGCCTTTGCGTGCAACGAATAGCAGGCCACCGCCAGTGGCTAGCAACTTGTCCAGATTGTCGACGGGTATCTCGCGTTTAAAATCAGCCTTGATAAAGCCGTTGGTGAGTCCGTTCCCGTTCAAAGCCGCTTGAGCATTATAGGAAATAAGCCCGATCAGGGATGCAATCAGCAATTTACGCATGTATCCACCTATCCAAATTCTGTTGATGTGATTCGCGACACTGACGGCCACGTTATTTATCCACCCGATTAAAAACGCCGTCCCAATCTGCGGCTGGGGGGGTCGAAGCAAAATAGATGCAACGCTCAATGTACAGTTGACTGGGTTTGTCTTCCGGCCTGACTTGCAGCAAGGCAGTGAATTCGGCCTGTGCTGCGGCCCAGTCGCGCTGCCGATAGTGCGTCAGCCCCGCATCGAAAAGTGCCAGTTGCTCGCTGCTCAGCGCATCCGGCCCGACTTGAGGCTCATAAATTGTAACGGGTAACTGTTTGCCCACCACACGAATCTTGTCCAGCTCTCGATACGGGCAGACATCTGCAGCCTGCAAACGCGTCTGTTCGCCCACCAGATAATTGATGCCGTAATACTTCGCAGTGCCTTCCAGGCGCGATGCCAGATTCACCGTATCGCCGATAACCGTGTATTCCATCTTCTTGCCCGCGAAGCCGACGTTACCCGCCACCACCTCGCCCGAATGCAAACCACCGCGTATCGCAAACGGCTGCACGCCATCAGCTTCCCATTTGACTGTCAGTTGCCCCATGCGCGCAGCCATGGCGCTCACACACTCCATCGCCAGCCTTGCATGGTCGGGCTGGGCCAGCGGCGCACCCCAATAGGCCATCACCGCATCACCGATGAACTTATCGATAGTGCCGTCATGCTTTTCGATGATCTTCACCATCTCGCCCAGATATTCGTTCAGGCGTGACACCACCACCTGCGGCGGATGCGATTCGCTGAAGGTCGTAAAGCCTTTGATGTCGGTGAACAACACCGTCACATCTTTGTTATCACCACCGATCTTGGCCGCATCCGGATCCTTCTCCAGTCGTGCCACCAGCTTGGGTGACAGATAGCTGGAGAACATCGAACGTAACTCGCGCGCACTGCGCTCCAACACCAGATAACGGAAGCTGCCGCCCACCAACAGCGCCAAGATCGCAGACAAGGTCGGATAGATGATGTTGATCCACTGCCCCGCTGCGAACATTTCGTAGGTGAACCAGATATAGCCTGCCAACAACACCATCGTGGCTGGGATAGCACCGTATAGTTTCAGTCGCGTAGTCAGGAAATAGGCTGTCAGCCCCATCAGCACGATGAACAGCATATCCAGTAGCGCCTCGGGAGCACCTTGCTCGATAAAGCGGTTGCTGATGATGTTGTCGGCCACCGTCGCGTGAATCTCCACCCCCGGCGTATTACCGTGGAAAGGAGTGACCCGCATGTCATACACGCCCAGCGCCGTCGCACCGATGAATAGCACCTTTCCTTTGAGTGCCTCGGTCGGCACATGGCCGTTCACCACATCAGAGAAGGAATAGCGCGGATATCCTCCCGGCGGGCCGGTGTAATTGATCCACATCGCATATTGCCCATCCACCGGAACCTGCCTATCCCCGACTTTCACGTAGTAAGAGTCGACAGAGAAATCTTTGACCCCCAGCGCCATCATTGCTGCCGTCATGCCCAAAGAAGGGTGCAACTTGCCGTCTGCTTCGATCAGCAACGGTACGCGACGATTCACACCATCTTCATCCGGAAATAGATTGATCTGTCCCGCAGAGGCTGCGGCTCGCTCAAACTCGGGGAGCGAACGGGTGACGCCTTTCACCTGACCATCTGGGCCGTATTCGAACAATTGCGCCAACGTGACGATGCCCGATTTTCGCATCGCGGCCGAGAATGCCTGATCGTTCACCATGTCTTCGCGCTCGGGGAAGAAAGCATCGAACATCACCGCCTTGGCCTGTGCCGCCTTTAAACGCTCCAAAAGCCGTGCGTACTGGCTGCGAGTCCACGGATAGCGCCCCAACTCGGCGATACTTTTGTCGTCAATAGCAATGATGGCGATGCTGGGGTCAAGCGGAATAGCGCCGCGCATCTCGCGGAAGCGCAGATCGTAAGTACGTGCCTCGAACGCCTCTAGAAAAGGATTCTGGGAGAAATAAAGGGTCAACACGACCAGCACGGAAAGTGCCGATAGCAATACGGAAAACCCGCGGCTGTTCAAACGTTTGGACAAGCCTTGCAGCAACTGCGAAGCGATCATGCGTTAACCCTCTGGAAGTGTAGGCGACGACGAAGCGGCACGTATTGTAACCGCCTTGCGCAGATGGGAAAGCCGTCATCTGCCCGTAACACTGCCGAGCTAATCTGCGCGCCCGTAATCAAAGATTGAGGTGAGCCATGTTCTCCGTCCTGCCGCCTGCCCAACAACATTCATTCCCGCGTGCACCACGCGCACAGTTTCTGGCTGATTTGGTGCTTTCAAAAGAATACGAGGAACATGCCATGACTCCGCTTCAGGAAATACTAGCGCGCAAGAATCTAAGCGCGCTGTTCCAGCCCATCATCGACCTCCAGCGCGGCGAATTTCTCGGCTACGAAGGCTTAATCCGCGGCCCTGCCAACAGCCCGCTACATTCACCCGTCAATCTATTCAGTACCGCCGAGCGCGAAGGTCTGGCGCTGGAAGTTGAGATGCTCGCACGGCAGACCGTGCTGGAAAGCTTCGCCCGGCAAGACCTGCCCGGCCAGTTATTCCTCAACGTCAGTCCGCAGACGCTGACACAGCCCAGCTTCCGCAACGGCCAAACGCTGGCTTTCCTAGAACAACTCGACATCGACCCGTCGCGTGTCGTCATCGAGATCACCGAGAACCAGCCAACCTTCGACTTCGAGGCCATGCGCAGCGCGCTGCTGCACTATCGCGGCATGGGCTTCAAGATCGCCATCGACGATCTGGGGGAAGGTTTCTCAAGCTTGCGTCTTTGGTCCGAGCTGCGTCCCGAATACATCAAGATAGACATGCATTTCGTGCAGGGCGTGGACACCGACCCGATCAAGCTGCAATTCCTAAAATCCATCCAGAGCATCGCGGAAAGTTGCGGCACCAAAGTCATCGCAGAAGGCGTGGAGACAGAAGCCGAACTCAAAGTCGTCAAAGACCTCGGCATCGCACTCGGTCAGGGCTACTTCATCGCACGCCCCGCCCCAACCCCGCCCCTGCACGCTTCGGCCGAGACCAGTCGCATCATCAACGCCTCCAGCATCTCCATCTTTCCGGGAGCGCCTTGCCCGTCCAACGCGCTCTATTCTCAGGCCACTGCGCACAAGCTACTGAGCTACATCGAACCGGTGCAGCCCGACATGTTGATCGACCACATCATCGACCGCTTCAATATCGACCCTACCCTGCGCGCCATCCCAGTGGTCAGCAGCGGCAAGCCGGTCGGCCTGATCAACCGCTACAGCTTCATCGACCGTTTTGCCAAACCCTACCAGCGCGAACTGCACGGCAAGAAACCCTGCCGCGAACTAATCCAGAACACACCGCTACTGGTGGAAAAGAACATGCCCATCCAGGAACTCAGTCACTTCCTCGCCGAATCAGAAGACCGGCATTTTGCCGACGGCTTCATCATCACCGAGCAGGAGCGCTACATCGGCTTCGCTTCGGGACAGGCACTGCTGCGCGAGCTGACCCAGATGCAACTGGAGGCCGCGCGCTACGCCAACCCCCTCACTCTGCTGCCGGGCAACGTACCGATCAACGAACACATCGGCCGTCTGCTAAATGCCGATACACCTTTTGTCGCCTGTTACTGCGACCTCGATCACTTCAAGCCTTTCAACGACACCTACAGCTACCGCAAAGGCGACGAGATGATCCAGCTCACCGGACGCGTGCTGAGCTGGGCCTGTGACCCAAAACTGGATTTCATCGGCCACATCGGCGGCGACGACTTCATCCTGCTGATGCAGAGTCGCGACTGGCAGACACGTTGCGAACAAGCGCTACGTTCGTTCGAGCAAGCAGCCTCGCTGATGTTCCGCGAGGATCATCTGGCCGCCGGTGGCTACACCAGCGAAGGTCGCGACGGCACGGTGAAGTTCCACCCGCTCAGCAGCCTGTCCATCGGTGCGATTAAAATTGAAGCGGGCCAGTTCCCATCACACCACGAAGTCTCCGCCGCGATGACCGATGCCAAGAAGATGGCGAAGAAGATGCAGGGCAACAGCCTTTTTGTAGAGCAGCGCACACTCCCACCCCAGTGAAGGAATCGACATGAAGCGAACCGCACGCCACACGAAAGACTGCCGCACACACAGCCGCATCAGCATCCCAGGCCTGCTGCTGACAAAAGGATTCGATGCCACGCTCAGCTTTTTCTGCACCCTGTGCATATTCTCGCTGGACTGACATCGCATGCTGCGCAATAGCATCGCCCTGCTCCGGGCGCTCCGCCTCACGCTACACATCGGCTATGGCCTAGTCATGGCCGTGATCTACCCTCGCCTGTCAGCAGGGATGCGCCGCCGCATCCTGCAAAACTGGTCTGCCGACCTGCTTCACATCTTCAACGTCAAACTGGCAGCGGCGGACTTTCCAGGCTTGCGAAACGGACTCATCGTCAGCAACCACATCTCCTGGCTCGACATATTCGTCTTGAATTCAGTTGTACCCATGCGCTTCGTCGCCAAATCCGAGGTGCGGCGCTGGCCTGCCATCGGCTGGTTATGCGCACGGGCCAACACCCTGTTCATCGAGCGCGGTAACGCCCGCGCAGCAGCCCGCATCAACCAACGACTCGGCGCACTGATGCAGCAGGGCGAATGCCTCGCCGTCTTTCCGGAAGGCACCAGCACCGACGGCGCGCAGGTCGCTCACTTCCATGCTTCCTTGCTGCAACCGGCCATCGACGCAAAAGTGTCACTGCATCCCATCGCCATCCGCTACCAAGACGATAGCGGAGCACGCAGCACTGCCGCCGCATACATCGACGACATCTCCTTCGGCACATCGATGTGGACGCTACTCAACACCCCCAAGCTGCATGTGCGCTTGATGCCCACGCCATCGCTGCACGCCGCTGATTTTGAGCGTCGCGAACTGGCGCAGCGCGCGCATGAACAGATCGCTTCGGCGCTGGAACAAGCCCAGTCACACAAGCTTCATATTGCGTTAACTCATCCGCAACATTCAGAAACTAATCTGCTCCCATCGACAAGATAGGAGTGCAACGATGTTAGATCTGATCCGTCAGCAACAGACGCAGGAAGCACCACGCCGCCTCACTTTCAACATGGCACGTTCGGTGGCCGAGATCGCCGAAGCACAGCGCATCCGCTTCAAAGTGTTCGGCGAAGAGATGGGCGCCAACCTGCCCAGCGCCAATCTCGGCCTAGACATCGACCGTTTCGACGAATATTGCGACCACCTGCTAGTGCGCGACCACGGCAACGACAAAGTGGTGGGCACCTACCGCATCCTGCCGCCCGAACAAGCCGTCAATGCCGGTGGTTATTATTCCGAGACAGAGTTCGACCTGTCACGTCTGGAGAATCTGCGCGATCGCATGGTGGAAGTGGGCCGCTCCTGCGTGCATCCCGACTATCGCGATGGCGCGACCATCACCCAGCTGTGGAGCGGTCTGGCTGACTACATCGGCAAGCACAACCACGAATACCTGATCGGCTGTGCCAGCATCAGCATGGCCGATGGCGGCCACTACGCAGCCAGCGTGTTCAACAAGGTACACAAGCTGCACGCCGCGCCGTCCGAGTACACCGTGTTCCCGCATTGCCGCCTGCCGCTGGAATCGCTGAACCGGGAGCTAGAAGTCACCATCCCGCCGCTGATCAAAGGTTATCTGCGCCTTGGTGCCTACATCGCCGGCGAACCGGCGTGGGATCCTGAATTCAATTGTGCCGACCTGTTCATCCTGATGCCGGTGTCGCGCATGAACGCACGCTATGCCAAGCACTTCCTGAGAAAGGCGGCATAAATCATTATCTTGTTCTCTCCTCCCTTGCGCGCACGCAGTCTGGTGCGCGTTCTTTTTTGTGTATAGTTATCGGACCCGATCAAACTCAATATGACAACGCTTCAGGAGCAACAATTGCAAAGCCCCCACAAAGGAAAAACCGGTTTCGTACGCCTGTGGAACGCCTTCGGCTACTCCATCGCAGGCTTCCGCGCCGCTTACAAACATGAAGACGCCTTCCGTCAGGAAGTGTTGCTCGCCATCGTTCTCATCCCGCTTGCCCTGTGGCTACCTGTGACGATGATCGCCAAGGCACTAATGATCGGCAGCGTGCTGCTGGTCATCATCGTCGAGTTACTCAACTCCGCCATCGAAGCCACTGTTGATCGCATCTCGCTGGAGAATCACGACCTTGCCAAACGCGCAAAAGACATCGGCAGCTCAGCCGTGCTGGTGAGCCTGATCAATGTCTGTGTGGTGTGGGGCTTGGTACTGTTGGGTTAATAAAAATAATTATCGGAGGAATTTACAAATGGCAAAGATCAGCAGTCCGGAATACGAAGTTAAAGCACGCGCACTCAGCGAAGAAGAAGCAGAGCGCCTGCTGTCCCGCATGAGCGGCAAATTGCCCAAGCGCCTGCATAAAGAAAAACTCACCCGCGAAGAAGCCCTGGCCATCCAGCTCGAAGTGGAAGATGAACAACTGCATGAATGGCGCAAAAACATGAAAGACCTGAACAAGCACATTGAAGAGACGGGCAAGTTCAAGAGCATCGCAGCACAGAAGTCCAAGAAGTAATCCCTTTCGGCGCCACAAAACTCAGCGGTCGTTTGCGCAAGCAACGGCCGCTGTTCAATTACGGCCCAAAGCCCCGTACAAAGCCCGCTCCTGCTGCATTGAGTGGAACCTCAACAGTCATCGATGGAAATTGGTAAAATCGCGCGCCTTGCAGGAGGCCTCATTGGAAAACCCATACAACATTCTTGGCGTCTCGCCGACCGCTTCGACAGAAGACATCAAGAAGGCATACCGCGCACTTGCCATGCGCCATCACCCGGACCGCAACCCAAACGCCAGCGCTGAAGTCAGATTCAACGCCATCAAGAAGGCGTACGAGTTGCTTTCCGATCCGCAGAAGCGGGCTGAATACAACTACAGCCAGAACAACCGCATCGTCATCGACCCCGAGCAGGAAGCACAGAATCTGTGGGGCGCATTATTCACCCGATGCGGCATCGAATTGCCGCGCAGCGACCGTTAAACCATTTAAGAAGATCATCATGAAAAACATCCATCAAGAATTCCTCTACCAATCGCGCGAACTCGGCCACCAGATCAGTGACACATTGGGCGAGCCACCCGACATAAAGCGTTACGATCGCGTCATCGCTTCCTTGCTCGCAGAATTCGCCAATGGCATGGGCATCGACGACGTGAACCTGCTGAGCTTCGCGCTGGTCGATCATCTGGTGTTCGGTGATTTGGCCGGCCTGATGGCCGAAGCAGCCCAATATGACGAAGGCGATGCCGACAAAGTGATGCAGATGGTGTCTTGCGCCAATTCCTCCTCCAGCGATGCCTTGTCCACCGTGTTCGCAGCCGATCCGGAGCTGGCACGCAAAGCGATCATCACCGCCTTCCTGTTCAAGAACTCCAAGGGCTTGAAAGAAGAGGATCACTCTCTCGACGCCTTGCGGGAAGAAGAAGACAAAGAGAACGACGACGAAGATGACGACCAGTCTTCGCACGGCGAGAACATCCAACACCTATTCGATACACGCGGAGACGGTAATGACTGACAACCCCCAACTTCCAGCGATCAGCCTGCAAGTCACCGAACTGGTGCTGGCAGGTTCGCCCGAGCACGCCGAAGAAGCCATCAACGAAACAGCCGAGAAGTTCGGTGACCTCGCTGTGGTCCAAGTGCTCGATTCGCTGGAAGCACATGTCGCATCGCTCCATCTGTCGTCCTTCGACGGCGGCAAGCTGTCGCTGGCGACCATGCTCATCTCGCCCAAAGCCTGGGCCGAGAGTCTCGCCTACTTCGCCGCAACATGGGATGAAGACTGGATCGAAGACGAGCCGGAAGTGCTCACCGAATCGCTGTTCGCGCACATACACGGCATCGTGTACGCCACCGACGATGAAGACCGTCGCGCCGAACTGCTCAATGCAGCCCTGACCACCGACTGGGGCACGACGGCCTTTGCCGTGATGTTCTCCACCGCCATCGATGAGATCATCGAGATCGCCAACGACATCCAAAACCTCGGCGCACCCCGCAGCGGCAGCACAACTTCCGACCATGACGTGATCCCGATGGCACTGGAGATCATCCGCAACGACCAAGAAGCGTGGGACAACATCCTGTTCGAGATCTTCCCTGACTGGCGCCCCGGCGAGAACGAATTGCACCCCAGCCCGGACGAAGAGCACGACGAAGAACCGGAAGAAGACGAAGAAGCGCGCGAAAGTCAGTTCGCCGTGGGCCGCAGCACCAAAGAATTGTTGCTGCGCCTGCGCCAACAAGTGCCTAGCAAAGCCGCCACACTAGCCAAGCCCGGCGCACGACCGAGTCTGGGTGAGGACATCTTCTCCTGATGAACATCACCAGCTACACCGCCCGCACGCCCCAGCTTGTGCAAGCGCTCGAAGCGCTCGGCCAGCGTGCAGACAATCAACAAGCAGCCGGCATCCTGTTCGACGAACTGTGCGGCATCAACCTGCTGGTCGCCAAGAAGTTCACCAACGACCGCACCGCGGAAGGCATACACGACGCATTCCATCTCACCGTGGGCTGCATCTCGCTGGCCATCAGTCAGGCGGACATCGCCGACACCGGCGAAGCCAAGCTCTCCTTCCTGCTGCAGCACGGCGCCGAATACGTGTTCCAGATGGGCTTCCGCCACATGAAGGAACTGTCCGCCCTACCCTACACCGCCTACGTCTCCGACTTTGACAACGATCCCTTCGTGCAGCAACGCAACCTGAAAGCGATCTTCATGGAGATATGCAGCGCCGACCCCGCATCAAGCTGGTCGGGCGATGCTGTCTTTAAGAACGAGCTGGTGGATAGGAAGCACAACCAACAGATCATCGATTGCGGCAAATGGCTGCGCAAGCACAACGCCGGTGGTGTGGTGAGAGACTCCGAGATGGATGCCAGTGCCGCGATCACCGTGGCCGTGCTTTTCGCGCTTTATGGCGATGGCCGCATCGTCGCCCGCACCGCACAAAGACCACTGGAAAACCTCATCAGCCACATCCGCGATACAAAGCCCGACGTCGACACCAGCTGGAACCTCTTCCTGAAGAAGATCCCAGCCGAATACCAGCCCATGCTGCTTGAGCGCATGGAACAACTGCGCGGCACCATCGTGAAGAAGCTATACGGCAGAACAAAAGCCAAGACCTTGCTCACCGATCTGCAAGACCAATACATCGGCAGCGAGCAGGACATCGACTATTCCTGAAGCAGCGCCACCCGCGCGGCCACTTGGCTATAATGCGCCCACTCAACAGGACACAGCCATGCGCCCCTCTATCGCCTTACAACAACATCGCGACGAAGTCCGTCGCATCGTACTCAGCCACCGCGTGGCTGGCGTGCGTGTATTCGGCTCTGCACTGCACGGCGATGATGCAGAAGGCAGCGATCTAGATCTGCTGGTAGAGCCGACCGCAGAAACCACATTGTTCGACATCGCCAAGATACAAGTTGAAGTCGCACGATTGCTCAACGTCAGCGTGGACGTCCTCACCCCCAACGCATTGCCTGAAAAATTCCGCACCCAAGTCATGAACGAAGCCATGCCGATATGAGTAAAGCCGACCCACTGCGCATACCGGACTATCTCGAACACATCATCGAAGCAATCGAACGCATCGACACTTATCTGACCGACACCGATGAAGTATCGTTCCTGAAAGACCAGAAGACGCAGGACGCAGTCATCCGCAACTTCGAAGTCATCTGTGAAGCCGCTCACAACATCGAACGCCACCACAACGCCTTTGCCGAAGCACACCCTGATATTCCTTGGGCCGTCATCTACGCCATGCGTAACCGCGTTGCGCATGGCTATTTCAAAGTCGATCTAGAAATGGTGTGGAAGACCATACACACCGACTTGCCGGAACTTCATGCACAGATCAAGCAACTAATCAGCGCGATCTAACCAAGCCTGCGGATAAAGCAAAGCTGAACCAAGCCGCATATCCCCATACACCGCAACACCCAATACGGAAGCACGCGTAATCATGTCCAAACAAGAAGCCAACCCCATAGAAGCCAAACCCGCCCTCTCCGAACAAGAGATGGAAGCGCTGGATAGCTTCCTTATGTCCGACGCCACCTCGAGCGAGGTCATGATGTTGGATAGTCTGGATGGCTTCCTCACCGCCATCGCCTCCGGCCCAGCCATACCGACACCCGACGAATGGATCCCTCGCGTGTGGGGCCCGGCAGCGGAAGATGCACCGACATTCACCAGCGACACCCAAGCAGAAAAGATCACCAGCCTGCTGATCCGCCACCTGAATGCCACCGTGTGGAGCCTGAATCAGGAACTGGAAAGTTTCGAGCCGATCTTCGATGTGAACGTCTACGAAGGCGACGAGCACGAATACATCGACGGCGAGAATTGGGCGAACGGCTACATGACCGGCATTGAGATGCTGCGCGATAGCTGGAAGACATTATTCGCAGCCAAGCATGCCGCCGAAGTATTGCGCCCCATCTACCTGCTCGGCTCGCCAGACATCACCGAAGCAGAAGAAGCGCTGATCGAAACGCCCGCACAACGCGAAGCCCTTTCCAAAACCATCCCGGCCAGCGTCGGCGCGATCTACAAATTCTGGGCACCGCAACGTCGCGCAGCAGAAAACGCCAATGGCAATGCTGAGAATGCAACGCCCAACATCAGCCGCAACGCGCCATGCATCTGCGGCAGTGGCAGGAAGTACAAAAAGTGTTGCGGGGCTGCTCAGAACGAAGATTGATAAGGGCTGGCAATATCAGCGACGTAATCGGGGCCGATAGAATCGGCCCCGTTTTTTTGCCTACGAAATACTCATGCAATACCGCGTCCTAAAGAATATCCAGCTCCTGCCGATAGCATAACCACTAAGCAAGAAAGCGCCAACAGAGACATTGGGCCCTTGACCTTGCTACGCATTGCGTATTAACGCGGTAAGGGAAGAGGGAAATGACTATCATCAAAAATACGGGATTCAATTCCAGCGCGAATATTTTTGTTCTGCAATTTGCCAACAGATTGCCGCCGGCTAGTGCAAATACTCGACCCAGCATCGCCAATACCGCTCTGTCAGACAGATTCAATCCTGATTCGACATTTACTTCATTGCTGGGCAAATGGAGTGATGCCAAACAGGCGATCGACAAACTGAACCAAGTCACCCAAGATATGAAGCCCTCAAGGAAAGCTATAGCCGCCGCGATGGTTCAGCGCATCAAGGAGCAGATCAAACTATTGATGACGATGATTGGCGGCGATCCCACAGCCAAGGCACGGCAGATCGCACAGCTTGCCCGCGAACTATCTGCAGCGGCGCGGGAATATGCTGCCGCTGCTGGTGGCAATTCTCAGGCAGGCGCCGCAGCTTCAGCGGGCAGCAGCAGCGATCAAACAAACGATGCCGAATCCTCAAGCAACCTGCCAGGTGATGCAGACAGCAAAACTTCCGATACGGCAAAAATTGCTTCCGACAGCAGCGCTGCCCAGAAAGAGAATGCCGAACGCACGGCAACCACCTCACCCGCAAACCCTGCCGGATCAACAAGCCCAACTCAGCAAGCCAGCGAACACAACCGCAGCAAAGCACTGGAATATTCCCAGAACGCCAACTCCGCCGACGCAAAAAGCGATCAGGAATTCGTAAAGGAAGTAAAAAAACTGGCGACACTACTCAAGGCACTGGCGAAGCAAAACGAAGCAAACGCGCGCAAAGAATCGGCGCAATCGACCGATCGCGAGATGCAAATCACCAACGCTGCGCTCAATGAGATCGAGAGAAGCCTGTCCAGCATCAACTCGGTAGATGCCGCTGCCGCAGTATCAATCAGCATCGTGGCAAACTGAGGGAGCGCAGAAATATTGCGACCGATTGAGCCGTATGGTTCGCTGGATATCTGCCGCAATACGGAGTGTCCTTGCGGTAGTGGTATGAAATTCAAGAAGTGCTGTGGGGTGAATTAGGGCGAGGATTAAGAAGCTTGAGTCTGCAGCGTCTCAATGCACAGGCGTACTGAAACCAATGCTGTAGATGATGTTCCCGGAGAATGTGGAACTGTAATACCGCCGCGCGGAAAGCGTGATGCCGATCACCCGTGTGTACCAAGCAATTCCGATCTCCGGATAAAGCACTGCACTAAAATCGGCTTTCAGACTTTTCTCGCCCGGCTCATCAATCTGTCCGTTGCGGTTGTTGTCCAGCCCATCTTTCGCAGCATCGACCTCATGGCTGGCTATTCCAACAAGCACCCCAAGCCCCACGAACGGGGACAGCGTTTCCCCGTACTGCAAACGCACCGAACTGGTCACGCCTTTGTATTCGAACCGCTCATCCGCGAAATACGAAGCGCCCATTCGCACCGCACTGAAGCTGTTCGGGCAAGCAATGTAAGCCGCATCCAGCCCCACGATCCGCAAATCCTTCTCCGCCCAGAAGGCACCTTCAAATTGTGATTTGCACGGCGATGCGTAGCTATAGGCAGGCAAGAAGGCCAGCAGGGTCAGTATGAATGCGGCGCGGAGACGGGACATAAGTTTGCTAATGATTGGTTAGCGACAATGGCATCCAGACCATCAAATTTTGATGCGGGAAGTCAATGCAATGCTGCCCCGTTTAACTTCCTGCTTCAACTAACAGCGCTGGATCTCGATCGTCGTATGCACGATCTCTTCATGCACGGATAATTTCTGCCGCACCTCATCCGGCGTAAGACTTTCACTGTGGGTCACAATGCTGACCGCGCAGGAATACGCATCTTTTCCAACACGCCAAACGTGCAAGTCCGCGATCTTCGTTTCATCCGGATCGCCTTTCGTCTCGATGACCTCACGAATCTCATCCACAACCGGATGGTCCATCTCTCTATCCAGCAACACCTTCCCTGTTTCAATCAGCAGATGTTTTGCCCACGTTGCGACCAGAACAGCGCCAACGATACCCATTACAGGATCAAGCCACGACCAGCCATAGAGCAGGCCCCCGACAAGCGCAATAATGGCCAGGACTGAAGTGGCTGCATCGGCAATGACGTGCGTGTAAGCCGACTTCAGATTCAAGTCATGATGCGGGTGATCGTGCAGATTATGCTCATCATCATGACTATGATGATGGTGATGACCGTGGCCATGATGAGCATTGCCGAGAATCATGGCGCAAACGATATTGACCAATAAGCCAATGATTGCAACGAAGATGGCCTCCTGATAATGGATAGGCTGGGGTGAGAATATCCGCTCCACAGAACCAAACACCATCATCGCTGCCACGCCGAGGAGGAAGATGGCGCTGGCGAATCCACCGAGAATCTCGATCTTCCATGTACCGAAGGCAAATCTCGGGTCGTTGGCATAACGACGTGCCGCCGCGTAAGTAAAAGCACTCAATCCGATAGCGAAGGCGTGTGAACTCATGTGCCAGCCATCTGCCAGTAGCGCCATCGAGTTGAACCACCAACCAGCGAATATCTCCACCACCATCATCACAGCAGTGATCCACATCACCGCACGGGTCCCTTTTTCTGCTACAGGGTTACCTTCGTTGAATATATGCTGGTGCTGCCAGCGTGACAGGTCGTGTGTATGCATTACATGAGTCCCAGAATGGCTTTCGACTAAAGGGCATAGTATCTACCAGTGCAGTGAAGAATCAATGGGGATGACGCCATGGATTTCGAATGATTGCAGCGAGGCAATGGCATCTAGGCGATCAATATTTCGGCAGGAACTAATGCGATGCTGAGCCGTTTAGCTCACTTGTTAACTTCCGTGAACAAATGTGAGCCTGGCCCCTTTGAATCCATGATGTTCAATTTGAACTCCTTCTCGATATCGAGCTGTCAGTCCCGAAAATGTGTCAAAACGGGCCTTTTCGCTAAGAAAATATTCATCCGCTTTCGCCGATGCTCGCTCTGTACGCTAGAGCAACGAGTGTGAAGGAGAGGTCATAGGCTGCGGATATCTGCGCCGTGGTTATGCGCTTAACGACAGGTGCGGCTGAACGTTTATTTGCGCAGAGGGATGGTGAAGTAGAGACCGTAGGCGGCAAAGCGATTGAGTTCTTTGTATTCGGGGATGTAGACGATATTCATTTTCACTGGGCCAAAATCATAGGATAGATGCGGAATCGGCGCGGCGAATACGCTTCCCTTATTGTAGGTCGGGCTTTGAATGACCAGAAAATCGGCCCCCAGCTTCCAGTTTTCACTGAGCTTGAACAAGTAGCCTATTCCGGCAAATTTGGCCCAGGTGCGTCCGGAGTCTTTGAAAAATCCGGCTTCTGAGATAACGACACTCTGAGCACTATCACGTAGTTTGTATCCAAGCCCGAGCCCGAAATTTAATTCATTGTCCAGATGGCTGATACGGGTTCCATTTTGATCCGGATGATATGAGAGTCCGAAGACATGCAGATTGACATTCAAATGCTGATCCTCCGTCAGGTGCAGATAGGGAAATTCGCTATCTGCGCCGCGTGACGCGCCTGCATCAGTCGGCGGAGCCTCACGCTTCGCACCGCTGTCAGTTTGAGGCTTGTGATCGATGGAAGCGCACGAGCACAAAGCTAAAGAAAGCGCCAATGCAGGTAGTAAGCCATAAACGGGATTTCTCATTTTGTCTGAAGCACCAGAGTGCGCAACGGGGATCTCTGGTGGTCAGGCAAAGAACTCGGGGCGTGATCATCTCACTCAAGCAATATCAGCGATGTGCGGTAGAACACAGAGCTGACATCACTAGTGTCCGGTTAAGAATCTAATAGATTCAGTTGGTTGCTGTGATCGGCGTTTTCTGTCTGATCGCCGATGTTCTGCAAGGCTTGTTGAATGGGCATTTTCTCGAACAAAGTGACCGACAGAATCTGTAGCAACGTGAGAAATTTTAGGGTCAGGTCTTGCAATCGAGCAAGAAGCTATATTGCAAGACCTGACCCCATGCTTTTCAATCTCTTTTGTTTAAAGCAAACACTATGATGTCCCATTTAGTACCGACGCCGATTAACGTTCCTGATTGATATACCTATCAGAACGGCAACTCATCTGAAGCAATTATTTCATCAAGAACCTCATCCATCCCATAGGCTTTTTCACTAACAAGCGCATAAAGTTCAGCAAATGAATCTCTAGCTTCTCTTGTAGCCAGTTCCTTGGTGTTATAACTAATACAGCTTGGAGCGACTTCCATCCATATTTCATTTGGAATTAAGGCAAGATCTTTTAAATCAACTTCTTCAGTAAAGTAGCTTAAAAAATATACATCATCCTTATTTTTTAATATGGACCATTTATATTTTTCTGCGTATTGAAAAAACACCTCTGTCTCATGCTCACCTTTGTAGACTTCATTGATTTGTGATGGATTAGAAACCATTACATTTACAGCTTTAACAATCTTGCTCATTTTGTTTCTCCAACTAAATTATCAATATTCTTTACATTGAGATGGCGAAGTCTTTCTCTTAGCTCACTTACTAGCGCTCTCTTTCTTGGCTCAGTAAGTTTCCTCTTATCGGCAATAAGGCTTTCTATTGTTGAAACAACTTCCTCGAAGTGAATTTTTAATCTGCTATTGCCTCTGATTTGACCAATAATTTCATTTAATATATTAACTATCTTCTCGCACTGCTCAGGGTCTTTTGCATTGTATTCATTGAGCCTTTCAAGTTTCTCTTTTACTTCTGAAAGTGACAGTTGATGGGTGTAATTTAGTAACAAATCCAAAACAGAAGAAATTTCCTTCCCTTTGTACAAAAAAAGATAGATAGCTATGCCTGAAGCAATAATCGTGAACACATTCGATATCAGAGACAGCCAATTAGTTAATTCATCCAAGATTGTTACCTCATTCACAATAAGCACGAAAATTAGTTAAAGCTCACTAAATATTGTTGGTGATATTTAAGTACCCAACATATTTTTTCTATATTGCCGCGAATAAAACGGGGCGGTATCGATTGCATCTTGCAATACCCACCTCTTGTCGAGCATCCTAGCCCGACTCCCTTCCCCCACCAAGCAGAAATTTGGCCTATATATTTTCTTTAGCCTCAGCCCCCGTCACAAACTCTTCACCCCCCCGTAATCAAATATTCATGTCTCCGCGCGACGATGCGCACCATGAATACACCTAACGAAACTCTCCATGTCGCGCCAGCGCTGAGTATCGCGCTGGTTACTGAAACTTACGTTCCGGAAGTGAACGGTGTGGCCATCACCATCGGCCGCATGGTGCACGGGCTGCTCAAGCGCGGACACCGCATCCACATGATCCGGCCGCGCCAGAGCAAGCAGGATGTGGCGAATGATGAGGGGGCGTATTCAGAGACGCTGGTGGGTGGCATGCCTATCCCCGGTTATCCGGAGCTGAAGTCCGGCCTGCCTTCCAAGGGACTGCTGCTCAAGCTGTGGCGCAAGCAGCGGCCGGATGTGGTGCATATCGCGACCGAGGGGCCGCTGGGTTGGACGGCGTTGTCGGCGGCGCGCAAGTTGGCGATTCCGGTATCTACAGACTTCCACACCAACTTTCACAACTACACGCAGCACTACGGCATCGGCCTGTTGAAAAAGCCTATCGCCGCTTACCTGCGCCACTTCCACAACAAGGCAGCGTGCACATTGGTGCCCACGGCTTCGCTGCAACAGCAACTGGAACACGAGGGTTATCAGAACGTGCTGGTGGTGTCGCGCGGGGTGGATACCGAGTTGTTCCATCCGGCCAAGCGCGATGCGGAACTGCGCGCTTCATGGAATGCGAGCGATGACACACCGGTGGTGATGCTGGTGAGCCGCATCGCGGCGGAGAAGAACTTGCATGTGGTGATCAACGCGTTCGACCAGATGCGCAAGCTGAACCCGATGTTGCGACTGGTGATGGTGGGCGATGGCCCAGCACGCGCTGAATTGCAGAAGCAACATCCGCATGTGACCTTCGCGGGCATGCAGACCGGCGAGGCGCTGGCGCGTCATTACGCTTCCGGCGATATCTTCCTCTACGCCAGCCTGACCGAGACCTACGGCAACGTGACGGTGGAGGCGATGGCCAGCGGACTGGCGACGCTTGCTTACGACTATGCCGCCGCGCAGCAACACATCAAACACGATGTGAACGGTCTGGTGGCGAAGTATGACGACAGTGATGCCTTCATTGCCGAAGCACGCACGCTGGCGAACGATCTGCCGCGCGTGCGCCGACTGGGCAAGACGGCGCGCGACACTGTGGAATCACTGACCTGGGAACACATCATGGGTCAGATGGAAGCTGTGTTGATGGATACCGTACGTTCACAAGGAGTGAATCATGGCCAATCTGAGCTCTCCGCTGCAACAGATTAAAACTTGGGATATGGAGCTGTGTGTGCTCTGTAATCGGCAGAGCCGCAGCTTCACGGTGCGCAATCTGTTCCGCCTTGCCAGCCGTTTGGGCGACGGTGTGTTCTGGTATGTGCTGATGATCACTTTCCTGCTGCAGGATGGTTACGACGCACTGCCCGCTGTGCTGCACATGCTGGCCGCAGGCGGCACGGGCACGCTGCTGTACAAACTCATCAAGGGCAAGACATTGCGTCCGCGCCCGTTCAACGTGTATCCCGCCATCCAGTGCGTAGGCAAGACGCTGGACCAGTTCAGTTTCCCTTCCGGCCACACGCTGCATGCCACCGTGTTCTGCATCGTCGCCTTGTCTTACTACCCCGGCTTGTTCTGGTTGCTGGTGCCATTCTCCGCAATGGTCGCATTGTCACGCCCCATCCTCGGCCTGCACTATCCAAGTGATGTGCTGGCCGGTGCGGCGTTGGGCGCGTTGATCGCTTGGGTGTCTTTCCAGTTCATCTAAGCGCAACACCCACTGCAAATATGAACAGCCCCTGCATGCTTCATGCAGGGGCTGTTCGTTAATGCGGCGTTATTTTGATTTGGACTTCTTCTTTTTCTTCTTGGCAGGCTGCTCTTCTTCACCCCAGTGCTTGAGCTTCTTCTTGCAGTGCGCAAGCAGCGAGTCGTAGTCCGGGAAGTACAGTTTGAACATGTCCTCCATTTCCAGCTCGAACTCGCAGTTCTCATCGCTATGATCGCGACATGCCAGAGGACGCGTCTCATAGATACCGCACAAGCCATCCGGTAGCAGATGCTCGCATCGTCCGTCGATCAGCAGGAACCAGCCATTGTCATCCTTAAACACCGACACATGATCGTGTGAGACCTGCCACAGCAGGTTCTGGAAATCATGCTGGTCGCGCGGTTTCTCAATGGCTTGGGTGATGTAGGTGCAGCAACTGGATGTTTTACATCTAGAGCATTTGCTCTCGGATGCGATAGGTATTGTTTTAGACATATTTGTAGTGCGTAAGGAACGAATTGCAAAAAAATTAAGTAAGCGGCCTTCAGCCTTCTTTGTGGATTTGAATGTTCCAGAACCACACACTCTGGAATACTTTCGTTAAGGATATATTAATGCAGCAGCAAATCGGGCAGATTTCGCCTATTCCCGCTGTCGGTGCTGTTCTCTACGATGGTTAGTCTGCTTTCATTCAGCCCGGTTTTCTCACACCGCAGACGCACCAAGCACTAGCAACCCCACGACCACCAGTCCTGCGCCCAAAGCGCGTTGGCGCCAGCCTTCGTGTTCCTTCAGCCACACGATGCCCAGCAACACGGTGAGTACGATGCCCGCATTGGTGAGCGTCACCACATAGGCGGCGGGCAGCCAGCGCATGGCGTAGATCACCAATGCGTAAGCCGTGCCCACGCCCAGCGCACCGATCAATAACGAGCGTTTGGATGGCGTGATCGCAGGTATCCAGCGTTTCGTGCGGCGTTTCTGCTCGCCGCACAGGAACAACCAGCCGATGGCGTAGTTCACACACACGTAGCCCAAGGCGACGTGCAAGCCATCCAGATGCCCGGCCGCTACCTTGTCGCTGAGGCTGTAAACCATCGTCATGACTGCGGCGAACAGTGCATACGGCCATGCCTTGCTCAAACGACGCACACCGTCGTGTGAACTGGTCGCGATCAGCCACAACCCGCCTGCCGCGATGAGGATGGCGAACCAGGACAGCAGGGGAAAGTCGCGTGCGAAGAAAAGTGTCTCCACGACCGCGATCAGCAAAGGCGAGCTGCGCACCATGGGATAGACCGCGCTGGCTGGTGCCACGTGATAAGCCGCCCGCAGGCCGAGAAAGTAAAAGCCGTTGGCGATGCCGCTGATGGCAGCGCACATATACAACACCGGTGAAGCCTGCGCCGCATGCAGAAAAGCAGGCAGGGCGAACGGCGCAAAGATCAGCACATGCAGACCGACGATCCACCACAGGAAGTTTGCATCGCTGTGCGTACGCCGTGTCAGCAGATTCCACGACACATGCAACAACACCGACAAGCCGACAGCCAGCAGTGGTGTCATGAGGTGGCGATGCAGACCAATGTCTCGCCGTCGCGCGCCAGAAGCATGCCGTCCGGCAAGGCATCGGGTTTATCCAGCAACCAGGCATCCAATTTGTGACCGATGTGCATCAGCACCATCTCGCTTTCCGGAAAAATTTGCGCGATGTCGAGGGCTTCGGTGAGATCAAAATGGTTGCGCGGCTGATCTGCGCCGGGCGGGAAAGTGCAATCCAGACAGATGGTGTGCGGCTGCCAGCGTTGCAGGAACTCCAGCGTGGCCAGGGGTAGTTCGCGACAGTCGGAAAGATAGGCCAGCCGTGCGCCCTTATGCTCGATGCAATAACCCAGCGTCGGCTTTGAATGCACCAAGGGCACGGTCGTGATGCGCACATCGCCTATCTCGATCTGTTCGAACTTGGAGAGTTGCGTGAACTTCAGCGGCCCGGGATATTTGTACAGATCGGCGCAGCCTTCGCTATCGTGCGGCGAATACACATCCAGCTCGCCCTTCCCCCAACGCAGATGGAAAAGTCCTTGCACATGGTCGGCATGGAAATGCGTGACCAGCACCGCGTTCAGCGCACCCGGCGGAAATCGCTCGGCCACATCCATCACACCCGCATCGATCAGCAGGCGCACGTCGCCCGCTTCCAGCAGCGCACAGTTCGGCTGGCGGCGCGCGGTGATGTCCACCCGCGCCCGTACACACACCGCACAGTCACACCCCCACAACGGCACACCACCGGCCGCACCGGTGCCAAGAAAGGTCAGTCGCATATCGTCACCGGCGCTTGGCTACGGATGAGTTCGACGAACTCGGGGCCAGTCGTATTAAGCGGCGCATCATTGCTGAAGCGCACCAGTTTGCCGTGCTGCAAAGAAGCGAACTCGCCAGCGCGTTTTAGTCGGGATTCTATGTCGTCCGCGCTCTCGCGTCCGCGCCCCTGCAAACGTTGACGCAGCACTGCGGGCGACACCTCGATCAGCACCGGCACCAGTTCCGGATAACGACGCGAGGCTTCCTGTAAATATGCACGTGAACCATTGACGATCACGGTCAATCCTTTGGCCAGCCAATGATTCAATTCACAACCGATGCCGTAGCGCAGACCGTGACTATGCCAATGCAGTGGGAACAATTTGCGCGCGACACGCGATTCGAACTCGTCCTCGCTCAGCGCCACATGGTTCTCGCCTCCGGCATCCTGCGGACGGGTGATGTAGCGATGCGCGAACACCACGTTGGCATCCTGCGCCAGTTTGAAGCGTGCATGACTCATCAGGCTGTCCTTGCCGCTGCCGGATGGGCCGATCACATAGAGCAGAACGCCGCTCACCTCAGGCCCCGTGATCGAAAGCAAGTGTCATCACCGGCAGGCCTGCCGACCACACACGTGACACTTGCGGCAGACCACCAAGGTAGCGCACTGCCAACAGGTCGGCGCGCTTGCCAACAGCGATGGAGCCACGGTCTTTCAGGCTGACGGCGCGCGCAGGATTGCAGGTCACCAGAGCGACTGCTTCATGCAATTTGATGCCAGCCAGTTCCGGCAATTGCAACACGGCGGGCAGCAAGGCCGCAGGTGAATAGTCACCGCACAGACAATCGGCCACGCCTTCGCGCACTGCATCCAGCGCACGCATGGAGCCGGATTGTGATTTGCCGCGCACCACATTCGGCGCACCGAACAAGGTGGACAGGCCTGCTGCGCGTGCGGCGACGGCGGTCTCCAGATTGATCGGGAATTCGGACACGCTTACACCCAACGCCTTCACCACATCCACTTTCTCGGGACGGTCGTCGTCGTGGCTGGCGAGCGGGATGCCAAGTTCGCGTGCGTGTTGCGCCAGTTGTTCCATGCGCCCCACTGCGCCTTCGCCCTGTGCCAACTTCTCGGCCAGCAAGGCTTCGAACTCTGCTTCGTCTTTCTTATAAGTGCGCGTCTGGAAACTGCGATAGGCATCGATACTCTTGAATTGACCCTGCCCCGGCGTGTGGTCCATGAACGACATCAGATGGATCTCGTCGTTGCTCAGCAGATCGTTCAACACTTCGGGTGCGGTCGGGTCGGTGATCTCGTAACGGGCATGCACGCGGTTATCCACCAGTGCATGTTGCTGCCAGGCATGCACCGCACGTGCCAGCTCAGCCGCTGTGCTGTTGTTGCGCACCCCCAGTTCAGCATTGGCGAAAGACAAGGCGTGATAGATGGTGGTGATACCGGCGGCGGCGTTGCGCTTGTCAGCTTGCGCGCAGGCGAAGTCGAACGGGAAATGCACGCCGGGGCGCGGCTCGGCTTCTTTTTCCAGTGCGTCGCAGTGCAGGTCGATCATGCCCGGCATCAGGGTCTGGCCGCGCAGGTCGATCTCTTGCGCGCCGCTACTGCTGGCTGGGTTGATAGCGACGATGTTGCCGTCCGCGATCAGCACGGCAGCGTCTTTCAGTGTTTCGTTCTCCAGCACGACTTGCGCGCCAGTCAGATAAAAATGCTTGTTCATGCGATTTCCTTTTCGGGTTCAACGATAGCGACGGGAGGTGACAGCTCTATGACACTGTCGGCCAGACGGCGCACCAGATCGGGGTGATGGAAGATGGCCAGCATGGCGATGCCGCTGCCTTTCAATGTTTCGAGGTGTGCCACGACGCGTTCGGTGGTGGCGGGGTCGAGACTGGCGGTCGGTTCATCCAGCAACAGCAAACGCGGTTGCGCGATCAAACCGCGCGCCAGATTCACACGCTGCTTCTCGCCGCCGGAGAACGTAGCGGGCGGCACGTTCCACAGATGTGAGGGCACAGCCAGTTGCGCCAGCAGGTCAGCTGCACGTCCGCGTGCTTCTTCGGTCGGCACGCCGCGCGCGAACAAAGGCTCGGCCACTACATCCAGCGCGGACTTGCGCGGCAGGCAATGCAGGAACTGGGTGACGAATCCTATCTCGCTCTTGCGCAGCTCCAGCATGCGATGTTCGTCCGCCTGTGCGAGGTCGACGACTTCACCTGCGGCAGTGCGGAACAGCATGCGTCCGGCGCTGGGCAGGTAGGTGCGATACACCCCTTTCAGCACGGAAGATTTGCCCGCGCCGGTCGGCCCGATCAGCGCGGTGAGCTTGCCGGGGTACACGCTCAGATTCACATGCGAAGCGGATGGGATGAGCTTGTTGCGCTCGTGCAGACAGAATGTCTTGGCGTAATTCTCGATAGTCAGGATAGCGTTCATATTCATCTCACAATGCAGAAGCCACCAGCCGCTGGGTGTACGCGTGCTGTGGGTCTTCAAGGATCTGGTCGGTAAGGCCGGACTCGATGACGCGGCCGTGTTTCATCACCAGCGTGCGGCCTGCCAATAGGCGGATCACGCCTAAGTCGTGGGTGACCACGATCATCGCGGTGCCGAGTTCGTGTTGTATCTCCAGGATCAGATCGAGGATGGCGGCTTGCACCGACAGGTCGAGTCCGGTGGTGACTTCGTCCAAGAACAGCAACGGCGGTTGCGTGGCCAGTGCCTTGGCGATCTGCACGCGCTGCTGCATACCGCCTGAGAAAGTCTTGGGGTTCTGATCCATGCGTGCGCGCGCCACTTCGGTACGCACCAACAGGTCTCCTGCACGGGTGCGGATCTCGCCGTAGTGTTTAAGGTCGCTCATCAGCAGACGCTCGGCGATGTTGCCTCCGGCGGAGATCTGGAAGTTCAGACCCAGATGCGGGTTCTGATACACCATGCCGAAACGCTTGTTGCGCATGCTGCGTTGTTGCGCGGCGTTGAGCGCGAACATATCGTGCTGCGCACCACCGTCGTAGAAGGTCGCGCTGCCCGCTGTCGGTGCCTCGTCGAAATACAAGGTCTTCACCGTGCTCGACTTGCCGCTGCCAGATTCACCGATGATGCCGAGGATCTCGCCGCGATACAGATCGAAGTTCACATCGTGCGCGGCGACCACACTGCCGCAGTGCGGGCAGATGTTGGTGTCGTGTTCCGGGCCGGTGCTCGCAATACACAGCGGGCACTGCTCACCGTGGATGCGCGACAGACCGCGCACGGACAATATCTTGTTGCTCATGCTTGCTTCCTCGCGCTGATGGTTTCCTGCTCTTCCTCGCAATAGGCCGAGTCGGAACATTGGTGGGTGACGTTGCCTGCATCATCGATGAGTTCATCGAGGAAGCTCACGGTCGAACCGCAGCAACGACAGGCGATGCGCTTGCCGTTCGCGTCGCGGAAATCTTCAACACGGAAGGCGATGTCATCGAACACCAGCGGTTCGGCCAAGGTGTAGGGCGGCACGGCGTAGATCTTCTTTTCGCGCCCGGCTCCGAGCAGTACCAATGCTGGTGACTGATGCAGACGCGGCACGTCCCAGCGCGGGATGGGTGACGGGTCGATCACGTAGTGGCCGTTGATGCGCGTGGGGTAACGGTGCGAGATGGTGATCTCGTCGAAGCGCACCACGTCCTCGTACAACTTCACCAGCAGACGTGAATAGTCGGCCTCACCATGCATGACTTTGCGTCGCGCTTCCGATGGTTCGACCACCACCAATGCATCGGGATACGGCACTTGCAGCACCAGTATCTGTTGCTCGGTGAGTTGCTTCTCCGGGATACGGTGACGCGATTGGATCAGCGTCGCTTCCTGCGTCTTCTCGGTGACTTCGACACCGGGACAGGTGAGCTGCACGAATTGACGCAAGTTAACTGCATTCACCGAATCGTCCGATCCTTGGTCGATCACTTTCAAAGTGTCGTCTTCGCCGATCAGCGACAAGGTGAGTTGCAGACCGCCGGTTCCGAAGCCGCGCCCCATCGGCATCTCACGCGAAGCGTAAGGCGTCTGGTAACCGGGGATGGAGATCGCTTTCAGGATGCAGCGGCGCACTTCCTTTTTGGCGTACTCGTCGAGGAAGCCGAAGGAATAGCCTGCATCTTCCAGCGGCAGTTCGTAATTCGCGTTCATGTGGTCGCCTCCGATTCTTTTTGCTGCATCTTTTGTTGGGTGGTGCGCAGTCGATCCATGTCCGACTGGAAGGTGACGTAGTGCGGCATCTTGTAGTGCGAGGCGAAGCCCATCGAATCCACACCATCCACATGCAACAACACGAACTCGGGATCTTCCGAAGGATTGGTGGGGCCGTCTTGCATACCTTTCTGCAAAGCGCGGTCGAGGATGGCCATGCTGATCGCCTTCACTTCGTTGTGACCGAAGCACGCGCCATAGCCGAGCGTGAAGGTGGGCAGCTCGTCGCCGTTCGTGCCTTCGTACATCGCCACGACTTCGCACTCGGTGACCAGTACTTCGCCCGCTTCCATCAACTCGCCCGTCACCGGATGCGGCAGCATCACCGGCAAATAACCGACGCGCAGCTCCGCCACCGTGGGGTGCACGTCGCCGTAACCGCGCATGTTGGAATAAGCCATCGCCAGCAGACCGCCTGTCTCGGCGCGTGCCATGGTGGCCAGTGCAGCCGAACGCGGCACAGGGAACACCAGCGGATCGCGCGTGATGTCGAACGCGGCAGCGCGACTCGGTGCGACCGGCGGCAACAGACCTTCTGCACGCAGTGAGTCGATCACCTTGGGGAAGTTGTCGGGCAGTTCTGTTTCGGGTGTGTCGCGCAGGAAACTCTTCGCCACGGCTTTGAATGCGGCCGGGTCTTCGTTGGCGAGATCGAGTTGCAACAGACGCAAGGCGTAGTCGTAGGTCGCGCCGAGATACTGGCCGCCCGGCACTTCTTTGAACGCAGACGAGATGCGGCGGATGCAGCGCATGTTGGCCGTGTCTTGCACTGGCGATTCGAGCAAGCGCGGTTTGGTGGAACGATAAGCGCGCAAGGCGAACGCCGCTTCCAAGGTGTCGCCTTGGAATTGTTTGAGCGCGAGCGCAGCCAGACGCGGGTGATACAGACCGCCTTCGGACACCACACGCGAGGTGAGCAGACGCAACTGCTCTTCTATCATCGCCAGCGTCAGTGGCTCGTCCAGCGAACCTTTGCTGCGCAGGTATTCGGAGGCGCTTGCTGCACCGTCGATAGCGGCCTTACCGCCTTTGATCGCGACGTAACTCATGCTGCACCGCCGATCACGATGCGGGTGGTGCGCGGCAGTGCAACGAAGCGTTGCGCATCGCACAACACCAATTCGACACCGAGCGGGAAGCTGCTGACCCAGTCGTTGCGTGCGGCTATCCAGTCTGCATGCAGACCTTCCACACTGATGGTGACTGGCTGGCGGATGCCGGGGCCAGTCAAATTCAAGCGCAATGCACCCGCGCTTTCTTCATGCAGTGATGCGACGCGCAGTAACAAAGTCGCGCCGCCCTCTGGCGCTTCCAGTGTGCCCAAGCTCGGCACCATCTCCGGTGCTTGGCTGCCGTCCAACAGGATGAACGCGGCTAGTTCATAAGGCACACGCTGCGCTTCCAGTTTCGGCCAGATGGATTCCTCCAACATATCTTGTGAATCGGACAAAGTCGTCTGTCCATCCAACAGTGCGCCCAGCAATGCCAGCCAAGGTTCAGCCTGTGCAGTACAAGTCTGGATACGGCCGGGATAACTGAAAGCATCCAGCAGACTGCGAAACAGTTGCTGCTGTTGTGCCGGATGCCAGATGTCGGCTTCGACCATGGTCATTTCATTCTTCATCTTCGTCGTCCTCTTGTCCCAGTAGCGAGAAATCCACGCGCGTCGCGGTCAGTAGTTTTTTGCGCTCGATTTGTTTTTGTTGGCGTACTTCCATGCCGCGCTGCACCAGCGTCATGGCCGGTACACTGCCGGGCAGCTTGCCGGCCATCACCGCATCAAGGATGGCGATGGAGCGTGCGAACTGTGCGCGGTCGTCGACGATCAATGCACCACCGCGCTCTTCCATTCCGCCCGCGCTGCGCACGATCACTTCGGCACGTGCCACGGGTATCTCACCGATGAAATAGGATTCTTCGAACGCACCGTCGCGCAGATTGAGCAAGCCCAGTCCTGCGTGCGGCAGTGCAACATCGCGCACTTCCAGTTCACCCGACAACACGTTCGCCAGATGTTTCACTTCACTGGCAGGCAGCGCGCACAAGGCGGCGGCCCATTCTTTTCTTGGTAAGTTCATTTCCAGCTTTCCCTATGCAGATAGATGTCTATACAAGTTGGTTCGCTTCATACCTGCTGCAACAGCCGAGGCTGTCACATCAGGCGGCTGCGCAATCTTGCTGAAAACTGGTCGAGGATAATCACAGTCAAAAAGATGATCACCAGAATGGTTCCCACGTGATCAAAATTGAACATGTCGAAGCGGCCTTTCAATTCCAACCCGATGCCGCCAGCCCCCACGATCCCAATCACGGTAGCCATACGGATATTGCGATCCAGGATGTACAACGTGTAGGCGACGTACTGCGGCAAGACTTGCGGCAACACGCCATACCAGAGCGTCTTGATCTGTCCCGCGCCGATGGATTGAAGCGCCTCCTGCGGACCACGGTCGGCATTCTCTATATCTTCCGCATAGAACTTGCCAAGGAAACCTGCACTATGGATTCCGAGCGCCAGAAAACCTGCGATAGGTCCGAAGCCGAATGCCAACACTAGAAACAGCGCGCTGACCAGTTCCGGGATCGCACGAAACAGACTGATGGTGGAACGCGACAAGTTGTAAATGAAACGGTTAGGCGCGTAGTTGGCGGCAGCGAAACATGCCAGCGGGATCGACAGGATCACTGCCAGTATCGTTCCCCACAGCGCCATCTCAAGCGTTTCCAACATCTTGAGAAGCACATGCGCCAGATATCCAACCGGTTTGACCAACACTTCCTTGCTCTCGACGGTCTCTTCCAGTTGCAGCGTCTCGGTGTTCAAGTGTGGCGTGCGCGATTCGATGACTTCCACATGCGACAGCCATGGCAGATCGTTGCGGTCGAAATTCTCTATGCGTGATATCTCGATCTCTTCGGAGATACGCAGCGGCCATATCGATTCAGCGATGCGCTTCACTCCGGTCGCCACGGGTGATGAATCGTTCAGACCGACTACGTATCCGACTCCCTGCGCCGTTTCGCTCACCATGCGCGGCACTTCCATCCGGCTGCCTGTCACTGCAAGTATCAATAATGCAGCGATGGCAAACAGCAGATGCCGCGCGTTATAGGGCTGGTCTAGATGCCATTTGGCATCCCGGTTGACTGATAGGTTTTTCATCATGTTCATCTCAGGCCGCAGCCATTTCCAGTTCTGGTTCGAATTCCGGAACTGCCACTACAGGTTTGTTATGGTCGTGGTTCAAGGCGCCGTGATACAGCTCTTCGCAAACCTTGTCGGTGAGTTGCTCTGGCTTTCCGTCGAACACCAAACGTCCCTGATTGACCGCGATGATCCGGTCGCCGAACTCTCGAGCCAGATCGGGTTGATGCAGGCTGCATAGGACAGTGGTGTTGTGGTTGCGCGATTGGCGATGCAGCAATTCCAGTATTCCCCGGCTGATACGCGGGTCCAGGCTGGCGACCGGTTCATCTGCCAGCAATACGGCCGGATCCATCATGAAGGCGCGCGCAATACCCACGCGTTGTTGTTGTCCGCCGGACAATTCTGAGACTCGGCGGCTTACATGTTCGGGGGTCAAACCGACCTCATCCAGCAGTTGGCAAGCTTTCTCGCGCAAGGATGCTGGAAACAGACCCAGCCCTGCCCGCCAATGAGGCACCTGCGGCAAAGCACCCGACAGTACATTGAGCGCCACCGACATACGCGGCGTTAAATTGAATTGCTGGTGCACGGTAGCTACCTTTTTGCGCAGTCGCTGCACTGATTGGTCACAAATCAGTTCGCCACCGAGATAGACACTTCCTTCAGACGGTTTGGACAAACCATTCAGCATGCGTAGCAAGGTTGATTTGCCTGCTCCCGAAGGGCCAAGTACGACACAGAACTGTCCGCGTGGTACTTGCAACGAGATATTTCGTATCGCTTCCGTACCATCCGGAAAACGTTTGTAGACACTATCGAATCTCAACATGGTCGTTTCCTCTGCAATAGCCAGCCACAGACATACCCACCTGCTTTCGCAGGTGGGTGTCTACGCTTAGCGTTGTGCTGCTTTCTTGAGAAGTTCAGCCTTCACCTGGTCATCCACCAACGCCAGTTTCTTACCTGGAGCGTCCATGCCGGATTCCGGGAAGTCAGCATCGTAGCGATCCACTTTCGAGCCACCGTAGCCGCGAATCATGTCTGGTGTGACACCAGGTGCCTTATGCACAGTGTTGAATGCGTCCTTCAGTTTCTGCTGGGTAGCCTTGGGCAGGGAAGTTGACATTGCCAGTGGCGGCTGGGGGATGGGTTCGCTCTTGGCCAACACGCGAACCTTGGTCGGATCGATCGCGCCTTGCTTCACAGCCTTCTCGAACGAGTCGAACGATGCCCCGCTCAGATCTGCCTTGCCTTCGGCTACAGCCTTGAGTGAGTTGGCGTGGCTGCCTGTGATCACCACTTGTCCCATGTCACGTGCCGGATCGACGCCTGCATCCATCAACATAGCAACCGGATATACGAAGCTTGATGTCGAGTTCACATCACCCAGTGCCAAACGTGCACCTTTGGTGTCCTTGAGGCTCTTATACGGCGCATCCGCACGCGTAAAGACACCGGAGTAATACACGGACGCACCCTTGTGTACCGCCACTGCGAGCAACTTTGCACAGCCTTTGTCGCGCACTGGGATATAGCTTGCAGCACCAAAGAACGCGATCTCGGTCTGTTTCAGACACATCGCTTCCATCACGGCGCTATAGCTTTGGCCCACTCTGATGTCGAAATTAAGGCCAGTGGATTTTGTCACAGCGTTGAATATCGGTAGAAAGTCAGCCTTGGTTCCGTCTTCGGTACCGCCGTCGGCAGGGATCAACATCACGCGCAAGGGATGGGCTTTACTACCGTCATGCATGGCCTCTGCCGCCATACTGTAAGGCGTGACCATTGAGGCACAGACCAAGGTTGAAAATAAGATTCGCTTGAGATTCATTTAAAAAGCTCCTGTCAGGAAGAATGGAAAGGTTGCTACTGGGTAGGGGTGATGCACAGTTGGATCCGGTCAGCCCGGAACCTTGTAATGGCGTACTCGACCGGTGATGCATCGCGTTCAAGCACGTTCAAACTCTTTACCCGCAGTACGGGCCGGTGCTGGGTGATGCCGAGCAGTTTCGCGTCGTCACCTTGTGGCATGACGGCTGTGACCAGACTTTCAGTACGGCGCAGCGCGCCGCAATGCTCGTTCAGCAGGGCATGTAGCGAACCACTCTGATAGTCCTCCAGCAGTTCACGATAGGGTGTCAGCGGCAGGAAGTGCGAGATGACACAGAAGGGTATGCCGTCGGCGATGCGCAGAGTCTCTACCCACAACACGTCTTGATCGGCTTCGATGGCCAGATGCTTTGCCACGCCAGCTGAAGCGGGGGCGACCATCTTGCGGATCACTTTGGTATCGGTGGCGATACCGATCTCGGCCAGTGTCTGGGTGAAACGCGTACCGCTGCCCAGCTTGTAATCCAGCAGACGGTCGGTGATGAAGATACCCACACCGTGTTGACGCTCCAACAGACCTTCGATGATCAACTCATCCACTGCGCGGCGCAGGGTGTGGCGATTCACACCGAAGCGTGCCGCCAGCTCACCTTCCGCAGGCAGCCTGTCGCCGGGCGAACCCTGACGCACATACTCTCGCTCCAGTACTTCGGCGATCTGTGCATACAGGGCGATTCCGGTGTCGCGCTCGATGGCGTACAAACTCATGGCAGTAGATGTCTAGATATGTAATGCGATCATCTTGCCTAGTGAATATTTCGCGCCCGTGAAATGTATGTTGCAGTTCTGTAACAATTCACCACTTCAAGCTTCAAGCTTTAGGACATCTCAAAAAATTCAAAATTCTAAGCAAGACAAGGCGCGAGCAGAAAATCGCGACGCCGCATATGCCGATATGTAAGGCGTGATTTTTTGCGAGTAACGCAGTATTGCAACGAAGTTTGGATTTTTAGAGGTGTCCTTCGCTAAACACGTCCTGCGGCAGTGGCATGCGGTGGCGCAGCTCGCGCGGGCGTAGCAGTTCGATGCGCTGGCGGATGACGGGATCGTCGGCATGCGGGTTGGCGTCCCACACCGGTTCTTCGCCGATCAGGATGCGGTCGATATGGGTGAGGCGTGCGCCGGTCTCGTTCAGGTAGTAGTTGAAGCGGCGCGACATACCAGCATCAAAGAACTTCGCGCCGCGATGGCATAGATGCGACAGACGACTGATGCGCAGCAACTGCTCGGCACCAGACAACATGGCAATGCTGCGTTTGGCGATGGGCTGCGGGCAGGCGAAATGTTGCGCGATGTATTCGGCCAGTTCGTTGCGATGCGCGTCCATCAATTCGCTCGGCTCGATGAACAGTTGGTCGCGGATGTGCATGTCCATCGCCCACTCGCAGGCGGCGTGCGTCAACACCGGCACGTTACCCCACAGTTTTTCGTGGGCCGGTACGAAGTGGTTGTGCGCGATCACATCCACCAGCAGGTGACTGACGAAGCCGAGCGACAGCGCGTATTCCTCATCGCTCTTGGCATCGTCTAGCAATTTGCGCGCGCGTTGCCATTGATGGGTGGTCGAGAACGGTTCGCCCCAGGTGCGGTCGCTCCACAGCGCGAGGTCGGGCAGACAGGCACCGGCCAGAACCAATCGGGGATAGGCGAGGACGGCTTTACGGAAACGGGTGTCGGTGAGCGGCACAGCCCACAACAGCATCTGCGCGAAGTAGACATGGGTGTACAAGCCCCAGGCATTGGCATCCGCGCTCCACAACAGCAACGGTATCCACCAACGCCAATGTCTCTTTATAAGCTTCATGGCGCGCAGTATGTGGAAGCCACATGAAGCGCAGATGACAAGTGCGTGAGATTTTGATGAAGACTGCGAGTATCATTCGCAGGAACATTTCCTTTTGGGCTAGAGGCTTACATGGCGGGTGTATTGGCAGGTGATATCGGCGGCACAAAGACACGACTGGCACTGGTCGAAGTCGACGGCACGCAAGCGACGATCACAAGCGAACGCGAATTCGTCAGCGCCGACTACGCCACTTTCGATGCACTGCTGGCCGAGTTCATGGACACTGCCGGAACCATACAGTCCGCCGCTTTCGGCGTGGCCGGACCGGTACACAACGACACCGTTCATACTACAAACCTACCTTGGCACATCGAAGCCGACGCCTTGCGTAAACGCTTCGGTTACGCCAATTGCCATCTGCTGAATGATCTGGAAGCGACCGCCTATGGTCTGCCCGCGCTACAGGCGAAAGACCTGTTCACTCTGCATGCAGGCAAGCCCGATGCGCATGGCAACCGCGCCATCATCGCCGCCGGCACTGGGCTGGGCGAGGCCGGTTTGTTCTGGGACGGCCATACCCATAGACCCTATGCCACAGAGGGCGGCCATGCCAGCTTCGCGCCGCGCAATCCGCTGGAACTTGATTTCGCACAGACCCTAGGCGAGCGTTTCGGCCATGTGAGTTGGGAACGCGTGGTGTCCGGTATGGGCATCCCCGATTTGTACGATTTTCTGCTGGCGCGCCAAGGCGCGAGCACGCCCGACTGGCTGGCACAAGCGATGCAGACCGAAGGCAAAGCAGCAGCTATCTCCAATGCCGCGCTGGCCGAGCGCGATGCTTTGTGTACCGAGACCATGCACCGTTTCGTCAGTCTGTACGGTGCGGAGGCGGGCAATCTGGCATTGAAGACCATGTGCAGCGGTGGCCTGTATGTCGGCGGCGGCATCGCACCCAAGATCGTGCCGTTATTGGAAAGCGGCCCTTTCATCAACGCCTTCCTCGACAAGGGCCGCATGCGCCCACTGCTGGAAGCGATACCGGTGCGCATCATCCTCAACGACCGTGCCGCACTTTATGGCCCGGCCCTGTTCGCCGCGCGACGTCAGGCATAGGATCGCCGCACTTAGGAGGTGCTGAAACAGCCATCATGAAACAAGCAATACTCGCAACGATCTCTTCTTACTTCCGTCCCCGTCTGATCGATTCAATGCGCGACTACGATAAAGCGCGCCTACGCACCGATATCTCCGCCGGCATCACCGTCGGTATCGTCGCCCTGCCACTGGCCATCGCTTTCGCCATCGCCTCCGGTGCCAAACCCGAGGCAGGCATCTTCACCGCAATCATCGCCGGTTTCATCATCTCTGCCCTTGGTGGCTCACGCGTACAGATCGGCGGCCCGACCGGCGCCTTCATCGTGATCGTGTACAACATCATCCTGCAGTACGGTTACGCCAACCTGCTGATCTGCACCATGATGGCGGGCGTGATGCTGGTGGCGATGGGATTGTTCAAGCTGGGCAATCTGATCAAATATTTTCCGCGCCCGCTCATCATCGGTTTCACCAACGGCATCGCCGTGCTCATCATCCTCAGTCAGGTGAAAGAGTTCTTCGGCCTGCAGATCGATGTTCTGCCAGCGGACTTCCTCGGCAAGCTGCGCGCTATCTATGCAGGCATCGGCACCATCGACCCCATCACATTCATACTTGCACTGAGTTCGGTGCTGCTGATCTGGTACTACCCCAAGAAATGGGCGCAGAAGATGCCCTCGCCTATCGTCGCCTTGATCATCGGTACGCTGCTAGTGGTGCTGTTCAACCTGCCGACCGAGACCATCGGCAGCCGCTTCGGCGGCATCCCACAGGGCCTGCCCAGTTTTGAATTTCCAGAACTCACCTTCGCCACACTGCGTTATCTGTTCGCCCCGGCGATGACCATCGCTTTGCTCGGCGCTATCGAATCGCTGCTCTCCGCCGCAGTCGCGGACGGCATGATCGACGACAAGCATGATTCGAATCAGGAGCTGATCGCGCAGGGTATCGCCAACATCGTCACCCCGTTCTTCGGTGGTATCCCCGCCACCGGCGCCATCGCACGCACCGCCACCAATGTGCGCGCAGGTGCGACCAGCCCAGTGTCCGGCATCGTGCATGCACTGACGCTGTTGGTGATCGTGCTGATCGCCGCACCGCTGGCGCAATACATCCCGCTCGCGTCGTTATCCGCCATCCTGCTGGTGGTGGCGATCAACATGGGTGAGTGGGAAGGCTTCAGGACACTGCGCAAATATCCGCTGAGCGACAGCACAGTGCTGGTGGTGACCTTCGTGCTGACGGTGATGTTCGGCTTGACGGTGGCAGTGGAGATCGGCCTATTCATCGCGGTGTTCTCTTTCATGCACCGCATCACCGACCTCACGCACGTCAGCGTGGCAGATGAATCACCGCTACCCGACGATGGTGAGGCGACCATCATGCGCAAAGCTGTGCCCAAAGGCGTAGTGATCTATCGCGTGTTCGGTGCGCTGTTCTTTGGCGCGGCGGACAAGTTAGAGAACATCCTGATCGAATTGCACAACGAACCCGAGGTGCTCATCCTCAAGATGCAGGAAGTGATCAGCATGGATTCGAGCGCGCTGCATAAACTGGAACACCTGCACAACAAGCTGCACAAACGCGGAAAACACCTCATCCTATGCGGACCGCATACCCAGCCTTACTTCCTGATGCATCAGTCTGGATTCTTTGATCTGATCGGCAGGACGAACGTGGTGGGCAGTATGGAAGAAGCGTTGCGACGTGCGAGAGAATTACTGCCAGTTCAAGAAAGCGCTTAGTTTCTGTTTCTGATAGCTACGATCTGACTGGGTTTGATCGCGGCATAGGCCGGCATCGCCATGCCGACGGTGGCACCGATATAGGTCGGGTCGGCAATGACGAAACGTTGACCATGATGATCGACGTACGACATACCGCTTCCCGGCTGCGTGAGCGCAACAGCGGTCGTCATATGTCCGGGATACAGCAAGCCGATCACTTTCAGACCTACCAGCTCACGCACTAACCATGCGAACAGCACCGAGCGATCCTCACAGTCGTTGTAGGGAAAATACAAAGACTCCTCGATGAAGAAGTATTTCTCGCGCCCGAACTGATCGTTATCCGTCTTGTAAGCAAACGCGCGCTGCACGAATGCCAGCAGAAAGTTGACTGCCTCCTGCTCTTTCATCTGCGCCGTGTATTTGCGCAATTCAGCCAGCAGACTGTGGCGCAATATGGAGCTGCCATCAGTATCGAAGTAAAGCGCGAACTCCGACTGCGGAAAACCTTCCAGATATTCGACCAGGCTGCGGTCATACGGCACGCTCAACCTCACCGCCTGCCCTTTGTAATCGAAGGACAAGCTGCGCTCTGCACGCACTTCGCGGGTAAAACCAATCGCGGCAGAGCTGATATCAAGTGCTTTCAATTTGACCGGGTAGTTGGCCTCATAGGTATAGAAACGACCGATACTGTCACCGCGATCATCCGCCAGTACGGCGTAATAAGTCTGCTCGCCGACGCGGGTGAACTTGGTCGCATACACCGGTTGCTGCACCGCTACGAACAGATAGACATCGTTACCGGCATAACCCAGACGCACGTCATAGCCGGATTTGATCAGGAAGTACCAGAGCAGGAGTCTTTGTTCAGTCTTGCGACCGGGCTGCAGGGACTGTGCCACCGCGCGCCAGAGTGAGACCCTGCCCCAATCATCCAGCTTGAGTCGTTGGCTGGCCTTGTCGATAGTCTGCAGCGTCTGCGCATAGCGGCTACCACTCATCATCGTCCAGAAGGCGCTCATCGCTTGTGATGACGCTTGCCCGCCCGAACGGTAGCGCCGCCATGCCGGATCGAAGCTGACGTCGAGCGGGTTACCGTAGAAATCGACGCGCAAGGTATCCGGCGACACCGGCAAGGGTTTGGATGGCACGGGTGGAACGGGGCGCATTGGCGCGACCGGCTTTGGTGCGATGACTTGCCTAGGTGGCGTCACCCCAGGTGCAACGGGAATTTGCTCGGGCTTGGGCTCCTTGATGCGCACTTTGCCCTGGAAGCTGTCGAACTCGCGCCACCGCATCTTGAGGAAATCAGAGAAGTCGGCATCCTGCTGCTCACGGTAGGACTGGAACTCTGCCTGCTGCTTGTGTATGCCCTGCTGTTGCTGCCGGCGGTAGCTTTCAAAATCTTCGGATGCCGCCACACAGTGCGGAACGATCAGCATCCCGCACAACAGTAACGGCGTATATCGATCGCCAGATGTCATGCAAGACGATCCGAAGCTACGTTACATCCGGCCGGAATCAGGGCGCGCTCTTCTGCGTCTCGGTCGAGAGTTCATCCTGTGCCTTCTTGGCACGGTATTGTTCCCAATCGTCTTGCTCCTTCTTCGTGGCACAACCGGTCGTTACACACAGGAAACCGACCGACAGGATCAAAGCGATGAATCTACGCATATTGCCTCCCTAATTTATCTAACCATTCACTGGAGTCGGTCTGTCGCGATCCGCGACAGGCCGACTGTGGTCTCGCGCAGACGCTGCACTTTCGTCTTTACTGGGCAGGCTTTTGTTGGGTGATGTCTGCCGCCAACTCGTCCTGTCCCTTTTGGGCGCGGAACTGCTGCCAGGCAGCGCGATCGTTGTTCATGCTGGTCTTGAGCGCGGTCTCGGTGATCTTCTGTGCGCTGCTTTCATCCAGTCCGACCAGTGCGTACATGGAACCGTCCGGCCCGGTGATGGTGCGATACAAACGCGTGCCGACCAGTGTCTCTTCCGTGATCTGCTTGGTGACCGATGTGTTCACCTGATCCACGGTCTGCTGATTGGCTGCGCCGGTCGTCTCCGCATACTGCTTGATCATATTGGTCACGCGGATACGCACCATCTGCGCCAGTTGCACGCGCGCATCGGCCATCGCCATCTGCTTCATGAATCCCACACCGGCTGCGGATTTCCCCGCCACGCCAACCGCCGATACCGCCACGCCTTCAACCGGCATATCGCACACCCAGTCCGGTGCCGCTTTCTGGGAGTTCGGGAACACACACTCTGGTGCCGCCTCGACCTTTTCCTCCTTTACCGGCGCGCTGCCGCAACCACTGACTGCCAGCATCCCCAGAACCACTAACGAACCAACGATACGATTACGCATGATGCACCCTCCTCTGATTGATATACCCGAACACCCCATTGAACTTCAGCGCGCGACCCCGACTCAGTCGTGCACTGTCCCTATCCACTCTGCCCCGAACGATTCAAGACTTTCCATATCCTGCCTGGTCTTTTCGTTCAGCGCACCTTCCGTGACCTTGTTGCCTTCGAAAGACACCATCCTGTCGGCAGCCAAAGTAAATTCGCGCTTGTACTCGATGAACTCCTTGGCTGTTTCCGCGCGATAGTCTTCGAACGCCTGCTTCTCCCGCGCGATCGCATCGTGCGCCTCTTTCTTGTATGCGTCGAATTCGTCGTCCACTTGCCGGCGGTGGATCTCGTATTCATCGTTGGGGCTGGTCACGCTAATCTCGCCCTTGCGCATACCGATCTCCTTGCGCGCCTCCTCATCGACCACTACAAAGCGCGTGCCCCGCACGCCGATCACGGCGGTCGTCGTCTTGATCTTTACCTTGTGCATGGATCGTTGCACCTTGTTCATCGCGTAATAGATCATACCGCTGACCTGCCTGAATACATTGGCCGCACCGCTGGTACGATCGACTTCCAGAGAACTGTTCCGTTCGACGACAACAAAACCGTATTCGCCCACTCTGACGACCGCCCTCCCGTTCGCACCGGTACTGAATACATAGCGGTCGCCGCTCAGTCGTTTGACCTTGGCATCCGTCGCCTGCTTGTCCGGCTCGCCGACCCGGAGCCCCCCTTCCGACCTGACCACTTCGATCATTTCATCGGCCAAGCAGGCATCCACCGCCGTCAGTCCAAGCAGACTGGAAAACAAAGCCATGCTCATGATTGTTCGAACGCCCATCATCACACTCCTTTGGCCCCGCCGCGGCATCGGATCGATCCGGTCACGACAGGCATCATTGCTTCATATCCTGATTCAGGAACTTCGAGAACTTATTCTGCCAGCGTTTGACCACGTTGATACCGAGCACATCCATCACCATGTCTGAGGAGATGGGATTCCAGCCTGTTGTGCCTTTGAAGCGGTCCGAGAACACGACCTCGCCATTCTCCACCAGCAAAGTGGCAATGGCACCATCGAACTGATAATCGCGACCGCGACTTTGCGGGTCGCGATCAATGCGCGAGGTCATGTTGCCGGCAGCCACCACTGCCAGCAGCAGGCCGTCCTGTCGCAGCTTATCCGGCACTTCGCCTTGTGTCATCACATTCAATTGAACTGCTGTCAGCGGCTTGCTCCTGACCTCGACCTCAGCACCCAATGGGCGGATCACATTGTTTAGTCCGTCGCATGCCTTGAGCCAACTTCCCGCATCCTTGCCCGCCTTGAAATAGCACAACAGCGTCACCGGGCGCCCTTCGAAATACTGTCGCCACAAGGTCTTTTCCATGTCTTCTGCCGAGCAGGCGAGTGTCTCGGCCTTCTTGCGCGCGATCTCCCTGCGATCGATCAACTGCTCGGAATCCTGCGCCTGCTGAAAGTAGCTCCTGGCGCCGCACGGACTGCGTCTTTGCAACTCCACTTCCCCCAGCTTGAACAACAGGTCGCCGGGACCGAATATGTCGGGGATACCGGCGTTGTGGCTGGCGAGCAGCGTCTTGTAAAGTATGGTCGCCCTGGTCAGTCGCTTCGCCCGCTCGTTCTCGCTGGTCTGCATGCCGGCCTCAGCGACCAACAGGTCAGCCTCGCGCAGATCGGACTGCGCCTGTTGCAGCTTGTCCTTGGATCGCTGCAACGATGCTTTCAATCCGCCCAGCAATTTTTTGTAGTAATCCGCCGAACCGGGATCCTTGACGAACTCGAAAGCGATACGCGACAAGGCATCCTGCGCGGCTTCGGTAGCGGCCAAACGCCTATCGAGCGATTGTGTATCGTTCTGCGCGATTTCGGCATTCGCTTTCATCGCGGCGAACAGCATCTTCGACAGCCCTTCCTGTTTGCCCTTCTCCACATCGGCTTTGGAAACGCGTGCGCGCAACCACATATCGCAGGACTTCGGATCTTCCCAGGTGTCTATGATCTCGACATTGCGCAACGATGCCTCGGTGGATGTCTGCGTCACCGATCTGAGGTTGGAATCGGTGAATTCACTGCCCCAACTCTTGCGACTCGTCTGTTCCAGAACGAACGCGTTCTTGACCGAGACCTGGACCATCTCGGACAGACTCTTCAATGCGTTCTGCTTGGCGGTGGTGATACGTTCCGACAATGGAACGCGCGCGCTATCCGATACCCCGGCGGCGAAGAAATGCTGGTCGGTCACCGTCTCGGGGCTGTCGATCCATGCGGGTCGCGGGCCGCCACCCGTGCACGCGCCTGCATATGCAGATACGGAGAACGAAAAAGCCGCAGCACCGAGAAATAGAGATGCGCCGAACTTCATCAGCGATCCTTTCGAGCCGATAGCGCGTGCAGACATCACTCTCTCACCACCTGATAGAACAGTCTGCGTTCACCCTCGCTCACCGCGAGATAGTCTGCTTCCTTGCTATGCAGATGATTCAACACGGGCGCGTCGAACGGTTCATCGAACAATATCCGCGCCAATTCGACGCCGCGTTCCGTGTCCGCGAACACCAGATGACTCTGCGATACGGCCGCCACATAGCGCCAAGTCTGCATGAACATGCAATCGGTGATCTTCGAACCGCCGCGCTGATAGCGGGGATCCTTGTTTGAGACTTCGAATCGTTCGACTTCGCGCTTAGCATCGCCGTCGACCACATGCAGGTAGGACGCATAGGAACGGGTCGGCCGCCCGAAATTGAATGCCGTGCGCATCAGATAGGTGCCGACCGCTGCCATGCGGCCATCGGGGGATGCCCTTACACAGGTCGGCTCTTCAAAGGTCCAATCGTCCGATTGTAATTTTGCATAGGCGACCATTTCGCCGTCGTTCGCCAATAGCGGGGGGGCTGCAAGCAATTCTGCCCCGCCTGGCAACATCAGTACCGGCTTGAGCGAGAACTTGACCAATCTGGGATTGGTGATATCCATCACCTGTACGCCGAACTTCTCGGCGGTCTGGTCGATCGCGCGCTGGATGGCGTTGTTCACCGCGGCGGACTCCGTCAGTCCGTCCGAGGGTGGCATCCCCTTGGTGCCCATCGGAGCGGAAGCGAATGATTTGATCCTTGCGTCCTCGCCGATGAAGCGGATGTCTGCGACAGCTGTCGCGGTGAAAGTTGATGCCAATCCCGTGGTCTTGCCCACGCCCAGATAGACACGATAAATGCCCGAAATGTCGTATTTTCCAGCGTTCTCGACAAAATCCTCTGCCGTGATCAACGCGCTGGGATCGCCCAGACGCGCCCAGGATCTTTTAAGCTGTTCAGCCTTCTTCTGGTCCAGCACCACTACGCCGTTATCGGCGAGCAGTTGTTCGAAACGGGTCTGCGCCACGCGCAGGTATTGTTTGCCAGCAGCATTCTGGCCGTATACGACGACCGCGACCTGATCTTCTTTGGCTCCCGCATCGGACAGCACCAAAGCCATGGACAGGATGATGCCAAGAAGGATCTTCTTCATCTGATGATCTACACTTTATATTGGATCGCCGAAAAAACAGGCCGCTGACGCGGCCTGTTCAGGCAATGCAGGATCAAAAACGCGCCGTGAGACCTATGTTCAGGCGTACACCGGACGTGCTCGTGCCGGAGATGCTGTACGAATAGACCTGCGCTGTTCCGTCCAGCGATACTTCTTCAGTGACGAAGTGTGCAAAGCCGCCTCCGCCCTGTATGGAAAAGCCCGTGTCGGAACTGCTGGTAGTAACTCCCGAGGATGTAGTAGAAGAAGCCATGAACAGGATACCGGCGTTACCCAGCACGAACGGTACTGTGGCTGATTTGGCCGGCTCCCCCAGATAGTACTTGGCGCCCATACCTACGGTCATGTAATTGCTCACGGACTCTGCAGGGCCGCCGCTGTCAGTGACCGAGAGCGTGTCCATCAAAACGAACGAAATAACGGTCTTAGCGTCGATATAGCGGCCTTCGCTCATAAAGACCGTACCTGTTGTGGTCTTATCCCCGATGTCGATCATACCCATCAGTGTACGTTCACCCGCGTAGCCTCCAGCCGATTTACCCCCATTGAGGAGGCTTGCAAACATCGATTCTTCCGCCATTGCGGAACCCGCCACGAACATCGACAACATTGCCACCGCCACCATACTCTTTTTCATTTTATGCCCCTTTTCTCAGTTTATTTGACTGCAATACATGGCCACAACCCCTTAGCCGATGCGGGCGCAACACTGCGCTTGGGGCAGCTTATTGTCAATCTGAAAACAACACATCACCCAAGTGGGGTATGGCGTTTTTCGGCTACTGATAAGGATGTTTCGATACCCGCGCGGAGTTCGTGCAAACCCGTTGCCCCCAGTTGCGTCAGGTCGTGCTCGCTCACCAGCCCGGTCATCTTGCCGTCAGCACTCATTCACCACCGTCCGCTTTCCGGCGCATCGAACACCCTAAACCTTACGCTGTTTCAACCATCCTGCGATCTCTCCTGCGGGCATAGGTTGCGCGATGCTGTAGCCTTGCACGGAACCGCAACCCATCTCGAGCAGTTGCTCTTTTAAGGCGCTGTCTTCCAAGCCTTCGGCGACGGTGTGTCGGCCGAAGGTGTTCGCCAAGGCGATGACGCCTTGCACGATGGCGCGGTCGCCTTTGTTGAAACTCATGCCCTGCACGAAGGATTGGTCGATCTTCAGGGTGTCGGCAGACAACTTGCTCAGATAGACCAGCGAGGAGTAGCCGGTGCCGAAATCGTCCAGCGCGAAGGTGACGCCCATCTTGCGACAGGCGTCGATGACTTCGGATGACTGTGCGATATCTTCCAGTGCGGCGGTCTCCAGCACTTCGATCTGTAACGCACCGTCTCGCAACTTCGGATAGTGCGAAAGTTCTCTGCCCAGATCCTCGACGAAGCCGGTGATCTGCAGGTGTTGTGCGGAGATGTTGATGCTGACTTGCAGGTCCAGTCCGGCACGTTCCCATGCGAACAGCTGCGCCAGGGCGTTCTTGATCACCCATTCACCCAGTTGCACATCCTGTTCGGAGTTCTCGATGATGGGCAGGAATTCGGCGGGGGACAATATGCCGCGCTCGGGATGGTTCCAACGGATCAGTGCTTCGACGCCGAAGATGTCTCCGCTCGTCAGGTCCTGCTTGGGTTGGTAATACAGTTCGAACTCGCCGGTTTCCAGTCCCTGTGCGATGCGGCGACGTCCCTCGTGCAGCGAGCGCACGCGCTGGTCATGCATGGCATCGTAGAGATGGAAGCGGTTCTTGCCGCTCTGTTTGGCGACATACATCGCCTGATCGGCATGGCGCAGCAGCGTATCGCCATCCGCATCGTCCTCGGGATAGAGCGTCACGCCGATACTGGCAGACACGATGACTTGAACGCCCTTGAGCACGACCGGCTGCGAGATGACATCCATGACGCGCGCCAATATCCGGTAGCACTCTTCCACTTGCGGCAGTTCATTGAACAGCATCACGAACTCGTCGCCACCCAAGCGTGCCAGCGTATCACCCGCGCGCAGCACTTCCTGCAGACGGCGCGTGATATCTATGAGCAGCTTGTCGCCCATCTCGTGACCGTGCCTGTCGTTCACTTCCTTGAAACCGTCCAGATCGATGTAGCAGATCGCCAGCATCTCTTCGCCGCGTTGCGTGACGGCTATCGCCTGATGCAGGCGGTCGGCCAGCAGACGACGGTTGGGCACGCCGGTCAATGCATCATAGTTGGCTACATGGCTGAGTTCGGCTTCGTGGTCTTTGAAATAGGTGATGTCGGAGAAGATGCCGACATGACGCTGCACCTGCCCGAGATGGTCGGCGATGACCGAGATGGATAGCATCTCGGCGAAGACTTCACCGCTCTTGCGCCGGTTCCATATCTCGCCGCGCCAAGCACCCTTCTCTTGCAACGCCTGCCACATGGCATCGTAGAACTCCTTGCCCTGCCTGCCGGAACTCAATGTGCTCGGATTCTTACCGATCACCTCTGCGTGCGTATAACCGGTGATGGTGGTGAATGCGGTGTTGACGTCGATGATGAGATTGTTCGCATCGGTAACGACGATGGCTTCCTGACTGTTGTCGAACACGCTGGCGTTGATGCGCAGCGTCTCCTCCGCCCGGCGGCGGTCGGTGATGTCGTACTGGATGCCGTTCCACAGTATGTCGCCGTTCTCCAGCCGGGTCGGTTGCGACGCGATATGCAGCCAGCGTAACTCACCGTCGCGGCGCTTGATGCGGCCTTCCCATTCGAAGGCATGCATCTGCTCACGCGCGACTCCGTTGAGCCAGGTGAACTCTTCCAATTCGTCAGGCAGGATGCGGCAGAATGCGGCCTGCGGGTCGCGCATCACATCCTTCTCTTCCACATCCAGTAGTTCACACCAACGTGGACTGACGTATTCGAATGCGCCGCTGCCGTGCGCTGACATACGGTATTTGTACACCCCGACCGGGATGCGCTGCACCAGCCCCGCATAGTCATCCAGCGTGGTGCGCAGTGCTCCTTCCACGCGCTTGAGCTCGCTCACCTCACGCCCCACGATGACCAGACCCTTGCGGCTGCCATCATCATTGAATAGGGGCACCTTGATCACATCGAAGGCATGGAGATCACCTGTCTGATCTTGGATCACTTCTTCCACCCGTGCCGGGCTCCCTTCCTGCCAGACTTTCTGGTCAGTTTCGTGACATCTCAGGAGCGATGCTTTGTATTCCGGCGAGACCGACTCAGAGAGCTCTAAGTCACTACGCTCGCAAGCTAGCTCTTCATCTAGTCCGAAGACTGTACGCGCTGCCGAGTTGGATGTCAGCCAACGCCCCTCACCATCCTTGAACTGGATCACATCCGGAATGGCTTCGATGACAGTGCGTAATAGTTCTTCGCTCTGCTGAAAACGCTGCTCACTTTCACGCAATTTCTGTTTAGCCAGCTTGCGCTCGGTGATATCTCGCACGATGCACAGGCTATATCGCGCATCATCGAATTCGATGAGGGTTGCAGCTATCTCGACATCGATCATCGTGCCGCCGCTGGCGCGGTGACGCGTTTCAAATACTCTCAGCTCACCCATCATGGAGCCCAACATCATGCCCTGTGCTTGCTCGCTGGTAATATCGGGATCGATATCACTGACATTCATGCCCAACAGTACTTCATGCGAATAGCCCAGCCGCTGACAGGCGGTCTCATTCACATAATCAAAGCCCGCTTGCTCGTTGAGCAGGAACACGGCATCGCCAGAGGTATTCAGCGCCTGCTCTAATAGCTCTAATCGTTGACGCACCTTCTTACGCTCAGTGATGTCGCGCGCGATGCACAGACTGAGCTCCTTGTCCTCGAACCTGACCTTGGATGCGGCGATCTCGACCTCGATAAAACGGCCATCACGCGTGCGATGCCGCGTCTCAATAGTGTTCTCTTTGCCAAATTCCGTTTCCGAGAACATTAGCAATACTTGTTCGCGCGTCGTGTCACTGTCGAAATCTGGCACCGACATGTTCAACAGTTCTTCGCGCGTGTAGCCAAGTCGGCGGCAGGCCGTCTCGTTCACATAGCTCAGATGCAAGCTGTCATCGACAAGGAACATCGCATCGCTGGATGCGTTCACTGCACTTTCCAACAGCTCGAGTTGTTGATGCGCCTTCTTGCGTTCAGTGATGTTGCGGCCGACACCCAACACGCCGACCAATCTCCCCGACCGATCATGCATCGGCATCTTAATGGTCTCCAACAACTCCTTGTGTCCGTCGTCAGCGTAGGTGATCCATTCCTCATTGATACTGGGCTTGACCGACTCCATCACTTTTCGGTCATAGTCCCTGAAGAAGTCTGCCAACTCTTTGTCCACGAAGTAATAGTCGGTCTTACCGAGGATGTCCTGTTCCTTGGCACCGAAGAATCGCTCGAAGCGATGATTGCAAGCTAGGTAGTGACCTTCTACGTCCTTCAGCCAGATCAGATCAGGGATGGTGTCGAGCAAGCCATGTAAGAAGGATTCTTCGATGCCGGCACGCTGATCGCTCAAACCTTTCGCCATCAGTTGCGTCAGGTCGTGTTCACTCACCAGGCCTGTCATGCTGTCGTCCGTATCGACTACCACCAGATGGCGCACCTTGTGCATCAGCATCTTCTCTGCGGCTTCGCTGGTGGTGGCATCGACCGCTATGCTCAACACGGGGGAGATCATCACATCGCCCAGCGTGGCATCCATCCAGTCCGTCTTAGAGGAATAGAGTCGCACCACATCGCGCTCTGTCACGATACCGAGCGGCTTGTCTTCTGCGACCACGATGACGCAACTCTTGTGTTGCGCATGCATCAGGTCGAGTGCCTGCTTGAGCGGCGTCTCGGCTGGCATGGCGAGGCCGGTGCGTTGTGCGATGGAGGAGATACGGCGGCGGCCGGCCAATACGGTCAGATCGAGATGCAGACGGAAATCCGTATCGCTGACGACACCGGAGACCACGCCTGCCTCATCCACCAGCACAAGATGACGTATACCTTCGCGTTGGCAAGTACGGTAGCCCTCCAGAACAAGGGTGTCGCTAGGCATAACGACGACGGGTGCCGACATGACCTTTTGCAATGCGCTCGTTCCAACGATACCGTCATGCATGGCGCGCAGGATGTTGCGCTCGGTGATGATGCCTACGGGATGACGAGTATCGTCGGTCACGACGATGGATGAGAAGCGGCGCTGCGCCATCAGTCCGGCTACTTCAGCCAGACTCGGCTGGAGGAGGCAAGTTGTGACATCGCGCGTGGCGATATCGATCAAGCACATGTTATTTTGAATCTCTCCCGACATACCCCACCCTCATGACTTATTTGCAGCCCCCGCCGGTCAAATTACCACAACTTGCATAGGGACATCTGCCATCCGCTCCGGCAGATCCGCTATGAGTAGACCACGCGTACTTTGTCGTGCCCTATCTCTTCGGACAGAGTGGTCAGCAGCTCTTCCGGCAAAGTGACCTTCCATTCGTCACCCAGGCGCAGTGGTGCCGCGCCGATCAGGTTGCGATAGTTGAGCTGCACGGCACATTCGCCACCGCAATAAGGTTTGAGCATCTCAGCTAAACGCTTGGTGCATACCTTGTCATCCATGCTGCAGTCGATATCCAAGCGCTTGGCGAATACCCCGCGTGCCGAGGCGAAGTCGAACAGTGCATCGGCACTGATGCGCATCCCGCCGGAATATTCGTCCATGCTGGCGCGGCCACGCGCCACCACCAACTGGTCATCACGCAACCAGTTGCGGTTGGGTTCGAACAGGTCATTGAACACGGTCATCTCGATCTGCGCGCTGCCGTCATCCAGCGTGAGTACCGCCATACGTCCGCGTCGCGTTTGCAGGATGCGGATGCCGCTGACGATGCCGGACAGCACCAGTTCTTTTTCCTGTCGCCGTGACCTGCCGTTGGCAGCAGGCAATATCTCCGGTGTGACTTTCTCCAAGCGCATGCTGACGAAGTTGGATAGTTCCTGCTCGAACTCTTGATACGGATGGCCAGACAAATAGAAGCCGAGTGCGGTCTTTTCCTGCTGCAACTGCTCACGCAGTTTCCAGCGTTCAACTTCTGCCATCGGCAATGTCATGTCTTCGGCCGGATCATCGCCGAACAGGCTGACCTGATTGGCCGCGCGCGCATGCTGCTCGGCACTACCCAGCGCTGAATCGAGCGAAGCCAACAATTGATAACGATGGTCGTTGATGCTGTCGAACGCACCCGCCTTGATCAGCGCTTCGATGGCGCGGCGATTGACCACGCGCTTGTCCACGCGACGGCAGAAGTCGAACAGGTCGGTGAACGGCCCGCCTTCTTTGCGCGCTGCCACGATGTTTTCAACCGCTGCTTCGCCCGTACCTTTCACTGCGCCCAGTCCATAGGCCATTATCTTCTCGTCGGTCGGCGTGAAGCGATACAGCGAACTATTGATGTCCGGCGGCAGGATGGTGATGCCCTGCACCGCCGAGTCCTGATAGAAGAAACTCACCTTGTCGGTGTTATCCATTTCCGAGGACAGCGTGGCCGCCATGAACGCGGCCGGGTAATGACATTTCAGGTAAGCGGTTTGATAAGCGACCACAGAGTAAGCAGCGGCGTGCGACTTATTGAAGCCGTAGCCCGCGAACTTCTCCATGGTGTCGAAGATCTCGTTCGCCTTCTTCTCGTCGATGTTGTTGTTCGCCGCACCCGCCACAAAAATGCTGCGCTGCTCGGCCATCTCCTCGGCTTTCTTCTTACCCATCGCACGGCGCAACATGTCGGCGCCGCCCAGCGTGTAACCAGCCACTACCTGCGCCGCCTGCATCACCTGCTCCTGATACACCATGATGCCGTACGTCGCGCCGACCACTTTTTCCAGGCAGGGGTGCGGGATGATCACTTGCTCGCGGCCATGTTTACGGTTGATGTAGTCCGGGATGAAGTCCATCGGACCGGGACGATACAAAGCGTTCAGCGCGATCAGGTCGTCGATGCAGTCGGGCTGGGCTTTCACCAGCGTGTCCTTCATGCCGCGCGATTCAAACTGGAACACCGCAGTGGTGTTCGCGTTACGGAATATCTTGTCGTAGGTGGGCTTGTCGTCGAGCGGGATGGTGTCGATGTTGAAGTCTTGCGTGCCCTCGATGCCGGATACTTTGATGTAGCGCACTGCCCAGTCGATGATGGTCAGCGTGCGCAGACCCAAGAAGTCGAACTTCACCAGACCGACCGCTTCCACGTCGTCTTTATCGAATTGGCTGACCGTGCTCTCGCTGCCTTCTGCGCAATACAGCGGACAGAAATCAGTGAGCTTGCCCGGTGCGATCAACACACCACCGGCGTGCATACCGACGTTACGCGTCAGATCCTCCAGTCGCTCGCCTAGCTCCATCAACTCGTCCACGCCTTCTTCGCTGGCGATGATGGCGTTGAACTCCGGTTCCATCTCGCGTGCTTTGCTCAACGAGACCGGCTTCACACCTTCCAGCGGCACAAGTTTGGACAAGCGGTCACACAACATATACGGGAAATCCAGCACGCGACCCACGTCGCGGATCACGCCCTTGGATGCCATGGTGCCGAAAGTGGCGATCTGCGACACGCAGGCCTCGCCGTAATGCTGGCGCACATATTGGATCACCAGTTCGCGCCCGTCCTGACAGAAGTCCACGTCGAAGTCGGGCATGGAGACGCGCTCTGGGTTCAGGAAGCGCTCGAACAGCAAGTCGTAACGCAAGGGGTCGAGATCGGTGATGCCCAGTGAATACGCCACCAGCGAACCGGCACCGGAACCACGGCCCGGCCCCACCGGCACGCCGTTAGGGAAGCGCTCGTGGGGATACGATTTCGCCCAGCGGATAAAGTCAGACACGATCAGGAAGTAGCCGGGGAATCCCATCTTGATGATGGTCTCGGTCTCGAAATCAAGACGCGCTACATATTCCGGCATCTTCTCTGCGCGCACCGTCTCATCCGCATAGAGCTGCACCATGCGCCGCTCTAAACCGCGCAAAGCTTCGTCGCGCAGGAACTGGTCCAGCGATTCTCCGTTGGGGGTGGGGAAGTCTGGCAAGTAGTTGGTGCCGAGCTTCAGTGTGAGATTGCAACGTTTGGCGATCTCCACGCTGTTCTGCAAAGCCTGCGGCAGATCGGCGAACAGTTCGGCCATCTCGGCCTGCGTCTTGAAATGCTGCTGGGCGGTGAATTGCTTCACACGGCGCTTGTCGTTCAGCACATAGCCTTCCGCGATACACACGCGCGCCTCATGCGCCTTGTAATCATCAATGGAAAGGAACTGAATAGGATGCGTGGCCACCACTGGCAAGTTCAGTTCGTTCGCCAGTTTCACCGTGTCGCGAATGAACTCTTCCTCGCGCGTGAATCCACAGCGCTGCACTTCCAGATAGAAACGCTCGGGGAACAGCGCGGCATAGTCGAGTGCGGCTTGCTTGGCGGCATTGGGATTGCCATTCTGCATCCCCAGCCCCACTTCGCCCATGTGAAAGCCCGACAAGGCGATCAAGCCTTCTGTGCCTTCGCTCAGCCATTCCTTGCGTATCTCGGGACGGCCGCGGAATTGATTGCCCAGAAAGGCGCGCGTCAGCAGATCACACAGGCGCAGATAACCGGCATTGGATTGGCACAGCAGCAATAGACGATGGGGTTGGTCGCGCGCGGCATCGTTGCTGACGAACACGTCACAACCGGCCACGGGTTTGATGCCCGAACCGCGCGTCTTCTTGTAGAACTTCACCAGCCCGAAGACGTTGGAAAGGTCGGTCAGTGCCAGCGCAGGTTGCGCATCCGCCTGTGCCGCCGCCACCGCTTCGCCGATGCGCACGATGCCATCAGCGATGGAATATTCGCTATGTAGACGAAGATGGACGAAAGCAGGTTGAGGCATGTTCGGCGGCAGTCAATTCAGGCGTTGATTTTACACCGCCCCCACCCCGGACCGGAAAGAAATCCAGTTATCAATAACGACTAGCCGTTGTTATTGGCCTTAGGGCTTGCGACGCTCACGAAATACCCGTGTCAACGAGGCCGCAAGGATGGGAAGGTCTTGCTTGTGCAGATCTGGAAAGGCGTTTCTCAATGCTTGATGCAGCATGCTGTGGGATGTCCTACCAATCATCTCCCCACTCGATTCCAATAATGGAAAGACAATGCGATAGGCATCATCGAATATCTCACGAATATGCGGGTATTTGCGACGCTCTATACCGACGCTACTATTTTTGGATTCTAAGTTCATGACTATTGATTCCTCCTTTAACCACAGTAATCCGCCGCGCGCTCATGGTCAATTCCAAAATTGATTGCAAACCATTATCATTGTTTAAATAAAAACCGCCCTCATGGGGCGGTTTTGCATTTGGCGGAGAGGGAGGGATTGTTCGGCTTTCGCGTTGCCTCCGCGAAACCCTCATCCCTCGCCAGGCTCGGGACCGCCTGAAGGCGTCCTGCGCGAGCAGTGCTCGCTGGTCGAACCCAAGATGCTCCGTCCACACTTCCTTTCAGCCAAACAAAAACCGCCCTCAAGGGGCGGTTCGTGTTTGGCGGAGAGGGAGGGATTCGAACCCTCGATACCTTGCGGTATGCCTGATTTCGAGTCAGGTACATTCGACCACTCTGCCACCTCTCCGAGACTCTGTTCGAACGTGCATATGGAAACCAGACGCACGCTGAAGGGCGCGCATTTTACCAGCAACCTCCTTTTTCGGGCAGAATGTTACTCACTCCATCCTGAATCGCGTCGCAATCGATAATGCGTAGTCTCTTTCCTCTGCGGGTGGTCGTCCTGATCGGCCTATTCGCTTGGCTGGTGATCAAGGCAACCGAAACAACGCCTCTGCCGGACTGGCGTCATGGAGAGCTTGTCGCAGTGGTGCCAGATGCCAGCATGGTCACCGATTCTGCGTTCGAATCCGATCTAGTCACCCTGTTCGCCAAGCATCTCAATGTGCGCGTGCGATTGATCAAGCAAACATCCGATGAAGCTGTTGCCACTGTGCTGGCGGGCAAAGCCCATCTGGTCGCTGGCTTTCGTTCCCATTCCAATCCTTCACTGCGTTACAGCGACGGTTACCACAAGCTGGATGAACGCGTGGTCTGCAATGGCAAGTCCCCCCGCAAACTGGAAGAACTCACCGCGCGAGAACTGGTAGTCGCGCGTGAATCTGCGCAAGAAGCCGCTTTGCGCAAACTGCGTGAAGAACATGAAGAATTGGTCTGGGAGTCGCGCAAGGAGAGCTCCCCTATCCAGTTGCTGAAAGAATTGGCGGAAGAGCAGATTAGCTGCACGGTGGCTAATGAAGAGCAGATCACCACCATGCGTAATTTCCATCCCGAGGTTGATCGCGGCCTGAGCCTGAACCTCGACTCTGACATGAGCTGGGCCATCAGCGCCGAAGGTGACGAAGCCTTGCTGGAAGAGGTGAACCGTTTTCTAGGCGAAAGCCGCAAGAACCGCGCCTTGAGCTTCGCGATAGATCGCCACTACGGTCACAACGACAGACTTGGGAGCATCGATGTCACTGCCTTCATCAACGACACGCGCTCTGTGCTGCCACATTACCGACAGTGGTTCCAGGATGCCGCCGACCTCTCAGGTATCGACTGGCGATTGATTGCTGCGCTCGCCTACAGAGAGTCCCGTTGGGATCCAAATGCGACCTCCTACACCAATGTACGCGGCATGATGATGATCACCGAGGTCACCGCCGACCGCATGGGACTGAAGAACCGACTCGATCCTCGCGAAAGCATCATGGCCGGCTCACGCTATCTGCAGCTGCTCAAGGAACAACTACCGCTGCGCATCTCCGAGCAGAACAGGCTATGGATGGCTCTGGCCGCCTACAATCAGGGCATGGGACATCTGGAAGATGCTCGCATACTCACCCGCCAACGCGGTCTCAATCCTGATGTATGGGCTGACGTGAAACGTGTGATGCCGCTACTCTCCCGCTCCGAATATTACGAGCACACCAAGTATGGTCAGGCACGCGGCGGCGAAGCAGTGGTACACGTTGAGACGGTGCGGTTGTATCACGATATGCTTAAACGATTGGATACAGAAGGAAAACTGCCAAGAGCGACGCATCTGCCTTTTGGCATCGGCGCCAAATAGCCGGAGTGGCCTAATCGCGCTTGTTCTGCTGAGCTTCCAGCATCTGTTCGACGCGTGCAAGACGGACTGAGATGTCTTTCAGCAGGCGGTCAGTTTCTTTTTCTTCTGCCTCGATCTTCTCCACATCGCTACCGATGAAGAAAGCAGCCAGATTCGCGGTGAGCATTGAGATCAGCACCACACCGAACAGCACCACCAGTGACGCGAACAGGCGACCGGCACCAGTATGCGGCACCACATCACCGTAACCTACGGTAGCCATGGTCACCCATGCCCACCACATCCCGTCCCACACATCACCCACCGAAGGATCGATGCGCGTGATGAAGATGCCTGACAGCAGCATGGTGCCGAAGGCGACGATGAGTGTGGCGCCCAGTTTGTGCTGGCCCAACAGGCGCCGCGCAGACTTCGACATACGCAGCAACAGTGCCACCACCCGCACCAGTCGCATGCTTCGCAACAGACCGATCAGCGGGGCGAAATGCCAGAAGTATGGGAAACCCACGGTGATGATAAGCAGATTGAGCCAGTTGCCTAACAGGTAACTGCGCTTGTCCCGCACTTGTACGGTGAGGAACAGCGTCTCCAACAGGAAGGCCAGCCATACCAGCCAGTCGGCGACGCGTGCAGCGGCGTAAGGCAATGAACCTGTTTCTTCTAGGTACCACTGCAACACGATCCATAGCGCGACACCCACCATCGGCCATTCGAGTCGGCTCGCCCAGCGTCGGGCCGGTGCACGCTCGTTGTCAGCGACACCTGCGATACCGAGCAGGTGGATGACTTTCACTTGGAGAGCTTCTCCATGCCGCCCATGTACGGACGCAGCACTTCGGGGATGGTCACACTACCGTCAGCATTCTGGTAGTTCTCTAGCACCGCAACCAATGTACGTCCGACTGCCAGCCCGGAACCGTTCAGTGTGTGCAACAACTCCGGCTTACCTGCGGCATTGCGGAAACGCGCTTGCATACGGCGCGCTTGGAAAGCTTCGAAGTTGGAGCAAGAAGATATTTCGCGATAGGTGTTCTGCGCAGGCAACCATACTTCGATGTCGTAAGTGGTGGCGGCGGAGAAACCCATGTCGCGCGTGCATAGTTTCACCACGCGATACGGCAGACCGAGCTTTTGCAGAATGATCTCAGCATGGCCGAGCAAAGCTTCCAGCGCAGCATAGGATTGTTCCGGATGCACCATCTGCACCAGTTCTACTTTCTCGAACTGATGCTGGCGGATCATGCCGCGCGTGTCGCGACCATATGAACCTGCCTCACTGCGGAAACATGGCGTGTGTGCCACGAACTTCATCGGCAGTTTTTCCAGCGGCACGATCTCATCGCGCACCATGTTGGTCACGGGGACTTCAGCAGTGGGGATCAGATAGAAGTTACGCTCCTCGCCGTCATCGCCGACCACGCGCGGTACGCGGAACAGATCTTCCTCGAACTTCGGCAACTGACCAGTACCGCGCATCGACTCGGCGTTCACCAGATACGGTACATAGGTCTCGGTGTAGCCGTGCTTGTCGGTGTGCGTGTCCAACATGAACTGAGCGAGTGCGCGGTGCATGCGCGCCAGCGAACCCGTCAGCAGCGAGAAGCGCGCACCTGCGATCTTGGTCGCCGTCTCGAAATCCAGACTGCCCAAGCCTTCGCCGATGCTGACGTGATCCTGCACTTCGAAATCGAATTTTTTTGGTTCGCCGAATTTGTGCATCTCGACGTTATCTGCTTCCGAATTGCCGACCGGCACGCTGGCGTGCGGCACGTTGGGGATCACGGCAAGGAAGTCATCCATGTCTTTCAATACTTGCGGCTGCTTGGCTTCGAGCTGTTTCAACTCCTCACCCAGCGCACCCACCTCGGCCATGATGGCTGTTGTATCTTCGCCCTTGGCCTTGGCTTGGCCGATCAGCTTGGAGGTCGCATTGCGCTTGGCTTGCAGTTCCTGGGTACGCGTCTGGATAGTCTTGCGATCCGCTTCCAGTTGCTCGAACTTGGCAGTGTCGAGTTCGAAACCGCGCGTCTTCAATCGCGCTGCCACGCCAGCCAAATCGTTACGTAATGTTTGTATGTCCAACATGCTGCTTATCCTTTTCTGTTCTTTGCTTGTGCATCCAGCTCACGCAGATGCGCGAGCTTCTCTGAAATCTTTGCTTCCAGCCCACGATCCACCGGTTCGTAGAAACTCACTTCCGGCATACCCTCGGGGAAATAATCCTCACCTGCTGCATAGCCTCCCGCTTCGCTGTGTGCATAGCGGTAATCCTTGCCGTAGTCGAGTTGCTTCATCAATTTGGTCGGTGCGTTACGCAGATGCAGCGGCACTTCGCGCGAGCTGTCCTGTTTGACGAAAGCGCGGGCGGCATTATACGCGACGTACCCGGCGTTCGATTTGGCTGCCACGGCCAGATAGATCACTGCCTGCGCCAGTGCCAGTTCGCCTTCCGGCGAGCCGAGTCGTTCGTAAGTCGTGGCAGCATCATTGCAGATCTGCATGGCGCGCGGATCGGCCAGACCGATGTCTTCCCAGGCCATGCGTACGATGCGCCGCGCCAGATAGCGCGGGTCGGCGCCGCCGTCCAACATACGCACCAGCCAGTACAGCGCGGCATCTGGATTGGAGCCGCGCACCGATTTGTGTAGCGCGGAGATCTGGTCGTAAAAGGCTTCACCGCCCTTGTCGAAACGGCGCATCTTCTGCGCTAGCGTAGCGTCGAGGAAAGTGACGTCGATGTTGTTCAAACCTGCGGCTTCGGCAGCGGTCTGCAACTGTTCCAGCACATTGAGCAAGCGGCGCGCATCACCATCGGCGTAGCCGATGACACGTTCGCGTGCTGCCGTATCAAAGGTGATGCCTTGCAGTACCGTGTGCTGCGCACGCGCGAACAATTCACCCATCTCGTCTTCGGACAGCGATTGCAGCACGTACACCTGCGCGCGCGACAACAGCGCGTTGTTCAATTCGAATGAAGGATTCTCGGTGGTCGCACCGATGAAGGTGACCAAACCCTGCTCGACGAAGGGCAGGAAGGCATCTTGTTGCGACTTGTTGAAGCGATGCACTTCGTCAACAAACAAGATGGTGTGGCGGCCATTCCGTTGCAAAGTCTGCTCTGCCTGCGCGATGGCATCCCGGATGTCCTTCACACCGGAGAGCACAGCCGACAGCGGCACGAATTCGGCATCGAAGGCCGAAGCCATCAAGCGCGCCAGCGTAGTCTTACCCACCCCCGGCGGGCCCCATAGAATCATGGAATGCAGCTTGCCGGACTGGAAAGCGAGGCGCAGTGGCTTGCCTTCGCCCAGTAGATGCGATTGTCCGATGACTTCGTCGATATGCTTGGGTCGCAGGCGCTCGGCGAGCGGCGCAGCGGGTTGGTTGGGGGCGAACAAATCAGGCATTTTGGGTTACTAGCTGGGCACCAATATTGAGGGATTTTGCACGATCGCGGCATATCACCAGAAGGCTGTTCCGATTTCGGAACACATAGAAACAAGATGATTTTATTGAGTATTTTACAAATTTCCGTTTCCAGATGAAGTAAAGAAGTCTCACGGCACTCATGCCCAATAAGGCACGTACTCTACAAATTTCGTCGATGTCCCATCAGGGTCTTTACGCTTGATCCGCCCCCTCTCCGCTGCCTCTGTGAGCAAATTGGAAATCGCCGTGCGGCGCTTTTCATGCAGCTTGAAGCGTTGGCGGGTCGTGGTATTGGTCACCGTTTGGCTCGATAAATATTGAAGAACGGCATGCTGATAACAGGCTTCTATGCGTTCGTCTTGCGTCATGTCATCGAATTTTTTCGGAGCGTAGAGCGTAACCCTGAATGCGTTCTCCATGGGAGTGAACACAACCGGAGGCAAACCGAACAACTCGATATTTGCGACGACTTTCTGAAAGCCAGTGCCACGCTCCTCACAGATCCGGTAGCGCCTGAATGCAGATGCCAAGATTTCGTTGCGCGATTCCGGCGTGGTACCGATCAACCGATCCGGTCGCTTGCCTGGCAACAAACTGCCGGGATTTGTGAACTCGATGCGGTCATCAAAAATCTCGATCATCGGGCCGCTTCCGGTAATCGTAAAATCCTGGTGAATGAGTGCGTTCGCAACCAGTTCGCGAAGTGCTATCTCCGGATAAAGACAAACTTCCGTACGCAACGATTGCTGGATAACTTCGGAGTGCGGCAGTATTCGTTTGAGATGACTAATCAACCCTTCGAACCCTGCCGCATAGCCCTTGTGCCCCATCATCTCATCAATGGTATCGACCTTATTCATACCGCGATAACGAATAAGGCGAATGCGCTTACGTTTTAAGGTATCGAACTGCTCCAGATTGCGTGCCGCCGCAATCGCACCGAAGTTGGTGATGTAGTAGCCGTTACCATCCGGGGTGATCATGCCCTCATCAGCCAGCCATCGCAAAAGCTCACTCTCCTCAGCGGGCAATGGCCTTTGAAGCAAATTTGCAATGACAGAAAGATCAAGCAACGCAAGCAACTCGCCGCTCTGCAACAAGTTGGACGCACGCAGAGATTCCCAGCGCGGAGCCTGGCTGTTCAACATCAGTCCGCCTACGTCCTGACGTGAAGCTTTTCGGGTAGTTCCTCCTGAACGTATCCAGGCTTCCTCGATCGACTTCCCGCGTCGATGCACAGGCTTGTTGCTTTGCTCTGCAATATGAACAACCAAAAGTGCGACACCTTGATAATCAACCACAGCATGGTCAATAACCAAAGGCGGCTCCACTGCATCACGCCCCAGATTGGCAAGTGTATTGACGATCTGCGCCACCACGTCCTGCTCAACCCCGACAAGCGTGGCATCGTCCTGCACACCGAACACAAGAAATCCGCCATTCGGGTGATTGGCGAAAGCTATCAGATGCTCAACCAGTCGCTCCTTGTTGCCAGTCAACCTAGCTTTCCAATCCAGTTCATTGAGCTCGTGAGGAACCGGCTCAAGGCTTTGCGTGAGCAAGTTCAGCGCTTGGACGACCCAATGCTTAGTCACTCCTTATCCTCTTGCACATTACAGGCTTCAACTAGGACGATTCCATTAGAAAGTGATTTACCCTGTACGTTAGGTATACCAGCCATTCAGATCACTCCCCCAGAACGTCAGCGCCTTTGGGCGGCACGAATTTGAACAGAGACGGGGCAAGCTGCGGATTGCGTTTCATATGTGCGAAACGCAAGATGGTGGTGTTACCAAAGGCATCATTCAGTTCCATCGCGGCCAGTTCGGACTGTGCATTGAAGCCCATGCGAATGGCGGAAAAGGTGGATTCCTTGCCGCGCGGCTTGGCGGTCAGCCAGGTCAGACCATACTGCTCTCCCGCTTCTTCCAACAGAAAGTCGCGCTCGATCTCGTTGTTGCCGGACAACAATGCAGCCGGACTGCTACCCAGTGCGGCATCCAGTTTTCGCACGGTGACTTGTTCCAGATCAGCGTCGTACAACCAGAACTTCTCGCCGTCACCGACGATGAGTTGTTCATATGGTGTGCGGTATTCCCAGCGGAACTTTCCGGGGCGCACGAACTGCATGATGCCGGATGCGGTTTGCATCTTGTGGCCCTTGCTGTCGAGTACGGTCTGGGTGAATTCAGCCTGCGCGGAACGTGTGCCGGAGATGAAGGCCTTGAGCTGATCGACAGCACCGGCATGGGCTTCGAACGCTGCCAGACAAAGCAGTAGCGAGATGAATTTTCTCAGCATGATTATTCCTGACGCGCAGGTGCGAGCACTTCGCGATTGCCGTTGCCTTGCATCGGTGACACCAGCCCGGCTTGCTCCATAGCCTCGATGAGACGAGCGGCACGGTTGTAGCCGATACGCAGATGGCGCTGCACCAGCGAGATCGAAGGACGGCGCGTCTTGAGTACGATCTCTACCGCTTGGTCGTACAAGACATCTGCTTCTGCATTGCCGCCACCGCCGTCGTACTCACCTTCGGCCGGTTCATCCATCGAAGTGAGGATGCCTTCGATGTAGTTCGGTTCGCCTTGTGCTTTCAGATGCTCTGTGACGCGATGTACTTCCTGATCGGATACAAAGGCTCCATGCACGCGCTGCGGATAGCCGCTACCCGGTGGCAGGTAGAGCATGTCGCCCTGCCCCAGCAGTGCTTCCGCACCTTGCTGGTCGAGGATGGTGCGCGAGTCGATCTTGCTCGACACTTGGAAAGCAACACGGGTCGGCACGTTGGCTTTGATCAGGCCGGTGATGACGTCCACCGATGGACGCTGCGTGGCGAGTACCAAGTGGATACCGGCGGCGCGCGCTTTTTGAGCCAGACGTGCGATGAGTTCTTCCACTTTCTTGCCAACAACCATCATCAGGTCGGCCAACTCGTCGATGAAGATGACGATGAACGGCAGCTCTTCCAACGGCTCAGGTGATTCGGGCGTGATGCTGAACGGGTTGGTCAGCGGTTTGCCGTCCTTGATGGCGTCACGCACCTTCTGGTTGTAACCGGCGATGTTGCGCACGCCGAGTGCAGACATCAGCTTGTAGCGTTTGTCCATCTCTTGCACGCCCCAGTTGAGTGCGGAGGCGGCTTGGCGCATATCGGTGACCACCGGCGCCAGCAGATGCGGAATACCTTCGTATACCGACAATTCCAGCATCTTGGGGTCGATCAGGATCAGGCGCACTTCCTGTGGCGTGGATTTGTACAACAGCGACAGGATCATGGCGTTGATCGCCACAGACTTACCGGAACCCGTAGTACCCGCCACCAGCACGTGCGGCATCTTGCCTAGGTCAGCGACCACCGGCTTGCCGGAGATGTCCTTGCCCATGGCCATGGTGAGCGGCGAATGCATGTCGGCATACACCTGCGAACCGAGGATCTCAGACAAGTGCACCATCTGCCGTTTAGGATTGGGCAGTTCTAATGCCATGCATGTCTTGCCGGGGATGGTCTCCACCACGCGGATACTGACCACAGACAGCGCACGCGCCAAGTCGCGCACCAGATTGACGATCTGGCTACCCTTCACGCCCACATCGGGTTCGATCTCGTAGCGTGTGATGACCGGACCGGGATACGCGCCGACCACTTTGACGGTGACGTTGAAGTCGTTGAGCTTGCGTTCGATGAGGCGCGAAGTGAATTCCAATGTTTCAGCGGAAACCATGTCGACCTGCTTGGTCGCTTGATCGAGAATATGCAACGGCGGCAACGCTGAGTCCGACATGTCTGAAAACAGCGAGACCTGCTTCTCTTTCTCCACACGCTTAGACTTCTGCACCTCGACCACCTGCATCTCGATGTGGATGGGTTGATGGTCTTCGACGCGCTTCTTCTCTTCTTCCACGCTCACTTCGCGTTGATATGTGGCTTGTGCGCCGATACGTTTGTCCTGCCAAGTCTGCCAAGCATTACGTGCCCACATGTAGCCGTCTTCTATCCATTCTCCTAGGCGGTCGATGAAACGCAGCCAGGACAAACCGGTGTACAGGCTGAAGCTGACAGCCATCAATGTCAGCAGGAACAAGGTGGCACCGACATAGCCCAACACTTGTGCCAGCCAGCCGCCCAGAGCCGTGCCCAGCATACCGCCCGGCGTCTGCGGCAATTCGATCTGCCATGTGTAGAGTCGCAATGCTTCCAATGCACTACTCGATACCAGCAGGATGAAGAAGCCGGTCAGCGACAGCCACAGCGTGCGCACATCGAACAGGCTGTCAGCCCGCATGCGGCGATAACTCGCCCATACGCGTTGTAGCAAGAGGGTGACGAACCACCAGGCGGAGAAGCCGAACACATAGAGCAGCACATCAGACAACCAAGCCCCGAATACACCGCCGGGATTCTGTGTGATGACTGTTGTTGCCTCATGCGACCAAGCGCGGTCGTTGTGGTCATATCCGGCCAAGATCAGGATCAGATAGGCCGCCAGTGCCACCAGCAACAGCCAGCGCGATTCACGCAACAGGTGCAGCATCCGCTCTGGTAGCGGTGCGCGTGCGCTATCGACTGAGGCCATCAGGCTCCCCCGGTAGAAGTGGAATCTTCAGTCTCGCCATTCTCGGAGATGAAACCGAAGCGGCGTGCCGTTTCTACGGCTTCGATACGGGAATTGACGTGCAGGGTCTGGTAGATGGCTGCAACATGGATCTTGACGGTGCCTTCCGCCAGATTGAGTTCGCGCGAGATATCTTTGTTGCTCATACCACCGCCGATCAATTGCAACACCTGCAACTGGCGCGGGGTGAGTCCGTACTTGCTGGCGCGCAAGCTGCGTTTATCATTGAGGGCCTGTCCGGGCTCCAGCTTGGCCACCGCCTGTTGCAGCAGTTGCGGCGGAACGTACACACCGCCATCCAACACCATATGCAAGGCTGACAGCATGGTCTTGCTGGGGGACATCTTGGAGATGAATCCCATCGCGCCCAAGTTCATCACGCCTTCGATATCATCGCGCTGATCTGAGCCGGACACGACCACCAAGGGCACGCCCGGAAAACGTTGATGGAAGAGTTGCAGGGATGAGACTCCGTTGCTGTCCGGCATGTGCAGGTCCAGCAAGGCCAAGTCGATATCAGGATTGGACATCACCAATTGCAGCGCTTCGGTAAAATTTCCGGTATCGAGGATCTCCACCTCGTCCGCCAATTGTTGAAGCACATAGCGCATGCCATCGCGGAACAGCGCGTGATCATCCACCAGCAGTACCTTGATTTTCATTCTCTTATCCCCTTTTGCATCCGCCAATCATATCACCCCAGCCATACTCGTTCAGCCGCTAATGCTTGCCGGTCAACACGAAGTACACCATCGCGCGCAAGCGCATCGGCGCGATGGGCTTGTGCAACAGGATCGCACCACTGGCATGTATCTCGTGCAAGGTCTCGCTGGCGGTGTCGCCAGTCAGCACCACAGCGGGCAAGTCTGCCCCCCATAGTTCTCGCATACGCTGGATCACGTGAATGGCTGTCATTCCCTGCGGCAATCGATAGTCACAAACCAACACATCCGGCCGTTGTTCTGCCACATCCAGCTCGCGCATCACCTCGTCTGCCGATTCCGAACTAAAAACCTTGCAACCCCATTGCTGCATCAGATCGACCGTCGATTCGCGGATGTCAGGATCGTCCTCGACCAAGGCGACCACTCTGCCGCTCAGATCATATTCAGAATGGGAAATAACAAAAGGTTGCACCAGTTTCGTGGCATCTCCTTTTGCAATGCTGAAAGAGAACACTGAACCAACGCCAGATTCGGAACTGACTTTGAGTTCGCTGGCCAGCAGTTGGTCAATGCGTTTCACGATAGTGAGACCCAAACCCAAACCTTTTCGTCGGTCACGATGCGGATTCCCCGCCTGATAATATTCTTCAAAGATGTGAGGCATGGCGTCCGGCTTGATGCCGATGCCGGTATCTGCCACTTCAATCTCAACCTTGCTCCCCGTACAGATGCATTGCACCACGACACCGCCGACATCTGTGTAGCGAATGGCGTTGGAAATCAAATTGCGCAGCATACGTTCCAATAGAAAGGGGTCGCAGTAGACCACGGACGCACATTGCTGTGGTTGGCAATGCTCGCCAATATTGGGCATGTCATAACTCAGTCCCTTGGCCTGGGCTAAAGGGGCACAATCACCGTAGAGTCTGTCCAGTAGCGGCCCCAGATTGAAATGTTGCAAGCGTGGCTCAACGATACCTGCATCCAGCCGCGACACATCAAGCAAGTCATCGAACATGTCCACCAGCGCATCGACAGATTTGCCAATCTGGCCGGCCAATCGAACAGGTTCTTTCTCTCTGGCTGTCTCCTGCAACGCCTCCGTGAACAGTCGTAAGGCCTGCAACGGTTGGCGCAGATCGTGACTTGCAGTAGCAAGGAATTTTGATTTGTAGCGATTCGCCTGTTCCGCTGCGCCTAGGGCCTCGGCAAGATCCGACTCTCGCTGACGTAGCTCATACAGCAAGGATTCATTCTCATGTTTCTGAGTCAGCGAAAGTTCAAATGTGAGCATCAGCTTGATTGCAGAATTCAGCAGAAACCCTACATAGATCAGCAGCATCAAAGAAAGGATCCAGTGAATCCTGTCATTTTCCAGCGCCACCCTGAATATCAATGGGAGCAGCAACAAACCGAGATAGATGAATAGCGATGGCCGGTAGACTGGATTTATCGTCACGGCACCGGCAGCCATACCCATGGCCACACAGATCAGCAGTGACTGGTAACCCAAATCGCCGGGAACGAACAGGAACCACCAACCGACCCCCCAACTACCCGCTATTATCGAGGTATGGACTCTGAAGTTCCTGTCCCAGCGCTGGCATGCTTCCAGCGTTTGCGTGATGTTGCCCCGCTTGTACCACTCCAATCCCTCAATCGTGTGAGCTGCCAGAATCAGGCTGGCCCACATCAAGATGTTTGCTTGAGGCAGAACATCCCACAACAGCCATGCCAGCAAGGGGAGCAACAGCAAAGCCGACATACTCATGGTCGGATACATCGCGATCCGGGCACGAATCTGCTCGCGCCGAATCGGGAGATTCTCTTCGTTGATATCGAACTTCAATAGATCGTGCAGCGCACTCATCTCATTGCCAGCAACAAACGGATATCCTGCGCCAGATACTCTGGACGCTGTGCGAAGGGTGACAGCAACACCGGCTTGCCGGATGGCGCGATCAGGAAAGTCCCAGCTGAATGATCCAAGGTATAGCTGCCACTCTTCGTCGCCTGCTTCTGATAGATGATGTCGAATGCCTTGGCCGCCTGAGCGGTTTCCTGCGTATCACCATGCAAACCTAGGAACGATGGGTAAAAAGCTGGTGCGTATTGCGCCATCAATTCGGGCTTGTCCCGTTCCGGATCGAGCGTGACGAACAGCACTTGCACGCGTTCAGCGTCCTTGCCCAGCATGCGCATCACTTGCGCCATATCCGCTAGCGTGGTCGGGCACACATCAGGACAATGGATATACCCGAAGAATAACGCGACTGCCTTGCCGCGAAAATCGGCCAGTGTCACTGTCTTGCCGGATGCATCGTGTAAACGAAAATCAGCCTGAGAATATTTAGCCGTGACTTCGTTCGCCTTGAATGGCGAAGGGAGTTTGGGTTCGCCGCATCCGGCGAGCAGTGCCAGCGAAGAAAACAGCAGAATGTTACGCAGCAACATGACACGCACCTGTCCAACCATGCACATAGAATGTGTACGAGACTTTGATAAGCCCGTACACCCCGAATCCCGTCACCAGCAACCCAGCGGCTAGTCGTACACGTGTCGACTGCACCCAACCGCGTACACTTTCCCAGAACATACCAATAGCCAGCAGGTTGGGCAATGTTCCCAGGCCGAAGGCCAGCATAGTCAGCCCGCCCTGCATCGCATCGCCACTCGCCAACGCTGTGAGCAGCACGCTGTATACCAGTCCGCATGGTAGCCAGCCCCACAGCGCTCCCAATCCAAGCGCACGCGGCACTGTGTTCACCGGCAGCAGTCTAGTGGTGAAGGGTTGCAAGTATTTCCACAAGCCCGCACCAAATTTCTCGAGACGTCGCACTGCGCCCCATAAACCCGCCAGATACAGACCAAGCAGAACCAGCATCAAACTAGACAGCGCAAACAACAAATGCTGCACCGGCACCGCATCGCGCATCAGCAGACCGGTCTGCCCCACTGCGCCGACCAGCGCACCCGCTACGGCGTAACTTACGATACGTCCGCTGCTGTATGCAAGATGGAATGGCCAGCGTGCACGCTGTTGCGGCACTTGTGAAGTGAAGACTCCGACGATGCTGCCGCACATGCCCAGACAATGCACGCCGCCAAGCAACCCCACCATGAACACTGCAAAGATGCTGAACTCACTCATCCGTCTGTTTGCGCTCCAATAGTTTCATGTCCAGATGCTGTACAACAAGCTTCGCATCTGCAACTGCCAAGTGCGGCACGATGCCGAGCAATGGAGCTGCGATAAGTTCACGCAGCGTCTCGATGTTCTCTTGTAAAGCTGGCATTGTGTCATCCAGCACATTGGCCACCCAAGCTGCGCATTCTATTTGATGCTCTTCGAGCGCGCTCATGGTCAGCAACGCATGATTGATGCAGCCCAATCGCATACCCACTACAAGGATCACCGGAATATCCAGCTCACGCAGCATATCGACGAAGGTGAATTCTTTGTTCAACGGTACTAATAAACCACCCGCGCCTTCCACGATGACTTCATCAGCCTGACCTGCCAATTCGTCATACGACGTCAGTATGCGGTGCATTTCAATGCGCACCCCGACGTGCCGTGCTGCAATATGCGGCGCGATGGCACGTGGAAAACAATAGGGATTCACCTGACCGTATGCGAGTTGCAGCGTGCTTGCGGCGCGCAATGCGAGCGCATCTTCGTTGTGGTCATTTTCATCGCACCCTGCCGCGACAGGCTTGAACCCGCTCACCAACTTACCCTGTGCGGCAAACCCGTGCAGCAGCGCGCAACTGATCAGTGTCTTACCTACGCCGGTATCGGTGCCGGTGATGAAATAGCTCATAATTTGAAATCAGTCTTAATAATGGTGCGTCCATCTGGAGAAACTTTCGGGGCCGGCTTCCAAGCATGGCCGTAGACGACCTCGAAGGTGGCGGGCAATTTGCCCTTACGACGCAACGTTTCGTAGTTCGCTATCACGCCCTGCCATGCAGCCTTTCCCATCATGCCGGTCGCTCGGCCTGCCGTCACATTGTGCGCACCGATACTCTTCAGATCTTGCATCACTGCGCGTGCATCTTCATAGGTCAAAGTGAGTGTCTCCATCTCCATCACAGGGTCAGCGAAACCGGCTGCTACCAGCATGTCGCCGACATCATGCATGTCCACAAAGCGATTGAGATGATTGTAGCCATCCACATCGCGAAAAGCGATGCGCAATTCCTTGAGCGTATCTACTCCGAAACAAGAGAATATCAGCAGACCGTCTGTATTCAGAATTCGGTTCAACTCGACAAAGGTAGCGGGTAGATCGTTGCACCATTGCAATGCAAGGTTGGACCACACCATATCGACGCTGCCGCTCGCGAGCGGCAATGCCTCCACGTCGGCACAAAGAAACTGCTCGCGACGTCCTTGAAATAGCTTCTGCCACCAGCTCGACGTGCCGCGCGCATGTTGCAACATGCCGAGCGCGATATCGAGCGCGGTGATATTTGCCTTGGGATAACGTTCGCCCAGCTGGCGCGTGCCCCAGCCGGTGCCGCTTCCCACATCCAGTAAACGCCCCGGTTGTAACTTGATGTAATCCAGCTTCTCCAGCATGCGAGTACATACTTCGCGCTGCATCACGGCGGCGGCATCGTAGTCCGATGCGGCACGACTAAATGCACGACGCACTTGTTTCTTATCTATCTCGAATTCATTCATGCAGAAATTTCTTTATGTGTTGAACCACAGTATCGGTATGGGACAGGAACGGCGCATGGGCCGCACCGGCGACTTCAACCACATGCGCGTTAGGCATTACCTGCACCAGATAATTGGAAGCTTCCGGCGGCGTCAGTTTGTCGCGCTGTCCGGCGATTGCCAGGGTAGGTTGCATGATAGTGCTCGCTTGCTCGCGCAAATCGGCATCGCGCAGAATCTCCAAACCACCGCGCAACGCCGCCAGATTAGGTTCTCCGCGACTGAACAGTTGCTCGCGCAACGCCGCCAGTAACTCGCGCTCGCTCTCACTGCCGCGCACTTGCAAAGCGAGGAAGCGTCGCAGAGTAGCGGTATGGTTCTTTTCCAACTCGGCCGCGAATAGTTGCAGAGTCTCTGCTTCCATCCCGAACAACCAGTCTGCTCGTTGAGTGAAACATGGTGTGCTCGCCATCAGTATCAGCCGCTCGATCTTTTGCGGCGAACGCGCAGCCCAGTGCTGAGCGATGATGCCACCGAGCGACCAACCCAGCACGGCGACGGGCTGGTCGAACTGCGCATCCAATGTCGCCACAACATCATCCAGCGTGAACGCCCCCTGCAACTTGCTTGCACCGTGCCCCGGCAGGTCGACGTTGTGCACCGTAAATTCTTGCGCCAATCGCATGACGGTATCGCCCCAGATGCCGCCATGCATGCCCCAGCCATGCAACATGACCAGCGGCTTACCCTGCCCGGTCACTTCAACATGCAAGCTCATGCAAAGCCTCGATCAATCGTTGCACATCCGCTTCCGTATGCGCGGCCGACAAGGTGATGCGCAAGCGGGCCGTGCCCTGCGGCACGGTGGGCGGGCGGATCGCCGCGACCCAGATGCCGCGCGCGCGCAGGCCTTCGCTCAAAGTGAGCGCCTGCTTGTTATCGCCGATCAGCAAAGGTTGGATAGCGGTATCGGATGGCATCAGTTGCCAGGGCAGATCGTTCAAACCATTGCGCAACAGCGCAACCAGTCGCTGCAAATGTGCACGCGATGCATCGCCCTGCGCGATGAGTTGCAGGCTGGCCAACAAAGCCACGGACAATGCCGGTGGCGTTGCAGTGGTGTACACATAACTGCGCGCCTGATTCACCAAGGTATCGATCACCACTTGCTCGGCGGCGACGAATGCGCCGGACACACCCGCTGCTTTACCCAACGTTCCCATCAAGATGAGACGCGGGGATTGCAAACCAAAATGCGAGAGCGATCCACGCCCTTGTTGGCCCAGCACACCGAAGCCATGCGCATCATCCACTAGCAACCAAGCATCATGCTTTTCGCACAAGGCCAGCAACTCGGGCAACGATGCGATATCGCCATCCATACTGAATACCGCATCGGTGATCACCAGCTTCCTACCGCTTTGCTTCTTGGCCAGCAGGCTATCCAGTTGCACCATGTCGCCATGTCTGTAGCGCTGTACATTGGCGCGCGACAGCAACATCGCATCGTTGAGTGACGCATGATTGAGCTTGTCGGCGAACACTGTGTCATCTTTGCCAACCAGTGCTTGCACCACACCAAGATTGGCCATGAACCCTGTCGAGAACAGCAAGGCGGCAGGTTTGCCGACGAAGGTGGCGAGACTTTGTTCGAGTTGGTGGTGCGGCGTGAAATGACCGTTCACCAGATGCGCCGCTCCAGCGCCCACGCCCCATGCCTCTGCGCCCTGCTGCAAAGCAGTGATCAGATGCGGATGGTTGGCGAGGCCGAGGTAGTCGTTACTGCTGAATGCGAGATAGGGTTTTCCGTCGACGATGATGTGCGGCGTTTGCGCCGTTTCCAGCGTGCGGCGTTGACGCAGCAAGCCTTGTGCGGCGCGCGCATCCAGCTCGCTTTGCAAGGCCGCAAAAGTCATCAGTGTTTCTCAGCGAAGGGGTACATCCCCAGCTTGTCCATCAACGCGCGGTCACGCCCGACATCCGGGTTGCCGGTAGTCAGTAACTGCTCGCCGTAGAAGATGGAGTTCGCACCGGCCAAGAAACACAAAGCCTGGATCGCTTCGCTCATCTCCTGACGTCCGGCGGACAGACGCACACGTGCGGTGGGCATGGTGATGCGTGCGACGGCGATGGTGCGCACGAAGTCGAGCGGATCGATGTCTTCCTGTTGTGCCAACGGCGTGCCTTCGACTTTGACCAGATTGTTGATCGGCACACTTTCGGGATAGGGCTCCATATTGGCCAGTTGTGCGATCAGTCCGGCGCGCTGTGTCAGACTCTCACCCATGCCGACGATGCCGCCGCTGCATACATGCATGCCGGCATTACGCACGCGCTCCAGTGTGTCGATGCGATCCTGATAGTCCCGCGTACTGATGATGTCGCCATAGAACTCCGGGGCGGTATCCAAATTGTGGTTGTAGTAGTCGAGGCCGGCCACACGTAGTTGCTCAGTCTGCTCGTCGTTCAACATACCCAGCGTAGCGCATGTTTCCATACCCAGCGCTTTGACCTCTTTCACCATCTCGATTACGGCTGCCATGTCTTCTTTACTCGGCTCGCGCCAGGCTGCGCCCATGCAAAAACGGTCGGCGCCAGCATCCTGCGCGGCTTTGGCCGCTTTGATCACTTCCTGTACTTCCAGCATCTTGCGGTTCTCTACGCCCGCATCATGGAACGCCGATTGCGGGCAGTATCCACAGTCCTCGGAACAACCGCCGGTCTTGATCGACAGCAAGGTGGAGAGCTGCACTGCGTTTGGATCGAAGTGCTCTCGATGCACCTGCTGCGCTTGAAACATCAGATCCGAAAACGGCAGTTTGAGCAATTCTTCGATGGCCGCAACACTCCAGCGTTGGGGCGTGGCCGATGTTTTGGTTTTGGCGGGACGAACGAGGGTGATGGGCTGGCTTTGCATTTTGGTGTTTGCTTTCAGGGAATTCGGCGTTAAATTGCGGCACGCATGTTCGTTGATGGAGGTCGCATTGTCAATTTTGACTGCTGGATTACTGAACATCAGCTCATATTTTACCCGTCAGTTGCCTGCACAGCCCTGTTTTCTGTGCGGCGCATCCAGTCATGAGGGATTGTGCTGCGCGGCCTGCACCAGCAATCTTCCACATCATGTGGGCCCAAGTTGCAGCGTGTGCGCCACGCCGCTGCCCTCCGGCGAGGTCTGTGGACGTTGCTTGCAACACCCTCCAGCCTACACTCGAACCGTCGCGGCGTTCCGCTACGAGTTCCCATTGGATAGTTTGATCAAGGCTCTCAAGTTCGACGAACAACTGATTCTCGCCAATTTTCTCGCCGATGCGCTTGCCTCAAAGATAACGGTCCGTCCTGACTGTCTTATCGCCCTACCTCTTCATCCTGCTAGATTGCGTGAGCGCGGCTTCAACCAATCTCATCTACTTTCAGGACGTCTTGCCCAGACAATGGCCTTGCCTTTGCTGACTCAAACAGCACTCCGCGTACGCGACACACCGCCGCAATCAACTCTTCCTTGGCGATCCCGTAGTCGGAATGTACGCAAGGCATTTGCCCTTTCGCCGAAAGCTGATGTGCGGGGAAAACATGTCGCCATCGTGGATGATGTGATGACCAGCGGTGCCTCTCTTGATGCGCTGGCTCACTTACTGAAAGATGCCGGAGCAGCCGAAGTTAGTGCCTGGGTGGTGGCACGCACCATACCGCATCCGGGAAAGTACTAAAGACCTGCCAGCTTTTGCTGCACGAATGCAGTCAGCTCGGGCGAAAGTGTACGCGTGGATAGCGCCTGCTTGTATGCCAGCTTTGCATCTTCAATTCGCTCCAGCGCCTGCAGCGAGATAGCATAGCCAACACGCCAGACACCGTTGCGCGGCACCAGTTGCAAAGCAAACTGAAAATGATTGACCGCCTCCTTGTGCCTTTTCTGCCTTTGCAGCAGCGCAGCATAGAACGCTTGATAATCGGCGTTGTTATCCGCCCCAGTCAGGTGTTTTTGCAGTGTGTTCGAGGCCTCATCCAGCTGATCACGTCCAAACTGCATCCTCGCCAGCGCCATCGCGTAGGTCAGATGCAGTGGCTTCAAAAGCAGGCCTGACTGCAGAAGGCGTTCCGCAGCTGCTTGCTGACCGTTCTCTTGCAGCAATGCAGCCATCGCCAATCGGGCTGATTCATGTTGCTCATTCGCTTTTAAAGCGGACTCATAGGCTGCGATCGCCTCGGGAACCCTGCCCTGCTGCTGCGCTTGCATGCCTTTGCGATAGTCCGCATCGGCACGTTGCTTGGGGCTGACCTGCTTCAAAGCTTGAGGGGCTCCTCGGCGCGTAATGACAGGGGGACTGCTCGGCACTTCCAGATCGCGCGGCGGTTGAATCTCCGCTTCGATAGCCGCCACTAGTGGCCTATTGAGAGGCGCTTGCGGGGCAGTCTGTATTTCTCGCTCTCTCAGTGACTCGGGCAGCGGTAGCACGCTCAATTCATAGCTGAGTCTCGTTGCCAGACCTGATTGATCGTTTGCGATTGGCTGAACCATCAGTACAGGCTTCGATGCTTCTTTGTCGCCCTGTGCCTCAGGCTCCACCTGCACTTCTTTGTGTGTCCATCCCCACACGGCTATACCTGCCACCAACACTACACCAGCCCCCAGCATGAGCGGTTTGATCCAGTCGCGTTCTGGTACGACTGGCACTGCTCGAATCTGCGTCTGATCCGGTGCAGTATGTGCACCGCGTTGTTCCAGTTGATTCAGTACTTGATTGATTAGACTCATGGCCAGGTAACCAATGCGACAACGCTCAACGCGACAGCAATGACCAGGCCGGACAGCGCCCAAGGTAGCCAATCGCGCTTTACTTCCGGCGTATCAGCCGCTGCTTTCTGCACATGTTTACTTCCGACCTGCTGCCTACCTTCGGCAAAAGCCAACATCAGCGCCTTGTGTGCGAGGATATTGACCAAGCGCGGTGTTCCACTCGTCACGCGGTGCATCTTGCCTACCGCAGAGCTTGCAAAAAGGGTTTCGCCCGCATAACCGGCAACCGCAACACGATGCCGCAGATAACGCTCCAGCTCATCTCTGCGCAAACCTTTCAACTCATACTGGAAGCTGATGCGTTGCCGCAACTGTCGAATGGAGTTATGGCGCAATCGCTCGTTCAACTCCGGTTGCCCGAACAGCACCACCTGCAACAACTTACGTTTTTCTGTCTCCAGATTGGTCAGCAGACGCAATACCTCCAGACTTTCCAAAGGCATTGCTTGTGCTTCATCCAGACAAACCAGCACGCGTTTACCTTCGCGCGCGAAATTGAGCAACGCGCGCGTCAGTTCTTTTAGCAACAGATGCTGATCGACATTGGGATCCAGTTCAATGCGAAATTCATCTGCCAACGCCAGCAACAAACTGCGCGGCTCTAGATAGGGATTGGGCAGGTAAGCTGTGACGAAGTGTGTGCCAGATGATTGACTGCCGGCATCCTGGGTGCCGATCAGCGTAGTGGCTTGCTTACCCTGATTCAGCGTGGAAAGGAATTTGCGGCACAGCAAGGTCTTACCGTTACCCACCTCGCCAGTGATCTTGATGAATCCTTCGCCGTTGCGCGCGGCTACCAGAAGGGTGTTAAGACCCTCCTGATAATTTGTGCAAGCGAAGAAGAAGCTGGTATCCGGTGTCAGCGAAAAGGGCGGTTCGCGCAGTCCGAAGTGCTGCAGATACATGCTTAGCGGGTCATACTCTTGATGCGATCGCGACTGCGTGTGATGTCATCCGACCAGTCTTTCTCACTATTCACGACAGTCGGCTTGATCAGAATCACCAGCTCGCGCTTCTGCGAAGTCTGGGTGGTCTGGCCAAATATAGACTTGGGCAATCCCGGCAATCCAGACTGATCTTCATAGGTCGCCTGACGCATCAGCCCCCCGATCGCTACGATCTGACCATCCTTGGCGCGCACGATGCTATCTGTCTCTGATACCGAACTGGATGCCAGCGGCAGATTCAGCGTGCCGCCCACGCCGCCCACATTGATCGTTTTATTGACGGTAGTGACTAGGCTGACAGAAGGATGGACATGAAGGATGATTTCGTCGTTCTCGTCGATACGTGGCGTCACATCCAGTGCGATACCGGAAAAGAATGGCTGCAAAGTCACGCTAGGTGTACTTGTAGTTGCCGTGCCTGTCGTGGTTGTGTTCGTAACATTAGTCACGAAGAACTCGTCTGTACCCACTTTCAGCACTGCTTTTTGGTTGTTCAATGTCGCAATGCGCGGGCTGGACAGCACATGAACATCACCCTGCGACTCAAGGAAGTTCAACAATGCAGAGAAGTTGCTGGTTTGAAATGCCAAGCCGAATATGCTGCCCGCTATCGCTCCTGCAGGTAACGCACTCGCAACAGACAAGTTGGTACCGGGGGTTGAGGTTAGGTTGCCGTTAGTGATAGATCCCGTTGTTGCAGCGGTCGCGCCAGTAGCCAATTGGCCGACACTTAGACGGCTGTTTGCGCCGCTCTTGATTGCCCCCCAATTCACGCCGGACTGGAACGATTCATTCAACTGAACTTCCACGATCTTCGCTTCCAAGATCACTTGACGCTCGATGGATATCTGCGAAGCTTTGAGATAAGCAGCGACATTTTTCATCTCGTCTGACATAGCACGCACCACGATCACGCCTGACATCGGGCTGATCACGACGCTACGCCCTTTTTCAGTTCCGACGATCGCCGTCAATGACTTGCTCAGCTCATCCCAGAAATCGGCACTGCTGGTCATGCTGACCTTACTACTGTCCAGAGAAGTTGATCCACCCGCTGTGTTGGTTGCTACATTATTCGATCCGGTCGTCGTAGTTGATGAATCAGATACCGAGCCGGATGTCACGCGCAAGCTGGATCTACCTTCACGCTGACCGGTCAGGTAGTTCACATGGAAAATGCGCGTCTGCAGACCTAAAGGTTGGATATAGATACGTGTGCCGTCTATCTTGTATTCATAGCCATACATCTCACGAATCGATTCCAGCGCATCGAATACCGTCACATCCTTCAGGTTGAGCGAGATGCTTCCAGTCACATCCGGATGCAGCAGCATGCTGTAGCGTGTTCCTGACACGATAGCCATAAACACCTGCTGGGCTGGCGTGTTGTTAACCGATAGGTCGAACTTGGCTTCCGAAGCAGCAGAATCGACTGGTAGCGTCGCAGCGGGAAGGGGGGGCAACAAGGCATCGTACACTTCGGTCTGGGTGCTGGCTTTTACTGCCGCATCAAGCTCAGTATCGATCTGCTTCTTGACGTTCTGACTGGCGCCATTGGTCGCGCAACCGGCGAACGCAAACAGACTCAGCACGATGAATATTTGCCTCATTTTCTACTCCCATCCTTGGTATCGTCATCCACGCAAGTCACGACCTTCTTCTTGGGCTTGGCGGTTTTCTTCTTGGGTTTCTTCTTTGCTACGGCTTTGCGTATCGTCGGCAATCCGCTTCGTCCAGCACATGCCAGTTCGGTCTTCGACAGATTGACTGTCGGATACATGTGCATCACTTGACGCCCCTCGGGGCCGACCAATACAACGCAAGTCTCATTCACGACAGCCAATGTCGCACCACCATATTTATGACCGACTTCCACCTCAACGCCATTGATGATGGCCGCCTCGCGTTTACCGGCAAGGATCACGGATTGCAACCCACTGGGCGCTGTTGCCGGCTTAGCATCCACAGCTTGTCCATCAAGACCCGGCACCAGATCGAAAGCCGGTCGTGTCGGATCATTTAAACCGCTTGCCGCCCAAGCATTCAGGCCAGGCAGCGCACAGAGTAACAATGTGTAAGCGAAGCGCTTCATACCTGTAGCCATGTCTTGTCCAAACTAAGTGTATACAGCGTCAGGGTCAATTCTGCCTGAGGATATTTCACTACCGCCATATTTGCCATGCCCCAGAACATCTGTGTTGGCAACTTCTCAATTGCTTGCAAATACTGAGTCAGATCGGCATAGCTTCCTCGCACTGTGATCGTAACCCCGTGCTTGTATATCTGCTTGCTGGCTTCCATTCCGGCCTGTTGCCCATTGGCGCTATGCTCGATGAAGTTCGACACCGGCAATGTTTCCAAAGCGACCAGTTGTAATTGACCGTTCTTTGCCAGTACCTGCTCCAGTAGGTGTGCCATACGCTCTGGCGGCACCAGCTTGTCCTGTGTCTCTCTCAGGAAAGCGTCGCCCTCGGCGATCTGCTCGCGCAATTGGCGGATTCGCTCGCGCTGCGGCGCATCTTTATTTGCCTGCTTTGCCTGCAACAAGCTTGCCACCTGTGCTTGTATCTCCTTCATCTTTTCCTGCTGCTGCACAACCTGAGAGGAGAGCTTTTTTTGCTGTAGGAGTAAGGGATTAAGGAAAAGTGAATCGATCAATGCAACCAAAGCAAAGGCAACCGCTGCGAATATCAATGCGCGTTCGCGCAGAGACATCGCATCTATCTTGCTTACCAGTTGATCCCAGTACGCCTTCATTATTTTCCAGCCCCTTCAGCCGCTACTGATTGCAGGCTGAACTCAACATAGCCAGCTATCGGTTGATCATTAGCCGGTGAAGGCTGTTTCATTTGCAGAGCCGCGAATAACTTGCCCCGCATTACCGGTTCGCGATTCATGCGCTGAATATATTCTGGTAGCAATCGTGGATTAACCACTGCACCGCGCAAACTCATCTGCGCGCCATCGCCATTGATGTTGAAACCGGTCAACCACATCCCTCTTACTGACTGCCGGGCAAATGCGCGCATATACTCGGAATATCCTTTTGTATTGCCGATTGCACCGCCCTTAAGCGTATTAAGCAAGGTTTGTTGCATGCTTGCTTGTGCCTCCGTCAATGCCAACTCATCCTGAAGGAGCTTCTGAGCGCGCTGCGGTGAGAATTCGTCAAGGTAGTTGACCAGACGCTTTTGCTCTGCCTCGTATCGTTTATTCATCTCCGCCGTCTGCAGCGCCAGCGCTTTCACCTGATACACCGCATAGCCGTAAAACAGCATCGACCCCAACACGATTAACAACAACGCCTGGAGCATGGTCACCGCAGAGAAGTGCTTCTTCTGCTTGAGAAAGATCGGATTGAACAGGTTGATCTGCTGGCTCATAGTGCCTTCTTCTCCAGGCGCAACGCGGCGCCTATAGCGAGCAGGGCAAAGCTGGCGTATTCGCTATCTGCCAATTCCGGCACTCCCACGATATCCATGCCTTGCGTCAAATCCAGCGCCTCAACCGGTAATCCCAAATTGTTGCCCAGCAATGCAACCAACCCCAACTCATCTGGAGCCGACACCAGCATGCGGTTGATTGAGAGGTGGTGGAATTGGCGATCGAAGTAATCCAGCGAACGCTGCACTTCCAACTCAACACGATCCTGATACTGCTGGCGCAACATCTCGTCTACATCGGACAACTGACCAACCGTTATCTCGATCCTGCGGGCCAGAAATAATTCACCATCGCTGGTGATCGTCAACATGCCGCCTTCATCATTGAAAGACAGCAGCGCCAATCCCCTTCCCTCGGTCTCGTAAAGGGCTGCGATGTTTCGTTGTGCCGTCTCGGGAATGTCGATTACCGACAGATCGATCCTGGCTTTTTCGAACAAGTTGATGCGCTTGCTTACGGTATCGTTAGAAGCTGCTACTGCGTAAAGTGACTGTGGGCGTTCGCTGCCATATTTGCCGATAGGAATCTGCAACACGTCGATAGTTGCATCATCAACGTGATAGTTGAGTGAATCCTTTATTTTCCAACGAATGGCTGTTTTTAATTCGTCCACCGGCACGTTCGGTGCTTCGACCATCATCATCTGATATTCGTTTGCTGACAGCAGTGTTGTGAAGCGCACATTCTCAAGCTGGGCTTCTTTGCGAACTCTTTCCAGGGTTGATGAATTCACTTCATTTGCAGCGTAGAAAGTGCAGCGTGTAACTTGAGGACGCGGGCCCACATACTTCGCTTGCACGACATAGACCCCTTTCTTGCTTAGGGTCATAGCTGTCCAGCCCGCCTCGCGGCTACTATGCTGAAATAGAGAAAGAATCTTAGATAATTCCATAATTAACGTGAACTTAAGTCACCAACCTATTGCTGTCAAGGGAATTTCCCTGTGCCAGCGTCCAAATACCCCCACATTTATGCAGAATTTGTCACTTTTTCGACATTCAAGTCAAAACGGCCACACACACCGTATGGCCGCCTGACAGAAAACCGACACCCTTCAATCAATACGCTTCGCGCAGATAAATGAATTCCTTACCGCCCTTGTAGATGCCAAAGGTTGCGGTGCCACTTGTCACAGGCAGATAGGACGGTGCTGCAGGAGCGATTGTCGCGTTACCCGTACCTCCCACTGTCGGCTTGCCGAGTTGTATGTTGCGCGTCCCGTTCAACCACGCAGTCATACCCGCCGGGGTCGTCGTGCCCGTTACAGTCGCTCCCTTAACTATGTTATGGCTACCTGCCAGAGTCAAAGCAGTCACGCCGTCGGTAGTACTGGTTTTCCAGAATGAACCATCATAGAACTGGACTGTGACCGGCACAGACAACGGCAGCTTTTCGGAGCCGTAGGCATTCCCGACCTTGATGCGACCGCTCGCCACTTTGACGCCTCCTTCCACAGAGCTCGCCCTGAGTGAAGTCACCCCATCCGCATCTTTCGCCCGCACATAGATATCTGTCGGGGCTGTTGTGGACGCTATACTGTATTTTGTAGCGAGAGAATTCGCCACGCCCGCGCTGAAAGTGATTGCCCCGAATCCCAGACTTCCGGCACTGGGGTTTTGTGCTGCTGTACTCCCTTTTGCATCCCAAGCCGTCAGCGTGACCGCCTTGGCATATCCAAGTGCTCCATCATAGTTCTGCGTCTTCCCGGCACTAAGATTTCTTGCCGTCACTTGAGCAGTGAAATCTTGGCCGGAATAAACAAAGCCATCGTAAAGTGCAGGGCAAGTCAATCCCGTCGGACAGGGCATCGGCACTCCCGACGCCAAGATGACCTCGGTATCGAAATGGTCAGGATAGAATCGGCCGATATTGCCGGATGAACCTGTGCTAGTCAGCGCATTGCCAAGGAAGGTGCTGTTAGTGGCGGTCACCGTGATGACACCCACCTCGCTCCAGGAAAGATCACTCACCGTGGCGATGCCGTTGCTGAAACTGCTACGCGGTATCGCAGTGGTACCGCCCAGTGTGCCATCCACTGCTCCCACACCGACCGGTGCCACGCGTGTGCGAGTCAAATCCACCGTCTCCGAGCCGCTATTCGATCCGGCACCGAAGCTGGGGGTTGCCGCACCACCGAAAGCGCGGGCAGTCACCGTTGCCTTGAATGGCTCACCTGCCTTGGCGAATACTGCGCCCCCACCCCCAACACCTGGATCGGCCGGTACGTCGGCAACGGCACAATTACCCGCCACTGATGCGGCACAGGGAAGCACTTCAAAATCGTATGGCTTGACCACAAATGCATTCGACTGGCCGCTCAACGCGGACAGTAGCGTCCCGCCGACGACCTTGCTGGCATGGAGCTTCACTTGCCCCACATCACCGTAAGTGAAGGTAAAAGGAGCGCTACCGTTTGCGTCGAAGGTCATGTTGACCGAGGCATAGCTCGACACGCTGCCGTTATTGTTGCGTGCGATAGGGGTCAGCGTTCCACCATTTACGCTCATCTGATTCGCCGCATAACAGGCCGTGGGGTTGTTGCACTCGTAAGCAAAATTCACCGCACTTGCGCCCGACAGTGCCGACTCGCAAGCCTTGGTTGTGGTGTTGGTTTTGACCGCGCGCAGGTAGTAAGTAGCATCGGACACCCCTGCCACCTGACTAGGAATTGACGCCACAGCGCCACCCGCCGAGGCGGAGAAAATGAAGCCTGTCGTGTTGAATGTGGCGGAACAACTATTCGCCACCGCGCAACTTGCCCCGTCCGGACAACATTGACGGGGGTTAGTAGCAGCACTCTGTTCGCCCGAGAGTGTCACGACTGCCGAAGCGCCGTTGCTCGCCGCCGGATAGCTCAAAGTAGTACTGGCCGTCCCTGCAGCATTGAATGTCACTGTGGCGGAACCCAAAGCGCCGACACTGGTTCCCAGCGTGGCAGTCTTCCCGTTGATGGTAGTGATTGGGCTGGTACAAGGACTGCTGTTGTCCGAACATGCTGTAACAGTCACGGTGACCGGCAAACAGCTGACGCCATTGCTCGGCATAGATAGTTCGTAGTGATCGATCGATGGTCCGCAAGCCGTCGCCCCCGCTGACGTACCCGGAATCTGCGCCGCCGTCAGTCCAGTGACACAACTGCCACCGCTGCCCGCACCTGCGCCATAGGCACCAAATGCAGCCCCGTTCCTATAAGTGACGCCATTTGCGCCGCCCGTCGATGCACATGAAGCGGGTGCCGCCGAGGTAATAACATAACCGCCGCCACCACCACCACCCGGTCCGTGCGGGTTTGATGTGCCGCCGACACCTGGCACAAGATTGTCACCGCCCTTGCCACCATTGACGTTGATGGTGACGCCGGCCATACCGGATCCGGCGGAGATCATGACGATACCGCCCGCGCCGCCACCACCGCTACCGTCATTTCCTACCGTACTATCACCTGCACTGCCATTGGCGTTGATAGTTGCGGTACCGCTCATACTGCCCGCGCGGAGCATGAATATACCGCCACCTGCGGCACCGCTGGATGACAGCGCCCCGAGCGTCCCTGTCGCATTGTTGGTAGTAGCTGCACCACCACCGCCACCTAGGGTCAGCCGAGTCGCGCCTAACCCGCTCACAGCTGAGCCTCCAAATCCACCCGAGCTGCCTCCCAGATTAGTAGCCGATGCCAGCCCAGCGAGCCCGCAACCATAGTAGGGTGCTGTGGTGACAAATGTAGGACACCAACCGATACCACCGATACCGCCTGCCCCGCCATTTCCACCGCCACCGCCGCCCGAGTTTCGATCATTTGCTGCCGGATTCAGGTCTGTACCACCACCGCCAGCATTGCCTGGCGCCCCTCGCGCGAAACTACCGTTGGGATAACCATCTACACCTGTATTTGTCGAAGTAGCTGGTGCCGTGAAAACATATTGTGGCGTTCCAGCAATGCCTTCGCCCTTGGACCCATTGGCCAGATTCGCCGTCGCTGTGCGGTAATCCGAGTTGGCGCCTGCCCCTGTCGTGGAGTTACGTCCGGCACCGCCCCTAAAACCCTTGCCGTCCAGAGTCACTGTTGCGCCTCCAAGCGTCAACGCACCAGTAACGTCGATTGCCAACACACCGCCCGCGCTGCCGTTCCACGGACCAGCCGTCAACGTTGAAGTCAAAGTGGCATCTGCATAGGACGGCACTCGAATCACTTGATATTTCTTCTGCCCCGCACTTCCTGCTACAGCGGCAGCATTGGTGTAGGCATTGATGGTGCCGCAAGCCAAGGTGAGCGTACCTCCACCAAGGGGAACATTGCTGGCCGCGATCGCATATTCATACTTACCCGACCCGCCAACGCCGGTCATTCCACTTCCCGTGAGATCACCTGCCGCACCATCACCATACGCATCTGTATTGGCTGCATTGAGGCTGGCATCCTGCATCTGCATGATGATCACCGTGTCGCCAATGGCGATTGGTGTGGTCGCGCCTGCGGCCGCACCGAGAGTGATAGAAGTCGCCCCCGCCGAGACAGTTGCAGTT
>JAGXGC010000010.1 GCA_024636935.1 Sideroxydans sp. | reverse complement strand
GGGGTACAGCGCTGTGTTGTCGAGCTAATCATCTTTCCCTCCCCGCCTCCTGAAACGCCCCCATCACCGGCGAAAGCAAATATTCAAGGATGGTGCGGGTACCAAGGTGTATCTCCGCCGTAACTTGCATGCCAGGGCTGAGGGCGTGCTTGATGCCGTTGACGATGAGTTCTTGTGCTTTGAGATCGACCAGTGCGCGGTAGGCGTAAGGCTGGCCGTTGGGTGATTGGGCAGTAGGCGGCGCGGACGCGCCTGTGCCTTGTTGGTTGGCATCGGTGGCGTCGGCACTGAGGTGGGCGACTTCGCCTTGCACCATGCCGTATTTCTGGAACTGGTAGGAGGCGAGTTTGACTTTGGTGGGTTGGCCTTGGTGGATGAAGCCGACATCCTGATTGGACACCCACACTTCGGCTCTGAGTATCTCGTCTTTGGGGACGAGGGTCATGAGGATGGTGCCGGGGCTGATGACGGTGCCGATGGTGTGGGTGGCGACGTCTTTGATGATGCCGTCTTGCGGGGCTTTGAGTTCTAGCAGGCCGTTGCGGTATTGTTGTTTGGTGACTTCGGCCCGGGTCTGGTCGAGCTTGCCGCTGAGGTCGGCGCGTTCGGCTTGCAGGCGTTGTCGGTAGTCGGCGCTGATCTGTTCGAGTTTGCGGCTGGAGGCGGCGAGGGTTGCTTGGGCGCTGGCGCGGTTGCTACGTTCTTCGGCGGCGTGGCTGTCGAGGTTCATGCATGCAAGCTAACCCGCCTTGGAGACAGGGTCAATATGCCGTTTGGCCTATATATCTTTGGCTAGCAACATGAATAATCAGTTTTTGAAACACCACACGACAATGATGGTGCGGCTGTTGTGTGATTCAGACCAGATGCACTTCCACGCGCTTGCCTAATGCGGCTGCGTACTTGCGCAAGGTGTTCAAGCTGGGCGAGTGCTTGCCGGTAGCCAAGGCGCTTTCCAGCCGGGCAATGGCCGGGGCCTTGGTGCCCATGCGCTCGGCCACTTGTGCCTGCGACAGACCGGCTGCGCGTCGCGCAGCAAGTATCTCGTCCAGAATGGCGAATTCCTCCCGGTTGAGTCGGTCGTGTTCTGCCCGCACGGCTGGATCCTTCAGCATCTTGGCGACCATCTGTTCGTGTGTCATGACTTTGGTTTTCATTTCTTTATCTCCTTCATTCGCGCTTCGGCGATCCTGCGTTCGCTGATTGGTGTCTTTTGAGACTTCTTCACAAAGCAGTGCAGCATGACGATCTGTTTACCCACAAGCGTGCAATAAAACACGCGGGCGATGCCTTCTGCCCCCTTCAGCCGTAGTTCAAATAGTCCGCCACCAAAAGCTTCGGTATGAGGACTGCCCAGATTGGCACCGAAGACCATCATCCTTGCCGTTAATCCGATGTAGCGTGCTTGCAGAGTCGTTGGCAAAGCCATGATCTCTACTTGCAAGGCGTCGTTGTAATAGCTGATGGTGTAGGTCACAGGTGGATAGTAACAAATATGTTATTGGCGTTCAATGCTTCACCGGCCAATATTGCACTTGATCATTGGTGAACGTCGGCTTTCGGGAGGAATATCGACTGGCCGCTTCTGGCCGATTTGCGCCGATTGCTTCCACTATACAACAACGACTGCAACCAGATCAGGAGGCGACTATCGTCTTTGCTGTAAATCAGTAACGATCAGACAAGAACTTCAAGACCGTGCTTTTCAACCACGCTCAACAAACGAAGAGCCATTCCGCTGGGACGTTTCTTTCCAGCTTCCCACTTTTGAACCGTAGACTCACTGGTGTTCAAATAGCGCGCAAATACGGGTTGGCTAACGTGAGCGTGCTCACGAATACGCTTGATGTCCTTGGCATTAAATTCGGGAATGGAATCCAAGCAGAGCGCATCGTATTCACGCAGCGTTGTTTTGGTGATTGCGCCAGCACGGTGCAATCCCTGCGCTGCGCTATGAATAGCTGCAAATGCATCGTTCTTGGGTTTTGCGGTAGTTGTTTTAGTCGTCATGGCATATCTCCAGTAATCCATCGTCACTCAGCTTCCCTTTGTTCCAGGGTTCATGATGACTAACAGCGATATTGGTTTCCATGATGATCTCCTTTTAAGAAGGATTATCACTGTGCGCGTTCTGATGGAGTGTAATCAAGATGTGTGAACGATTCCGTTTTGTTGCCGACCAAATCCGAGAGGGCAGAAGCACGGATTTTCCGTGGTGTTAGCGCGTCCGGCGCGAGGAACAACGAACTCAGCCTCTGCTCTGGGTAGCCGCACGATAGAGGTTGGATTAAGCTGCCTTGAGCTCGTTCACTGCCTCTTTCAGCACAGAGTCAGACACGCCGCGTTTTCTCAACGCTTCGATCAGGCGTTCAGAGGATGCACTTGAATACTGAGCCTCATCCTTGCGCAATCCTTCACTGATATATGCCTTCAAAAGTGTTTGATAGCCCTTCAATCCTTTATGTGGGGCAATTTCTTTGAGCGATTCCACCACATCCACAGGAATGCGCATGGTGATGGTCGTCATCTCACGGTCTTTGGTCAGTCTCTTTTTCAAGCGGTCAGTTAGCATATTTGTCCTCCTCATTGGGCTCCGCACGTCTGGCGGAGATGATGCGAATGAATTTGTCCTCGACTTCGATGTTCACCACGTAAAGCAAGCGCCCGATTGAGTCGAAGCCGATTGCTGCGTCTCTCGCTTCGTCATTACGTGAGGCATCTACCAGCACGAACATTGGATCGCTGAAAACGGTGACAGATTCCTCGAATCGAACTCCATGCTTGTGCCAGTTCTTCTCAGCCTTCTCTTCGCTCCATACGAAAAGATCGCCATTCAATTCAAATTCGATGTCCATGCTGGGCATTCTATCCATCGTATTTACTTTGTCAATACATAAAGATTTTTCTTTGTTGTTGCTTGGCCGGAAATTTTGAAGGAGGATGCGACTTTAAGTGACGGCTCAAATAACAGGAGCAGTCGTTTGTCGGCAGGGCATTTACGTTTTAATATCGGCGCAAATCGGCCACATTGCGACCTAGATGTTCCGGCCCGCAAAACGTCTGCTTCCGGCAGCATAACTGCCATTCGATTTTCATTCCATCATCAGTCTCGGGTTAGCCCAATGCAGAGGTGGAATCTTGCAAGATAAAACCTCAGAAGACCATTGCATGATCGACTAAATATCTGCCGTTTTCATTTACAAGAACCATTTCGGCAACAAATTCACCGGAAGTTTTCGTAAAAGATTGCTTCCATATAATTGCTACTGAATTAGGGCGCTTAAAAATAGCCACGGGAGCTCGCTTAGAAAAGAACCCTTTTTCAGATTGATACTGCCGACAAACTCGTTCGAGATAGTCAGGTGTAACTATATTTTTCATCCGTTGAGTAAAGTCTTGAACGTGTCTTGCGTGGTCGATATGAGTTGAGGCATCCATCAGGTTGTCCATGATTGGATTTGCAATATCAAATATTTCTTTCTCAGTCATTTTTTCAAAACTCATCACTTTTCCTCTTCCCTCGAAGGGCCGTTGCTGGCCGGTCTCGAACCGTGTACGCCTGGACGGCAAATGGCTGTTCTTGAGTTCGAAGTCGACATTCCATGGGGCATCGTGCTTCAAAATTCCAGACCGGGCAACCACTAAGAATATATAGACCGTATCTATACCTCACTCCCTTCAGCCAGAAAGTCATTCGAAATCAATCCCATCTTGATTCCAGTCCATCGGTACGCGCACAGTGGTGATCCTTCTTCAAAAGGAGATCATCATGGAAACCAATGCCGCAGTTCAACATCATGAACCCTGGAACAAAGGGAAACTGACCGGACAGAAAGCACCGCTCAGGTTGAGAGATATCTGGGCGATCAGAGTCTGGCTGCAATTGAGCAGTAAGCCTCGCAATCTTGCACTGTTCAATCTGGCCATCGACAGCAAGCTTCGCGCATGCGATCTCGTCAAACTGAAAGTACGAGACATATCCCACGGCGAGCATGTCGCATCACGGGCAACCGTCATGCAACAGAAGACCAAAAGACCGGTGCAGTTCGAAATCACAGAACAAACCAGAGATGCGCTGCTCAAGTGGATAGCTGCTGAGAATCTGAAACCGGAGGATTATCTATTTCAAAGCCGAATCGGCAGTTCACATCATCTGTCTACAAGGCAATATGCGCGGATCGTGCATAGGTGGGTTGAGCATATCGGATTGGACACCACCTGTTATGGCACGCACACCATGCGACGAACCAAGCCGACGCTCATCTACAAGCGGACAAAGAACCTGAGGGCAGTTCAGTTGCTTCTGGGGCATTCCAAGATAGAGAGCACCGTGCGCTATCTTGGCATTGAGGTGGATGATGCCTTAGAGATGGCGGAACAGACTGAGGTTTGAGCTAACTTTATGTTCGCGGCCGCCCAATTGGCCGCGAACTCATCCCTTAAATGAGGTCTTTACATATGTAAGGCGTTGCTTTACAGTTAGGCCATGATTGAATCGTTCGCCCACAAAGGTCTGCAAGAGCTATTTGAGAAGGGCAAGAGTGCCAAGGTACAGGCGTCTTTGATTGATCGGATCGTTAGACGACTCGATGCCATTGATACCGCCAAGACTCCTGAGGCATTAAACTTGCCAGGCTTCGACTTCCATCCATTACAAGGCAAGCCTAAACGGTACAGCATTCATGTAAACGGTCCGTGGTGCATCACCTTTGAATGGAATGGCGAGAATGCATTAAAGATCAATTTGGAAAATTATCACTAGGAGTCATCATGCGCAAACGTAAACCAACACATCCAGGTGCAATCCTGCGCGAAGACGTTCTACCCCACTTGGGAATGTCTGTTAGCGAATTCGCTCGGAATCTTGGGGTATCTCGCCAAACGCTTCATGCGGTATTGTCAGAGCGGAGTGCTGTTTCTCCAGAAATGGCGCTTCGCTTGGGGGCACTGTTAGGTAATGGCCCGCAGCTTTGGGTCGATATGCAAACGAAACATGATCTTTGGTTGGCCGAGGAAAAGCTTCACAAAATATTATTGGGCATGCACCGCATCACCAGTCCCGCAATCGCCTAGATTTGAGGGGCGGCTCTTGATTGAGGTACAGTCATCTGAGTTGTATTCATCAATCGGGCACAGGTCGGCCATTATGGGACAGTCAGGGTTGAAAACTCACCGCCATAAAGTTGACGTTGATCACTGGCTCCAGCGTGGACGAAGGAGTCATTCCTGCCTTTCACTTGACTAGCATTTGTTACAAATGCTCTTGGATGAATTTATTAATATCTTCTGGGGTTGGATTTTTTAGTTTCTCTAACTCGCGTATATCAAATGCGGTTTTATTGAGTGAGCCCTTAACTTTAGTCACTAACTCATTGTCAACAAATCCCGTGGTTTCAAATTTCCTCATAACGAACTGAAATAGGTTTAAGGCATTATTGAGATAGTGATGGGTTGCCACCAGTCCGGCTTGATAGGTTTTCCCTCGCTCGTCCACAAGGTTCTTCTCGGCTTCAATATAAACCTTTTCGATTTCCCTTCGCGATTCTGCCAGTTGTTCTTCCAGCCTAGCTAATGCAGCAGCTTTTTCACTGACCAGTAATGCTAATGCAGCGGCTTTTCCAGCGACCAGTTTTGCTAGTGCCTCTGCCTTATTAGCGGTCAACTTGGAAAGCTCCTCTGCCTTATTAGCGGTCAGCTTTACATCTGCTGCAATCTTATCTGTTATTAGATTTACCTGTGCAACGGACCTTCCCTTGGCAAGTTCTTCCTTCATCAGTTCCAAAGCATGTAGCGCGACAATCTCTACCTGTGCGGCGGTTTGCTTTGCAGCCAATTCTGCCAGTGAGGCAGTCTGCCCTGCAACCTGTTCTGCTAATGCGGCGACTTGCGCTGCAACCAGTTCCGCCAGTTCTGCGGCTTGATCTGCGACCAGCTTTGCATGTGGTACAGTTTTTGAACACAGCGCTGTATCTTGCTTCGCTCCAAGTTCAGCCAGCGTAGCAGTTTGATCAGCTATCAGTTTTGTCATTTCCACAGAGTGATAAGCCATCAAGCTAACAAGCTCTACTACCTGTGATTTTTTAGGGTTATCCATTATCGGAAAGTGTGTGGCGTTAGCATCATTCAAAGATTCGACCCAAGTCACGAAAGTGGATTTTTACGTTATCTAAAACTGTCCCCAGATTCTGTTCGATACCGAACACAGCGCGCTCTGAGGAATGAGAAGCTTACGTACCCAATGGCGCTAATCTGTACGGCTGCTTTGGAGCGTGTTTCGTCTGCTCACACCACGATTCAGAAGCTCACAGTCGTCATTGGACTGCTACATAGGAGACGGTCGTCACGGACGGCAAAGGGTTAACCAGGGACTGATGTTTAAATGAAAATCAGATGTCTGAAGTTCACTTGGGAGCGGACGCTCGAAGGTAAGATATCCCCCTCGACGTGGATCGGCTCGGAGAAATAATGATTGAAAGCTACGAAGACTCAGTTGCCTACCTTATTAGCAACGGCTGGGTTGCACTAAATCCGGGCTCTTATTCTAAGAACGGTTACAAAATAGTTTTCGATACATCTCACTATGTTGAACTCTACAAAAATAATGGTGAAAGAAAGGCCGAGTGCCCTATCCATTCAGTCCAAGATTTAGTCCAGTTTCTTCAGGCAAACAATCTATGAACGAGAGACCTAACCCAACGCTCAAGTTCGCTCCCTTTGATCGCTGGGCCGCGCCTTAGCTACACATTGAATGTCCGTTATCGAGAATAAGCTATGTCTCTTATGGGTTAGCAAGAGACGGTCGATCACCATCGAACTCGTAGTTTTGAACGGCCGCTGTTGAGCGAGAAGCGGACATCTCCTTAGCCTGCACGGACAATCATTTCAGCAAACTGCCGACGTCTCCTTTGGCCGAGTAGCCGCCACTCCAACACAACCTCAATCCTCCAGCACCCTAACCTTCACCGACTTACCCTTCACCTTGCCAGCGTTCAAACGCTTCACTGCTTCGCGTGCGATGTTGCGGGTGACGGCGACGTAGGTGGACATGTCGGTGACGGTGATCTTGCCGACTTGTTCGCGGGTGTAGCCTGCTTCGCCAGTGAGCGCGCCCAGCACGTCACCAGCGCGTATCTTTTCTTTACGGCCGCCGAGTATCTGCAGGGTAACCATGGGCGGAACCAGCGGAGCGTTGTGTTCGTTCTGTAGTTTTTCCAACTCTTCCCACTCGGGTTCGATGCCCATCATCTTGGCGATGTTGCTGATGCGGCTCATCTCGGCAGGGCTGACCAGATTGAACGCACTGCCCTCAGCGTCTGCACGACCTGTGCGGCCGATGCGGTGGATGTGTATTTCAGGATCGGGGGTGACGTCTACGTTGATGACGGCTTCCAGTTGTGCGATGTCCAGACCACGTGCGGCGACATCGGTCGCGACCAACACAGAGCAACTGCGGTTGGCGAACTGGATCAGCACTTGGTCGCGGTCGCGTTGCTCCATGTCACCGTTCAGCGTGAGCGCATGGATGCCTTCGGCTTTCAGCACGTCGAGCAGGTCGCGGCATTGTTGTTTGGTGTTGCAGAAGGCCAGCGTGCTGACTGGGCGATAGTGTTTGAGCAAGGCAGCGACTCCAGGCAGGCGGCTCTCGTGACGCACTTCGTAGAAATGCTGTTTGATCTTGCTGTCGTCGTGCTGCTCGGCCAGTTTCACTTCTTGCGGTTGATGCATGAATTGGCGCCCCAACTTGATGACGCCATCGGGATAGGTAGCGGAGAACATCATGGTCTGGCGACGATCCGGGCAGCGCTTCACCACGAAGGCGATGGAGTCGTAGAAGCCCATGTCCAGCATGCGGTCGGCTTCGTCCAGCACCAGCGTGTTGATCGAGTTCAGCTCCAACGAGCCGCGCTCGATGTGATCCATGATGCGACCCGGTGTGCCGACCACGATGTGTGCGCCGAATCCCAGACTCTCGCGCTGTGGACGCATGGTGCTGCCGCCTACCAGCGTGAGTATCTTGATGTTGCTCATATAGCGCGCCAAACGACGCAGCTCTTGCGTGACTTGGTCGGCCAGTTCGCGTGTGGGACACAGCACCATAGCTTGCACGCCCATATAGGTTGGATTGAGCTTGGTCAACAGCGGCAGGCCGAAGGCGGCAGTCTTGCCGCTGCCGGTCTTGGCTTGGGCGATCAGGTCTTGTCCGGCCAGTGTGATGGGCAGACTCTCGGCCTGGATCGGCGTCATGTTCAGGTATCCGAGCTGCTCCAAGTTGCCCAGCATGGCGGGCGGCAGCTTCAGTTCTTTGAAAGCGCGGCCGGTGGTTTCGGCGGCGGTAGTAGGTGGGGTCGTTTTGGTCATGCGCGATTATCCTCTCCTCCTGCATCGCCTGCTATAGTTGCTGCAACATTTAAAGGGAAACACCATGCCCAAGCACACCACACCCGACCATGCCCGCCTCGACCGTGTCGTAGCTGATGCCCGCAAACAGCGTGAACAGCGCGAAGCGGGCTACCGCGAACGCGCACTCAAGCTGTATCCGCACATCTGCGGACGTTGCGGACGGGAGTTCGCAGGCGAGCGCCTGCGGGAGCTGACGGTGCATCACAAGAACCACAATCACGACGATAATCCAGCCGACGGTAGTAATTGGGAGTTGCTGTGCTTGTACTGTCACGACAACGAGCATTCGCGTGTAATGGATGAGGTGGTGCGGGATCGCAAGGAGAGTGGCCCCGCCTCAGCCACGCACAACCCCTTCGCCGACCTGAAGTCCCTGCTTAAAAAATAGTCAGCCTCTCAGAAGTCGGTCGACAACGACACCCCATATCCGGTGTCCGGACTGCCGTCCGATAGGCCTTTCATCACGAAACCACGCAAATAACTGTCTTTGCCGATCTGCGTTGCGGCATACATCGATATCTCGCGCTGCGCATAACCGGTGGCAGAGGCCTGCTGCGCATACCAGTATTCCATGCCCATGTTCGATTCATCGCTCAACAGATAGTCGAGGCCGACCGAGCCATAAGCGGCGTTATCCAGCGGTGCGGCGGCGGTACTACCCAGCTTTTCGTAGCCCAACATCAGACTGGGCGTGAGATCACCGAACGAGACATAAGTCGAAGCCTGCACGGCATAGTCGTTCTCACCGCTGCCGAACTTCGTGCTGGCCGTACCGAACTTGATGCGACCCGCCACGTCCAGTCCTGCATCACCTTCTTCGCTGCGCAACAGGCTGTAATTGGCGAAGGCGACCACATCACCCACACCGCCACTGGTCATGCGCATAGTGGTGGTGGTGGTGGTCGTCGTCATAGAACCACGCCTGCCGGTGTGACCGCCACTGACCGTAACACTGCCGTCACCGGTGACGAACAGATAGGGCACGCTCAGTTTCAGCGACCAATCGTCAGTCGCATAGCGCAACGATACGGGAATCGAGGTGGTGTCCGTGGTGCTGGTGCCACCGTATTTGCCGGAGCTGCGTTCAAGCCCGACGCTCATTGAAAGTGAGCTATCGTCTTCAGCCCAGGCACCGCCACTCATCGCTGACAAGAGTGCTACCGCCAATATCGATCGTTTCATCATGTCTCTCCTTTTTAGTGCCCGCGTCCGCTTCCTCGGCCCATACCAGTTCCGCCACCGGCGCGTTCCTGCCGCGCGCGATAACCTTGTCCGTAGCCGTTGTTGCTCTTACGGTGCTTCGTTGCTTCTTCGTCTTTCTTTTCCGCCTGCTGCGCTGCATCCATCTGCTCGCGGATGCGTGCTCGGTAGGCAGTGTATTCTTCCTGCGTCATCTCACTAGAAGCAGATGGCAAAGGTGCATCGTCACTTGCCCACACTGGGTTGAACGCCGACAGGGCGAACAACAGTGAAGCGAGGATAGATGCATGGCGGATGTTCATTTCATACTCCCAGCGAAAGTGCGCGAACCACTTGTTCAGCAGTTCGCGCGTTTTCGTGATCAGCGGCCCATACCCATACCGCCTTGGCTGCCGCGTTGCGAACCAGCGCCGGAACCATCACGTAACTTGGTGCCATTGCCTGAACCGCCCATCATGGAGCCATTGCCAGAACCTTGCTTCTTGGCTGCTTTGTTTTTCTTCTGCTCCGCTTTTTGATTACGCTTCTCAGCGCGCAGGGCTGCACGTTGCTCGTCGGTCATCTCTGATTGTTTCTGCAGGCGATATTCCTCGCGCTGTTCGACAGTCATACCGGCGGTATCTTTAAGATGCTCGGCACGGATCTCTTCGCGTGTCTGCAGCTGAACCTCTTCGGCTGCGTATGCATTACCGAAACCTGCCAAGGCTAAAGCGAGTAGGCTGTTCAGCAATAGTGAGGTGGTTTTCATGATGTTCTCCTTGGTTGTTGGAAAATCAGATCGTTCATCTGATGGCTGCATCTTGAACGCCAGCCGTTACCCGCTGATTTCCGCTTTGCAACAGTTTGTAACAGAGTGTTACAGCGCGGATCCCACCCCTGCCCTATGCCACATGCTTCGGTTATAGTGAAAATATGGAAAGCAAACACATACTGGTAGTGGACGACGATGCAGGCTTGCGAGAGCTGTTGCAGGAATATCTCTCTGCGCAGGGTTTGCAGGTGGCGAGCGTGGCGGACGGCGTGCAGATGGATGCGCATCTGTCGCAGCACCCGGTCGATCTGCTGATACTGGATCTGATGCTACCCGGCGAAGATGGCTTGTCACTGGCGCGCCGCCTGCGCACGCGCAGCAGCCTGCCCATCATCATGCTGTCGGCGCGCGGTGAAGATGTAGACCGCATCGTGGGACTGGAAGTGGGTGCGGATGATTATCTGGCCAAGCCCTTCAACCCGCGCGAACTACTGGCACGTATCCGTGCCCTGTTGCGCCGCAACGAACAGGGACAACTCAAGCACGATGAGGACAAGTCCGACATCCGCCGCTTCGGCCCGTTCAGCATGGATGTGGATGCACGTGCATTACAAAAGAACGACCTGTCCGTGCAGCTCACCACCGGCGAATTCAATCTGCTGCGCATCTTCGCCGAACACCCCAACCGCGTATTGGGGCGCGACAGTCTGATGGACATGCTCAAAGGCTATGAACGTTCGCCGTTCGACCGCAGCATCGATGTGCGCGTGACACGCCTGCGACGCAAGATCGAAGAAGACCCGAACAAACCGCAATATATTCGCACCGTGTGGGGCGAAGGCTATCTGTTCTCGCCCAACGGCACGAACTAGCGATGTCCTCCCCCAGCAAACCGCACTCTCTGTTCTTCGGCACGGTACGCACGGTGGCTGCCGCATTGCTGGTGTTCCAAATATTCCTCATCGCCGCCACCGTACATTACGTCATGCTGCCCATGGCGAAGCGCAGCGCGGACGATCTGGCATCACTGCTGATCCTGTCCGCAAAGACCTGGGTGGAACTGCCGCCGGAGACGCGCAAGGACTTCGAACTTGAACTGATCCGTGAACATCAATTCATGTTGTTCGAAGATATCTCCCCGCTAGCGGAACGAAACATCGCACTGCCCTATATCGGCCTGCTGGACGATGCGCTGTCTGCCCGTCTGGGCGAGACGACCACAGTGAAGATGACCGACCTCGACACCACATGGTTCTGGGTCGACATACCGGCTGGTGGGAAATTAATACGCATCGGGTTCCCCAAATCGCGCCTGCTTACCGATCCAACCACGATGCTGTTACTCGTACTCATCGCTACGGTGATGCTCAGCCTGCTCACCGCCTATGTTCTGGCGCGCCGCATCACGCGGCCGCTGGCGCATTTCTCGCAAGCCGCAAAACGCATCGGCACAGGCAGCATCCCGGAAGATATGCCGTACAGCCAAGTTCAGGAGCTTTCCGAACTGGCCACCACATTCAACCAGATGGCACTGCAAGTGCGCGAGCTGTTGGACAATCGCACCACGCTGCTGGCAGGTATCTCGCATGATCTACGCACGCCATTGTCACGCATGCGCTTGGCGGTCGAGATGCTACCTGAGGCCAGCGAGCAGAAGACTATCGACCGTCTGCGCCGCGACATCGAAGATATGAATGTGCTGATCGGAGAGTTCCTGACACTGAGTCGCGACCTGCAACAAGAATCACCGGAGCAGATCGAGTTGGAAGCGATGCTGACCGAGATGACAGAAGAAATGAACGCGCAAGGTGCGCAAGTCGCGTGCCATGTTCATCCCGAGCTGACTGTACTCGCCGGCCCGCTCGCACTGCATCGTGTCGTGCAGAACCTGCTCAGCAATGCCTTGCGTTACAGCGACGGCAAGCCGGTGCAGATCGAAGCGGAACGCAGGGGCAATGAAGTGATGATCGATATTCTGGATCGTGGCCCCGGTATTCCAGCACATGAGATGGAGAAGGTATTCCGTCCGTTCTACCGTATCGAATCTTCGCGTAATGCAGATACTGGCGGCAGCGGTCTGGGCTTGTCTATCGTGCAACAACTCTGCACAACCAACGGCTGGCAAGTTGAACTGCTTCCGCGCGACGGCGGTGGCACCAAAGCGAGACTCAGATTGCCGCTATCAGAAGCCCAGCAGGAACAACCACAGCGGTAAGGTGAGCGCCGCCAGCAAGGTACTCAACACTACCTGAGCAGCGATGGTGTCCCCATCACCTCCCATACGAGTCGCAAGCACATAAGCCATGGTGGAAACAGGCAATGCTGCCATCAGTACCGCAATGTTGAAATATACGCCTTCCAGACCGAACAACATTGCCAGTCCCCATGCGATGGATGGCAGCAACAACAGCTTCACCAGTACACCGTACCACAGCGTGCCGCGCTGCTGATGCAAGCCTTTCAGACGTAGCGCCGAGCCGACCGCGATCAAGCCCATCGGTAATGACGCCTGCGACAACAAACCTAGTGTGGTGCTGAGCATCGAAGGCAGATGCAAACCGGTCAAACTAAAAGTGATGCCGCCTGCGGTGGCGAGGATCAAAGGGTTGAGCATTATCTCGCGCAACCAGTGGCTCTCGCTGTGGCGCGCCAACATCAACACGCTGGCGACGTTGGCGATGGGCACCATGAAACCCATCAACAAACCGATGGCAGCCAGACCGGTCGTCCCGTGCAAACTTCCAGCGATAGAGAGACCTACATAACTGTTGAAGCGGAACGTGGATTGAAAGGTGGCGGCATATACCTTGGGTGGGGCATGAAATAACGGTTTTGCCAGCAAGCCGAGCAGGATGCCCGCACCTATATACAACATCGCGGCGCCCAGCATGGGTGTTGCTGCGCCCACATCGATGGTGAAGTGAGACAGTGTGTGGAACAACAGTGCTGGAAAGAAAATGTAGTAGATAAGCCGATCGAGCTGCGACCAGAATTCATCACGCAAACCAAACCAGCGGCGCATGGACGCACCGAGCAGGATCAGCAGGAAGATGGGAACGATGGTCTGCGCGACAGTCATGGCTAAATGTGTGCCGCGCGAAAGTAGCTTTAGCTAGAACGCCTAAACAAGGCCGGGATCTGCGCCTTGGGTTTGGCGGAATGAATATCCGGCTTGCTGGTGGATGGAGCCGGCTCTGTCACCTTCGGCACGTAAGGCTGGTCGAACCAAGGATCGTGCGCAGGCTTGTTCGGCACCGGCTTGTGGTAGGCCTGACGCGGTTCGCGTGACTCACGGGGCTCGCGAGGCGCACTCTGTGGACGCGCTTCGCCACGTGGCACATGCGGCACGCTGGCGGTTTCTTTCTCGATGGTGGTCTTGATCAGCTTCTCGATATCGACCAGATATTTCTCTTCTTCGGGTGACACCAGTGAAAGTGCTGTGCCCTTCGCTCCAGCGCGACCAGTACGACCGATGCGGTGCACATAGTCTTCCGCCGCATGCGGGATCTCGTAATTGATCACCATCGGCAAATGGTCGATATCAAGGCCGCGCGCAGCGACGTCGGTGGCGATCAGCACGCTCACTTTTCCCTGCTTGAATGCTTCCAGCGTCTGTTGACGCTCTGATTGGCTACGGTCACCGTGAATGGCATCGGCTTCGATGCCCTCGCGCTGCAATTGGCGCGTCAAACGGCTGGCGGTGAGCTTGGTCTTGGTGAACACGATGACCTGTTTGGCATCATCACCTTTCAGCAGTTTGGCCAGCAGCGCGTGCTTGTCTTCGCTGGGTACCAGATAGACTTTTTGTTTGATGTTCTCCGAGGTCGCATTGCTACGCGCCACTTCGATCAAAGAAGGATAGATGAGGAAATCTTCGGACAGTTTCTTGATGTCGTCGGAGAAAGTGGCTGAGAACATCAGGCTCTGACGACGACGCGGCAACAGCGCGAGGATGCGTTTGAGCGCGGGCATGAAGCCCATGTCCAGCATACGGTCAGCCTCGTCCAGCACCAGCATCTGCACCTGATTCAGCAGCACGGTCTTCTGTTCGAGGTGATCCAGCAGACGACCTGGTGTCGCCACCAGAATCTCCACGCCGGTCTTCAGGTGCGGCGTCTGTGTCTTGATATCCACCCCGCCGTACACCACCAGCGAACGCAGGTTGGTGTACTTGGCATACATCTTCACACTCTCTTCAACCTGCACTGCCAATTCACGGGTCGGCACCAAGATCAATGCACGCACCGGATGTTTGGCAGGTGATGTGCTGGCGCTGGCATGCGGCATCAACTGCTGCAGCAAGGGTAGTGCGAATGCCGCGGTCTTGCCGGTACCAGTCTGCGCACCCGCCATCAAATCTTCACCGCTGAGTACGACCGGAATCGCCTGCGCCTGGATCGGCGTAGGCGTGGTGTAACCGGCTTCGGTAAGTGCTTTGAGTATCTCTGGCGCGAGCTTCAGGTCGGCAAAACTGACTGTATTCAATGTGAGGGTCTCTTGGGTCGTGGTCTAAAAAGTGGGGGCATTATACGCCCCCGCTGGCCAGTTCCCGGCTCACAGCTTCATATGCGACTGAATGTCCTTGCAGCCAGCGCTGCTATCACCGTCCAAATCAGCAGTCTGGCACTCATGGCGATGACCGTCCGCTGCTCAAAAGCCCCGCCCGAGCTGATATGTATGCCAAACGCGGCAAAAGCAATGGCGATAGCGGCAAGCAGCCCGATACTCAGCCACATCGCCCAGCGCTTCTGCAACCACAATCAGATGCCGGCGGCAATGTAGACGAAACCTGACAGAAAGTTGAACCACAGCAACAGCGGCACATATTTGCCGGCGGCGATCCGCGCCGCCTCGTCACCGAAAAGGACGCCGCCTCCGCCCTTGAGCGTCATCAAACCAAACAGAACAGCCACTATCGAGAGCGCACTGTTTATCCAGCCTCGTGGTTGTTTCAGTGTTGTCATACTTATGTCAACTTTCTTGAAAATGAATACCGAACCCGGATGGCTCGATCGGATTTATTTGGTTTCTTCAACGAAGCGATACATCTCGTGGCAAGCGATGCAGTTATTCATGGCGACACTCAATTTTTCCACCACTTTATTGCCGTCTTTTGACTTGGCTGCCGTGGCGGCAATGTCATCGAACTTCTCCCGCGTATCAAAACCCAGCGCCTTCATCTCTACGGGGAGTTTCCTGAACAAGGAGCCGGGAGTTTCTGCCTCGGCACTCATGCCGGAGGCTTTGGCCGACTTAACGACTGCGTCAAAATCCTTCACGGAAGCCGCCGCCAATATGCCTTGCGCGCTCTGCAACCACACACGCATCTCCAGCAACAAGGCATTACGTTCATCTTTACTCAACATCACTGCCTGACGACCATCGTCCGATGGCTGCACATTTCCGACTGTGAATTTGTAACCCAAAGCAGCAACGATAACGGACAGCACGACAACCAATATCCAACTCAATTTGCAATTCTTCATACCGCTTCCTCTATGGGTTACACGGATTCAGGATTGATCCCGCATTCAATGAATGCGGAATATACGGATAGTCGGTCTAGCCGTCGGTGTTAAAAGTCACATTACTCGTTCTTAAATTTTGAAGATCAGTGTCCATATCTATCTGCTCGCGAAAAATATAAAAGGCCAACTTCCCATGAGAAATCAGCCCGGCTGCCCGTCCGCGCGCGGCCGCCAGTAGGCAGGCAGATAGCGCCATGCCCATGGCACGAAACAGGCCAGCCAACCGAGCACGGCGATCAGGTAGAAAGTGCCGCTATCGACCGGCAGCATGTCCGCGGCGATGCGCGTCAATGCCACACCTTGCATACCGATGAACATCAGCTTCACCGGTGTGTCGATTACGAATGGCAATCCGGAATGGCCGAGAGTGACGCGCGTCCCCATACCAATCACCAGCGTGGCATAACATCCTATGGTCAATGCATGCAGCGGCGCCTGTCCCCAGATGAACCCTGTGCCGTGATGGGCAAGCAGCCACAGGCTTTGCACGGCGAACAGCAGCATGGCGATACCTAGCCAAGCAAAGCCGACATGCAACACAGCCAGCAGCGGATTCTGAAAGCTTTGACGGAATCCCCACAGATAACTCAAGGTCAGCGCACTGACCGCCAGTGGCAGATCAGCCAGCCACAACCAAGACGACATGCCCAGCAATTCCAATACACCGTGCGCAACACTCATGCCCAATATCGTCCACCAGGGCCAAAACGGGCGCGGCACTTCCTGTTGTTTGAGTGCGCTGGAGGTGAAGAACGGGATCATGCGATGCGCGACGGTGGCGAACACCGGCAGCACGAATCCCCACAAGGCGGCGCGCAGAGAAAGCTGCAACCAGAAATGGTCATCGCTCGATTGCCACAGCAGAAAGCTCGCCAGCGCCAGCCACCCAGTACTGAACGCGATGAACAATATGACTGTATGACGCTTGTCGCCGGGGCGCGTATCCAGCAACACCCGCAGCAATGCATACACGCCGACCGCCCAACCAGCCAGCACACTTGCACTAGCCACCACCAGCAATGTTTTTCCAATGAACAGTCCCGCATAGAACAGCAATACACCTGCGAACATCAGCACGAATGCAGGTACGAACCGCTGTGCGGGAATCTCATCGCCTCCCATCCAGCGCGGGAAGGTGGTCATCAGAAATCCGAAGAAGAAGAACGGCAACATGCCGAACAGCAACAACCAACTGTGGATCGCCGTAGCGAACAGCGGCCACGCAATCATGTGTTCAGGAAAAATATAGCGGGTGGTCAGTTCGAACAGCCACCAAAGCATGACAAGCAGGGTTTGTACGGCCCCACCGAAGAACATGACGCGGTGCGGTGCAGCGATGAAATGTTTAAGCATGATTCCCTTCTTTGCTGGTTAGTACGTAAAACGAAGTTCGGCAGTCAGGTTGCGTCGCGGCAGCAGGAAGTAGGCATAGGCCTTGCGGTCGAACAGATTGTTGATAGTCAGACTGGCCTGCATGTTCTTGGTGAATGCATATCCCGCGCGCACATCGACCCTGGTGTGCGCGTCGTAACTGCCCGGTACGCCCTCTACCACATCGGTGTTCTGCGCTGTCCAGTACACGTGGCCGGTATGGCGCGCCTCCATGCGTCCGCTCCACGCACCTCGCTTGGCTTTCAATGCCAGTCCGGCGATGTGCTGCGGCGCATCAGTGAGACGCTTGCCCACACTCAACGGATCCGCCGGATTCTCCAGCATCAGCGTATCCACACGCGCATAGTTCGCGCCCAACACCAACCACGGATTCAGCCGTGTCTCCAGCGCAAGCTCGACCCCGTTCACCCTCGCCCGACCGGCGTTGATGCGCAGCGACTGCGTGGCGGAAAGTTGCTGCAGATAGATCAGGTCACGCAGCTCGGTGGAATACAGCGTCGCACTCAACTTGCTATCTTTCCGCGGCCGCCAATCGCCGCCCACTTCCCAGGTCGCGCCCTTCTCTGGCTGCAGATCCGGATCGCCGGATGTAGTTCGCCCGCGACTGGTGGAGGTGGTGTACAAGTCCTGATTGGTCGGTGCGCGAAACGATCTTCCATATGAGCTGCGCAGCGTCAGTGCCGTGTCATATTGATACACCGCCGACAACTTCTGACTGAAGGCGCCCACCGTGCGCGACGGATAGCTATTCGTGGCGGGCGTCGTGCCGTTGCTGAAATTGTCGCCGCTGGTTTGCCACTCATCCCATCTGCCGCCGAGATATATTTTGAGTCGTTCTGTCGCGGCGATCTCATCCTGCGCAAAAACAGAGTACGTCACGGACTGGCCGTGATAGCCACCGTTCACCGCCGTGACCGAAGCCGGATCGCGCCATGCAGAAAGCGCCAACAATTGCTGATCCACCGCATCCCGATGCAACGCCACACCACTCACCATGAAATGTCGTTCACCCAGTGGAAAGCTGAGTTGTGCGCTGGCGTCCAGCGCATGGTTGGGCGTGTCCAACAAGGTGCCCGCCCCGCTGTCCCAGCCGGCGGTGGGGCTGGCCAGTGAATAGCGGTATTCGCGCACCATTCTGGCCAGCTCTATCTTCAACAGCTTGTCGTCGCCCAACGTGCCGTCGTAACCCAGACGGTATTGGGTGCTGACTTCACGCAAGGGCTGGAATGAGAACAGAGTGAAATCGTAGTTGCTCAACGCAACGCGCTGCCCTGCGATGTCCAGCGTACCGCTACTGACCGTGTTACCGGATGCGTCACGCAAATAGGAATTGAACTGCGAATGGCGCTGATCGGTCTGCTGATGGTTGATACCCACGTACAGCGTATCGCGCGCGTTCAGCTCGTAGAATAATTTGCTTGTCGCATTCAACGTGCGCCACGGCGTCTTGCCCAGATCGCCGACCAGATAGGCAGACGTACCGTCACGCGTGGTGGTCGCCTGTGCGCCCGTGACGGGCAGACCCGGCGTGCAAGCCGCCGGCGGTGTTGGACAAGACGGTGTCTTGACCACGAACTCGTTCACGTAGCTGGCACGATCCTGAACACCCAGTCCCGCGACCAGCCCCCAGCCGCCCTCCGTCTTGTCGCGAAAATAGATGCTGGCATCCGTACCCTCGGCATCGCCCCAACCCTGCCGCACCCGTGTGCTGAATTCGCGCCGGTCGGGGCGCTTGCTGATGATATTGACCACACCACCGATAGCATTGCTGCCATACAGTGCAGAAAACGCACCCGGCACGACTTCGATGCGCTCGATGTCTTCGACGAAGGGCACACGCCAGTTCACCTTGCCCGTACCCGCATCCTGCAAGGGTTGTCCGTCCAGCAGCACCAGCGTGCGCGATTGATCGATGCCGCGCAGCGACATGCTGCTCGTACCCTGTGTCCCCTGCGATTGCCCCAATGCACCACCGCGCAGATACAAACTCGGCACTTGTTCAAGCGCATCACCCAGTCGGGCGGTAGTCTTGTCCGCAATGTCGGCGGCACTCACCACGGTCACGGCTGCCGGCACCAGTTCCGCAGCGCTTGCAGTCCGGGTCGCGGTTACCACCACCTCACTCAGCATCGACTCGCCCTGTGCCTGTGCGGAAATGGGACAGAACAGCGACAACAGCACGGGAAAAGCTGTTCGAATGATGTTGCTGCGCATGACGGTGTATCCCTTTTCAAAAAAAAGGGCGGGAATCCCCGCCCCTTTCAGCCTCCCCGGCCTGTGTTAATAGATATCTTCCTGTGTATTCCAGATATTGAATTTGCCGGTCGGTGTGATCAGGCGCGGATCGGTGATGACCGTTTTCACTTTGCGCGTCTTGTCATCCATCACCACGATGGCCGATTGTTCGTTCTTGCCCGCCCACAGCGAGAACCACACTTCATCGCCAGCCATGTTGTACTCGGCATGCACCACCCGTTTCACCAACTTGCTCTCCGGCAGACCGGACAGCTTGACCAAATTGAGCACTTCGGGTGCCTTGTTCAGATTACGGACGTCATAGATGGAGACAGATTCTGACAGCTCCTTGTCCGGATTCAGCGGTGCATCCGCCCACAGGTTATGCGACTTGGGGTGGGTCTTCACAAACAGCGAACCGGCACCGTGGTTCTTCAGTTCCTGCACCACTTTCCATGCGTACTTCTTGTGCTTCACCGGATCAGTACCGATCAGGGTGATGACATCGGAACCCAGATGCGAGGTCGCCCATACTGGACCGTACTTGGGATGCACGAAATTGGCGCCACGTCCCGGGTGCGGTTTGGGTTGCGTCTCGACCAGCGCAGTCAGCTTGCCGAGCTTGGTGTCCACCACCGCCACCTTATTGGAGGCGTTGGCCGCCACCAGGAAGTAACGCTTGGTCGAATCCCAACCGCCGTCATGCAGGAATTTGGCCGATTCAATGGTGGTGGTCTTCAGGTTCTTGATGTCGGAATAATCCACCAGTTGGATCATGCCGGTCTCTTTCAGATTGATGACCCATTCCGGCTTGTGCGGCGAGGCCACGATGGATGCGACACGCGGCTCTGGATGGTATTCACCGTCCACCGTCATGCCGCGCGACGACACGATCTTCAGCGGCTTGAGGGTATCGCCTTCGGTGATCACATACTGCGGCGGCCAGTAGGAACCGGCGACCGCATACTTATCCTCAAAGCCTTTGAATTTGGAAGTCTCGACCGAACGCGCCTCGATGCCCACCTTGATCGTCGCTACCACCGTCGGTTGCGCGTACCACATGTCGATCAGATCCAACTTACCATCCCGCCCGATCACATACACATAACGCCCCGATGCGGAGACACGCGAGATGTGCACCGCATAGCCGGTCTTGACGATGCCCCAGATCTGCTTGGTATCACCGTCGATCAGCGCCACTTCACCCGCATCGCGCAAGGTCACCGAGAACACGTTCTTCAGGTTGATCTTGTTCATCTTCTTCTTCGGACGATCCGCCGGTTTGACCAGCAGCTTCCAGCTTGCCGTCATCTCTTTCATCCCCCACTCCGGCGGGATGGGCGGATCCTGCTGCAGGTAGCGCGCCATCAGGTCGACTTCTTGATCGTTGAAATCGCCAGAGGTAAGGAAGTTCGGCATGCCGCCCGGTGAACCGTATCCGATAAAGGCTTTCAGATACTCTGTCCCACGGTTCAGTGTGATATCAGGGGTCAACGCTTTGCCGGTCGCGCCCTTGCGCAATACACCGTGACATCCAGCGCAGCGTTCGAAATACAACTGACGCGCCTGATCGAATTCCGCTGCGGTCATCGATGGTGCAGCCGAATCGGCATTCTTGTGCATCAACACAGAACCGACCGGCGATGTCCCTGCATGGTGCGCCGCGTCTTCAGCCGAGACGCGAGATGCGGCCTGCGCCGCGAACGGCAGCGTGGCCAATATCGCCAGTGCCGCGAATGTCTTTTGATAGTGCGTGTTCATCATCATCTCCCGAAGTTGAAACAGCCATTCATTCCGCCCCCCGTGCATCGCACGGTAGGGTCGTATGCGATCTCTATCCCTCTGATACCGCAGGCACCAAGGCGCGTTTCTCACCTTTACCTATTGTCATCAAGTCCCATACCAGCAGCACGAATCCGACAGCGAACATCACACCGAACAGTTCGCGCCACCACATGCCTTGCACGAACCAGGGATGTGCCTGCGCCGCGAAGTAGCCGATCCAGCTGGAACCTTCGATGGCACGCTCGATCTGCGACTGCACATATCCGGAGACCAGCATGGAGACGGTCATGCCGACCATGCCGAGGTTGAGCAAGCCCAGCGACCATTTCCACTTCCAGCCGTTGCCCGGCAAGTCTCCCGACATCCACACGCCGCCACGCCAGTGCTGCACGGCGAGATAGAACATGGCGATGATGATGGTGGCGTATGCACCGAAGAAGGCAAGGTGGCCGTGCGAGGCCGACCATTGCGTACCGTGGGTGTAGAGGTTGATCTGCGGCAGGGTGTGCATGAAGCCCCACACACCGGCACCAAAGAAGTTGCCGAAGGCGTGCGCGATCAGCCAGGCCATGGTCGGGTGGTTGGAGTTCTTGGCATGGCGCGCGCCGGCATCAAACACCGCGTGCACCACCATCGCCACCAGCGGGATGGGTTCCAGCGCGGAGAAGAAACCGCCGATACTGAACCAGTATTCCGGTGTGCCGATCCAGAAATAGTGGTGACCGAGGCCGAGGATGCCGGAACCGAACATCAGCGCCACTTCGATGTACAACCAAGTCTCGACGATCTTGCGGCGCACGCCCAACACTTTCATCAGTCCGTAGGCCATGATGCAGGCGACCATCACTTCCCATGTCGCTTCCACCCACAGGTGGATCACCCACCACCACCAGTATTGATCGATGGAGATGTTGGTGGTGTAGAACATACCAGCCAGATAGATACCGAACAGCGCCAGCATATCCAGCACCAGCACACCCGCGATACCTGTGTAACGGCCTTTACTGAAGGTAGCGGCGACGTTGTAGAACACCACCAGCACGCTCACCACGATGCCGATGTCGGCCCAGCGCGGCGCCTCGATGTATTCGCGGCCTTCGTTGATCAGCCAGATGGTGGATTCCTTGCCCGGTCCGACCTGCACCAACAGATAGACCAGCACCACCACCGTGACAGCCGCCGTCAGTACCCAAAAGATCAGGTTGCCAAGTTTGAGACCAACCACTTCATGCTGCGATTCCTCCTCCAGTAGCCAATACACCGAGCCGAGGAAGCCGTACAACATCCACACCACCAGTGCGTTGATATGCACCATGCGGTTGACACTAAAATCGAGCACACCGTACAAAAAGTCCGGCATCAGATACTGCAATCCGGCCAGCAAGCCGAACAGCACCTGCGCACCGAACAGCGTGATCGCCACGGTGAAATACTTCACCGCCAGTTTTTGCCCACCGTTCAGGTTGGCGCTGTCACATATCCCTAGCGTAGCCATGATCAATTCTCCTGTTCGATGGATTTGAAGTTATAGGGGAAGCCGTTGGTATCGATGCTGGACATCCACTTCAGGAAAGCCACCACGCCGCGCGCTTCTTCGTCGGTGATACCAAGCTTGGGCATGCGTCGTCCCATGCTGTTGTGTAACTTGTCGGATGGATCCTTGAGGAACTCGACCATTTGCACCTCGCGTACCTCCTTGGTGCCCCAATACTGGTCCAGCCATGCTTTCGTGAGGTCTGGCGCATAGTAGGCACCGTTGCCCAGCAGGGTGTGGCAGTTCATGCAGTTCTTGGCCTGCGTGGTCAACTTGCCCAGCTTGACCAGTGCCTCTGCCTCTTCTTCACTCAGCTCTTTGCCGAACAACGGCTCCTTGGCACCGATCACCGGCACCTGAACTTTTCGTTGCTCGTCAAATTTGTACTCGATACGATTATTGATCACAGAGTAGGCTGGCACACGCGTCGTGCCGACGCTGATCTGAGACAGCGTATCCATCGTCAGCAACATGAGCACGACCATGGAACCGCCGGTCACCCAGATCGCCGTTTTGCGCCAGAACGTCTCTGACGCCCACCACTGATTCGTCGCCATTTGCCTCTCCTTTGTCTTGCGTTAAGAAACCTTGACGGGGACAGCATCTCCCCGCGCATGTGTACCGACACACAGATGCCAGATGGCATGCGGCGCAAGCAGATAGCCCACCAGCATGCAAACCACGACTGCCACCCACAACGGGTGTGACAGCAGATTGGCGGCTTTCGCCAGAACCAGCGTGGAAATGAACAGCCCTACATAGGACAGATAGGCCAGCGGCATCAGCGCCGGCACCAAACGGATACGCGAATATGCGAACAGAAGCGCGTAGAGTGCGCCCAGAAGGATGACCATGGCAGCAGTGAAGAAGATGGTGAAGAAATTACCGAGACTGGCTGGTTCGATCATATTGCCCCCTTGTTCGCAGCGCGTCATTTGATTCATTGCGCATAAATGTATTCCTGTTTTTTGAATCATGCAAGTTTAATGAATGTATTAATATGCGAACTCCTTAATAGCAGCCGCTCGCCTATAATTCGCACCATCTACATAAGGAATCCGTCATGCAACTCAATTTGTCCACTGACATCGCGCTGCGCACCCTTATCTATCTAGGGCAGAAAGATGCACCCGCCACCATCTCGGAAGTCTCTGCCGCGTTCGACATCGCCAAGACCCATTTGATGAAAGTCGTGATGACACTTGTCGCGCAAGGCCTGGTGATCAGCGAGCGCGGAAGAAACGGCGGCATCCGGCTGGCACGCGATGCCGCCAAGATACGCATAGGCGATGTGGTACAGACCATGGAACCCAGCATGGCGCTGGTGTATTGCATGCGGCCGGATGCGATCGAAACGGATTGCCCCCTGTTGCCGGGTTGCAAGCTGAAAAAAGCTTTCAGCAAGGCGCAGAAAGCATTCCTTGCCTCCCTCAATGAGAGCACCTTAAGCGATCTGTTACCCACCAAACCCATCAAGATGAAACTATGAATATCTCTGCGCTCCTCCGTTCATTCGCCCCCCATCGCTCCCCCGCCCCTTTCGCAGAACGCTTGCGCAGCGGTGCCGCTGGCGGCTTAGGCATTTTCCTGTTGGCATGGGCTTTGCACCTGTTGCCGCAGCCCGAACTGCCCTTATTGCTGCTTGGTTCAATGGCTGCGTCGGCAGTATTGCTGTACGCGGTACCGCACAGCCCGCTGGCGCAACCTTGGAACCTGATCGGCGGGCACTTGGTCTCGGCACTGGCCGGTTGGATCACGATCAGCTTGGTGCATGACCCGCTTGCAGCTGCCGGCATCGCGGTCGGTTGCGCCATCTTCCTGATGTATTTGCTGGACTGCCTGCATCCGCCCGGTGCGGCGACCGCGTTGACGCTGGTACTTGGTGCGAGCCAGTTCCAACAGATGGGGGCTGCATGGACGTTGACCATCGTTGCGGCCAATGCATTCATCTCGCTGTTACTGGCTCTGGCCATCAACAACGCGCTGCCGCGTCGCCACTACCCGCAAGCGCCAGCCGCACCAGCCGCACCACAACCGGCGATACGTGTATTGCCCGAGCAGCAGGACATCGAACGCGCGCTGGCGGATGAGGAGAGCCTGCTGGATATCAGCACCGATGACTTGCTCGATCTATATGCCCGCGCGCAGCGTCACGCACAAACACGTTTCGAATCGAGTGCGCGTTGAGCGACATGCCCTTGCTGAAGATCATCCATCTCAGCGCCGTAGTCGTCAGCTTCACGCTGTTCTTCCTGCGCGGCATCTGGCTGTTAAGCACCTCGCCCATCATGCAACAACGTTGGGTAAAGATCGCACCGCACAGTGTAGATACCGTATTACTGGCCAGCGCGGTTGGGCTGGCATGGCAACTCGGAATCTCTCCGTTCGACGCCCCTTGGCTGGCTGCCAAAATCTTCGCTTTGCTTGTCTACATCGGACTCGGCCTGTTGGCTTTCCGTTTCGCTCGCACACGCGGTATGCGTCTAACTGCTTGGTTGGCTGCCCTACTCACCTTTGCCTACATCGTGGCGACTGCTGTCACCCACGATTCTTTGCTTTCACTTTGAAGACACAAGCATGAACGACTTACTCGGCCCTGCCGCACCCAGTTTCGATGATCCACTGGAGATGCTACAAGCCTGTCACGGGCGCATCACAGCGCAATGCGACACCCTGCAGCGATTGATCTCTCACCTGCAGACGCAAGGTAATGATGAACAAGCCGCGCAGGCCGCGCGCGCCATCCTTCGCTACTTCGAAACCGCCGGTCAGTACCATCATCAGGATGAAGAACAGGATCTGTTCCCCGTGCTGCTGGCCAGTGGCGATAAGACAGCCGCAGGATATATCGAGCGACTGTTAGGCGAACATAAGGAAATGGCGCAAGCTTGGCACGCCTTGCGCCCACTGTTGCAAGCCCTCGCGGAAGACAGTGCCAACACGCTGGATGCAGACGTCGCCGCACATTTCATCGACTGCTATGCGCGCCACATCGAATTCGAGAACAGCAACTTACTACCTTTGGCAAAGACTCTGTTGAACAAAGAACAAGTAATAGACCTGGGGCAAAAGATGTCCAAGCGACGTGGTGTGTCGAATGGTTAGTAACAGACACTGCACCATCATCGGCGCCGGGCCGGCCGGCTTGATGGCAGCCGAAGTGCTTTCACAACAGGGCATGCAAGTCGATGTCTACGACGCGATGCCGAGCGCTGCACGCAAATTCCTGATGGCTGGGAAAGGCGGCATGAACATCACCCATGCCGAAGCCTTCGAAGATTTCCTGACACGCTACGGCACTCGACGCGAGCAGATCGAACCGCTGCTGCAAGCCTTTCCTCCACAAGCGTTACGCGATTGGATACACGATCTCGGTGTCGAGACTTTCGTCGGCACCTCCGGCCGCGTCTTCCCCAAAGAGATGAAAGCCGCACCGCTGCTGCGCGCCTGGTTGCATCGCTTGCGCGAACAAGGTGTGCGCTTCCATATGCGCCATCGTTGGCTGGGTTGGAATGTTCAAGACGCACTGCGTTTCAACACACCTGATGGCGAAATCAACATCGAAGCAAGCAGCATCGTGCTGGCACTGGGCGGTGCAAGCTGGCCGCAACTGGGATCGGACGGCGCATGGACTTCGCTACTCGAACAACGCGGTATTAGCATTGCCCCGCTACGCCCGAGCAACTGCGGATTCGAGATCGCTTGGAGTCCACACTTCCGCCAACGCTATGCGGGTGAGCCATTGAAATCGGTAGCGGCTGAGTTCGGAGATGTACGCAAACAAGGCGAATGCATGATCGATGCAAACGGCATCGAAGGTGGATTGATCTATGCCTTGTCAGCGACATTGCGCGACGAGATCGAAGCAAACGGACATGCCACGCTGCATCTCGACTTATTGCCAGACTGGACATTGGATCGCATTGAAAAAGAAGTGATGCACCCGCGCGGCTCGCGCTCTCTAGCCAGCCACTTGCAGAGTCGGCTCGGCTTGAAAGGTGCGAAAGCCAATCTGTTGCGCGAGGTATTGAGTGTGGAACAGATGAATGATCCGATGCTACTTGCTCAGACCATCAAACGCCTGCCACTACGTTTACTCACCACGCGTCCATTGAGCGAAGCCATCAGCACGGCTGGCGGTGTTCGTTTCGAAGAGCTGGATGCGAATCTGATGCTGAATAAACTGCCCGGCGTTTTCGTCTGTGGCGAGATGCTAGATTGGGAAGCGCCTACTGGCGGCTATTTACTGAGCGCCTGTTTCGCGAGCGGCCACGCTGCAGGGAACGGCGCGCTGCAACGACTGAAACAACCCTGACCATTACAGGGCTGTAACGATTTTCACGATAGAGCTGCGATACAATGCGCGCCGTCTTTTCACCCAACTTCAAGGATAAGAATATGAAGCAATACAGCAAACGCATCGCACTGTTCCACTGGATCATCTTCGCACTGGTGTGCATCGCCTTCTATTTCGGCCATGAGCTGGATGAATCGAAGAACGCTGCCGAGAAACTGTCCATGTATCCGGTGCACTTTCTGATCGGCGATCTGGCGCTGATACTCACACTGTTCCACCTCTACTTCCGCAAGAAGGACGGCGAGCCTGCCCCAGCCAATGCCAATCCGTTGCTGAACAAAGTCGCCGACGCTACCCATAAGCTGCTGAACCTGTCTCTGATCGCAGTGGTCGTTTCCGGCATCGTCACCGCAGCCACCTCAGGCGTGATCGAAGCATTGACGACCGGCAACGCGGATCTGATCCCCGATTTCCACAAGGTGGAAGCTAAAGAATTCCATGAGATGTTCATTGCTGTGATGCTGTTGCTGATAGCCTTCCACGTCGCGGCTGCGCTGTATCACCAGTTCGTCGTAAAAGACAATCTGCTGCGCCGCATCATGGTGAGACGATTCGAGGACTGACCGCCCTCACTGACTTTATATGCCATAGTTTGATTGCCGATGCATTCTGCTTCAGAATGCATCGGCAAGTCCGTTCTTCACGCTGACTGAATAACCGACAAGGTGAACCCGTTCTATGGTTTTTGGTGAAGACAAAGTCCCAAGGAAGCATGCGGATGCCTTGCTCAAGGACGGGCTGCTGCGTGCGTCATTTGCCACCATGTCGGAAGGTATGGCGATCCATCAACTCGTTCATGACACCGACGGGAAGGCCGTTGATTACTTGATCCTCGATGTGAACGATGCATTTGAGCGTCAGACAGGTTTACCAAAGGAGACCGTCAAGGGAAAGTTAGCCTCTACAGCCTACGGTTCGGGCGAAGCACCGTTTCTGGACATCTATTCCAGAGTGGCTCAAACACAGCAAGCGGCCAAGTTCGAGCAGTACTTTCCCCCATTACGAAAGCATTTCCTGATCAATGTATTCTCGCCCGACAAGGATTGTTTCGTCACAATCTTCGAGGATATCACCGCACGAAAACTGGCCGAGCATAACCTGTATGAAGGCAAAGAGCATTTCCGCCGTCTCGCAGAGGACATGCCGCTTTTTGTCGTGACATTCCTGCCGGCCGGCACCCTGACCTATGCCAACGCCGCCATCGCCAAGTCGGCGAATATCGCGGCGAATAAACTGATCGGTATGAACTTCTTTGAGTTCCTGTCCGAAGATGACCGGAAAATGGTACGCGCGCGATTGGACTCGCTCTCACCGGAAGATCCGATCGAATCCCACCTGCAGCATTACCAGACTGCGGACGGTGAATATATCTATCATCAATGGACAAACCGCGCGCTCTTTGACACCCATGGCAAGTTGACCGGATTTCAGGCGGTGGGAGAAGACATCACCCAGCGCAAAAAATCGGAAGATGCACTCGCGGATTTGATGCGCAAACTGGAGCAGAAGGAACTGGCCAAGTCCCGCTTCCTTGCAGCTGCAAGTCACGATCTGCGGCAGCCACTGGCTGCAGCCAATCTATTCATCGATGCACTCAGACTTTCCAAACCCACGACAGCGCAGGAACAGCTCATCCATCGTCTGGATCAAACCATGTCCAATTTCAATGAGCTGTTGGATGCCCTGCTCAATGTATCCAAGCTGGATGCCGGAATGATCAAGCCGGTCTTCTCTCCGATCAGAATCACCGAAATATTCTCATGGTTGGAGCAGAGCTTTGAGCCGCTGGCGCGGGACAAAGGACTGGGTTTTAGGTTGTTTTTCCCGACTGCAGAACCGTTCTTGGTTCGCGCTGATTTTGATCTGCTCAAATCCGTACTGATGAATCTTGTTTCCAACGCGATCAAATTCACGCCGGCAGGGAATGTCCTGATCGGCGCTCGAAAGCGCGGCGGAAATATAGTGTTCCAGGTATGGGACACCGGTGTTGGCATACCACACGACCAGTTGGAGCATATCTTTGACGAGTTCTATCAAGTCAACAACCCGCAGCGCGACAGAAATCGCGGGGTTGGTCTGGGATTGTCCATCGCCAAGCGAGCCTTGGCCTTGTTCGATGGAGCGATCACCTGCCGCTCTATCCCTGAGCGAGGATCTGTCTTTGAATTCAGCCTGCCGCTGACAGGCGCCTCGGTTGTCGTGAGCTCCCATGTCGAGATCCCTCCTTCTGAAAATAACAGCAGCGATGAATCATTTGCCAGTGGCAAGCACTTCGTCGTGATAGAGGATGAGGGGCTAGTTGCGGAAGCGCTTAAGGGGATACTGGAAAGTCTGGGCGGGGAAGTGCACTGTTTTGCCAGTGCGGAAGACGCCCTCCTCGATACCGATGCCCAACGAGCAGATTATTTCATCGTGGATTTCATGCTGGCGGGAAAGCTCAATGGGATCCAATTCTTAAACCAGTTGCGGCCGCAATTGGTCAGACCTATCAGAGCCGTGCTGATGACCGGAGACACCTCCAGCAGCTTCATCAAGAACGCGGTCGATTGTGACTGGCCGATCCTGCACAAGCCGGTGAACCTGTCCAAGCTGGTCTCCAGTCTCAAAGCGCAAGCGCACTGAGCCGTTACTGCTTCCTGACAGCGATTAGCACTGCCCAAGCACCGAGCAGCACGTACCAGATCAATGACCACTCGGGAATGCCGAGCGTGAGGAAAGTCCAGCCTTTCTCTGCGCATTCACCGGAGCCGTGCAACAGTTCCTGCCACACCTCGGCCAAGGGAAAGTTCTGCAGCATATAGTCCAGACCGGGGCCGCAGGCAGGCACTTGGTCTTTCGGCAGATGTTGCAGCCAAATATGGCGCGATGCAGTCGCCACACCAATCAGTGCGAACAAAGTAATCAACGCAGAATAGATGCGCACACCAAGACGTAGCGGGTGATGCAAGGCGGCCATGAAGAACAGCACGCCGATCACTACAAAGATCACACGTTGCAACATGCACAAAGGACACGGATCCTGACGCAACACGTATTGCAAGATCATGGCTGCACTGAACAGTCCAGCCACTGCCAATGCTCCGATCAGGAACAACCAGAAATTGGGCAGTGCATTGATACGTTTCAACATCATTCTGCCTCTTCGATCCAAGTTCCTTGAATGGCTTCCAACACCTTCTCACCGCCGCGACTATGGTCATCGTCAAAACCATCCAGCTCGACCACGTAGTTATGCAAGTCGACGAAGCTCACCTTGAGCGGATCGACATCGGGATGTTTCTCGGTCAGCGCGATCGCGATGTCGCGTACGTCTATCCATTTCATTTGTGACTTCCTTCTTTAGCCATATTGATACTGTATTTCGGTATCTCGACCACCAACGGTTCGTCTGCCACGATAGCTTGGCAACTCAATCGTGAATTACCTTCCAATCCCCAGGCTTTGTCCAGCATATCCTCTTCAAGTTCCGTCGCCTCTTCCATGCTGTTGAAACCTTCGCGCACGATGACGTGGCAAGTGGTGCAGGCGCAGGATTTCTCGCAGGCATGCTCAATTTCGATGCCGTTCTCCAGCAAAGCATCACAGATGGATGTGCCGGGTGCGGCATCGAACAGCGTGCCCTTGGGGCAAAGTTCTTCGTGGGGTAAAACGATGATCTGTGTCATATCAATTTTCCAAGTCGGACATCTTGTGTCCTTTTAACGCGCTCGACACGCTCTTATCCATACGCGCTTGCGCGAAAGGCAGCGTCGCCTGATTCAGTGCTTCCACTGCACGCTTGATCGGCGTCTGGTCTCCACCTTCCAGCACAGCCTTGAGCGCATCCATGCTGGCACGGATAGTTTCAATGCCGGAGGCATCTATCAAGTCACCATCTTCTTCCAAAGCATTCTCTACCGCGTCCAAAAGTTGGCGCGCCTCGACCTGCTGCTCGCGCAATGCACGGGCCTGCATATCGTCGCGCGCATGCTGATTGGATTCCTGCAACATGCGAGTGATCTCGTCATCGCTCAAACCGTAAGAAGGCTTAACGGCGATGCTGGATTCATGCCCGGTGGTCATCTCGCGTGCGGACACGCTCAGCAAGCCGTCTGCATCCACTTGGAAGGTAACGCGGATGCGCGCCGCACCGGCCACCATGGGCGGAATGCCGCGCAGTGCGAACTGTGCCAGTGAACGGCAATCACTCACCAGCTCGCGCTCGCCTTGCATCACATGGATGCTCATCGCGGTCTGGCCGTCTTTGTAGGTGGTGAATTCCTGCGCGCGGGCGGTCGGTATGGTGCTGTTGCGCGGAATGATCTTCTCGGTCAGGCCGCCCATGGTCTCGATACCGAGCGACAAGGGGATCACATCCAGCAGCAACCAGTCGTCCGCGCTGCGATTGCCTGCCAGCACATTGGCCTGAATGGCCGCACCCAGCGCCACCACTTTGTCCGGATTGAGATTGGTCAGCGGTGTCTGTTTGAAATATTCGGCCACGGCGCGCTGCACCTGCGGCATGCGTGTGGAACCGCCCACCATCACCACACCCTGCACCTCATCCACTGCCAACCCCGCATCGCGCAAAGCTTTGCGCGTGGGCTGCATGGTGCGTGCCAGCAGATTCTTGGTCATGTCGTAGAACGCGTCGCGCGTCAGCGTCACATCCACCAACTCGCCGCTGCTCAATACAGCGGTGATCTGCGCTTGCAGATTGTCGGTCAGTTGTTCTTTGGCGGTGCGCGCATGTGTCAGCAACAAGCGGATGTCGTTGATGCCGAGTTGCGACAACCCGGCTTGTTCCAGCATCCAGCAATAGATACGTTGATCGAAATCGTCTCCACCCAAGGCGGAATCGCCGTTGGTCGCCAATACTTCGAACACGCCTTTGGACAGTCGCAGGATAGAGATATCGAACGTGCCGCCGCCTAAGTCATACACCGCGTACACACCTTCAGATGCGTTATCCAATCCGTAGGCGATGGCTGCTGCGGTCGGCTCGTTGAGCAGGCGCAACACATTGATGCCGGCCAACTTGGCAGAATCTTTGGTGGCCTGACGTTGGGCGTCGTCGAAGTAAGCCGGCACGGTAATCACTGCACCGACCAGCTCGCCACCCAACGAACGTTCAGCGCGGTCACGCAAGACTTTGAGTATCTCGGCTGAGACTTCGACCGGGCTCTTCACGCCGCCGGCGGTGCGCAGTTGCAACATGCCGGGCGTGTCCACGAATCGATAAGGCAGGTCGACCACATCGCCGACGTCTTTCAAGCCGCGGCCCATGAAGCGCTTCACCGAGACGATGGTGTTCTGCGGGTCTTCGCTCTGCACAGCCTGTGCATCCATGCCGATCTGCATCGACCCATCGGCCAGATAGCGCACGACCGAGGGCAGCAATGCACAGCCTTCATCATCGTTGAGCACGACGCTGATGCCGTTGCGTACCGTCGCGACCAGTGAATTAGTGGTGCCGAGGTCGATGCCGACCGCCAGTCGATGCTGGTGCGGTGCAGCGGAAAGACCCGGCTCGGAAATTTGCAACAATGCCATGTTCAGGAATCCAACTCGTCGTAGGCGTCAGCGATCTCTTCAGCCAGTTTTTCAAGGAAGCGCAATTTTCGCACAGTGCCGGCAGCGTTGACGAACTCATGTGTCGTATCGAGCTGTTCGGCCAACTGTTGTTGCAATGCACGCGTCTCGTTGCGTGCGGTGTCTGCCAGCGCATCCAGCGCGTCGATGTCCTTGGCGGCGATAGCGTCCTGCAAGCCTTCGCGCCATTCCATCTGCTGCATCAGAAAGTCCATCGGCATCGCGGTGTTGTTCTCTTCTTGCGTATCAACGCCGTGCAGCGATAACAGATAGCGACCGCGTTTGAGCGGATCACGAATGGTCTGATAACCCTCGTTGACGCGCGTCGCCCATTGCATGGACAGACGCTTTTCGGCATCAGATAGATGAGAGAACTTGTCCGGATGGACCTGGGATTGCAGCTCGCGATAGCGCTGATCTAGCACTGCGCTATCCAGCTGAAAGCTGCGGGGAAGATTAAAAACGGTGAAGAAGTCTTGTTGGAGATCGACTGCCGGAGAGCTCATCACACTGTAAAGCTTTCTCCACAGCCGCAGGCATCCTTCACGTTAGGGTTGTTGAACTTGAAGCCCTCGTTCAAACCTTCGCGTGTGTAATCCAATTCCATACCGTCGATGTACGGCAGGCTTTGCGGATCGACCAGCACAGTCACGCCGTTGCTGACGAACTGCAAGTCTTCGCCTTCTGCAGCGTCGGCGAACTCAAGCTTGTAAGCCATGCCGGAACAACCGCTGGTGCGGACACCGATGCGCAGGCCGACACCTTTACCGCGCTTGACCAGAAAATTCTGTACGTGTTTTGCCGCGTTCTCAGTCAACGAGATGCTCATCTTCAACTCCTACTTGTTCGCGTTACAGGCTGCTGCTTCAACGTTCGAACCGTGCTTGGCTTTGTAGTCTGCCACGGCTGCTTTGATCGCGTCTTCCGCGAGGATAGAACAGTGGATCTTCACCGGCGGCAGCGCCAACTCTTCGGCGATGTGCGTGTTCTTGATTGCCAGCGCTTGGTCGACAGTCTTGCCTTTGACCCACTCGGTGACTAATGAGCTGGACGCGATAGCTGAACCGCAACCGTAAGTCTTGAACTTCGCATCTTCGATCACGCCGTCCTTGCCAACTTTGATCTGCAACTTCATCACGTCGCCGCAAGCCGGTGCGCCGACCATGCCGGTACCGACGAAAGAATCGTCTTTGTCCATCGAACCGACGTTACGCGGGTTCTCGTAGTGATCCAGTACTTTTTCGCTGTATGCCATTTCAAGCTCCTTAAGTTTCAATAGAGAACTGATGATTTGTCTGTCTAGCAAGGCGGAGGGCCGCGCCGTTTACTCTAGTAAACAAGCAGCCCGACAACGCCGCTAGGCAGACAAAGGGCAGTTCTCTAGTGTGCCGCCCACTCGATAGTATTAATGTCGATGCCATCTTTGTACATATCCCATAAGGGGGATAGGTCACGCAACTTGGCGATCTTGTCCTGTAACAGCTTCACGACATAGTCCACTTCTTCCACGGTGGTGAAACGTCCCACAGTAAAGCGGATGGAGCTGTGTGCCAGTTCGTCGTTACGACCCAAAGCACGCAACACGTAAGAAGGCTCCAAGCTGGCCGAAGTGCACGCCGAGCCGCTGGATACCGCGACATCTTTCACCGCCATGATCAGCGATTCACCTTCGACGAAGTTGAAGCTGACGTTCAGGTTGTGCGGCACGCGCGCTTCCATGTCGCCGTTCAGATACACCTCTTCCATGCTGGACAGGCCCGCCCACAGACGGTCGCGCAACATGCGGATGCGTTCGTTCTCGGCAGCCATCTCTTCTTGCGCGATGCGGAAAGCTTCGCCCATACCGACGATCTGGTGTGTCGCCAATGTGCCGGAACGGAAACCGCGTTCGTGACCACCTCCATGCATCTGTGCTTCCAGACGTACGCGCGGCTTGCGCTGCACATACAAAGCACCGATGCCTTTAGGGCCGTAGGTCTTGTGTGCGGAGAAACTCATCAGATCGACTTTTAGCTTTTGCAGATCGATGCCGACTTTGCCGGTCGCTTGTGCTGCATCCACATGAAACAGAATGCCTTTGCTACGGCATAGTTCGCCGATGGCTTCGATATCCTGCACCACACCGATCTCGTTGTTCACCAGCATCACCGACACGAGAACGGTATCCGGACGCAGTGCCGCTTTCAGCTTTTCCAAATCGACTAAGCCGTTCGGCTCGGGATCGAGATATGTCGCAGAGAAACCCTCACGCTCAAGCTCGCGCACGGTGTCGAGCACAGCTTTGTGCTCGGTCATCATAGTCACGATGTGCTTGCCCTTGTCCTTGTAGAAATGTGCCGCGCCTTTGATGGCGAGGTTGTTCGACTCGGTCGCGCCAGATGTCCACACGATCTCTTTTGGATCGGCATTCACCAAAGCTGCCACCTGTGCACGCGCACGTTCCACCGCCTCGTCCGCTGTCCAGCCGAACGAGTGTGAACGTGAAGCGGGATTGCCGAACTTCTCTGTCAGGTAAGGGATCATGGCCTCGGCCACACGCGGGTCTACCGGTGTGGTGGCTGAGTAATCCATGTAGATTGGCAGTTGCATGGGGTTCGCTTCCTTAATTATTTCAATCAGGCAGCTGCGCCAGATTGTGCTGCGTCACGGGTCATGTGAATCGGCGCGGTGTCTTTCTTGCCCAATTCGCCATCAGCCAGTTGTTGCAGATTGACCTGTTGCAGGTATTCATAGATGCGCTCGCTCAGGCCGAACCACAGGTCATGTGTGGAGCACGGCTTGCCGTCTTTACAGTTGCCTTTGCGGTCGCAGTTGGTGGCATCCAGTGGTTCATCCACTGCCACCACGATGTCTGCGATGCTGATCTTGACTGCAGGGCGCGCCAAGCAATAACCACCGCCTGGGCCGCGTACGCTGGCAACCACATTGTTCTTGCGCAGCTTGGCGAATAATTGTTCCAAATACGACAACGAGATCTGTTGACGTTCGCTGATCGCGGCCAGTGTGACTGGGCCCTTGCCACCACGTTGGGTCAAATCGACCATTGCAGTGACTGCGAAACGTCCTTTTGTTGTTAAGCGCATGTTATGACTCTCCTCAGAATGTTCAGTATTACTTGTTGTAGCCATTCCAAACCTTGAAATGACCCCCCTCTGAAAAGAATCATAGGATACCCGATAGTTTTAATCAACTATTTTGTTCAGGTAGTTCGGATCGAACTTATCTGCGGTCGCCTGCTCGTCCTCAACTTGCACGCCAAGCTTTTCTAATTGTTGAAGAATATGCTCGATACGCTGATCAACAGCGACAGTATGTCCAATCAATCCATGCAAGGCTTTGGCAACCGGATCGTTCTGGTCGCCACTGATGCCATATGCGTTAAACCCTGCGTTCTTCTTCGCATCATCCAGTACACGAGCTGGGATACCCGCCGCTGTCGCCCCTGCCGGCACATCTTTGACCACCACCGCATTGGAACCGATCTTGGCATTGGCACCGATGGTGAGCGGCCCGAGTATCTTTGCACCCGCCCCCACCACCACACCGTTCTCCAATGTGGGGTGGCGCTTGCCCTCTTTCCACGAGGTGCCGCCCAAGGTCACACCGTGATACAGCGTGACATCGTCGCCTATGTGCGCCGTCTCGCCGATCACCACACCCATGCCATGGTCTATAAAGAAGCGACGGCCGATGGTTGCGCCGGGATGGATCTCGATGCCAGTGAACCAGCGAGCCATGTGCGAAACGAAGCGCGCCATCCACTTCAGGCCGGCATGCCACAAAGTATTTGATAAGCGATGAAAGATGCGCGCGTGCAGACCGGGATAGCAGGTCAGCACTTCGAACGTCGTGCGGGCTGCGGGATCACGGGCGAAAACGCTGGCGATATCTTCACGGATATTCTTAAACATCTGGGTGCTCTTCCTGGTAACGCTTCCTGAGGCGTGCATTGTACTCGGTCGTCACACTCAAGATACCGCGCAGCAGGTTGACCTCTTCATCTTCCAGCCGTGTGCGCGAGAACAAACGACGCAGACGTCGCATCAATCGCTCAGGGTTCTGCGTGGTGAAGAAGCCGATCTCGCCCAGCGTCTTCTCGAAATGCGCGTACAAGCCTTCCACGCGTTCATGTGCGGCAGGTGATATCTCCGGCAATGCGAGCTGGAACGAGGCTGCCGCCACACTTAACTCGTAAGACATCAACTGCACGGCAGATGCCACGTTCAGCGAAGAGAACTCAGGATTGGCAGGGATATTCACGCCCAACTGCGCCTTACCCATCTCTTCATTGGTCAATCCAGACATCTCGGTGCCAAACAATAAAGCCACCGGCCCAGCCGACGCCTCCTGCATCACCTGCGGTGCCGCTTCACGCGGCGTTTGCACTTCGATGGAGATATCGCGCAGCCGCGCGGTCATCGCCACGGTGTACACCACCCCCTGCAAAGCCTCGTCTATAGAGCTGCAAACCACGGCATTGTCGAGGATGTCGTCCGCTCCGGAAGCCATCGCACTGGCCTGTGGATCAGGGAAAAAGCGCGGATTGATAAGGTAAAGATGGCGCAACCCCATGACTTTCATCGCCCGCGCAGCCGCGCCGATATTGCCCGGATGGGAGGTGTGGCTCATCACCACACGAACATTATTCAAAGGATTAGGTTTATTCAAAAGGCGATACCGATTAAAATGCGAGCCGGATTTCCCCTGCTCATTAAAAAGGTCGTACTGATTATGCACCCCATGCTCAACATCGCGGTGAAGGCCGCTCGTCGCGCCGGCAATATTATCCATCGCGCCGCCGATAACCTCGACCACCTCACCGTCACCAAGAAATCCCATGCGGATTACGTCAGCGAAGTGGATCGCGTCGCAGAAAAAGCCATCGTGGACATCTTGCTACAGGCCTATCCGACGCATGCGATTCTAGCAGAGGAAGGCGGCGCTCAAGGCGAGTCGGAATACGTTTGGATCATCGACCCGCTCGATGGCACCACCAACTTCCTGCATGGCGTGCCGCAGTACGCCGTCTCCATCGCGCTGCAACATAACGGCGTGTTGACCCAGTCCGTCGTGTACGACCCGACCAAGAACGACCTATTCACCGCCACGCGCGGTCGCGGTGCGTTCCTCAACGACAAACGCCTGCGCGTAAGCAAGCGCAAAGAACTGGAAGACAGCCTGATCGGCACTGGTTTCCCCTACACCCGCTTCGAACACATGGACGCCTACTTGGACATCTTTAAAGATGTCATGCAGAAGACCGCAGGTCTTCGCCGTCCCGGTGCGGCTTCGCTCGATCTGGCTTGGACCGCTGCAGGTCGTTACGACGGTTTCTTCGAGACCGGCCTCAAGCCTTGGGACCTCGCGGGTGGCGCACTGCTGATCTCCGAAGCCGGAGGTATCGTTACTGATCTTGCGGGCAATCAGAACCAACTGGAGAGCGGCCACATCTGTGCCGGTAACCCGCACATCCACGAGCAACTACTGAAACTGATCGCGCCGCACCTCACTGAAGGTTTGAAGGGCTGACACCCGGGACGGCGAATGATGGATACCACGCTGCTCGACCTCATGGAACACGGCGCCATCTTCGCAACCCAAGCCCGCGCCATCGTGGTCAATTTTTCCTGAGATAACGATGAGCGCGACCGGCGACCTCACTAGATTCCTGCACGACAACATCCCGCTCTCTGCTGCGATGCAGTTGCAAGCATCCGCCTATGACGGCGAACGACTTGAACTGACTGCCCCACTCGCAGCCAACGTCAACGACAAAGGCACCGCATTCGGCGGCAGCTTGTACAACATCTCCGTGCTAAGCGGCTGGAGCCTGCTGCGTCTAAAACTGAATGAGGCTGGGCTGAACCAGAAGAACATCGTCATCCACGAAGCGAACACGCGCTACCTCGCGCCCGTCACCGGTGAACTGCGTGCCGCATGCTCCATCACCACCGATGCACTGACCGAGATCTTGCATACTTTGCAGAAAAAGAGCCGCGCGCGCATCACGCTGACCGTCACCATCTATCAACAAGACAAGGCCGCCGTGGAATTCACCGGCCAGTACGTCGTACTCGATTAGACGCATGGAAGACAACGCACCCGAAAAACACACACCCATGATGCAGCAGTACCTGCGTCTAAAAGCAGACCATCTGGACAAGCTGCTGTTCTATCGCATGGGCGACTTCTATGAGTTGTTCCATGACGATGCGGTGCGCGTCGCCAAGCTGCTCGACATAACACTCACCCAGCGCGGCGCTTCGGGAGGCATACCGATCAAGATGGCGGGCGTGCCTTATCACGCTGCCGAGCAATATCTGGCGCGACTGGTGAAGATGGGCGAATCGATCGCCATCTGCGAACAGATCGGCGACCCTGCCACCAGCAAAGGCCCGGTCGAGCGCAAAGTGATGCGCATCGTCACACCCGGCACCGTCACCGACTCCGCGCTGTTGGAAGAGAAGCGCGACAACCTGCTGCTTGCGCTGCACCAAAACAAGAACGAGATCGGCCTCGCCTGGCTCAACCTCGCCTCCGGTCAATTCACCTTGGCCGAAGTGGATGCCAAGCAACTGTCCGCCGAGCTGGAACGCCTACAACCTTCCGAGATATTGTTCGCCGAGAGCAGCGCCGCGCCGCAGTTCAAAAACGCAGCCAACAAATCGCTACCCGACTGGCACTTCGAGCGCGACACCGCGCACCGTGCGCTGTGCCAGCAGTTCGGCACACGCGACCTCGCCGGATTCGGCTGTGAAGAATTGAATCTGGGCTTGAGTGCCGCCGGTGCATTGCTCGGCTACGCCAAGCTCACGCAAGGCCAAAGCATCGCCCACATCCGCAGCGCGCAGGTGTACCACGCCGACCAGTTCGTGCGCATGGACGCCGCCACCCGCCGCAATCTGGAGATCACCCAGACCCTGCGCGGCGAACCCGCGCCCACTCTGCTCTCACTGCTCGACACCTGCGCCAGCAACATGGGCAGCCGCTTGCTCGCACACTGGCTGCACCATCCGCTGCGCGACCGCGAAGTGTTGCGCGCACGACTGGATGCCGTAGATGAACTGGACGACAAGTTCAGCGCCGTACACGACAGTCTCAAGTCCAGCGTGGACGTGGAACGCATCACCGCACGCATCGCACTGAAGAGCGCCCGCCCACGCGACCTTTCCGGCCTGCGCGATACGCTCAAAGAATTACCCGCCTTGCATACGCTGCTGGCGAAAGTTTCGGCCCCGCGCATCCAGCAACTGACCACCGCGCTGCAAGCCGATAGCGCATTAGTCGAACTGCTGCAAAAGACCATCAAAGAAGAACCTTCCTCCGTGTTGCGTGAAGGCGGCGTGATCGCCGATGGTTACGATGCCGATCTGGACGAACTGCGCGGCATCCAATCCAACTGCGGCGACTTCCTGCTGGCATTGGAAAAGCGCGAACGCGAACGCACCGGCATCGACAAGCTGAAGGTGGAATACAACCGCGTGCATGGTTTCTATATCGAAGTCAGCACCGCCAATGCCGACAAGGTGCCGGACGATTACCGCCGCCGCCAGACCTTGAAGAACGTCGAGCGCTACATCACACCGGAACTGAAGACCTTCGAAGACAAAGCACTGTCCGCCAACGACCGCGCATTGGCGCGTGAGAAATTCCTCTACGACCAATTGCTGGACGCACTCGCACCGAGCATCCCGCAACTGCAAGCTGTCGCCGCCGCTATCGCCGAACTGGACGTGCTCGCCACCTTCGCCGAACGTGCCGCCACGCTCAACTTCAGCGCACCGCAGTTCAGTGACGATGCACAGCTACACATCAAGCAAGGTCGCCACCCGGTCGTCGAAGCGCAAGTGGATACCTTCACCCCGAACGACACCGCGTTGGGTGATGCGCGCCGCATGCTGCTCATCACCGGCCCCAACATGGGCGGTAAATCGACCTACATGCGACAGGTTGCCATCATCGCCCTGCTCGCGCATGTCGGCTGCTTCGTGCCCGCACAAGAAGCCGTGCTGGGCGAGATCGACCAGATATTCACGCGCATCGGCGCATCAGACGACTTAGCCAGCGGACGTTCCACCTTCATGGTCGAGATGACCGAGGCCGCCAACATCCTGCACAACGCCACCGAGAAAAGTCTGGTGCTGGTGGACGAGATCGGGCGCGGTACCAGCACCTTCGACGGCTTGGCATTGGCCTACGCCATCGCGCGCCACCTGCTGGAACTCAACCGCAGCTACACCTTGTTTGCGACGCACTATTTCGAACTCACGCGCCTGGACGAAGAATTCAAACAACTCGCCAACGTCCACCTCGCCGCCGTCGAACACCAGCACAGCATCGTGTTCCTGCACAGCGTGAACGAAGGCGCCGCCAGCCAAAGCTACGGCCTGCAAGTCGCCGCCCTCGCCGGCGTACCCGGCAGCGTCATCCGCAGCGCGAAGAAACAGTTGGTGAAGTTAGAACAGAACAGCGCCGCCCAGAACCCACAGGGCGACCTGTTCGCTGCCGTGCCGGAAGCACCGGAGCCAGAAGAGCATCCGCTAGTGTCGGCGTTGCAAGACTTGCAGCCGGATGAGATGAGTCCTAGGGAAGCGTTGGAGAGGATCTATCAGTTGAAGAAGCTGGTGTAGCAGCCTACTTATTGAAACGATCCACTTTGAACCAAATTTCTTTGAATTGGAGGTTGGCATGAAGATAGAAGATCGACTGAAAATGTATCAAGCATTTACCGATCTCGGTCGAAAGTGGTCAGCAGTCATGGATGCAAAAGCAGGTTTCGTTTCGACTATAAACCTAGCCCTTATAGGCTTCATATGGACAAGTGCCAAGCTTGGTGATATTTCCGGCTGGCCATATAGAATTGGATTAATAGCGACGGCCCTTGCTGCTTTGTCTCTATTTTTTGCTATTAAAGCAGTTCTTCCTCGGACCACTCTTAAGCACGCATTTGGCTCACCATTGGAATACACAGGAAACTACAAAGCCATTTCATTCTATAGCTTTATAGCCGCCAATTATCCACACGACAAACACACCGAATATCTCGCCGAAATCAATTCGATGGATGAGAGCGATTTTGCACAAGAAGCCTTAGAACAACATTTCACAATTTCACATATCGTCCAGAAAAAATCCGATGGAGTAGCCCGCGCCGGGTTACTTTGGCTCATTGCGACCGCCTTTACTGTAATTGCACTAATAATTCGGGGGTAGTTATGGAATCTAAGAATTTCGCTTACACCGTAGAAGTTAGCGATGCAAGAATTAGAGACATTCTTGATAGCGCCGAAATATTTGAAGAAGTAAATACCATCCCACCTCGCACTTCTTTAACATTTAGCAACGGCTTTTACGTTAATTGCACTGCGGTATTCATTGATATTCGAGGCAGCTCAAAACTAACAAAAACACACAACCGACCCGTTATTGGAAAGCTGTATCGCTCATATATTTCGGAGTGTGTTGCGATTATGAATGCATCTCCCAACTGCAAAGAAGTGTTTATTAGTGGCGATTGTGTGAGCGGCATATTTGACTCAACATACAAACACCAAATTGTCAGTGCATTTGATACAGCAGGTCAGCTCAGCACTCTTATAGAGCTGCTCAATTTTCGTTTGTCCAACAAGGGCTATAAGCCGATTGTATGTGGAATAGGAATTGCCTATGGCCGAGCTTTAATGATGAAAGCTGGTGCAAGTGGTAGCGGAGTAAACGACGTTGTTTGGATTGGAGACGTTGTTAATGAAGCTGCGCACCTTTGCCATGAGGGAAATCGTGGTTCCAATAAGTGCGTCCAAGTATCAAAATCTGTTTATACCAATCTAACTGATGAATATAAGGGATTTTGTTCAGCCCACACTATTTTTGATGATTCAAATTACGAAACTGATATACATAGCGTTTCGATGCGGGAATATTTCGAGGAAGAGAAAAAGAGAGCTGAAACGTTGTCTGCTCTTCTCAATTCGTTTTTTTCAAACAAAACCTACCCAACCGGAGCAAATAGTTTGGGATTGCTCGCCGCTGGACTAATGAATCCACCCAAGAAATAAAGCACGTAATCAAAGGGTCAGCGAGCGCAGGATGGGTTGAGCGTAGCGATACCCATCATACCGTTGCGTTGGGTATCGCTACGCTCAACCCAACCTACGAGCCGGCACCTGCTTAAAAATAATCGGGGACGTACCACGGTTTCCTCTGTTGCCCTCCCCTCGGCTCCGGTGTAAATTTCCCCCTCGTTATCGGTCAAGGATCTATGAAATGAGTGCCGCCACTGTCACTAGCGATTACAAGATCACTCTCCCCAAAGAGTTGCGTGAGTCTATGCACCTTCAGCCCGGGCAAGAGTTCGAACTGATTCAGAATGGCGCGGGCATACAGATGATTCCCAAGCTTACCGCCGAGCAGTTGAAAGCCGCTGTCGCGGAAGGTCTCACATGCGGATCAGGCATACCCGCCGACGAGGTCTTTGATCGTCTGGAAGACAAATACCGCAAACTCGCCTCGGGAAAATAAACGTGGTGCGTTACCTTGTTTCGCCGCTTGCCGAACAAGACATTGAATCCATCGGCGACTACATCGCCCTCGACGATCCTCACCGCGCTTTGACCTTTATCACCGAGCTGCGCAGCCAATGCGCCAAGATCGCGATCTCTCCCAAATTATTTCGCGCCCGCCCGGAACTGGGCGATAGCATTCGCTCCTGTGCTTACGGAAATTATGTGATCTTCTTTCAAGATGCGCCGACGATTCGTATCGTACGGGTACTGCACGGAGCGATGGATATTGAAGCGCGCTTTATTGAAAAGTAGTGAGCTGATCTTGCGCGGATAGAAAGGAGCAAACAAAAATGAGCATAGTCGCTGAACGCCATCTCGATCTCGCCTCGGTGCAATCTGCTTGGCAGGACTTGAACAAGCTCGTGCCGCTCGGCCCGATCACTAGCAAGAAAGAATATGAACGCCGTGTGTCGGTGATGGATGAGTTGCTCGACCGTATCGGCACGAACGAGACACATCGTCTGATGCCGCTGCTTGATCTCGTGACTAAAGAGGTCGAAACCTACGAAGCCAAGCAACAAAAACTGCCTGAAGCCACACCAGCCAAGGTGCTTGCGTTCCTGATGGAAGAACACCAACTCAAGCAAACCGATCTGGCTGAGGAGTTGGGCGGACAAAGCATCGTCTCTGCCATCCTGAACGGCAAGCGCGAACTAAATACGCGCCAAGTGAAAGCACTGGCTACGCGCTTTTGTGTATCTCCTGCCGCGTTCCTGTGATGAGCAAGATCACCCGAGATATTGAACACGGCAACTTCCGCGACTCCGAGAACTTGATCGCGGAACTGGATCGGCGACTCGCAGAGGACGATGCCGCGCCCAACGACACGGTCAGTTGGGAAGTGATCCGAGCCGATGCTTTGGCTCGATGGAATACCTAGGCAAACCAACAGCTAAAGGGGTCAGCTCCGAATTTGAAATTTAGAGTCGGCTCCTCAACCCGCCCGCAGCACCAATATCTTCCCGAACGATTGCAGCACCACCACCCGTAACACCAATCCGCTTTCATCAAACAGCAGCCACCATTCGGCCAGTGCTCTTTCCCTGCCGCGCGTGATGGCGGACATCCCCCTCTCTTCAGCCAAATGCGCTGCAATTAGCCTCAGATCCCCCTCCTTGCACCTTTACCTGACACGGCGCATAGTGGCTCTCCGCTGGTCCATTCATAAGGAGCACATCATGATCAATAAACCAATTTCAGTATCTATATTGGCAGCTGCTTTAGCAGTATTAGCTGGACCGCTATTCGCAGCGGATCAGGTTCGTGAACAAAAACAAGATCAAACACAAGCACAGGATCAAGAGCGCATCTATGGTAGCCAGATGATGACGCAGAAGGAACGCAACGCGTATCGCGCCCAGATGCGGGCTGCCAAATCAGAAAAAGAGCGTAAACAGCTCCGCAACGAGCATCACGAATTGATGCAAAAGCGTGCAAAAGAACGTGGCATGACCCTACCGGATATGCCGCCCGCAAGCGGTGGGATGATGGGCCCCGGCGGCGGCATGCGTCAGGGTGGTGGCATGGGATCTGGAAGCGGCATGGGAGGTGGAATGGGGTCTGGCGGCGGGATGCGCCAAGGCGGTGGCAACTGATCTATTGAGCCTCTCCCTACTCTAGCCTCAAAGGAGGGCGGTACTGCGAACAGCGTACCGCCCTCTTGCATCAGATTCAGCCGGAGCTGCCCCACTTCCTCAGTCTTAGGCAAGCCCTGTAGTAACATGCGCGCCCATCTCCTATGCACCTTGCAGGGCAGTTGACCCACTACCCTCCTCCAAAAATGACGCATTCCCCTACTGCTCCACCTTTCACACACTTGCCCGATTCGGCGATCGAGACCGCGCAGAAGCATGCGCACGATATTCTGACCATCGCTTTCGAGCATGATTCGACGCATGCCGCGCTGGAGGTTTGGGATGGGCAATGTGCGCTTTCGCTGGCGCTGGCCGAGGCCTATCAGCGCTGCCTGCCGTATGCGACTTTCATCGATTTCGATACTGCCGAACCTGAGACTGTGCTCGACGCATTCAAACGGCTCGCGCCCGCCGATCTGGTGGTGCTGATCCAAACCAGCAGCTTCCGGCTGGATGCATTCCGCTTGCGGGTGGAGCTGTTCAAACTTTCACTCAAGGTGATCGAGCATCCGCATCTGGGCCGTATGCCCGGCGATGAGGCGTTGCTCTACATCGACGCGCTGGCTTATGACCCGAACTATGTACGCCGCGTGGGTCGCGGTTTGAAGGCCATCATCGACAGCGCCGCAACAGGAGTTATCGAGAGTGGTGGCGAGCAATTGCTGTTCGCCTCCGGCTTTGAACCGGCGAAGTTGAACATCGGCGATTACAGCGAGATGAAGAACGTCGGCGGCCAGTTCCCTATCGGCGAGGTGTTCACCGAATCGCTGGATCTGGAGGCGGTGAATGGCCGTGTACGGATCTTTGTATTTGGCGACACGAAATTCACCGTAAACAAACCCGCGCAGCCAATCACGCTGGTGGTCAGCAAAGGGCGCGTCACCGACACCATCGATTCCACGCCGGAGTTCGACGAGGTGCTCGAACAGATACGCGTAGTTGAAGGGGAGATTTGGGTGCGCGAAGTTGGCTTCGGACTGAACCGCACTTTCACACGCGATATTTTGGTCAGCGACATCGGCACGTATGAACGCATGTGCGGCATCCATCTATCGCTGGGTGCGAAACACGCCAGCTACATCAAGCCCAATATCAAACGCGCGGACGCGAGATTCCACGTGGATGTGTTCGCCATCACTGAGTCGGTCATGCTCGGTGACACGGAGGTTTATCGCGACGGGGCGTGGATGGTCTGATTCGAGGAGCTTCAACTAAAGGACTCTGCTTCGGATCTACTTAAGGAGGCGCGAATCTATTCGGTTTCGTCGTTCCGGCGCAGGCCGGAACCCAGTTAAATAAAGACACTGGATACCGGCCTTCGCCGGCATGACGAATTGATCAGCACTTCCTTAGTACGCCCTCACCGAACATCAGTCGTCCAGCTTCAACTCCAACTTATCCAGAGCGATCTCCGGCTTTGGTTTCTCAGCCTCGGCAGCCGCTTGCGCCTGTTTTTCCTGCTGTAGCTTAAGGAGTTTTTCTGCTTCGAACTGGCGTTTCTTTTCTTCTTGTGCCGCCAGTTCTTGCTTACGCTCTTCTTCCAGCTCTTCTTCGGTCTTGTGTTCTTGCATTGAGAGCACTACACCCGAAGCATCACCCGGCTCACCGCGCTTGCTCTTTAGCTTGATGTTTAGACGCAGTTCGTTGGCAGAGTCTGCGTTGCGAATGGCTTCTTCGTAGGATATCTCACCAGCGTTGTACAGTTCAAACAGTGACCAGTCGAAGGTGCGCATACCCAACTCGCGCGACTTCTCCATGATGCCTTTGATCTCGTGAAATTCGCCCTTGAAAATCTTGTCCGCAATGATCGGTGTGTTGAGCAGGATCTCGATGGCGGCTCGGCGTCCTTTGCCGTCCGGCGTGCGGACGAGGCGTTGTGAGATGAGTGCGCGCATGTTTGCCGAAAGATCCATCAGCAACTGGTTGCGGCGCTCTTCAGGGAAGAAGTTGATGATGCGGTCGATGGTCTGGTTGGTACTGTTGGCGTGCAGTGTGCCGAGGCAGAGGTGGCCAGTTTCAGCGAAGGCGATTGCATGTTCCATAGTTTCGGCATCGCGTATCTCGCCGATGAGAATGACGTCCGGCGCTTGGCGCAAGGTGTTCTTCAAGGCGTGATGCCAACTATGCGTATCCACGCCGACTTCGCGATGAGTGATGAGAGATTCTTTGGATTGGTGCACATATTCCACCGGATCTTCGACAGTGATGATGTGACCTTTTGAGGTGCGGTTGCGGTGGTCGATCATGGCGGCGAGCGAGGTGGATTTGCCGGAGCCTGTTCCGCCGACCACCAGCACGAGACCGCGCTTGTGCATGATGACTTCTTTCAGCACCTCGGGCAGGGCGAGCTTTTCGAAGTTGGGGATCTCGGCGGCGATGGTGCGGATGACCATGCCGACATTCTGCTGCTGCACGAACACATTGACACGGAAGCGCGACACACCGGGCACCGAAATGGCGAAGTTGCATTCCATCTCTTGGTCGAACTCGGCGCGCTGTGTCTCGTTCATCAGCGCATAGGCAAGTTGGCGGGTGATCTGACCGTTGAGCTTTTGCGTGGTCATCGGCTGCATCTCACCGTGTGACTTCATACTGGGGGGAAAGTCGTTGGCGATGAACAGGTCGGAACCGCCTGCCTTACTCATCGCTGTGAGCAGTTTGATGATGTATTCGTATGCTTGCTGATCTGTCAGGCCTGTGGACATCTTCTTCCCCGTTACGGTTAAATCAAAAAATTGAAGGCGCATTCTATCAGCAGGCGAAACTGACTTTATTAGCTGAATAATCAGCAAAGAATCCAGATCCCGCCCTTGCATCCCAACCCACTGATCATAAAGAAAAGGCCCGCTTAAATTGTCCAATTCTGGCTGATCTTCGGTGCTAGACTCCGCGCCCTCATGGACATAGACAAGATTGCAGAGCAGCTGGAACAGACCGGCTATATCGCGCTGGCGAACTCGCTGGAGGATGTGCTATTGCAAGGCCTGTTACGCCGCTGCCAAGACGACGGCTCGGATCGTTTCCATGCGGCGCATGTTGGTCGCGGCACGGCGAAGCAAAAGATCGAATCGCTGCGCGGCGATGCCATCAGTTGGATAGAAACGAACGACCCCGTAGACCGCGCCTATCTGGAACGCATGGAAGCACTGCGACTGGAACTAAATGCTCGCCTGTTTCTAGGCATGTTCGATTACGAGAGCCACTACGCCATCTATAACAGCGGCTATGGCTACGCGAAACATTCCGATGTGCTGCAGGGAAAAAAAAACCGCGTCCTGACTACCGTGCTGTACCTGAACGAGGACTGGCAGCCAGAGCATGGGGGAGAATTGGTTGTCTACGACCCCAGCGGTGAGACGCCCATTCTTAAAGTGCAACCGACCTTCGGCACGATGATCATCTTCCTCAGCGAATCATTCCCGCACGAAGTACTCATCTCGAACACGACCCGCCGCAGCATTGCCGGTTGGTTTCGCGTCAGCGGCAGCTAAGCCTCTTCTCCTTCATCCATGATCTGATACGGCTCCATAGTGACGGATTCGATCCGCTCACCGAGCATGATCACTTCCCCTTCCCGTCTGGTGTTACCTGTCTCAGTGAATTCGAAACGATAGGTGCGTCGCAAGGTGCGGCGTCCGTTGGTGTCACGCGCCAGTTGCAGTTTGATGCTAGCGACGGTGTCGTCCAAAAACTGCACGCCAGTCTGCTTGCATATCAAGCGCCCCGCTTCACGTGCGATCTCAAGGATGCGGAGGCTGTGCATCCAGAACCAGACCACCAAGCCCAATACAACCAGTACCAATAAACTAGCGAAGTCCATGTGGTTTTAGTTCAGTGGTGCAAAGCGCGGCACAGTCTGTCCTTCATGCTGCACCGTCTCGAAGAAGATGTCCTTGGGGCGTGCCCAGATCAGCCCGTTATCCGACTTGTAGATCATCAGCGTGACATTCGGATCTGCCTCCAGCTTCGCCTCGCACACGATCTCGTAGATGCCGCCTTTGTAATGCTGATATTTCATCTTGCTTGCCTGTAAAAATTGGTTCAGCGCGAATCTTATACTGTCCGCCCGCACTAGCAGTTAACATCTGCTTCATTCGATCACAGCATTGTCATTTTCATGCGCAATAACCTCGCCACCGATGTGAACCGCCGCGAAGCTTGGGCTTGGGCGATGTACGACTTCGCCAATTCGGGATACACCACTATCGTCATCACGGCGATCTTCAATGCTTACTTCGTATCGGTAGTAGCTAGTGGCGCACCCTGGGCGACGCTGGTGTGGACGCTGTCGCTAGCGCTCTCCTACGCATTGATCATGCTGACTGCGCCCTTACTGGGTGCGTACGCGGATGCCTATGCGGCGAAGAAACGTTTGCTGTTCATCACAACCGCAGGCTGCGTGCTGTTCACTGCCGCGCTCTACTTCGCTGGGCCGGGCATGCTGTGGCTGGCGATCCCGCTGATCGTACTTTCCAATTTTTTCTACGGTAGCGGCGAGAATCTGATCGCGGCCTTTCTTCCGGAATTGGCACGCGAAGGATCGCTGGGCAAGGTATCGGGCTGGGGTTGGAGTCTGGGTTATGTGGGCGGTTTGCTCAGTCTAGGCGTCTGCCTCGCCTATGTGAGTTGGGCACAGGCACGCGGCGACACCGCAGCCGATTTCGTTCCGGTGACGATGTTGATCACGGCGGCACTGTTCGCACTGGCGAGTCTACCGACCTTCCTGCTGCTGAAAGAACGTGCGCAGCCGCAACCACACTTGGTCGGCAAGAACATGGTGCAGGAATCCTTCGCACGCCTGTTGCAGACCATCCGCCATGCACGGCATTACCGCGACCTGCGACGCTTCCTGATCTGCACGGTGTTCTATCAGGCGGGTATCCAAACGGTGATCACGCTGGCAGCCATCTACGCGCAGCAGGCGATGCACTTCACCATGCAGCAGACGTTGGGGTTGATCTTTGTGGTCAACATCACAGCGGCCATCGGCGCATTCGCTTTTGGTTATTTGCAGGATCGCATCGGCCATGTGCCAGCCATCGCGTTGACATTGGTCGGCTGGATTGTGATGGTGTTGATGGCGTGGGCATCCGAAGGACCGGGACTGTTTTGGGCAGCGGCCAATCTGGCTGGGATATGCATGGGTGCCAGTCAGTCCGCAGGGCGCGCACTGGTTGGGCTGTTCTCGCCTGTTGATCGTCGTGCCGAATTCTTCGGCCTGTGGGGGCTGGCGATGAAAATGGCCGCCATCATCGGCCCGGTGACCTACGGCATGGTGAGTTGGCTGACACAGGGCGACCATCGCACGGCGATACTCTTCACCGGTGCGTTCTTCGTGGTGGGGCTACTGATACTGCGCGGCGTAGATGCCACACGCGGACAGCTTTCCGCAGCGCAAGAAGAAACCTGATCGCGACTCGAAGTGGAATTGTTTAGAATCACTTCCCCTTCCCTCTGTAGGCAGATGCCATGAGCGACCGCTACTTCAGCAAGCAGACATTCTCTTTTCTCTCCGCATTGGAGCAGAACAACAACCGCGAATGGTTCGAACAGCATCAGCAAGAATACGAAGACTTGGTGCGCTCGCCTGCGCTCGATTTCATCAGCGATATGTCGGACGAGATCCCAGCGATCTCTCGCCACTTTCTGGCACAACCGAAAAAGGTCGGCGGCTCATTGATGCGCGTGTATCGCGATACAAGGTTCAGCAAAGACAAAACGCCCTACAAGACAAACATCGGCATCCAGTTCCGGCACGAGCTGGGCAAGGATATCCATGCACCGGGTTATTACCTGCACATCTCACCGGGCGAGTGCTTCTTGGGTGTCGGCTTGTGGCATCCCGATGCGGATGCACTGTTCAAGATACGCGAGGCCATCGTGAAGAAGCCGGAAGCATGGATAGCGGCGCGTGACGATGCGGCATTCAGCAAACAATACGAATTGGTGGGCGATGCGTTGGTGAATGCACCGCGCGGCTTCGCCAAGGATCATCCGCAGGTGGAAGACTTGAAGCGCAAAGACTTCATCGCCCTCGCAAACCTGACCGAGGCAACCGTGGCTTCGGCCAAGTTGCGTCCGCTGGTGGTGGAGCGTTACCGGCAGGCCGCGCCTTTGATGCGCTTCCTGTGCCAAGCCTTGGAACTGCGTTTCTGATCCGAACAACCCTGTTGCCCGTACCCATTTTTATCGTCTTCCCTTCGGCGTAGCATGTTTAGCTCGCACGGGGGCAAACCCCTCGTTTCATTTTCTTTGTTTCGATGAAGGAGACGACCATGAACACAGCAGACATGTTAATCCACGTGCATCCCACACTGAATGCACAAGCAAGAACTGATCTGGAGAAGAACCTATTGGGCCATATCGGCGTTGATTGCGCAGAGTTCGAACATCGGCCACAACCGCATTCCATCTTGGTGAAATACGACCCCGACACGATCAAAGGCTTGGATATATTGCTGACGGTACGAAAGTTCGATCCAGAGGCTGCGATGGTGGGTTTGTGAGCACCACAGCCAGTAGCCAGAGTCACTCTTCCTGCAAGTTGTTCTGCATCACGTAGTAGGTCAGTTCGGCATTGTTCTTCAAGCGCATCTTTTCGAGGATGTGGGTGCGGTAGGTGCTGACGGTCTTGACGCTCAATGAAAGCGCGGCGGCTATCTCGGACACTTTTTTGCCGGACCCGATCAGACGCAACACCTGATATTCGCGGTCGCTCAAGGTCTCATGTGGCGTCTTGCCGGACTGTAAGCCGCATTCCAACAGCAGCAGTTCTGCCAAGTTGGGGCTGATGTGTTTCTTGCCGGAGTACACGGTGCGGATGGCCTCGACCAGTTGCTCCGGCGCAGTCTCTTTGGTCAGGTAGCCGGAGGCGCCCGCCTTCATCAGGCGCACGGCGTACTGGTCCTCCGGATACATGCTGAGCATCAGCACCTTGGCTTCCTTTTCGCGATCCATGATGCGCTTCAGGGTGTCGATCCCGTTCTTCTCCGGCATCGAGATGTCGAGCAGCACGACGTCCCATTTGGGGCCGCGCATCATCTTTATCGCCTCGACACCGTTCTCGGCTTCGCCGCCGACCTTGATGCCCTTTGCTTCTTCCAGTATGCGCCGCAGCCCCTGACGCACGATGGCATGATCATCAACGATAAGTACCCGTATCACATTCAACTCCTTGAATTGGCCAGATGATGATAGTGCAAGAAGCGCCTACGCATGCTGCGTTTCCAGATCACTGAGGTGGCTTGCCTGATAAGGCAGGCTGACCGACACGCGCGTCCCCTTGCCCGGCCTACTGGAGATACGCGCCTTGCCGCCCACCATCAGCGCGCGCTCGCGGATGCCGAGCAGACCGTAGGTTTGGTCCTTCTGCACGTCCGCATCGAAGCCGACGCCGTCATCCCTGACTAACATGGACAGAGACTTGCTGTTCTCGTTAAAGACGATGTCGACCCGGCTGGCTTGCGCGTGTTTGACCACGTTGTTCAGCGCTTCCTGCAGGATGCGGAACAGTGTGACCGACTGGTCATCGTCCAGCATGAACTCATTCTCCGGCAGGATCAGATTGCACTCGAGCTTGGTGTGCTTGCGGAACTTTTTCAAGTAATCGCCGATGGTTGCCGCCAGCCCCTCGTCACTCAGCAGTTCCGGCCGCAACTGACTGACAATGTTATGCATGGTCTGGATGCCACCCGAAATCAGATCGCTGATCTGCGCTGCTTCCTCTTTCAGCTGCGTCATCTCGGTCGGCAGTTTGGAGGCGAGCCAAGAGACCCGCATCTTCATAGCGGCTAACATGGCGCCCATCTCATCGTGCAGGTTGAGCGCGATCTTCTCCCGTTCGTCTGAACGCGTATTCTCGATGCGCAGCGAAAGCCGCTGTAGTTTGGTATAGGAGCGCGCCAGGTCCTTGGCCGCCTGCTTCTGCTCGGTGACATCGCGGAAGTACCAGATGCGGCCGTAATACTCTTGCTGTGCACCTATCATCGGCGCCGTGTAGTACTCGTACACGCTTCCGTCCTGCAACTCGGTCTCGCCACGATGGGTCGCCTCGCGATGCCTGAAGAGGTCGCCGATCTTCTCGACGAACACATCCGGCTCGACTATCTGCACCAACATCATTTGCAGAACCTGCTCGCCATCGCCACCGCTGACGGTGTCTTCGGTGACATCCCATAGTTCGCAGAAGCGACGGTTATGGGAGATGACCCTTGCTTCATCGTCGACCACCAATAGGCCTTCGATCGACACTTCATTCTCGGTCGTGAGCAGGGTGTTCTTGAAGCGCAATTCTTCTTCAGACTGTTTGCGCGCCGTGATGTCGCGCCCGATACCCATCACACCGATCAGATGGCCGGCATCGTCACGGATCGGCGTCTTGATGGTTTCCAGCAGCACGCGCTCGCCGTTGTCGGGATAGGTGATCCATTCCTCGTTGGTGACGGGGCCGTCGGCCGCCATCGCCTTGATATCCTTTTGGCGGAAGAAGTCGGCCAGTTCCTTGTCTACGAAGTCATAGTCCGTCTTGCCGATGATGTCACATTCCTTTGCGCCATAGAATCGCTCTAACTGCCTATTGCAGCTCAGGAATATTCCTTCGCAGTCCTTGAGCCAGACCAGTTCTGGCATGGTCTGCAACAGCGTCTGTAGCCGGATGCGTTCATCGTTGAGTTGCGTTTCCACCAGCTTGCGCTCGGTGATGTCGGTGATCACCCCTTGCACCGCGATCATGTGACGTGGCTCGCCTCGGCTGAAGACCGGTGTGTTGCGCTGACTCATCCAGCGTTTTTCGCCAGACCTGTGGATGATGCGATATTCGAAGTCTTGCGGCACTTCGCCGTTCCGGAATCGTTCCATCTGCCAGCTCAGATATACCTTGCTGTCGGGATGGACTAAGCCGCTGACCAGCATAGGCTGCCGATAGAATTCCTCCGGTGTATAACCGAACAGACGAGACGAAGCGGGACTGATGTATTCGAATTTCATTCCGGGCAACGACATCATGAACACCACATCCGATGCGTTCTCTGTCAACAGCCGGAAATGCTCCTCGCTTTGCCGCAGGCGGTCCACGGCCTGCTCTCGTTCGGCGCGGGTGCGCAACACCATGATGCCGAAGGTCAGGTTATCCGCCAGCTCTTCCAGCAGTTCGACCTCATTTGTGCCGAAGGCATTGGCTCTTTCGGAATAGATGGTGAGCGCGCCGCACACCCTGCGTTCGCAGAAGAACGGAATGGAGATGTTGGACTGGTAGCCGCGCGCGATCGCCGCATCGCGCCAGGGTCCCATCCTGTTGTTGTTCTGGAAATCCGGATTGATCTGGGTGACACCGGTGCGGATTGCGGTGCCGGTCGGGCCGCGTCCGCGCTCACTGTCTGCCCAACTGATCTGCGCGTGTTCCAGATATCCGGATTCCTCCCCGAAGTACGCGACCGGACGCACGGTACGTTCTGCGTCATGTTCGGCATAGCCGATCCAGGCCATGCGGTAACCGCCGGTCTCCACGATCAAGTTACACACTTCGGTGAGCAAGGCGTTCTCTTCGACGCCCTGCATGATGGCCTGGTTGCTCGAACTCAACAGCCGGAGTGCACGGTTCAAGCGCGACTGGTCGCGCTCGGCCTGCTTGAGCTCGGTGATGTCCATGGCGATGGTCAGCACATTGATCGAGCCGTCGCGCTGTACCAGCGGTCTTCTCATGGTCTGAAAGTCGTGGTGTTTTCCGTCGGCCAATACACCTGCTTCGTATGCCACCCGTTCCTGACAACTGCGCAACACTTTGTCATTCGCGCTCTCGTATGACGCAGCCGTCACAGCGTCGCTGATGAAATCCGCATTGCGCTTACCGACGATACCGTCGACCGTCTGCCCGTAAGCTTTCGCCATCGTCTCGTTGGCGAGCAGGAAGCGACCCTCTGCATCCTTGACGAAGATCAAGTTGGGGTCGCTATCTATCACCTGTCGTATGAAGTTCTTCTGCCGCGTCAGTTCTTCCTCGGCCTTCTTGCGTGCGGTCACATCGCGCACGATGGCCTGTTGGAAATCGCGGCCGTCGATATCGACCATACGCACACTTGATTCGACTGGGAACGTCTCACCATTCTTGCGCATATGCACCGATTCATAGCACATCGCACCGGCCTGACTGATCTGTTTCATGTCCTCCAGTACCGGCAGCACATATTCATCCGCCCGCAGATCGTAGATAGATAGCTTGGCAAACTCTTCGGCCGAATAACCATAGGCCTCGAGTGCGCGATCGTTGAATTCGACGATCATGCCTTTGTCGTCAAGCAGCAGGATGATGTCGTTGGCATATTTGGCGAGCCGATCCATCTGACGCGTCAGCGCCTGATGTGCGATCTCCTGCTCGTGCTGCCGATTCAGTGCTTGCAGATATTGTCGCTGCTTGCGCCAAGAGAGCACAGCCACACCAGCACCAGCTGCGGTCAACATCAGCATCAGCATCAGCAGCCAGTTGCGCAGTCTATTGATGGGCGCGTTGACCTCCGCCAGGTCTATCTTGCTGACCATCGCCCAATCGGTACCGGGCACCTGATGCAATACGCTGACCACTGGCACGCCGCGATAGTCCATTCCTTCCATTAGTCCCGTCTGTCCGCCCAGCGCCCGCGCCGCCGGTAACTCGCGACTGCTCATCGGCATGCGCAGGGTCAGCGCGGTGCCCTTGTGGTGTCGCAGTTCGTTCAGGAACACCACATCGTCGCCCTCGCGCCGCACGAGCAGATTCTCCGCGCTCTGGCTGGGCGTGGGCCATTGCTGTATCAACGGGAACAGGAAGTGATGGGGATCGGCTCGGAACATGATGGCACCCAACGTATGCACCTTGCCATTGACCATGCGCAGCGGTGCCACGACATCGATCTCTGTCACCTCTGTGTCACCGCGTTGTGTTCTGTGGATGTCGGAAATGACGATCTGCCCGGTGCGCAAGCTTTCCATCACAGCAGCTTTCTCGTGCTTCCTCGCGGTGCCTTCGTTCTTGATCGTAGATAGCCGCGACACGGCCTGTGTGTCGAACAAAGAGATGCTGGTATAGCCGTAATCCGCAAAGGCCTCTTGCAACGATGTCAGGCGTTTGATCAGTATCTTTCTGTCTGCGCCGGGCGGTGCCCCCTGTTGCAGCCAGCGCTCGATGAAGGGCAACAGGATCGGGTCGTTGGTCAGGGCCTGTGCCTCTCCCTTGCGTTCATGTGCCCAGTTGGTGATCTGATCGATCTTCAGTTGCGCGATGCCGGCCAGCTCGTCCTGTTTGTCGCGCTTGATGATTTCTTTGTAGCGATGGAACACCAGACCGCCCGCCACACTGATGACTAGGGCGAACAACAGAAATGCGAGCAGAAGTTTCCAGCGTGTATCCGCTTGCACATTCAAACAGCCGGGGCTGGCCTGATTACCGGACGCTGTCGCTTGAAGATTAATCATCCCATCCTGAGCCAAATCTGGTTGAACACAAAAATCGGCGGAAATGCAGGAGGGCGAGTGTACAGATTTTGACTGACCGGCGGCATAGGACAAACACCTATGCCGTATTACGCGATCTTCTGAGCAAGGATTACGCGAAGTACCGATATTTTATTCAAGACCTTGTCCGCAGAATTACCTCCCCAAAACGCATTCTCAATTCACGCACACGGAGTTGACTATGAACACTAATACGCAGATGCGGAATGATCAGGAAATAACGGCGGATCAGATTGGATTCTGGCATGAGCCAACTTCTCCGGTGACCTTGCCGATTCGACGCGGGCAGTATTCAAGCAAGGTCGCCGGTCCAGTGTTGAGCGATGAGCAGCAACTGGCTTTCATCAGACAGATCCAGATAGGTAACACCCTCTCGCTGCGCAAAATGATCGCCAATAACATGCATCTGGTCGTCGATCTGGTCAGGCCCTATAACGGTCGGGACTTACCGCTACTCAGCTTGGTCAAGGAAGGCATCGAAGGACTGACTCATGCACTGAAGCACTTCGTACCGGAAGGCAATACCAGTTTTTCGTCCTATGCCACTTTGTGCATCTATCACCGCATCGAGCTCGCCATCCTGACGATGGATCATCCAGCGGCGGCGGCTCATGCCGAATCTGCCCCCCATATCTCAAGCCACTGCACTGCCGCACACAACGGAGGGCAAGATGAGTACACCGCATGACCCGCACCAGAACTACCTGCTGGCCGCCCTGACTGTTGATGAATCAGCTCGACTGAAGCCCCATCTGGAGTTGGTGCCGATGCTGCTAGGAGAAACCTATTACGAGACGGACAGGCGATTGCAATATGTGTATTTCCCCACCACGGCCATCGTGTCCTTGTGTTACGTGATGGAGAACGGCGCCTCAGCCGAGGTCGCAAGTGTCGGCAACGAAGGGGTGCTTGGCGTCTCGTTGTTCATGGGCGGCGGTTCTACACCCAGCCGGGCCTCGGTGCGAGCAGCCGGGTTCGGCTACAAGCTGAGGGCGCAGCTGCTGATGGATGAATTCAATCGCGGCGGTTCTTTCCAGCACCTGTTGCTGCGTTATACCCAGGCACTAATGACGGTGACCGCACAAACGGCAGTCTGCAACCGGCACCACACGGTAGCGCAGCAGTTGTGTCGTTGGTTGCTACTGACCTTGGATCGGGCTACGAATAACGAACTGGTCCTGACCCAGGAGCTGGCCGCGCACATGCTCGGTGTGCGACGCGAAGGCATCACCGAAGTCGCCGGCAGACTGCAGAAAGCGGGATATATCCATTACCGCCGCGGCCATATCACGGTGCTGGACAGGGCCGGACTGGAAGACCTCGCCTGCGAATGCTACGACGTGGTCAAAACGGAATCGGATCGCTTGCTTGGCACACATAGGCATCCGGCGATTTCGGTGCATGCATTCGCAACACCTTTGGAACGATACGAACTGCTTCGGCACCGCGGCATGATGGCCTGAAATATCTCGCCTGACATTCAGCAACACTAGAGTGCATCACCTTCCTGCGCGGCATTACGGGCTGGAGCGGCTGTCGATTTTTTCGACGCAAATAGGAAACTCGGTACTAAACCGGATCACTAGTTAAGGAGTTGTCATGACACGCTTATCCATCAATACCCCGTTTGACAAGAAGCACGTTCCTCATCTTGGCAACCAGCGCAAGCAACACAATAGTTCACGCATGCAGACAGAAGGCGAGTGGCAACGCAAGCCTTCGATGCCTGCTTATTCCCGCCCCAAACAATGGAGATGGGACATCGATCTGGATGCAGATTATATGGATATGGAGACTTCGCATGACACGTGAGTGATGCAGAGACAGACAGCCGAACCGATTCAATCACACTCATTGGAGAGCGACTATGAACAACAGCACATCAAGCACTGCAGGCAGGATACTGGCATTCGTACTGGCCGGCGGCGAAGGGACGCGTCTGCGTCCTTTGACGAAGACGCAGGCGAAACCGGCTCTGCCATTCGGCAACGACTTCCGGTTGGTGGATTTCGCATTGAGCAACCTGGTCAATTCAGGCATCGACTCCATCTATCTGCTGGCCCAATACAAGCCGGAATCGCTGATCGCACACATCCGTTCCGAGTGGGATCTTGGCAACGGCGACCGCGAGCGCTTCGTCCGCACTGCATTGCCGCAGCATGTGAACGGTGGTCGTTTCCTCGGTACTGCGGATGCCATCTACCAGAATCTAGCACTGATCGAGCGCCATGCGCCGAGTATGGTGGCCGTGTTCGCAGCCGACCATGTCTATCGCATGGATGTGCGCCAGATGGCGCACTTCCATCGCGCATGCGATGCCGACGTGACGGTCGCCGCCACCCAGGTTCCGGTGACACAGGCTTCGTCTTTCGGCGTCATCACAACCGGCTATCAGGGCGAGATCAGGGATTTTCAAGAGAAGCCAGACAGCCCCGCTACGATCCCGTCCAATCCTGATTATTCCTATGCCTCCATGGGCAATTACCTGTTTGAAACGAACGTGCTGGTGGAAGCACTGGAACAGGCTGCGCGCTGCGGCGAAACCGATTTCGGCAACCATATCCTACCGCGTCTGATACACAGCCACCGAGTGCATGCCTACGACTTTTCCAGCAACCATATCCCAGGTGCCCTGCCGCATGAGGAGCCGGCCTACTGGCGCGATGTGGGCACACTGGATGCCTATATGGATGCGCATCTAGACATCGCCGGAAAAACGCCGAGATTCAACCTGCGCAATCCCCACTGGCCGATCCGTTCCATCTCGATACCCCGCACTGCAAAGAACGTCGCCAATGCCATCCGCACCTCCGGTGAGATGCTCGACAGCCAGCAGCACCTTGCCAACAGCGTGTTCGCGCACGATTCCGAGGCCATGCAGTGCGGGACGGCTTGAACAGCGTCATCGCCATGACTCACGCGGAACTACGGGAAAGATTTCTGGAAGCGACTAGGACGCTGCTCTCCACTCTGGCGCAGTCTCCATTGGAGTCGAACATTCTGCAAACCAGTATCCAAGCACTGACGGAGTTGATGCAAGTCAAATACGGTGCCATAGGTCTGTTTGATGAACACGGCCAGCTGTCCAAGTTCGTGCATACCGGTGTCGACTGGGAAGAAACGGCACGCGTCGAGCATCCGGTGCAAGCGCACGGTTTGCTTGGCATGCTCTTCGACCATGACAGCGCCCCGCACTTAAGCGGAATAGCTAATGACCCGCGCAGCCAGAGTGTTCCGCAGCCGAACTTGCAGTCAAGCTCGCTGCTTGCAGTTCCCATCTCGCACCAGGGCAAGCTCTATGGACGGATCTATCTGAGCGAAAGGGTCGACCAGCAGGCATTCAATGAGGAGGATGAGACGCTGGCCCTCAGCTTTGCCAAAGTACTCTCGCTGATCTTGGACAATGCGCAGAAGTTGGAAGCGCTGACACAAGCTCATGGCGAGCTGTCTCATTCCGCCTACCATGATGCACTGACCAACCTACCGAACCGAGCTTTGCTATGCGACCGGATCGGGCAGGTACTGTGTCATGCGATACGCAACCAGACCCAGGTCGCTGTTCTGTTCTGTGACCTCGACGGTTTCAAAGCGATCAACGATTCCCTGGGGCACGAGGCGGGCGATGCGGTGTTGAAGACGATAGGTGAACGACTCCTGAGTAGTGTGCGCGGCGGCGACACCGTGGCTAGGATCGGCGGTGATGAGTTCGTATTCTTGCTCCCAGAGATCGAGTCCATCGAACAGGTAGGACTCGTGGCGCAGAAGATACTGCAAGCCATCAGCCAGCACCTGCACATAGATGGTCATGCCATACAACTGTCAGGTAGTCTCGGTATCGCGATCTACCCGTTTGACGGAAAATCCTCGGAGCAGCTGATAAGAAATGCCGACGCTGCAATGTACTGGGCCAAAGAATCCGGCAAGAACCATTACAAGTACTACACGGCAGTCCACTCTGCGGGGAACGCCACCCAGTCCGGATTGTTCGATCCAACGGGCTATGAAGGATCCGGCCCTGCCCCCTACTCCGCACACTGATCCCCAACGAAACGGTGCCATCCGTCTTGCAAAACCACTGCCGCTCGTCTGTGCCGAGATGAGCGCTGCCGTTGATTTTCAATATTTGAACTCGTAAGGTGGTGTCCGATCCTCTCACTTGAGGCATAGTGGCGACGCATAACATCATCCAGCGACGCGCGACCCAGCATCATCTCAATACACCAACGGAGGCTGCCATGAATAAACTGTTTCTTTCTCTCGCCCTGCTCTGTCTGACCGCACCGGCCTTGGCAGCCGTGGAAGGCCAAGAGGTCACCTATTCTGCCAACGGCACCACCATGAAAGGTTGGTTAGCCTACGAAGGTCACGCGATGGGCAAACGCCCAGCGGTGCTAGTGGTACATGAATGGTGGGGACACAATTCCTATGCGCGCAAGCGGGCGAACATGCTGGCCAAACTGGGTTATGTGGCGCTGGCGGTAGATATGTACGGCGACGGCAAGCAGGCGATGCATCCTGCCGATGCGGGCAAGTTCGCAGGCGAAGTATCAAAGAATCGCCCCATGACAAAAGCACGTTTCGAAGCGGCGATGAAAGTGCTGCGTGATGATCCCCGCGTGGATAGCAGCAAGATGGCCGCCATCGGTTACTGCTTCGGTGGTTCGGTGGTATTGAACATGGCACGCGAAGGTGAAGCATTGCTCGGCGTGGCAAGCTTCCATGGTGGACTGGCGACCGATACTCCCGCAGAAAAAGGCAAGGTCAAAGCCAAAATACGTTCCTTCACCGGCGCGGATGACAAGATGATCCCGGCGGCACAGGTGGCTGCGTTCGAGCAGGAGATGAAAGCTGCGGGCGTGGACTACAAGGCGGTGGTGTATCCCGGTGCGATGCACAGCTTCACCAACCCGGATGCAGATGAGTACGGCAAGAAGTTCAATCTGCCGCTGGCTTACAACGCTGCAGCGGACAAGGATTCCTGGCAGCAGTTGCAGCGCTTCCTTGCGGAAGTACTGCAGTAGCATTCAATAACTGCTGATCAGTTGGTTGCTGGTACTGCCGATGAGGCAACCGCTGGTGCCAGAGGAACAACGGGCTTGCTTGCGTTTGGCACGACAGGCGCAACTGGCTTGGCCGCCACAGGTACCGCAACAAGCGCCGGCTTAGCCAATACTGGGGCTGGGTTTGCGACTGCTGGTGATGAAGCCCCAGAAACCACGGCGGGTTGACCCGCCAGTGGTTTGGCCGCCACAGGTGCAGAGTTTGCTTGCATCTGCGGTACCGGGTTATGTACTACAACAGGTGGCAACACACGGGGTTTGATATGAGGTGCGGCCCGCACAGGCATCTGCGGCTCGGGCGTGACGACGGGTGACGGCGGTGCAACATAGACGATCTCGGGTTGACGCGTAATATCGTGGATCAACCACACGGCTCCGACCACCACGCTGATGGTCATCAACGTCCAGCGCAATGCACCTCGAACTTCGTCTCGTTTGCGATAGACGCGCACTTTGGCTTTGCCGAATACAGAATGTTCTACCTCTACATCGCCAATATCCGTCCACATATGTGCTTTCGGCTGCGTCTCGTCCACCAGTGGCTGCTCGAATCTTGCCATGTCGTACTGCATGCTTCTCCCCTCGAATCGTTTCAGCGCGGGCCAGATAATATCAAGCAATAAACCATCGGGGGCAGGAACGTGATCCACGCCCGAGCCAGACCGATCTATGATGGCAACCTATGCGATACGAGCGAGGACGAGAAATGAAACTACGCATACTGATTCTGGGATATGGCGAGATGGGGCATGCCATGGAATTCCTACTGGCAGCGCACCATGATGTACGCATCTGGAACATGGGCGAAGTGGTGAAAGGCAGCCACGACACCTTGGAAGCGGAAGTTGCCGAGGCTGAGGTGGTGTTGTTCTGCCTGCCGGTGAATCCGCATTTTGAGATCGCTCAACGCATCGCACCTTTCCTTACCCCGAACAGTGTCTGCCTCACCATCGCCAAGGGATTGGATGAATCCGGTCGCACGGCGGCACAGGTATTCGACCGAGTGTTCGATGGCCACCACCACTACGGCGTGATCTACGGGCCGATGATCTCTGAAGAATTGCGCGCGGGACGTCTGGGTTTTGCCGATGCAGTACTGTCGGATGCTGCGGATTTCGAGGTGATACGCAGACTATTCCGTGACAGTGGTCTGGTGTGCCAGCAGGCAAGCGACCTGCACGGACGGAGCTGGTCGGTGATCTTGAAAAATGTTTACGCCATTCTGTTTGGCATGGCGGATGAGTTGAAGCTGGGAGACAACATGCGCGGCCATCTGGTGGCGGCATCTATCGCGGAACTGAGTGGCATCGTGCAGTCGTTCGGTGGGCAGGCGCATACACCTTACAGCTATGCAGGACTGGGCGATCTGATCACGACTGCGACAAGCGAGGATTCACACCACCATGAACTGGGACGCAAGCTGGCTCGCGGGGAGTGGGATGACATCTCGGGTGAAGGCGTGCACACCTTGCGCATGGTGGAGAAGTTCAGGGTATTTGACTGGCAGGCGTACCCGCTGTTTGCCTTGTCGCATGACATCGTGACAGCCCCCCAACTTCTGCGGGAACGGTTGGAGGAATATCTTCAGTTCCTGCGCGGAACCGAGATTTGCCCGATCTGAATCGGGTATAGGAGATTACGGCTTGCCGACGAGTCTGGCTGCCTCCGCGATGCTGATGATCTTGCTCAACACACCGCTGGTGTCCTGCATTCTGGACTTTAGATCGGCCAGCTCCTTGTCTTTAGCTTCCAGCAAGCGAGTCTGGTCAGGCATATCGGCAAGCTTGGCTTGTTCCTGCTTGAGCTGATTCTGCAGCTCCTTGCACTTGCTCTCGGCATCAACCGCCTTCTTCATCTCTGCTTCAAGTTGCGCATCCTTGCGCGAAAGTTCATTAGCAGTGGAAGCAGTTATCTGCTTCAGTCCAGATTCCAGTTCGTTCACGCGCTTGCTGACTTCCGCAGTCTTTGCCTGCTCCTGCTTCAGCGCCTCGCGCAGTTGCACGATGGTCTTTAGCTGTTCCAGTGATTTGTTTCGCTCGTCCGCAAGCTGAGCGTCACGTGCGGCAAGTTCTATATCTTGTTCTTTTTGCTTAGACGCTGGTTGTCCCGATCCAGGATCGGTATACGCACGCATCTTGACTGTCTTATCCATGATGTCGGTTCCGTTATCTCATTTATCGGCAGCATAGCGCCGAAACAGGTGTCCGGAGGCGATTCTAGCAACAAAATCTCATCTCTATCCGGCAGATAAGGACAACATCCCCTTCGGGTGATTGCAAGCAGGCGGTTCAGCGGTCACCATATAGTCCTTTCCACACTCGACCGAACAGCATGATCGAATACATCTTCTTCTCTGCCGGCCTGCGCGACCGCTTTGTTACTTTTCTGGAGCAGCAAGCTCTGTCGCCCACTATCAGCGACGATCCGCTCGGCATGGTGGTGGCATTTCCCGAAGACATCCCTGAAGAACTGCAGGACGAGATCGAGACATTTTACGAATCTCTGGAAGCTGAACAGGAAGACATGAGCGCAGCAGAAGGCGATCTGCACCGCTTGGCTGGCTTCGGTTTTAAATTGCCGAGCGGAGAAGCTCGCTTGCTACCTATTGAGCCCGACCTAGCGAACCGCTTGATGGCTCACTTTTCACTGGAAGAAATACAATCACTACTCAATGACGTGGCCCGCTACACGCTGGAGCCTGCGGAAGAGCATTTGTGCCATATTCTGGCGGAAAGAAAAACTGCACAAGACAATTGATCCAGTTGAATTTAGAACGATAAAAAAGCCCGCTCGTGAACTGACCCCATAAAGTTGGACAGTTAAGTCAGGCGGTTAAAGGAAAGGACTGAGTTCTGTAGTTTACGGGACTCAGTCCTTTTAGTTTTTGCTTGATGCGGTCGTGATTGTAATAGTGGATGTACTCCTTCAGGCCGC
>JAGXGC010000002.1 GCA_024636935.1 Sideroxydans sp. | reverse complement strand
TAACCGGAGAATCGATGCGAAAAACCAAAAAAACTTGACCCAACGTGAACACTTGAAGTAAAAACCAAACACCAGCACAACACGCCGTTCCGGCGTTCACGTTCGAGCAGAATCACTGTTCACGTTCATCAGAATACGCACTAACTTTTATCTGCCAAGGAGAGCTATCAATCTAGGCTGCAGGATATCAGCGGCAACGCAATATACATATATGCCGAAATATATAGATATATATATAGAAAAAATGGGAGGCATGCCACTCAGTGGCTGAGTAGCGCTTATTTATGGGCTATCCGAGTGTCATTGCTGAATTGATCGTTATTCCCACTCCAACATCGGAAACACCCTCGCGATGTTGCGTCGATTGGTGATGTCGAACAGCAACCATTTATCCTTCTCCGATTGTGCAGCGGTTTCTATGGTCGCTTCCATGCTGTCGCCGCGTGCGATGGCAGCGCGCACGTCAGCCAGAAGCGTCGACAGGTAGCGCTTTTCATCGTCGAGTGCTTTATCTCCGTTCGTTGTGACTGGGCCGTGGCCGGGCACGACGCGGGGAGCGTTCACGTTGCGCAGGTTCTCGATGACTTCGATCCATGCGGCCAGGTCGCCATCGACCGAGGGCGTGCGTTCGATGGACAGCAGGTCGCCAGTCCACAGAATCTTGCTGGCGCTGTCTTGCACGCTGAGGTCGGAAGGGCTGTGGGCGACGGGGTGGGCAGTGAGGTGCAGGGTGCGGTCGCCGAGGTCGAGGTCGTGCGTGGATTCAACAGACAGATCGGGCGGGATCAGTTCGCTGCCTTTTGCGTCACTGCCAACCCATTCGGTCTGGTTGCGCAGATAGACTTCTTGGCGCAGCGCCATCGCTTCCGCCAGTTTGCTGTGACCGACGAACACCGGCTTGTCCTGTTTGAATGCGGCGCTACCCAGCGCGTGGTCGGGGTGGACATGGGTGTTGATGACGTAGAGGATGGGGAGCTGGGTGACTTTGCGAATCTCTTTGCGCAGTTTGTCACCCACAACCGGAGAACCACCTGTGTCTATCACGGCTACGCCTTTGCTGCCGATGATGAAGCTGGTGTTGCAGATGTCGCCGCCGTAATGCCCGGAGAGGTCTTTGTGTTCACCGCGATGCACATACACGCCGGGCGCGATGTTCTCGATATTGAAAGGCGCCGCGAATGCGAGGGATGGGAAGAGTGCGAGCAAGCCGAGCAACTTATTCATATGCGCCTTTCAAAATAGAAACGACAGAACGGAAGTGCTGAACTACGGACTACTTAACTTGTGGTGCGACGCTCCAGTTGATGTGTGCAATCCAGTGCCGCCAGTTTGTAGCATTCTGCCAACGTTGGGTAGTTGAATACGTTGCTGATCAGGTCGCGCACTGTGCCGTTCAGATTCATCACCAGTTGGCCGATGTGCACCAGCTCACTGGCCTGTTCGCCGACGATGTGCACGCCCAGTAGTTTTTCTGTGCGTGCCTCAACCACCAGTTTCAGCACCCCGTGTGCATCACCGTTGATCTGGCCGCGCGCGCTGTCTTTGAAATAGGCGCGACCGACCACGTAAGGGATATTGTCCTGTTGCACTTCTTTCTCGGTCTTGCCTACGTAAGAGATCTCGGGGATGGTGTACACCGCCATCGGCAGGTTTTCGGCAAACTGTTGCCCGGTGCCGCCGAAGGCATGCATCACCGCGCTGCGACCCTGTTCCATTCCGGTGGAGGCAAGGGCGGGGCGACCGATGAGATCGCCCACGGCATAGATGTGCGGCACGCTGGTCTGGAACTGTGCGTTCACTGCGACCCAGCCTTCATCCAGTGCGATGCCAGCCTGTTCCACTTTCATGCCTGCCGTGTTGGGTTCACGGCCTTGAGCGAACAGCACCGCGTCGGTGCGGAATTCCCTGCCGCTCGCTAGACGCGTCAGCACGCCGTGGTCTTCGCGTGTGATTTCGGCCACGCGTTCTTCCATGTAGAAGTTCACGCCCATGCCGAGGAAGCTATCGGCCAGCACGCCCACCACGTCTTCACTCAGATAAGTCAGTAGTTGTTTGTGGCTGTCCACCACTGACACCTGCACACCGAGCGAGGCGAAGATGGAAACGAATTCACACGCGATCACACCGCCGCCGACCACCAGCATACTGTCGGGCAGATGGCGCAGGTTGAGGATGGAGGTGGAGTCGAGCACCGTCTTCTTGTCGAAGGGGATGTTCGCCGGGCGGCGTGGGCGTGAACCAGCCGCGAGCAGGATGACTTCCGCAGAGATCTTGCGCGTGTTGCCGGAGGCGTCGGTGACTTGCAGCGTGTGCGCATCGATGAAAGATGCTTCGCCGGGGATGAGCGCCACGCCGTGTTTCAGCAGGCGTTGCAGGATGACCGACTCCTGTTGCGCGATCACGCCTTCTTTGCGGCGCACCGCATCGGCAAGCAGACCGTGACGACTGCGACTGTCCGGTGCGATCGCGGAACGCATGCCGCCGGAACGCGACAGCAGATACGCCACTTCGCGCATCGCTTTGCTGGGGATGGTGCCGGTCTGCAAACCTGCGCCGCCGATCTTCGGTTTACGCTCGATGATCGCCGCGCGCTTGCCCATGCGCGCCGCTTGCCAAGCCGCATGCTGACCTGCGGGGCCGGAGCCGATGATGAGGATGTCGTAGTCCATGTCGATGCGCCCCGAAGAGTGAAGAACTTTCGTCATTCCGGCGCAGGCCGGAATCCAGTCAAAAAACACAGCCTGCGTAGCAGACAAGCCCCTGATGTCGTCCCGCTTGTGCGGGGAATATTCAATCAACTGGATTCCGGCCTACGCCGGAATGACAGTGTAGTTACTTGATACGCATGCCGGGCTGAGCGCCGTCATCCGGTGACAGGATGTATAGGCCCGGCTCGCTGCCGGAAGCAGCCAGCACCATGCCTTCGCTCAGGCCGAACTTCATCTGGCGTGGTGCAAGGTTGGCCACCATCACTGTCATGCGGCCCTTCAGCTTCTCCGGATCGTAGGCGGACTTGATGCCTGCGAACACGGTGCGCGGCTTCTCTTCGCCGATGTCCAGTGTCAGCTTCAGCAGCTTGTTCGCAGTCTCCACATGTTCTGCGTTGACGATGCGTGCCACGCGCAGATCGATCTTGACGAAGTCGTCGATGCTGATGGTCTCGGCGATCGGCTCAATCGCCTTCTGTTGGTGTTCGGCATGGCGTTGCTCGGAATGTGATTCGGTCATATTCTTCAGACTTTCTTGGTTGGCGGCAACCATCGCTTCGATCAGTTTTGGATCGAGGCGGGTGGCCAGATGTTGGTAGGTGTTGATGGAGTGACCAGCTGCCAGTGGCTGCCATGCGCCGCTCCATGTCAGCGGGTCGATGTTAAGGAAGCTTTCTACTTGCGCGGCGAGTTCCGGCAACACGGGTTTTAGATACAGCGTGAGGTCGCGGAACAGTGTCAGCGCAGTCGAGCAGACTACGTGCAACTCGGCTTCTTTGCCTTCCTGCTTCGCCATCGCCCATGGTGCTTTCTCGGCGATGTATTGGTTCGCCATGTCGGCCAGACGCATGATCTCGCGCAGGGCACGTGCGAAGTCGCGTTCTTCGAAGCAGCGCGCGATCTCGTTTTCGTTGAACGCGCTCCTGAATTCAGAACTGGCGGCGGCATCGCAATCGCCCAACTTGCCGTCGAACTTCTTGCTGATGAAGCCCGCGCAACGGCTGGCGATGTTGACGTATTTGCCGATCAGGTCGCTGTTCACCTTGGCCACGAAGTCTTCGAGGTTGAGGTCGATGTCTTCCATGCTGCCGTTCAGTTTGGCGGCGTAGTAGTAGCGTAGGTATTCGGTGTTCTTGATGTGATCCACATAGCTGCGCGCGGTGATGAAGGTGCCGCGCGATTTGCTCATCTTCTCGCCGTTCACGGTGAGGAAGCCGTGCGCGAACAGTTTGGTCGGTGTGCGGAAACCGGCGTGCTGCAACATCGCGGGCCAGAACAGCGCGTGAAAATACAGGATGTCCTTGCCGATGAAGTGATACAGCTCGGTCTCGGAACCTTGCTTCCAGTATTCGTCGAAATCTAGCCCTTTCTTGTCGCACAGCTGCTTGAAGCTGCCCATGTAACCGACGGGCGCATCCAGCCACACGTAGAAATATTTTCCCGGTGCATCGGGGATCTCAAAACCGAAGTAAGGCGCGTCGCGCGAGATGTCCCAGTCGGTGAGTTTGTTCTCGCCGTCCGTGCCCAGCCATTCCTGCATCTTGTTGGCCGCTTCGTTCTGTAATGAGCCGCCGCGCGTCCATTGGCGCAGGAAAGTCTGGCAGCTTTCGGCAGAGAGCTTGAAGAAGTAATGGTCGGAATTGCGCAGTTCCGGCTTGGCACCGGACACGGCGGAGAACGGCTCGATCAGGTCGGTCGGGGAGTAGGCCGCGCCGCACACTTCGCAGTTGTCGCCGTATTGGTCCTTGGCGTGGCACTTGGGGCACTCGCCCTTGATGAAGCGGTCCGGCAGGAACATGTTCTTCACCGGGTCGAAATACTGCTCGATGGAGCGTACCTCGATCAGGTCGTTGGCCTTCAGGGTGCGGTAGATGCCTTGGGCGAAAGCCTTGTTATCGTCCGAGTTGGTGGAGCCGAAGTTGTCGAAGTTGACGAGGAACGCGCTGAAATCGTCGAAATGCTCCTGCCACACGCGGGAGATCAGCTGTTCGGGTGTGATGCCTTCTGATTCGGCACGCAGCATGATGGGGGTGCCGTGCGTGTCGTCCGCACAGACATAGTGGCATTCATGGCCGCGCATCTTCTGGAAGCGCACCCAGATGTCGGTCTGAATGTATTCGACCAAGTGGCCGAGGTGGATGCTGCCATTGGCATAGGGCAGGGCGGAGGTGACGAGTATTTTGCGGGTCATACGCTGATTTCCTTGAAAAGCGGCTGCGACGGCGCTTTGCATCGCATCCGTCTCGCTCGCTTTTACTTAAATTCGAAGAGGGCGCGATTGTATCAAAACCCACGCACCGCCGAGGAATTAGGTAAAATCGCGCCCGCTAAAACCGATCAAGGAATCAAGATGAGCATCAAGTCAGACAAGTGGATCCGTCGCATGTGCGAACAGGAAGGCATGATCGACCCGTTCGAACCGCAGCAAGTGAAGGAAGCGAACGGTCAGAAGATCGTGTCCTACGGCACTTCCAGCTATGGTTACGACATCCGTTGTTCGCGTGAATTCAAGCTGTTCACCAACATCAACAGCACCATCGTCGATCCCAAGAACTTCGACCCCAGTTCCTTTGTGAACGTCGAGGCTGACTATTGCATCATCCCGCCCAACTCCTTCGCACTGGCGCGCACCGTGGAATATTTCCGTATCCCGCGCAACGTGCTGACCGTGTGTCTGGGCAAGTCCACCTATGCGCGCTGCGGCATCATCGTCAACGTCACCCCGTTCGAACCCGAGTGGGAAGGCTATGTGACGCTGGAGTTCTCCAACACCACACCGCTACCCGCCAAGATCTACGCCAACGAAGGCGTGGCACAGGTGCTGTTCTTTGAGAGCGACGAAGTGTGCGAGACATCCTATAAAGACCGTGGCGGCAAGTATCAGGGCCAGCACGGCGTGACATTGCCCAAGATCTGATGGACAAGTTCAAACAAGTAGTCTGGCACTCACCCGAAGGCGAGGTGGTAGCCTGCTACGAGAAGAACAAAGTGATGCAGGAGAACTTGGCCGAGATCGGTCAGGTTTGTCGCGATGCCCTGGAAGACGCCGTGCTCATGGGCTGCGACGAACAGCAGTTCCGTGAAGTGCTGGCCGATCTGGTTGCCACCCTCGCCAGTCCGTATCCGGCTGGCAAATAAGTCACATATATTCACCGCGCAATCTGCGACAATCCGCGCCACTTTTAATATGCTTTCCCCTCTAGGGAGTACCTCATGAAATTTCACTTTCCTATCATCATCATCGACGAAGACTACCGTTCGGAGAACGCCAGCGGACACGGTATTCGCGCGTTGGCCGATGCGCTTGAAAAAGAGGGGACTGAAGTCGTCGGCATGACCAGTTACGGCGACCTGACTTCATTTGCGCAGCAGCAAAGTCGCGCTTCAGCTTTTGTGCTGTCCATTGACGACGAGGAATTCGGTGGAGGCAGCGCAGAAGAGACCGAAATGGCATTGCGCACTTTGCGCTCGTTCGTGAAGGAAATTCGCTTCAAGAATTCAGACATCCCCATCTATCTGTACGGTGAGACGCGCACTTCGCGTCACATCCCCAACGATATTCTGCGCGAGCTGCACGGTTTCATTCACATGCATGAGGACACGCCGGAATTCGTGGCGCGCCATATCATCCGTGAGGCGAAGTCGTACATGGATTCACTGGCACCGCCATTCTTCCGCGCGCTGGTGGGTTATGCGCAGGACGGTTCGTATTCCTGGCACTGCCCCGGTCACTCCGGCGGTGTGGCCTTCCTGAAGTCGCCGGTGGGACGTATGTTCCACCAGTTCTTTGGCGAGAACATGCTGCGTGCCGACGTGTGTAACGCGGTGGATGAGCTGGGGCAGTTGCTAGACCACACCGGTCCTGTGGCGGCTTCAGAGCGCAATGCGGCGCGTATCTTCAACGCCGACCATCTGTTCTTCGTCACCAACGGCACATCGACGTCCAACAAGATCGTGTGGCATTCGATGGTGGCACCGGACGACATCGTGGTGGTGGATCGCAACTGCCATAAATCCATTCTGCACGCGATCATGATGACCGGCGCGGTGCCGGTGTTCCTGACACCGACGCGCAACAACTTCGGCATCATCGGGCCGATACCGAAATCTGAATTCGAGATGGCTAACATCCAGAAGAAGATCGATGCCAATCCGTTCATCAAGGACAAGACCAAGAAGCCGCGCATCCTCACAATCACGCAAAGCACTTACGACGGCGTGATGTACAACGTGGAGATACTGAAGGAAATGCTGGACGGCAAGATCGACGCACTGCACTTCGACGAAGCTTGGCTGCCGCATGCCGCCTTCCACGACTTCTACAAGAGCATGCACGCCATCGGCAAAGGCCGTCCGCGCGCAAAAGAATCGATGATCTTTGCTACCCAGTCGACACATAAGTTGCTGGCTGGTCTGTCGCAAGCTTCGCAGATCCTGGTGCGTGATAGCGAAGAGCGCAAACTCGACCGCGACTGCTTCAACGAAGCCTATCTGATGCACACCTCGACTTCGCCGCAATACGCAATCATCGCCTCGTGCGACGTGGCTGCTGCGATGATGGAACCACCCGGCGGCACCGCGCTGGTGGAGGAGAGCATCTCCGAAGCGCTCGACTTCCGCCGCGCCATGCGTAAGGTCGAAGCTGAGTTCGATACGGACTGGTGGTTCAAAGTGTGGGGGCCGGATTATCTGTCGGAAGATGGTATGGCCGACCGCGAAGACTGGGTGTTGCGAGCGGATGACCGTTGGCACGGTTTCGGCAAACTTGCCGAAGGCTTCAATATGCTCGACCCGATCAAGGCCACCGTGGTCACACCGGGACTGGATGTGGATGGCGACTTCGCCGACAGCGGTATTCCCGCCAGCGTCGTCACCAAGTATCTGTCCGAGCACGGCGTGGTGGTGGAGAAGTGCGGCCTGTATTCCTTCTTCATCATGTTCACCATCGGCATCACCAAGGGGCGCTGGAACAGCATGGTGACCGAACTGCAACAGTTCAAGGACGACTACGACAAGAACCAGCCACTGTGGCGCGTACTGCCGGCATTTATCGCCAAGAATCCGCGTTACGAAAAGATCGGTCTGCGCGATCTTTGTGACGAGATCCATGGCATCTACAAAGCCAACAACGTGGCAAAGCTGACCACTGAGATGTATCTGTCCAACATGGTGCCCGCGATGAAGCCGTCGGACGCTTTCGCCAAAATGGCGCACGGTGAGATCGAGCGCGTGCCGGTGGACGAGCTGGAAGGTCGCATCACTGCTGTGTTGCTCACACCTTACCCGCCTGGCATCCCGCTGTTGATCCCGGGCGAGCGTTTCAACAAAACCATCGTCGATTACTTGAAGTTCGCACGCAATTTCAACAAGAGCTTCCCCGGCTTTGAGACAGACATTCACGGTCTGGTGTCGGACAAGATCAACGGCGAGCGCATCTATTTCGTGGATTGCGTGAAGTAAGTCGTAGCGGTAGTTAAACAAAAAGGCAGCGCGAGAGCGCTGCCTTTTTGTTGGCGCGGAATGACGACTATTCGTCGAGCGAATTCAAGGGGAAGGCTGGTAAAACCGGTATTGAGATTTCCCCTTGTTCTTTGCGTCGTACATCGCCGCATCGGCGTGTTGCAGCAATGCTTCCGCAGGGGGGGCATCTTTGGGATAGAACGTCACTCCGATACTCGCGGTGACCGACACGGTATTGTCTCCTGTCGATATCGGCTGGGCGACATCTTTCAGCAGTCTATCCAGCAGCGGGGAGATATCCTGTTCTCCTTCGAGCTCTCCGAACAGCAGGACGAACTCGTCACCACCGATGCGGGCTACCGTGTCGTCACCACGCAATGCTTTGACCAAGCGTGCCGCGACAGATCGCAGTACCTCATCTCCCGCGTCATGTCCAAACGTGTCATTGATCTGTTTGAAACCATCGAGGTCGAGAAAGCAGATCGCCAACATCTTACGGCTTCTATCGCTGCGCGTGATCGCCTGGCTGATCCTGTCCTCCAACAACCTTCGGTTAGGCAAGCCAGTCAGCGTGTCATGGTTGGCGGCCTCGACCAAGCCCTGGTGTCGTTCCAATAGTTGCGAGACAGAGGACAGTAATCCCACGAACTGTGTGGGGGGGCCTTGCGGGTCTTTGATGGCTGACAGCGTCAGCCAGACAGCTTCCAATTCATTCTCATTATTTCGCCCGATGATCTCCCCGGTCCAATGGCCGCTTTGACCTACCGCAGCCAGAATCTCATCCGTCTTATCCGGACTGAACAGGGTGGGCATGACATCCGTCACACGCTTACCAATGAGTTTCTGATGTTCCTGCATCACCTGATGACAGAACGACGGATTGGTGTCGATGATACGCATATTCTCGTCGGTGACGAAGATCGCCTCGATGGTGCTGTCGATGACGTTCTTGGATAGTCGCAAGCTTTGCTCGACACGCTGGCGTTCGGCGATCTCACGCATGAGGGCTAGCGTTCTGGATGACAGGCTGTCGTACATTTTGAGAACAGTTTCGATCAGCACGCGCATGGCGCCGCTCATTTCGCCCTGGGCTATCTCTTTTGCCTCATCCAGTGACGCGCCCTGCTGCAGTGCAAGGATGATCTTCGCCATATGCTTGTCGGCCTCCAGAATGTGGAAGGCCAGCCAGTGGGTAAGGAAGGAGACCATTTCATCCATGACCTTCTCTTTGCCCAAAGTATCCAGGTCGGATTTGAGCTTGAGCACTTCTCCCACGAAATCCTGGTGCGTTTTTATGTGGGCAAGTGACAGCTCAGTTTCAGGCAGCCACTTGTTCCAGATGGCTTCCTCTGTCTTGAAGTGATAGAGGGCATAGTCCGCCAGTTCTTCGAATACCCGGTTCAGTTCCGGTGCTTCCGCCCCGTAGGCCAAATGGCTGGCGAGATTGTTGAGCAGATCGACCAGTTTGCGGTGCTGCTCATCGACGACGGCGATGCCGGTATCGAAGTTCTCATTCCAGGGGAAGATGATGGCAGGATGAATCATGGTATTCAGGATGATATTCGGGGGGGCTAAGTGTGCACGTTTCCCAGTATACCCCCGGTATCGCCATCCTGAACCGCTGCCCTCACTCGTGTCGTAAGGCCTCGATCGGATCGAGCTGCGCGGCCCGTCTGGCCGGTACGTAACCGAATATCACACCGATAGCTGCCGAGAAGCCGAAGGCGAGCAGGTTGATGCTGGGGCTGAATAGGAAGGGCAGAGATAGCATGGCGGCCAGTCCATAGCAGGCAACAGCTGCCAGTAACAAGCCCACCAAACCCCCGAACGCGGACAGCACTACCGCTTCGGTGAGGAACTGCATCAGCACTTCCTTTTCCAGCGCGCCGATGGCGAGGCGGATACCGATCTCTCTTGTTCGCTCCGTTACCGATACCAGCATGATGTTCATGATTCCAATGCCGCCCACCAGCAGACTTACCGCCGCGACTGCGCCGAGCAGCGCAGTCATGGTGCCGATGGCGCCGGATAGTGTCTGCGCGATCTCTTTGGTGTCGCGGATGCTGAAATTGTCGTCTTCGTTATCCGAAAGCTTGCGCCGCTCGCGCATCAGCACGTTGAGCTGATTGGTCACTTGTTCGGTCGATGCGCCGTCCTGCATCGAGATCAGTATGGTGGTCACATCTTGCTTGCCGGTCAGGCGGCGCTGCACGGTGCGCAATGGCATCACCACGGTGTCGTCCTGATCGCGGCCCATGGCGCTTTGCCCTTTGGCGGCGAGTACGCCGATCACTTCGCAGGAGAATTGTTTGATGCGCATCGAGTCGCCCACCGGACTATGCGCTTCGTAGAGTTCCTTGCGCACGGTCGCGCCGATGACGCACACAGCTTTGCCTGCACGTTCCTCGGTGGCGTTGAAAAAGCGACCTTCTTCCAGTGTCCAGTTTCCTGCGGTGAAATAGTCGCTGTTGCTGCCGGTGATAGAGGTCGCCCAGTTCTTGGTGCCGACCACCACCACGCTGGTGCGACTGACGGTGGGCGCGACTGCCTTGAGCGAACTGACTTGGGTCTTGATCGCCTCTGCATCCTCCGCATTGAATGAAGGTGCGCCAGAACTGCCGTGACCCATGCGTTGGCCGGGGCGCAGCATCAGCAGATTACTGCCGAGACTGGATATCTGGTCGGATACCGACTGCGTTGCACCATTCCCCAGCGTCACCATGGTGACCACGGCGGCCACACCGATGACGATGCCCAGCACGGTGAGGAAGGAGCGCATCAAGTTGCGTCGTATCTCGCGCAAGGCGAGCAGAAGTGTGGTCCAGCCCATCATGCTGCGCCTCCGTTCTCATCGTCCAGTGCGATCTCTCCATCCACGAAATGCACGATGCGTTTGGCGTAGGCGGCGATGTCCGGTTCATGCGTCACCATGAGGATGGTGATGCCGTGGTCGCGGTTCATGCTGACCAGCAGTTCCATGATCTCGTGACCGCGTTTGGAATCGAGGTTGCCGGTCGGTTCGTCGGCCAGCAGCACTTTGGGGTTGGTGACGATAGCGCGCGCGATGGCGACGCGCTGTTGCTGACCACCGGACAGTTCGGATGAAGTGTGGTGCGCCCACTCTTCCAGACCGACCGAGCGCAGTGCTGCCATACCGATCTCATGTCGCGCTTCTGCCGTCTCGCCGCGATAGAGCAGTGGCAGTTCCACGTTCTCTTGCGCCGAGGTGCGTGCCAGTAGGTTGAAACCCTGGAACACAAAGCCGAGATAGTTGCGGCGCAGCAGTGCGCGTTGGTCGCGCGACAGATTCTCCACGTGCACGCCCTCGAACAGATACGCCCCTGAGGTTGGCGTATCGAGACAGCCTAAGATGTTCATCGCGGTCGATTTACCGGAACCGCTGGGCCCCATGATGGCGACGAACTCGCCTTGACGGATGCTCAGATCGACACCTTTCAAGGCTTGAAACTCTGCCTGTCCACGGCCGTAGGTCTTGGTGATGCCCGCCAGTTGGATCAGCGCATCGGATTCGACGGTTATGGATGCATCATTCATTTTGCGGATTTCTGCATGCCAATGATGACACGTGCGCTCGCTTGCAATTCGCCGCTCACGATCTGTGTGTGGCGACCGTCGGTGAGGCCGACGGTGACCTCGACTGGTGCGGATTTTTTGTCTTGCAGCACCCAGAGGGTGCGCGTTGTGCTACCGGCTGAGGATGTCTCTTTTACTTGCTTTGCTTGAGGCGGACGGCGCGGCAACATGCTGGCGACGAAGCCGCCTGAAGGTGCAGATTTGGTCGTCGGCGTGAAGCGCAATGCAGCATTCGGCACCAGCAACACATCATGTAGATTCGCGGTAGAGATCTCAGCGGTGGCCGTCATGCCGGGACGCAGACTCAAGTCTGCATTCGATACATTCAATAGCGTCTTGTAGGTCACTACGCCATCGGTGGTCTGCGCGCCGAAGCCGACGCGCGCGATCTCGGCCGGATACTTGCGACCCGGCCATGCATCGACCATGAAGTAGGCCGTCTGACCGTTCTTCACTTGGCTCACATCCGCTTCGTCCACATCCACTTGCAACTGCATGCGGGCGAGGTCTTCCGCGATGGTGAATAACACCGGCGCTTGCAAAGAAGCCGCCACGGTCTGTCCCGGTTCGATCTTGCGTGTCAGCACGATGCCGTCGATGGGTGAGCGGATGGTGGCTTTGGAGAGATTGGTCTGGTCCGAACGCAGCGTGGCGGAGGCTTGCGCTGCGGCAGCACGCGCATTGGCTTCATTTGCTTCAGCGCGGCTGGCTGCAGCTTCCGCCGCTTCCAGTTCGCTGCGCGATGGCACTTTGCCGCCGGTCAGTATTGCTACTTGGCGCAGACGTGCTAGTGAGGCACGTGATTCTTTTACCGTAGCTTGCATCTGCGCCACTTGAGCTTGTGCAGCGAGTACGGCGGCTTGTGATTTAACGACTTGATCGTTCAGCTTGGAAAGATCGAGCCGGACCAATATCTGTCCACGCTTGACCAGATCGTTCTCATCCACCAACACGCTCTCGACGATGCCGGACAATTCACTGCCCACATCCACCTGATTGGTGGGATACAGATTGCCAGTGGCCGAGACTGTCACCGACAGGTCGCCGAGTGCAGCTTCTTCGGTGAGGTAGCCGCCATTGCCAGCGCCATTCGACTTTGGCCATAACCACCAGCCGAGCAGGGTGATGGCGACAGCGATCAGCGTGATCATCAGCACACGATTGCGTTTGCTGTTACCGGAAGAGGTAGAGATGGCGCGCAGCAGTTGCTGGCTGGATGTTGAATCGTCATTCATGGCTGTGAACCTTTGTCGGTTGGCGCAACGGGTAGTGCGGAATCTTCGTTCCAGCCACCGCCCATCGCTTTGTACAAGCTGATCAGTGCCGCGCGTTCATCGAACTCGGCACTGGCCAAACTATCTTCACTGGAAAGTAGAGTTCGGTCGGTGTCGAGCACGCTCTGGAAATCGATCAAGCCACCTTCGTAACGCTGGCGCGCCATTAATGCGGCATTGCGCGCGGAGGTAGATGCATTCTGCAAAGCGGCGCGGCGTTCATGGCTGTTGGCGTAGCTGGTCAAGGCATTCTCCATGTCTTCCAGCGCGACCAGCACAGTCTGCTCATACGCGATCAGTGCTTGTTGCTGCACAGCGTTCTGCGCAGTTACACGACTGCTCAGGCGGCCGCCGTCGAAGATGGTCTGTGCCAGACTGGCCGAGAGTGAGCGCGTCAAGTTAGCACTGTCGCCAAGTGCACCGGCAGTGAGTGCCTTCCAGCCTAGACTGCCGCTGAGCGAGAAAGATGGATAGCGTGCTGCGCTCTCTTGCCCGATTCGCGCAGTCTCAGCTGCCACGCGTCTTTCTGCAGCCTGCACATCGGGGCGTTGGCGCAGTGTGTCGGCGGGGATGCTGAGTGCGATCTCATCCGGCAGGGGCGGCAATGCGGCGGGTGTACTCAATCGTTCGTGCAGCGAAGTGGGGAACTGTCCCAACAACACCGCCAAGCGATTCTCTGTCTTGCTCAGATTGGTCGCCAGAGTGGGGATGCCGGCCAGAGTCTGTTGCAGATTGCTGCTCGCCTGCTCAACTTCCATCGAGGTAACCAACCCAGCCTGCGCGCGCCACTCGGTGATCTTCAGTGTCTCGCGCTGTGCCGCCAGATTGTCGCGCGCGATGGTCAGCCGCTGTTGCAGGCTGCGCAGTTGCACATAGTTGAGCGCCACCTCGGCGGCGAGTGTGACTTGTGTGTTGTAAAGATTGGCCAGTGTCGCACCGGCATCGGCTTCTGCTGCTTCGGATGCGCGGCGCAGGCCGCCGAACAGATCGATCTCCCAGCTCGCATCGAAACCGGCGTTGAATTGATTGGCAGGTGAGGCGGTACCAGCCTTGCTGCGATTGGCACCCAGCGCGCCATTCAGTCGGGGCATGAAGTTGGCATCGGATAGATTGAGACGCGAGCGTGATTCCAGTAACTTGGCGCGTGCACTGCGCATGTCTGGACTGTTGTGCAGCGCGGTAGAGATAAGCTCGTTCAATATGGGATCGTTCAGACGCAGCCACCATTGCGAGATGTCTTGCTGTTGTTGCGCGAGGCGTGTGCCGGCGGTGACGCTCCAGTTCGCAGGGGCGTTGGGGTCTTGTTTGATGTAGTCCGGCCCCACGGCACAACCGGCCAGCGGAACGAGTAACATCAGGGTGCGGAGCGGCGCTTTCACATCTACCTTTCACAGGAGTGACCAAGGCGGTCGGATACGAGCGGAATTCTATAGAGGATGCTTGGCAATTTGTATAAACCTTTAGGGTCATTTCATGTTTGACGAGCCATGCTGACTCACCCACAATCTCAGGCATCGGATGCCAGTATGTAGTAATGGTTCCGGCACTACGAAAACTTTACAATTCTTCACAGATACGACTGATCAAACGAAACAAAATGAACGAACCGACAGAAAAACTTCGCGTCGATAAATGGCTGTGGGCCGCGCGCTTCTTCAAGACGCGCAGTATCGCCGCCGATGCTGTTGAGAGCGGCAAAGTGACTATGGACGGTGGACGCATCAAGCAGGCCAAGACGGTGGGTGTGGGCGATGTGTTGGTCATTCGCCTCGGCCCCTATCAGCACGAGATCGAGATATTGGAATTGTCCGGCAAGCGCGGCCCCGCGCCAGTCGCGCAGAAGCTGTATCGCGAAACGGACGAGAGCAAAAAACGCCGCTCGATACAGGCCGAGCAGAACAAGTTGTTGCCGCAGTCTGAGTTGAAAGGTCGCCCGACCAAACGCGATCGACGCGAGATTGCGCGCATGGTGGAAGGTAAGCCCTCCTCGCGCAAGAGTGCCTGGGGCGATTTCGAGTAACACATGACCAACTTCGCCGATCAGAAACGTTTGATCAGCGCGCTACAAAGCGCGCATGCTGCGCAGGTAATCGAGACGCACATCTCATGGGTATTGCTGATTGGTGATCACGCATACAAGATCAAGAAAGCGGTAGACCTTGGTTTCCTAAAATATCTATCCCAGTCATCTCGCAAGCATTTCTGCGAAGAAGAGCTGCGCCTCAATCGACGCACTGCACCCGATCTCTATCTTGAAGTGGTGAGCATAGGCGGCAGCGTGGATGCGCCGCAGTTCGGTATGCTGCCCGCAATCGAATACGGGGTGAAGATGCGCCGCTTCGCAGATGATGCGCTGATGGATGCGCGTGTGCAGCAGGGAAGCGTCGAGCCATCGCATATCGATGCACTGGCAGGTGTCGTCGCGCGCTTTCACGAACAAGCTGCTGCGCTAGATCCTCTTTCCCCCTTCGGTACTGCTGAAACTATTCGCGCAGTTGCGATGCAAAACTTCGAACAGATGCGTGCGCTGCTGACAGACAAAGCAGATCTGCATCAGCTCACTACACTCGAACAGCAAACTGATGAAGAGTGGCAAGCGTGCACTGCGTTGTTCGGGTCTCGCCGCCATGCAGCTCACGTTCGTGAATGTCACGGTGATCTGCATCTTGGCAACATCGCTCTCATCGATGAATCACCAGTGCCGTTCGACTGCATCGAGTTTTCGCCGGAGCTGCGCTGGATAGACGTGATGGACGAAGTTGCTTTCACCATGATGGATCTGATGCATCACGGTCGTAGTGATTTTGCATGGCGTTATTTGAACGCATATCTGGAAGCGAGTGGTGACTACGAAGGCGTTGGCGTGCTGCGTTTCTATCTGGCCTATCGTGCGGCGGTGCGTGCCAAGATCGCCGCCATCCGTGCCAGCCAGTCAGGAATTGATAGCGATGTTCGAAAGCAACATCTGCAAGCATGCAGTACACATCTGGCATTGGCGCTGCAATGTCTGTCAGATAGAAAATCAGCCTTGATCATCACCCACGGCTTGCCAGGTTCAGGTAAGACCACCTTTGCGCAATACGTCATTGAGCAACTGGGCGCTGTGCGCATACGTTCCGACATCGAGCGAAAAAGGCTATTCGGTTTGGGGGCGATGGAGGACAGCCGTCAACTTGATGAAGATATCTACAGTCAGAAAGCGACCACATGTACCTATTCTAGGTTGCTATGCCTTGCACGGGATCTGCAGACTATGGGCCAGCGGGTGGTGGTGGATGCTGCATTTCTGCGCGCTGAAGAGCGCGCTCAATTTCATTCTTTGGCGCATGAGATGTCGGTGCCATTTGTTATCGCTACGCTGGCCGCGCCGGAGAAAACATTGCGTGCCCGCATACGCAAACGTCGCCATGATGCTTCGGAAGCGGATGTGGATGTGCTTGAGAAATTGCAGGCAGTGCAGCAGCAGTTGACTGCTCAAGAGCTGGAATCGGCGGTGAGATTCAGCACTGCGGAGCCGCCTCAGTCTGGAAGGAATGCACAAGGCTGGAATGAATTATTAAATTTATGTTGTTCGCATGAAATTTAATCTAAGGCTGGTAACATGCGTTAGCCGCGAAATTTCATGGCGTTCTAAATAAGGGGTAAGCATGGCGATAGCGTGGCGTGAGCAACTGAGTGTCGGTAACAATATCATCGATGAAGATCACAAATATCTGATTGATATCATCAACCGGATCGAGGCATGTCTAAGCAGGAAAGATAAAAATGCTTTGAAGGATGAGCTTCAACGCTTGCATGATTACTCGTTGTTGCATTTTGATCGCGAAGAAAAGATTGCAACGGCGGTGGGGTATGAACAAACACCCGGTTTGCAGCAGTCGCATCAGTCGCTGATGGATAGATTGGCTACGATGCGTGTCGCTTTTCTAAATTCCGAAAAGACATGGTCGCCGCAGCTGACACAAGAGTTCGCGGATTTTTTGCGCAACTGGCTGATCGATCATGTCATCAAGGAAGATCTGTTGATGAAGCCGGCATTGACAAAGTATTCGCCTACTTTTGCACCGAGATAGGTTCTAGCAGTCCCTGGGCTTGTCGCCATACATGGCCTGATCCGCTGTGGCGATCAGGTGCGAGGCGGTATTCCCATCCTGCGGGAAACGACTGAAGCCGATGCTCCCCCCTGATTGCAACTCAATGTCCTGATAGGCGATAGGCGAGGCGAGCGCGGCACGTACTTTCTGCACCATCTGTTCAATCATTCGATCATCCCACTCTCCTTCGAGCAGGATCACGAATTCATCGCCGCCCAACCTCGCCGCCGTATCTGATTCACGCAACAAGCTGAGCAGTCTCTGTGCTACGGCTTGCAATACCGCATCGCCTGCCGCATGTCCGTGCACGTCGTTGATGGTCTTGAATTTGTCGAGGTCGATGAATAGGAGTAGCAATTTTTCGCCCTGCCGTTTTGCGCGTGCCAGCGCATGCTCTAGTCGATCTAGGAACATGCGCCGGTTGGGCAGACCGGTCAGACTGTCGTGGCTGGCCAGATGATCGAGCGTCTCCTGTTGTGTTTGCAGCTCTTCAATTTGCTGATGTATCTGTTTCTCCATCTGCTGAATGCTGTGCGCCAATTCGCCGATCTCATCTCGGCGTGCAACCGGCAAAGAGCCGATCTTGCCCTCTGCGGAGAAGCGCCTGATCTCTTCCACGATGCGCGACAAGGGACGGCTGAATGCACGTGCCAGAACAATGGCCAGCAGTACCGCCAATGCGCTGAAGCTGAGTACGATGCCCAGAATGACGGAGGCGAGCTGCCTACTTTCGCTCAACACGTTTTGCAACGGTTGCGAGAGACCGAGGATAAAAGCATCGCCGCTCTCCATGCCCGGAATCGACTGGGAGACAAAGGCCGCCACCAGTGCCTCGGGAGAAGTGGGGGGGCTGGCGGTAACGATCGAAAGCGTACCAGTCTGTCCCGCCCTCAACATCGCAGTGGTGGAGGGAAACTCATCCTGCACGAGTGATTCTTGCCCGCGGTCAAAAGCGAAACTGTGCGAAGGATCGGGATGGATCAGGTAATCGCCGCGACCATTTGCCAGATACAGCTTCAACTCAGGCGGCAAGTCGGCTGCAAGTTGGGAGAATAAGCCATGCAGGTCGACGTTGATCACCACCAGTCCAATCGCTTTGTTGCGCTTGTCATGAATAGGGGCGGCGACTTGTAATGACGGGCGATGTTCGCCGGCGTGTGCACCGATCTCGTGGTTGATCGTGGCGTGTGACACATAGATGGCGCCGGGCGGCAGTTTCAGTGTCTCGAAGATATAGGGATAGTGGCCCTTCTCCTGCAAGTCATCGCCTTGGATGCGCAGCAGTCTGCCCATGCCGCGATCTAAGCGGATGCGCTCCAATCCGTGGTTGCCTGCTTCGATCAATCGCAACTGGAAATATTCCGGATGGACCACCAGCATGCCCTCGAAGATCTTCGCCAGATTCTCTTCGGTGAGCGTCTGAAAGCTCGGGTTGCTGCGCAGTAGGATACGTACGGCTTGTGGATGCTGCGAGATCAGGCGCACATCGGATTCAACGCTTTTTAGCGCAACGGTTACTTGCCGCATCAGTACATGTGTTGCGGTCAATAGCCGATCTTCGGAGGCCTTGATCAATTGCGTACGACTGGCCTGATAAGCGAAGTAACCTGTTAGGGCGGTTCCCAGAAAACCGACCAGTACCAGCACCGAACCGAGACGCCATGCGATGGGAAAATTCATGGTGCGAGCACGCGTACCAAACGGTCACCGGAGCGTATGCGCTCCCAGAGTTTTTCGCGCAAGGCGGTTTCTTCAGGCGGTTCCAGCCACACCGAAAGCTCGTCTGTCTGCCCCTCTGTCTGGTCGGATAACGTATTGTTCAGGCCTTGATGTTCCGCTAGCAATTGCCCCGCCAGCGGTTCGAGCATGTGGTTAATCCATGCATGCGCCAGTTCAGTATTACGTGAGTCGCGAGAGATGACCCAGCAATCCAACCAAGCCAGCGCACCTTCGCGTGGAATCACATAGCCGATGTCCATGCCGGCGTTTCTGAGTAGCTGTACCTGCTGCATGCCGTAATTGGCGAACATCAGTGCCGCACCATGACGCATGAATAGCTGTACCGATTCTTCCGGCTGTGTGTAGAAAGCAAGCGCATTGCGGCGCAAAGCGATCAGTTTCTCGGTGGCGCGCGGAAAATCCTTCGGGGAAATGCGGAACGGAGACGCGAACTTCAGCGACTGTGCGGCCAGCGAGAAATTGTGCGTGCCGCCGTCATAGGCGATCACCTTTTTGCGGTAACGCGGATCCCATAGCGAGGAAATGGATTTTGGGGGTGTGTCGATCTGCTTCTTATCGTAGATCAACCCCATCTGCGAATAAGTGTAGGGGATGCCGTATGACTTGCCATGTCTGGTCAGTCCTGGGATGGCGGAAAGGTCACGGAAACGCGTTAGCTGTCGGTGCGTATTGGGAATCTTTTCTGGTATGAGCGGCTGCACCAGATTGGCATTGATGTAGCGTTGTAACTCGGCGGCATTGACGGCGAATACATCAATACCTTGGTTATGCTCGCTGGCCTTTTCCCATAGTGATGCATCGGTAGTGATGATGGTCAGCTCGACCCGCACTTGATGTTCCTGCTCGAAGCGTTTTACCAGTTCGGGCTCGGCGTACCCCGGCCATGCCAGCACTCTCAATATCGGTGTATCGGCCCATGCAGATGCGGCCATGCTGAATAGCAGTAGCGCGATCGACAATTGGTGCAATGCACTTGGGCGCCCGATAGACTCTTGCTGGAACGAAACAGGGGCTGAACGGGTTGAGGGCTGCGGCATCATGAGGCGAACACTAACCTGACTGTGCCTTGCTGGCAATAACCCATTGAGTGTCCATCACATGGGATAAATAGTTGTTCATTCAGACAATGAAGCGGCGTGTGGCTTCGTTCAAGCCCTGCGCAGTCTGAATCATGCGTTCAGACTCATTGATGCAAACCGAAGTGAGCTTGGCGGTTTCATCAGTACTGTGCTGATTCTCCTCGATGCGTTTAAGCACCAGTCCAACCAGCATCTGCTGGTCATCAGCGGCGCCGCGTACTTCCTCAACCGAGGATTTCATCGCTGCTGTCGCCTGCTCGATCTGTACGAAGGTCTGTGAGGAAAGTCTGGATGCTTGCAAGCCGTCGCTGACAGCTTTGGCGTTCTCTTCAGAGATATTCACCGTAGACGCAACGTCGGTGCTTACCTGCTTGAGTACACCATCGATGCTGGTGGTCGCCTGTGCCGCTTGCTCGGACAGTTTTCTGACTTCATCTGCTACGACGGCGAAGCCCCTTCCTTGCTCACCTGCGCGCGCTGCTTCGATGGCGGCATTGAGGGCCAGGAGATTGGTTTGCTCGGCGATGTCGCGTATGGCAGATACGGCTGTCTCGACTTCTTTAGCGCTGGATTCAAGGCTGAGGGCATTGGCAGAGATCTTGCGGCTGGCCTCATCCAGTACCGAGATGGCGTGCTCGGTCGCGGCGACCTGCTTCACGCCGTCGCGTACCAATTTGTCGGCAGAGGTGACACTTTTTCCGGCTGAGTCTGACAAATCTAATATGGTGCGCGATGCATCGGCCATGCCATTGATGACCTTGATGATCTCCTGCTCGTTCTGGTGATATTCCACCATGCTGCTGCCCAGCGAACGCATCGACTCGCCGATCTCGCGGGCGGTCGCATCGACCGTGTTGGCAGAGGTTGTCACTTCACTCAAGGTGTCGCGCAGACCGGAGGCCATGGAATCGAATCCTTCGGTGATCTCGCCGACCGTGTCGGCACTGCGAATGCCGCAACCTTCACGCAAGTCACCCGTGCGGATTCGTTCCGCCGCGATGGCGACTTTACGCAGTTTGCCGATCAGCAGCCACTCCAACAGCATGTGGTTGGAGATGCCTATCGTGATGCCAGCTACGATGCAGCCGGTGATGAACCAGCCCAGCATGCCGGGTTTCCACTCCACAAAGATATTTGCGTAGAAAGGGAAGATCAAGCCCATGAGTAGGCCGAAACCTAGGAACGAGTACTTCAGTTGCTTGAGTATGGAGGGTGTCTTGTTCGCCATTGTTGCCCTTTCGAAAGAAGGTCTTGCCGCGCAAATTGATGTGCAGCATAAGACTGTTTCGGCAAGAAGCAATAATACTTAAGGGGGGGCGAGCCCCCTTCTTTCGTGGGTTCGACAGCGTACTAAGCCGCAGGCTTGCTCTCGCCGCCCAACGCATCGACGATGGCTGGCAGCAACTTCTTCAACTCGCCGGTCATCAAGGCGAAGTCTGCATCGAAGGCATCGTCCTGCGCATCGCTGTCTGCTTGGTCCTTGAGCAAGTCCAGCGCTTGCAGGCGTTTGATCTGTCCGTTCTCGTGCAGCACGAAAGAGATGCGGTCGTACCAGGTCATCGCCAGCTTGGTCACTTCCTTGCCGCCGGTAATGTGTTTGGCGATCTCTTCCGCTTCCAGTGTGTGGCGCACGTAACGCACGGTCGCTTTCTCATCGCCTGAGGCACGCAGTTCGCAATCGCGGTCGACGGTGAACACCGAAGCCAGCTCGTCACCGGCCAGCCATGCGGTCATCGCGGTGGTGGGCGAGACTTCGGTCTTGAGCGGCGTGAAGCCGATGCCGTCTACCGACTTGACCAGCAGCTCGACCAACTCATCTGCCTTGGCGATGTTTGCAGCATCTAGCACCAGCAGTCCGGATGCAGTGTCTATCCACGCATAGGTGCGGCGACGCACGGCGAAAGCACGCGGTAGCAATTCGTCGGTGACGGCTTCCTTCAGTTGCTTCATCTGTTTGCGGCCCGGCTTGTAGCCTTGCTGCTCTTCCATCTCCATCGCACGTTCTTTGCTGATGGTGTTGATGACGGAAGCGGGTAGCAGCTTCTTCTCTGCGCCTAGGCAGATCAGCATCTGCTTGCCCAGTGTATGCACGAAGGCCGGCTCATTCTCTTTGGGTGCGATCCAACCCACGCGCTGCAACTCCAGACCGGAGCAGGGCTGCAGTGCAAGGGCGGAGAGTTTCTCTTCAAGCTGTTCGGGCGTGACATCCCATTTGTTTAGACGATAGATGAGTAGATTCTTGAACCACATAATTTGAATTTAACCTGAACTTTGAAGAAAAACGGGGGCGGGATTCTAACGCGGATGTGTGCGGATGACGGCGATGTCGTCATCCGCGACACACATGCTTAAGACTTCAACTCTGTCACGACAGCTTTGCCTTTCAGTTCCAGCGCTTTACCCATGCGTGCGCGTTTGCCGAAATGGCTCTGCAAGTCTTTGTCGTTGAGTTGCATGCTTTGCTCTTTGCTGCCGTTGTTGGTGATCACGGTGACCTTGGGGCGATCGGTCACGGTCACGGCGGCCAGTTCATCCTTGTCCGCCATGCCCATCACCACCACGCCCTTGCCGCCACCCGCGAGTTGTTTCATCTCGGCCAGCAGGAAGGCGAGCAGACGGCCTGATTTGCAAGCGGCTACCACCAATGCGTTCTCGCTTGGTGTGAACAAGGCAGGAGTAAGGATCGCTTCGCCTTCCACGCTGATGAACTGTTTGCCCGCCTTGTTGCGTCCCACCATATTGGCGATGGTGCAACTGAAGCCGTAACCTGCAGCAGTCGCCAGCAGCACATGTTGCTCAGCCTTGCCGCAGATCACATGCACGATCTTAGCGCCGGTCGCCACTTCGATGAGTGTCGCCAGTGGCACGCCGTCACCGCGACCGCCTGGCAGCAGATGCACAGGGATGCTGCACACGCGACCGTTGCTACAGATAACGATGCAGTGGTCGGTGGTGCGGCACTCGAACGCGCCCAGCAAGCCATCGCCGTCTTTGAACGAGATGCCAGCCAAGTCGAGGCCGTGGCCCTGACGTGTGCGACCCCAATGTTTCTTGGAGATCAACACGGTCACCGGCTCGTCCACCACCTGCGTAGTCAGCACCACGCGCTCGGCTTGCTCGATCAGCGTGCGACGTTCGTCGCCGTAGGTCTTGATGTCTTCGTCGATCTCTTTCGCCACGCGGCGACGCATCATGGAATCGGAACCGAGCAGCTTGCCCAGCTCTTCGTCTTCGTCTTTCAGTTGCTTCAACTCGCGCTCGATCTTGATGCCTTCCATCTTCGCCAACTGGCGCAGACGGATCTCAAGGATGTCTTCGGCCTGACGGTCGGACAGATCGAAGCGTTCGATCAAGGCCTGCTTGGGTTCGTCCGATTCGCGGATCAGCGCGATAACCTCGTCCAGATTCAGATACACGATCATGCGACCGTCGAGGATGTGGATGCGGTCGTTCACTTGCGCCAGACGATGTTCGCAACGGCGGCGCACAGTGCTCAAACGGAACTCTGCCCATTCGCGCAATATCTCTGCCAAGGGCTTCTGGCGTGGACGGCCATCGAGGCTGATCATCACCATGTTCAGTTGCAGCGAACTTTCCAAGCTGGTGTGCGCCAGTAGGATGGTCATCAGATCTTCTGACGACTGGCGGCTGGACTTCGGTTCGAACACCAGACGCACGGCCTGATCCTTGTCAGACTCGTCCACCACTTTGTCCAACACCGACAGAAGCAGTTGCTTGTTCTGCACCTGTTCTTGCGTCAGTGCCTTCTTGTTGGTGCGCACCTTTGGATTGGTGAGATCTTCGATCTCTTCCATGATCTTCTTGGCGGAAGTGCCGTGCGGCAATTCGTATACCGCCACACGCCATTGGCCGCGTGCCAACTCTTCGATCTTCCAGCGCGCGCGCATCTTGAGCGAGCCGCGTCCGGTGCGGTAACACTCGCTGATCTCGCGCGGCGAAGAGATGATCTGTCCGCCGCTGGGCAGGTCTGGGCCGTTGATCGAGGCCAGCAGTTCTTCATCGGAACATTTCGGATCGCGCACACAGATCGCAGCGGCGGTGCCGACTTCACGTAAGTTGTGCGAAGGGATCTCGGTCGCCATACCCACCGCGATACCGGATGCGCCGTTGAGCAACACCATGGGCAGGCGCGCGGGCAACATCGACGGTTCGTCGAAGTGACCATCGTAGTTCGGCTTCATATCCACCGTGCCCATGTTCAACTCGGACAGCAGCAGATCGGCGATCGGTGTCAAACGCGCTTCGGTGTATCGCATCGCGGCAGCGTTGTCGCCGTCTCGCGAACCGAAGTTGCCCTGGCCATCCACCAGCGGATAGCGCATGGAGAAACTCTGCGCCAGACGCACCATCGCTTCATACGCGGATGAGTCGCCGTGCGGGTGGAACTTACCCAGCACCTCACCTACCACACGCGCGGACTTCACATGCTTGCTGTTGTGTGCCAGACCCATCTCGCGCATCGCATACAGGATGCGGCGCTGCACCGGCTTCTGGCCGTCGCACACGTCGGGCAGGGCGCGGCCCTTGACCACCGATACTGCATATTCCAGATAAGCGCGTTCGGCGTACTGAGCGAGTGGCACGGAGTCGCCATCGGGCGGTGGTGGCAGCGGTGCGAACTCGCGTGCGTTGCCGCCGCCGTTGCCCACTGCGGGCTCCAGTGTTTCCTGTGCGTTCTGTTTCGCGTCTTCCGGCTGTTCGCCTTCTTCCGCATCAAAGAGTTGTGGCAGATCAGACATCGCCTGTGACCTCGTTTCCGTGATATTCCAGCCAGGCGCGTCGCGCTCCGGACTCTTGTTTGCCCATCAGCATGTTCATGACGCGATGTGTGTCATCCGTGGTCGATGCATCCAGTGCCACGCACAAGGCGCGGCGTGTGTCCGGGTTCATGGTGGTGTCCCACAACTGTTCCGGATTCATCTCGCCCAGACCTTTGAAGCGCGAGATAGACCATGCGCCTTCGCGCACCTTGTCCTTGCGCAGACGGTCTTCGATGGAGGTCAGTTCGTCCTCGTTCAATGCGTAGATCTTGCGCATCGGTTTCTTGCCTTGCGCGGGTACGTCGACACGGAACAAAGGCGGCTGCGCGAGGAAGATGTGACCGTTGGCGACCACCTGCGGGAAGTGGCGGAAGAACAGCGTCAGCAACAACGTGGCGATGTGCGAACCGTCCACGTCCGCATCGGCCATGATGTAGATGCCTTTGTAGCGGATACCGGACAGGTCGACGTTGTCGCCCAGATCATGCGGATCGACACCGATGGCCACCGCGATGTCATGCACCTCGGCGTTGGCGAACAGACGGTTCCTATCTACTTCAAAAGTATTGAGCACCTTGCCACGCAGCGGCAGGATAGCTTGGAACTCTTTGCTGCGACCCTGCTTGGCAGAGCCGCCGGCGGAATCGCCCTCGACCAGAAACAGCTCATTTTCGGCAATGTCGGTGGATTCGCAATCCGTGAGCTTGCCCGGCAACACAGCGACGCCGGACTGTTT
>JAGXGC010000009.1 GCA_024636935.1 Sideroxydans sp. | reverse complement strand
GGTTGGAACCACTCCTTCCCATCTCGAACAGGACAGTGAAACGACCCCGCGCCAATGATAGTGTGGATTACCCATGTGAAAGTAGGTCATCGTCAGACTCCTTATAAGTAAAAAAGCCCAACCAAAAGTTGGGCTTTTTTATTGTGCTGAAAATTGAGGAAGAAGCCCCGTGGGAGCGCTTCTTCTTTTGAGAGCGTCCCTAATTTGCGATACAATCGCGGCCCATGACCAAATACATATTTATTACCGGCGGCGTTGTCTCTTCCTTAGGAAAAGGCATAGCCGCCGCTTCACTTGCGGCGATCCTCGAGTCGCGTGGCCTAAAGGTTACGATGCTCAAGCTGGATCCTTACATCAACGTCGATCCGGGAACGATGAGTCCCTTTCAACATGGTGAGGTCTTCGTCACTGAAGACGGCGCCGAGACTGACTTGGACCTTGGTCACTACGAGCGTTTCATTTCGGCCAAGATGCGCAAGGCCAACAACTTCACTACCGGACAGATATACGAGAGCGTGATCCGCAAGGAACGTCGCGGAGAATATCTGGGTAAAACTGTGCAGGTGATACCGCACATCACCAATGAGATACAAGCATTCGTCGAGCGAGGCGCAGCAGCTTCGCTTGATGGCAAAGCGGAAATCGCTATCGTTGAGATCGGCGGTACGGTGGGTGACATCGAATCACTGCCATTCTTGGAAGCAGCGCGTCAAATGGGATTGCGCATGGGGCGTAATCAAGTTGCCTACGTACATTTGACACTGGTGCCCTATATTGCGACTGCAGGAGAATTGAAGACCAAGCCGACGCAGCACAGTGTACAGAAACTGCGTGAGATCGGTATCTTTCCGACCGCATTGCTGTGCCGTGCTGACCGTCGTATCCCAGATGATGAGCGCGCTAAAATTTCATTGTTTGCCAATGTGCGCGAAGATAGCGTGATTTCGATGTGGGATGCAGACAGCATCTATCAAGTGCCGCAGATGCTGCATGAGCAAGGACTGGATCGCATTATTTGCGATGAGCTTGCACTGAATGCTCCACCAGCAGATCTGACTGTTTGGCAGAATTTGATCAAGGCGCAGAATAATCCGCAACATGAAATCACCATCGGCATGGTCGGTAAATATGTCGACCTAACCGAATCCTACAAGTCATTGATTGAAGCTTTGCGGCATGCGGGTATCCATACTGGGACGCGCGTAAACATCGAATATCTGGACTCCGAGGTCATCGAAAATGAAGGCACGGACTGTCTGAAGCCGCTTGATGCCATCTTGGTTCCTGGCGGCTTCGGCGCGCGTGGAACGGAAGGCAAAATAACCTCTATTCGTTATGCGCGCGAGAACAACATTCCATATTTGGGCATCTGTCTGGGTATGCAACTTGCGGTTATCGAATATGCGCGTCACGTGGCAGGCATGGATGATGCGAACAGTACCGAATTCAATCTGGAAACCGAACATCCAGTTGTGGCGCTAATCACTGAGTGGCTGGATCGCGATGGCAAGGTTGCAAAGCGTAGTGCCGATTCAGACATGGGGGGCACGATGCGTTTAGGTTCGCAGCGCTGCCCAGTCAAGAGCGGTACGATGGCACAGGCGATTTACGGCGATGAGGTGAATGAGCGTCACCGTCATCGTTATGAGGTAAATAACCATTATGTTCCAGCTCTGGAGAAATCTGGCTTGATCATTTCCGCACGTACGCCTTCTGAAGACTTGCCAGAGATGATGGAATTGCCACAGAACATGCATCCTTGGTTCTTCGGCGTGCAGTTCCACCCTGAATTCACTTCTACGCCGCGTGACGGACATCCTTTGTTCAAAGCCTATGTGGAAGCCGCCGTGAAAAATAAGGAAGCAGCATGAAGCTGTGTAACTTCGAAGCCGGTTTGGATAAGCCGCTATTTCTGATCGCTGGTCCATGTGTGATCGAGTCTGAGCAGATGGCGATCGATACGGCCGGCCAATTGAAAGAGATCTGCCTACAACTTGGCATCCCTTTTATCTACAAGTCTTCATATGACAAGGCCAACCGTAGCTCGGGTAAGACCTTTCGTGGCTTTGGTATGGAAGCCGGCTTGAAGATTCTGGAGAAGGTGAAGGCTCAGATCGGTGTGCCGGTGTTGACCGATGTGCATGATGAAGATGAGATCGCCCCAGTAGCCAGTGTGGTCGATGTGTTGCAGACGCCTGCCTTCTTGTGCCGTCAGACTGATTTCATCCATGCCGTTGCTAAGTCCGGCAAGCCGGTGAATATCAAGAAGGGGCAGTTTCTATCGCCTTGGGATATGAAGAACGTGGTGGACAAGGCGCGCGAAGTCAGTGGTGGTGACACCATCATGGTGTGCGAGCGCGGTGCTTCGTTCGGATACAACAATTTGGTATCCGATATGCGTTCCTTGGCCGTAATGCGCAATACAGGATGCCCGGTCGTGTTCGATGCCACGCATTCTGTGCAACTGCCCGGTGGGCAGGGTACTTCCAGCGGTGGTCAGCGTGAGTTCGTGCCTGTCTTGGCGCGTGCAGCGGTGGCGGCAGGTGTGGCAGGTGTGTTCATGGAAACACATCCTGATCCCGCCAAAGCAATGTCCGATGGCCCAAATGCTTTCCCGTTGGGGCATTTGAAAGAGATGTTGCAGACACTTAAGGCGATCGATGCCTTGGTGAAGCAACAGGGGTTCATTGAAGAGAACGTTAACTTGAAGAGTTTGTGAGAGAGATAAGGAAAAGAGATGAGTGCAATCGTTGATGTCATAGCGCGTGAGATTTTGGATTCCCGTGGGAATCCGACTGTAGAAGCAGATGTGTTGTTGGAGTCGGGCGTCATGGGACGTGCCGCAGTACCTTCCGGTGCTTCTACCGGTGAGAAAGAGGCGATCGAACTTCGCGATGGCGACAAGCAGCGCTATCTGGGCAAAGGCGTGTTGAAGGCCGTTGAGAATGTGAATACCGAGATCGCCGAAGCGATCATCGGACTGGATGCAGAGAATCAGGCATTCATCGACCAGACCATGATTGATCTGGACGGAACAGACAGCAAATCTCGCTTGGGTGCCAATGCGATCCTAGCGGTTTCCATGGCTGTGGCGCGTGCCGCGGCTGAGGAAAGCGGATTGCCGCTGTATCGCTATCTGGGCGGCGCAGCACGTATGGAAATGCCGGTGCCGATGATGAATATCATCAACGGCGGTGCGCACGCTACCGGCGGTGCTGACATTCAGGAATTCATGATTGTTCCTGTTGGCGCACTGAGCTTCCGTGAAGCATTGCGTTGTGGTGCGGAAATATTTCATGCGCTGAAGGCGATCTTGCATCATCGCGGCCTGACAACTACTGTCGGTGACGAAGGTGGCTTTGCTCCAGCTTTGGGTTCCAACGAAGCTGCATTGAAAGTCATCGTTGAAGCGATTGAAGCCGCTGGTTATGTGCCAGGAGCTGACGTAGCTATCGGTATCGATGCTGCAGCCTCCGAGTTCTACAAAGATGGCATGTACCATCTGAAGGCTGACGGCCTGACATTGAATGCTGCGCAGATCATCGATATGTACGCTTCCTGGGTAGACAAGTACCCGATCATCACCTTGGAAGATGGCATGAGCGAGCACGACTGGGATGGCTGGAAAGCTTTGACAGACCGTCTCGGCAAGCAGATTCAATTGGTCGGTGACGACGTGTTCGTGACCAACACCAAGATCCTGCGTGAAGGCATCAAGCGCGGCATCGCCAACTCCATCCTGATCAAGGTCAACCAGATCGGTACGCTGACTGAGACTTTCGCTGCTATCGAGATGGCGAAGCGTGCCGGTTACACGGCTGTGATCTCGCATCGCTCCGGCGAAACTGAAGATTCCACTATCGCCGACCTGGCGGTGGCGACCAACTCCATGCAGATCAAGACCGGCTCTCTGTCGCGTTCCGATCGTATGGCGAAATACAACCAACTGCTGCGCATCGAAGAAGACCTCGGCGACAGCGCTTCCTATCCCGGTCGTGAGGCTTATTATCAGTTAGGCTGATGCGTGCCGTTACCTACATCCTGCTTGCCCTTCTCCTGCTGCTGCAATATCCGCTTTGGTTCGGGAAGGGAAGCTGGCTGAGGGTGTGGGACAACAATCACCAGCTGGAAGCACAAAAATCGGCGAATGAACTATTGCGACAGCGCAATGCTGTGGTGGATGCCGATGTGCGTGATTTGAAGGCCGGCAGCGATGCGCTCGAAGAAAGAGCGCGTAGCGAACTCGGTATGGTCAAGCAGGGAGAAGTGTTCTTTCAGGTCATTAACGAAAACGCGGCAGCTTCAGCTACCGCGCCTGCAGCACCGCAAACTATCAAGTGATCACAGTTGGACGCTCGCGTCCTGTGCGTTTCACCAGTTCAGAAATATCCAAAGCGATATCGATCAAATCCTTCAATGCAACTTGAGCATCGAGATGATGTTGTGACGCATCAGCTTCATAGGCTTCCAGATACACACGCAAGGTTGCGCCTTCCGTGCCTGTTCCGGACAGTCGATAGATGATGCGTGAGCCGTCGCTGAACAGGATGCGTACGCCTTGGTTCTTGCTCACACTGCCATCTACCGGATCGGTATAGCTGAAGTCATCGCAGGTCTGGACGGTGTATTTACCAAAGGTCTTTCCGGTCAGTATGGTGAAGCTGTCACGTAGCAACTGCATCACGCCGTTCGCAGCCTCGGTCGGCAAACCTTCGTAGTCGTAGCGAGAATAGAAGTTGCGTCCAAACTTCGCCCAGTGCTCAAGCACGATGGCTTCTACGGATTGTTTGCGTACTGCGAGGATATTGAGCCAGAACAATACCGCCCACAGTCCGTCTTTCTCGCGCACATGGTCTGAGCCGGTACCGAAGCTCTCTTCACCACACAATGTGACCTTACCGGCATCCATCAGATTGCCGAAGAACTTCCAGCCGGTCGGTGTCTCATAGCAGGGGATATTCAATGCTTTGGCTACACGATCAGCCGCAGCACTGGTCGGCATGGAGCGCGCGATACCGGCCAGTCCTTTTTTGTAACCGGGAGCTGAGGTGGCGTTGGCAGCAAGTAGCGCCAAGCTATCGGAAGGCGTGACAAAGAAATGTTTTCCCAAGACCATGTTGCGGTCGCCATCGCCGTCAGAAGCAGCACCGAAATCAGGTGCATCGTCGCCATACATGATCTCGACAAGGTCGTGCGCGTAAGTCAGATTCGGATCGGGATGACCGCCGCCAAAATCTTCCAGTGGCACACCGTTCATCACGCTGCCAGCTGCGGCACCTAAACGATGCTCGAGTATTTCGTGTGCATAGGGGCCATTCACGGCATGCATCGCATCGAACTTGATGCGGAAACCGCTCTTCAGCAAGGCACTGATCGCATTGAAATCAAACAGCGATGCCATCAGATCGGCATAGTCAGTGACCGGATCGATCACTTTGACCTTCATCGCTCCAAGTGTCGTTTCACCCAATTCGTCCAGCGAGATATCGGCAGCATCAAGGATTCGATAGGTAGCTATGCTCTTTGTCTTAGCAAAGATCGCGTCAGTCACGGTCTCGGTAGCTGGGCCGCCGTTGCTGCTGTTGAACTTGATGCCAAAATCCTCTTTCGGACCGCCCGGATTGTGGCTGGCTGAAAGGATGATGCCGCCGAAGGTGTCGTACTTGCGAATCACGCACGATGCTGCCGGTGTGGACAAGATGCCACCGCGACCGACCAGTACTTCGCCAAAACCGTTAGCTGCCGCCATCTTCAGGATGATCTGGATCGCTTCACGGTTGTAATAGCGTCCATCGCCGCCCACCACTAGCGTTGCGCCTTGCGGTGCAGCGATGCTGTCGAAGATGCTCTGTACGAAGTTTTCCAGATAATTCGCTTGCTGGAATACTGGGACTTTTTTGCGCAGGCCTGAGGTGCCTGGTTTCTGATCGGGGAAGGGCTGGGTGATAACGGTACGGATACTCATATCGCTCCTTGAATATATTATTGGTCTGCGGACATCATACCATCGGCGCATGACATAAATTCAAACGCCAATGTTACTAACAGGGGATGTGCGAGATAATGGACAGCCTGCAATTCAAGCCATACCCATGAACCCCGATAGCGCCCATCAGATACTTAACGACACCTTCGGCTACAGCGCCTTTCGAGGTGCGCAGCAGGCCATCGTCGAACATGTCAGCAAGGGCGGTGATGCGCTGGTGCTGATGCCGACTGGCGGCGGCAAGTCACTGTGCTACCAACTCCCTGCGCTGCTGCGCGATGGAGTGGGAATCGTTGTGTCGCCGCTGATTGCGCTGATGCAAGACCAAGTGGATGCGCTCAAGCAACTTGGCGTATCCGCTGCATTTTTGAATTCTAGCTTGGATGCGGACACGGCGCGTGAAGTGTCGCGCCAGTTGATGCGCGGCGAATTGAAATTGTTGTATGTCGCGCCGGAACGATTGATGACAGAAGGTTTCCTGAATCTGCTGGAGCGAATTCAGCAGGAAAATTCGATCGCCTTGTTCGCTATCGACGAGGCGCATTGTGTATCGCAATGGGGGCATGATTTCCGTCCTGAATATCGTGCGCTAACGGTGTTGCATGAGCGCTTTCCTGAAGTGCCGCGTATCGCCCTCACCGCAACGGCAGATGCGCCGACGCGGCGCGAGATCGTCGAGCGCCTGTCGCTTGAGCAGGCACAGCAGTTTGTCTCTAGCTTTGATCGCCCCAATATCAAATACCGCGTTGCGCTGAAGAATAATGCGCGCCAGCAGTTGCTTAGTTTCCTAGAAACCGAACATCCTGATGATGCGGGCATCGTGTATTGCCTGTCGCGCAAGAAGGTGGATGAGACTGCCTTCTGGCTGAAGGAGCAGGGCTGGGATGCTTTGCCGTATCACGCCGGTTTGGATGCAGCTGTGCGCAACAAGAACCAGCGCCGCTTCCTGCGCGAGGAAGGTGTGATCATGGTCGCCACGGTCGCATTCGGCATGGGTATCGACAAGCCCAACGTGCGCTTCGTCGCCCACCTCGATCTGCCCAAGAGCATGGAAGGCTACTATCAGGAAACCGGTCGCGCTGGGCGTGACGGTCTGCCTGCCAATGCTTGGATGGCTTATGGGTTGGGCGATGTGGTGTCGATGCGGCAGATGTTGTTATCCGGCGATGCGCCGGAAGAGCGCAAGCGTGTCGAACTCCAAAAGCTCGATGCGTTGCTCGGCTTTTGCGAATCTACCGAGTGCCGCCATCAGACCATCCTGCGCTACTTCGGTGAGGAACACCCCGGCGATTGCGGCCAGTGCGATAACTGTCTGACCCCCGTCGATACATGGAACGCAACACAGGCATCGCAGATGGCATTGTCCTGCGTCTATCGCACGGGGCAGCGTTTTGGCGTTGCGCATCTGATCGATGTATTGCTGGGTAAAACTACGCCCAAGATAGAGCAGTTCAATCATCAACAACTCAGCACATTCGGTATCGGTAAGGAGCTGGCGCAGCAGCAGTGGAGCAGTGTCTATCGCCAACTGACAGCGGGCGGCTTCATCGAAGTGGATATTGAGGGCTATGGCGGCTTGCGTTTGGCTGAAGCATCGCGCCCCGTGTTGCGCGGTGAGCAGGAAGTGTGGCTGCGCCGCGATGCAGAGCCTGCCAAACGCAGAACCAGCAAAGCCGAACGCGGTTCGCGTCTGCGCGAAGCATTCGAGGGCGCAAACGAAGACCCCATGTGGCTGGAACTCAAAGCAAAGCGCATGGAGTTGGCCCGCGAACAAGGCGTGCCGCCCTACGTCATCTTCCACGACAGTACATTGCTGGAGATACTCAACCAAAGACCGAAGACGCTGGACGAGATGGGGCGCATCAGCGGTATCGGTCAGGCCAAGCTGGTCAAGTATGGCGATGCATTCTTGCAAGTGGTGGAGGATGCGGCCAACGGCAGATGAAGGACGCAAACTGCCGCAGTCATTGAAGCCCAGCCCCAGATAGGGCAAGATGCATCCCCTAACGAATTCGTATCAACCAACACAAAGAGAACAGACATGGGTGCACAGTGGAAAGCCAGACATAAAGAAGTCGCAGCGAATGCCAAGGGCAAGATATTCGGCAAGCTCGCCAAAGAGATCATGGTCGCCGCCAAAGGTGGCGCAGATCCCGATAGTAATTCGCGTCTGCGTCTGGTTGTCGAGCAAGCCAAGAAGGCATCGATGCCCAAAGAGACACTGGATCGCGCAATCAAAAAAGGTGCGGGTCTGCTGGATGGCGGCGCGAGTCTGGATCGCTTGGTGTACGAAGGTTTCGCTCCGCACCGCGTGCCAGTCATCGTCGAATGTCTGTCCGACAATATCAACCGCACCAAGTCCAGCATGAACGTATTGTTCCGCAAAGGTCAGCTCGGTGTGGAAGGTTCCGTATCGTGGGATTTCGACTATGTCGGCATGATCGAAGCGACACCGAATGCAGCGGATGCCGATTCGGAAGTCGCCGCCATCGAAGCCGGTGCGCAAGACCTCGAACCTTCCGAAGAAGGTGCGACACTTTTCATCACCGACACTACTGACCTCGACACCGTGTGTAAAGCTTTGCCTGCACAGGGATTCACCGTCGTTTCAGCCCAACTGGGCTATCGTCCCAAGAATCCGGTCACCATCAGCAACGAAGCTGAACTCGAAGAGGTGCAAGCTTTCCTCGAAGCGATCGATGAAGACGACGATGTGCAGAACGTGTACGTCGGCTTGGCGGGCTAGTTGACCGGCTACGAGACGGCAACGTTTATTTAAGCCCATGCGATCTTTCTTCATTAAGTCCATTAGCGCCAAGCGACTGTGGCTAGCCATGCTAGCCACCAGCCGCCGCGCGTTCCTGTTCTAACGATTCATCTTTCAAACGGGCAACTGCGGGTCTTTCGTAGTTGCTCTGTTACTAGACCCGCATAGCCGAACCTCCAGGGTCTTACATCATGACAAGTCAAAATCGCAGCACCTTCGCCCAACGGGATGTGTTTCTCGGCGTCATCTTCGCCTTGCTGGCCGCGGTCGGTTTTTCGGCCAAGGCGATCCTGGTGAAGCTGGCGTATCTGGGGAATGTGGATGCGGTGACGCTGTTAGCTTTGCGCATGGTGTTCGCGGCACCGTTCTTCATTGGCGTGGCGATCTGGGCGCGGCGGCATCATGCTGCGCCGATGGATTCACATGATCGATTACTGGTGGTGGGGCTGGGGTTGGTGGGTTATTACTTGTCCAGCTATCTCGATTTCCTTGGCTTGCAATACATCACGGCGGGCTTGGAGCGTTTGATCCTGTTCCTCTATCCGACCATGACCGTGATCCTCGCGGCGGTGATCTTCAAACAGCGCATCACCGCGAAAGTGATGGCGGCGATGGTCTTGAGTTATGCCGGTATCGCGCTGGTGTTCTTGCATGACGTGGGCGTGAGTCAAAGCGATGCGGTGATGATCGGCGCGGCCTTGGTATTCGCCAGCACCTTGTCATATTCCATCTATCTGGTGGGGGCAGGGCATGCCATCGCGCGCATCGGGGCGCTACGCTTCACAGCGTATGCCTCATTGGTCGCCAGTGCGGCCTGTGTGGTGCAGTTTCTGGTGATGCGCCCGTGGAGCGCATTGGAACTGCCTTTGCAGGTGTATGAATGCGCCATCGCGATGGCTGTGTTCTCCACGGTGTTGCCGGTGTTCCTGCTGTCATTCGCCATCCATCGCATCGGCTCAGGCAGCACTTCGTTGATTGGCACGGTGGGGCCGGTCAGCACGATCTACATGGCGTACTTGTTTCTGGGAGAGACGGTTTCGCTGTTGCAGATCGCCGGTTCTGCGTTGGTGTTGACGGGCGTGCTGATCATCAGTCTGAACAGCAAAAAAGTGCGGGCATAATGTGCTATCTGTTTTATGCGAGTGTGAGGTGAAGGATATGAAGGGCTTGTTGTTACTACTGTCGCTTGCGATGCCGATCTATGCTTCGGCTGCCGACAAGAGTCGCTGTGGTACTGATTCGTTCGGCAATATCGTGTGCATGGACAAGGATGGTGTTTTATTCAATGTGTCTCCAGATTTTGCGAAGGACGAAGTAGGACAAAGTGCTTCGGGAGTGTCGGATGCTGAGATGAAACGACGCGCAGAGATTCGCGAGAAGATACGTTGCGGTATCGATTCCTTTGGCAACAAAGTGTGCCGCTGATTTGATAACGACAGGAGAGTAACGATGCGAATACTACATACGATGATACGCAGCGGCAATCTGGCGCGGTCTATCGATTTTTATACCAAGGTGATGGGTATGACGCTGTTGCGGCAGCATGATTATCCAGAAGGTAAGTTCACGCTGGCTTTTCTTGGTTACGGCGAGGAAAGCGAACAGGCGGTGATCGAGCTGACATACAACTGGGGTGTCGACAATTACGACATCGGCACCGGCTACGGTCATATCGCTATCGGGGTGGATGATGCGTTCGCCGCTTGTGACAAGATCAAGCAGTTGGGCGGCAAGGTGATACGCGAGGCGGGCGTGATGAAAGGTGGCAACAAGGTGATCGCATTCGTGAGCGATCCGGACGGTTACATGATCGAGCTTATCGGCAAAGCCGAGTGAGTTATAGGTATATAAAACGCCGATCCAGTCGGCGTTTTTTGTTTGGAGATTTTACTGCTTGTAAGTGAGTTGCACCCACAGCGAGCGCGGTGCCATCGGCAAATCGTTGGGGATGGCGGTGCCCGGCGCAAGGCTGGGTTCGCGTACATCGGCATTGAACAGGTTGCGCACCGAAGTTGAGAATCCCCATTTGCCATAGCCGGGACTGCGAACGGTCAGATCTACAGTCGTGTAGTCGGGCACTTTGGGACGGGTGTCGCCTGAGGTACGCTTGCGATCCATCACTCGGTTGAGTTGTGCACTGGAGAGCCATCCACTTGCATAGCGCCAGTCGGAGCGCAGGTAGATACGATGATGGGGGGCGTAGCCCGCATCCTGTCCGGTAGCATCGTCGATGGAGTTTTGGTAAGAGTAGTTGCCCGTCAGGCGAGAGTTACTGCTGTAATCCCATACCGACTCCAGTTCCATGCCGTTGCCATGCTGCTTGCCTGAGTTGATATAGGCCGAACCGACTGACGGGGAGGTATTCGCTACCAGTCGGATGATGTCTTTCATCTCATAGTGGAAGAAATTCAGGTTGACCTGCATATCCTTTTTCGCTTGCCATGAAAAAGCCGCTTCAAGGGTCTGGTTGGTTTCCGGGCGCAGATTCTGGTTGCCCTGCTGAACTGGGTTGTTGATGGAATATAGCTCAACGAACGAAGGTGCACGGAAGGCGCGGCCATAGAGTAATTTGGCGGTCAGATCGAGTGTGGCATCCCACACCAGCGCTAAACGGGGATTGGTGGTGCCGCCGAAATCGGAATAGTTGTCATGGCGAACACCGGCGGTTAGCGCCCAATCTGTCGCAAAATTCCATTCATCCTGTACATAGACATAATCGATCTGGCGTCGTTGCGGGCGCATGAATGGCGCCGTACTGGAGTAATCAACGATTGAGCTGAGCGGAACCGGCGAGCCCGCCGCTGTCAGCGTGAAGTTCTTGCTTTCAGCCGTCTTGTACATGTTCAAATCGTCGTGCCCCAAGCCGAGGCGCATTTGATGCCCCTCGAATCCTGAGTAAGTCGCGTAGCTGGAGACTCTTGAATCCCGCTCCCATTTTTCAGGTGAACCAAGCATGCCGTTTGGGAAGGTGCCGGTGGGGAATTTTACGCTAGCCGGATAGATCACCAAAGGACTCAATATTGTGTCGTTGTATTGCAACAAGGAAGCATTGAATCCGACTTCAATGTTTTTTGAAATCTCGGGATCGACCCAAGAAAGTTCGGTGGTGATGCGCTCGCTCTTCTCTGAGCCGAATGGATCCAGTGCGGAAGCGACACCTGCTCCGAGCTGCAGATTGTTGCGTAATTTGTAGCCGTTGCGGAGATGCCATTTTTGGTAGGTTAGTTCGAGGCTGGCATCAACCGCATCGTGCCCGAGGTATGTGTTGCCTGGCGCGAGACTAGCCGAGGTGGCGAAGATGCCATCGAGTCGTGTCTGTGCATCGGCTGTAATGAGGCGCTTGAAGCCATCAGTGTCACCCACTCTCAGGTAGGCAGCGACATCGACTGTTCCCCACTTGCCGCCATGTTGTATCCAAGCGTCACGGGTCTTGAACGAGCCGTAGCGCGCACCGTACTGTGTGCCAGTCGATTCGGCCGCAGACTTGGTGATGATGTTGATGACGCCGGCATAAGCATCGGCACCGTATAAGGCTGACCCTGGTCCGCGAATAACCTCGATACGGGCGATGTTCTCCAGCGGCAATCCGCCCCAAGCGTTACCTTTGCTACCGGTAAACATGGTCGTAGTCGGGATGCCGTTCAGCAGCATCAGTGTTTGCGGGTTATTGGCGCTGAAGATACCGCGAAAGGTGTAAAGCGGGGTGTAGCTGACGTTGCTGTGAGATACGTGCATCCCGGGTACTGATTCCAGTGCTTCGTCCAGATCGGTAGCGCCCATAGCTGCGATATCTTCGGCGGTGATTACCGAGGCGACAGAGGGTGCTTGACGCAGTGGTTGCTGATTACCGGTAGCGATGCTGATATTGGCTTTGTCGCCATAGATCAGTGCCAAGTCTTCTTCATCAAGCGTCTCTGCTACTGCGGGAGTGAACCAAATGACTGCTAATAGCATCCATAGCGGTTGGCGATTCAAAGCTGGCATACGGTATCCTCCCTGTGTTGCAAGTTGCCGATATTGTTAGCTACATGGCAATCATTATTATTCTCGAGGTTTCTAAGGCCTGCGTGATTCTCCTTCATACTGCACGTCTGCACAAGGAATTGGATATGAAAGTGGCCGCTTGGAAGTTCGTGGCTTCGATATAACCTGACTGAATTGGTTGGTCGTCATGTTTGTTATCGCGAAGGACTTATGGAAGATAAGAGCCGAGCCAGCAAGGTTGGGAGAGAGAAGCCTGTTAGCAGCGGTCCAAAGGCGATGGATGTCAAAATGATCGGTAAATATATTCAGGTGGTTTTGGAGAGGGCGGCTGCTAGACAGAATTACCGCGTGAGCTTTCACTCGAACCTGGTGAGGAGATATGCAAGACTTTCAGTGCAGCTCTGGCGGGAATTTCCACTTGTGCTGTCATGGTCTTTGAACGACACTGTGCGCAATCGTGACTATGCCAAACTCTCCTTCTCAATCTAGCCGGAAAACAAGTTCCATGCGCCGCATGGGCACCAGTTTATTGCTGGTTACGGCATTCTTGAGCATTTCCATTTCGGCACAAGGCAGTACAAAAGAATCCAACGAGATGTCTCTTGCTTATCCAGTGTGGATGGATGATTCACTGCTGGATATTGACCGTCTCAATGATTTCCAAGAGGTATTGATCTTGCCGGTCCGGGTGGCGGGGCTGGTGAATGTCGGGGTTAAACGCAAGCTCGCCAATAAACTGGCAGACGCCAGTGGTGCGGGCGGGATCGCTGTGATCTATCCCGATATCGGTGAGCCATATCGCAGCGTATTCACACAAATCATCGACGGCATAGAAGACAAAGTTAAAGGTCGGGTCAGCAATTTTCCGGTGGGCAAGAATGTAGATGTCGGCCAATTGAAAGAGGCTTTGCGCCGTCAGGATGCGAAGGTCGTCATTGCACTTGGACGACAGGGCTTGAGGGTTGCCCGCTCTCTGGAAAGTGATCTTGGCTTAGTGGTTGGCGGCGTGCTGTCCGCTTCTGAAGATGAAGTGCAATCCGCGCAGGTGAACAGTCTCTCTCCCGATCCGGCGCTGCTGTTCTCCCGATTGAAAAGCATGATGCCCAAAGCGCGGCGCGTATTCGCGGTATACGATCCCCGGCAGAACGAATGGCTGATACGTTTGGCCAAGGATGCTGCGCACCTGCAAGGTCTGGAACTGGTTACCTATCAAGCTCAGGATCTGCGCAGTGCCATGCATGCCTATCAAGAGATACTCGCGAAAGTAGACGTCGAAAAAGATGCGCTTTGGTTGCCGCAGGATTCAACCACTGTTGAGGACAGCACGGTGATGCCGATGTTGTTGCAGGAGTCTTGGAGCCGCAATCTGACGATGTTCTCCAGCAGCTTCAGCCATGTGCGGCGCGGGGTCTTGTTCTCGCTCTATCCGGACAACGTTGATTTGGGACGCAGCCTGGCTGGATCGGCATTGAGCCTGATCGCATCAGGTGGGAATGGCTCAGGACTGATGCCTTTGCGTGAAGTGTTGATGGCGATCAATCTGCGCACTGCCCGTCATCTGGGAGTCAATACCAGCCGACTGCAGAGCTTTGATATGGCATTTCCAGAGCAATGAGGCGCGTAGAAATGAAACAACACTTCAGCGCCTTCGTTCAGAAATTCACTTTCAAGCGGCAGATCGGCATCTCCATCACACTGGGGATACTATTTCTAGCGCTATTCGCATCAGTCGCAGGTTCATGGCAGGTAAACGAGCAGGTGCGGGAGGATATGATTTCGCAGGGGCGTCGCATCACAGACAATCTGGCGCATCAAAGTACCTTGGCGCTCATCTATTCTTCGGCGGACAACGCTACCGAGGTGATGCACGCCACTATGGCTTTCCCCGGTGTGATCGGCATGGAGATCAGGCATGCAAACGGTGATCTATTGCTTGCACAAGGCGATAACGATCTGGCGCAGTTCATGCAGCAGCAGGAATCGGGCGGATTGCACGCCGATTCGATGCTCAATGCGGAAAGCAACAAAGCATGGCACTTCTCCGCGCCGGTGTTTTCACAACCCATGGAGGAGTCGCCGTTCGGCGAAGCGAGCGCTCCTGAGTTGCTGGGATATGTTTCGGTGGTGATGAGCAAATCCTCTCTTGCCCAGACGACTACCAATATCTTCGTCACCAATTTGCTGACTTCATTTTCTTTCGCGCTGTTGTTCTTGTATCTGATCAGTAAACTGACTCGCAACCTGTCACGTCCGCTGGATCATTTGTCAGATAGCATGGCGCGTGCACAGCGCGGGGAGATCGGGGTGAGGGCGAAGCCGGGTGGCCCACGTGACATCGCTCGCATGGCTCATGCCTTCAATCGCATGATGTCTGAGCTGGAAGAGCGTGAAGCGGCATTGCGTATCGCAGCGACGGCCTTTGAGGCTGAAGAAGGGATGATGGTCACCGATGCGCAAGCGAATATCATCCAGATCAATCAGGCTTTCACTGACCTGACCGGTTATATCGCCGAAGATGTCATAGGAAAAAACCCCTCTATTTTGAAATCGGAACGCCAAAGCGGCGTTTTCTTCGAACGCATGTGGGCCAGCTTGCAACGCGAACGCAGCTGGCAGGGGGAGATATGGAATCGCCGCAAGAACGGTGAGATATTCCCGGCTTGGCTCAGTATCACTGCCGTGGTGGATAAGGATGGCAAGGTGACTAACTACGTCGGCGCCTACGTGGACTTCACCGAACGCAAGAAAGCCGAGAACGAGATCCATCATCTGGCGTTCTATGATCCGCTCAGTCAATTGCCGAATCGCAGATTGTTGTTGGATCGTTTGCACCAGGGGATCGCAACCGGTGCGCGCAACCATACGGGCGGCGCGCTTATGTTCATCGATCTGGACAACTTTAAAACACTGAACGATACCAAAGGGCACGCCATAGGTGACCTGTTATTGATCGAAGTATCAAGACGCTTGCAAGCTTGTGTGCGCGAGGGGGATTCAGTCGCGCGTTTCGGCGGGGATGAATTCGTGCTTCTGTTGGAAGGTTTGAGTGAAGACAGCGCACATGCCGCTGTGCAGGCACGCGCGATAGGTGAAAAGGTATTGCAATCGCTTAGCGAGCCCTACCGGCTTGAAGGTTCGGAATTCCACAGTTCTTCCAGCATGGGCATCACGCTGTTCATCAATTACAAAGACACTTTGGATGAATTGCTCAAGCAAGCGGATACGGCCATGTATGAAGCAAAGAAATCGGGCCGCAACACCCTGCGCTTCTTCGATCCAGCTATGCAGCAAGAACTGGAATCGCGCGCGCAGACAGAAGTCGGACTGCGTGAAGCATTGCGTTTGAATGAGTTTGAACTGTATTACCAGCCGCAGGTCGATCAGCTGGATCACGTGATCGGGGCTGAGGTACTGTTGCGCTGGATACACCCCGAGCGTGGTTTGATCCCGCCGCTACAGTTCATTCCTTTGGCGGAGGAGAATGGTTTGATCCTGCCTATCGGCAAGTGGGTGTTGGAAACGGCTTGCCAGCAGATCAGCATCTGGTCGCAAGATGATGCGACACGCGATTTAAAGCTAGCCGTCAACGTCAGCGCGCGGCAATTCCGTCAGGGGGATTTTGTGCAGCAGCTGCATGAGATATTAGAGAAGACGGCTATCGATCCGAGCCGGCTTAAGCTGGAATTGACCGAGAGTATCTTGCTGGATGACATTGGCGACAGTATCGCCAAGATGCATTCCCTGAAAGAGCTCGGAATCAGTTTTGCTATGGATGATTTCGGTACGGGATATTCGTCATTGGCCTATTTGACACAATTGCCGCTGGACCAGCTCAAAATCGACCAGTCCTTTGTGCAGCACATCGGCACCAAGTCATCCGATGCTGCCATCATTCAGACTATCATCGGCATGGCGAACAATCTGGGGATGGAAGTGATCGCAGAGGGCGTGGAAACGCAGGAGCAGCGTGACTTCCTAGAGTGGAACGGATGCAAGCTGTATCAGGGATACCTGTTCAGTAAACCCGTGCCACTGGCTGAGTTCAAGCAGAAGTTCGTGCTTTAAGGAGCGGACGAATTTAACTTTCGTCCGGTCACCTTTCGCGCTGGATTATTGGGCAGTACGTTCCGCAGACTGCACAGTGTTCGCCACCAGCATAGTGATGGTCATCGGGCCCACGCCGCCAGGTACCGGTGTGATGCAACCAGCCACTTCTTTGGCAGATTCAAAATCCACATCACCACACAACTTGCCGTTCTCCATGCGGTTGATCCCCACATCGATCACAGCAGCACCCGGCTTGATCATGTCGCCAGTGATCATCTTCGGACGTCCGGTGGCAACCACCAGAATGTCCGCATCACGTGTGAACTTGGCTAGGTCTTGAGTCTTTGAAGTACAGATGGTGACGGTAGCATTGTGCTGCAACAGCAACAGCGCCATGGGCTTGCCCACGATATTGCTGCGGCCCACCACTACAGCATGTTTGCCTTCGATAGTAACGCCACTTTTTTGCAGCAGTACCAGTGAGCCATAAGGTGTGCAGGGCGCAAAGCGCATATTGCCGGTGGCCAGTGCACCCACGTTCACAGGATGGAATCCATCAACATCCTTTTCAGGATTGATCGCATTCAGAATCTTGTCGCTGTCGATGTGCTTCGGCACCGGCAGTTGCACTAGCAGGCCGTGGATCTTGGGGTCGTTATTCAGTGCATCGATCTGTGCCAGCAAAGCAGCTTCGCTGGTGTCGGCGGGCAGGGCGATGTGTTCTGAATGCAAACCCAGTTCAGCACAAGCTTTCACTTTATTGGCGACATAGACCTTGGACGCCGGGTCTTCGCCGACAATGATGACCGCCAATCCGGGCGTGATGCCACGCGCCTTCAATGCGTCAGCGCGAACCTTCCACTCGGCGCGCACTTCCTGTGCAATTGCCTTGCCGTCAATGATGCGTGCGGTCATCTCTGTGCTCCTGATCAGAACTCGGGTTTTACTTTGGCATTGTTGTAGTTATCAACGCCTTCCATGATCTCTTTGCGGGCTTCTTCGATACCTTCCCAGCCGCCGATCTTGACCCACTTGTTGGGCTCCAGATCTTTGTAGTGTGCGAAGAAGTGTTCGATCTGCTTGAGGATGATCTCAGGCAGTTCGCCATAATTTTTTAGTCCGCGATATAGGGTAGAAAGCTTATCGACAGGTACTGCAAGCACTTTGGCATCGAAACCAGATTCGTCTTCCATCTTCAATACAGCCAGCGGACGGCAACGCACGACCACGCCGCTGTTTAACGGGACAGGGGTGATAACCAGTACGTCGACAGGATCGCCATCGTCGGACAAAGTGTGCGGGATGTAACCGTAGTTGCAGGGGTAATGCATCGCGGTATTCATGAAGCGGTCGACGAAGATCGCTCCTGAGTCTTTGTCCACTTCATACTTGACCGGCTCGCCGTGTTGCGGGATCTCGATGATGACGTTGAAATCGTCGGGAAGATTGTTGCCGGAAGGTACCTTATTCAAACCCATGATGCGCCGCCTTTGCGATAAAAAATGAAGGCGCGGATTGTACCACCGGGCAGGATTAAGCCCAATACTGCCTACTCGTTGGCTGTGATGAGCGGGGCGGCCTCGAGCGTCAATGCTTCCAGTTGAGATTCGTCAATGTCCAGCAGGTTCAGGCAAGTCGTGCCCAACTTGCCCCATTCCTGAGTGAGGCTTAGGCCGAGTTGCTGTTGCACCAGGTGTTCCGCAAGCTGGGAAATAGCGATGAGTTTTCGACTAAATAGCGGGGGTGGGGAGATGGTGGTGGACAGAATAGATTTGTCGTGGTGATGACGAATAGCCAAGCAGATCTCTTCCGGCAACCACCAGCTTTGCGCCAGCACACAGCCGACCATGGCATGGTTGGTAGGCAGCACGGCATCTTCTACCTGAGTGAAGTCGAGTTTGGCTTCGCTGTTGGCGGAATTTAGAACTGAGCTGTAACTGGGTAAGCGCTTGAGCAGGACGGGGATGCCGCAGTCGCGGAACAAGCCGAAGGTATAGGCATCTTCGGCGGGTATCCCCAGTGAGTCGAAGCTTTGGGCCAACCAACCCGACAAACGTGCAAAGCGAGAAGAGGCATCCCAGAAGCGCTCCATATTTGGAGAGGTAGGGAAGGACTTTCGTAAGATGATGCCTGCCACGGCTCGACTGGCGATGTTCAAGCCGAGAATCACCAAGGCTTCGTTCACTGAACGTACCCGTTGCCGGGTACCAAAGTAAGGGGAGTTGGCTGTTTTTATCAGGCTGGCAGAGAGGCTGACGTCGGCGCAGATGATACTGCTCAAGCGATTGTAGTCCGGCTCCTCCTTACGGGTTTCGGTCACGAATCGTTTCAAGATGACAGGGCAGGGCGGAATGCCGAGGTCAATCACCGCTTTTTCGACCATCAGGTCGACCGTGGTCGGGGTGGGCATCTGCAGGTTCAAGTCTTGTTACTCCTTTGTTTTAGCCAAGGAAGTAAATCCTTGTCAGGCATCGGTCGTGCATAAAAGAATCCCTGAATGGCATCCACGCCTGCTTCAAGCAGGACATCGATCTGTTGTTGATTTTCACAGCCTTCTGCCACGATGGTCATGCCTAACGCGTGACCCAGTTGGGTCACAGCCTGGACAACGGACAGCGCGCGATGGTCTTCAGGCAATACAGTTACGAAGGCCCGATCCAATTTGAGCTTCTGTGCTGGGATATCCTTAAGATTGGCCAGGCAGGAATAGCCGGTGCCGAAATCATCGATGGACAAACTTACACCCGTGGCAATGATCTCTTTAAGATTCTGTTGGACAGTGCTCGAGATGTCCATGAACAGCGACTCCGTCAATTCCAATTCAATCAAACTTGGGCTGGCATTCGAACACAATAGTGCGGCATGTAAAGCTCGAGTGAATTCGGGAGAGATCAATTGAGCACGAGAGACATTGATGGCCACTTTGGTTTCGTGCCCAGCATCTTGCAGTGCACGGGCATGCATCGCACCTTGTAGCAGGCTGAATTCCCCTAAGCGGATAATTAGCCCGGTTTTTTCCGCAACCGGAATGAATTTCATAGGTGAGAAGTTTTCACCATTGAGCTTGCAACGCATCAGCGCTTCCACTGCCTCGACCGTTCCATCGGCGCGAATGATCGGCTGGTAGTGGAGGCAGAAGCCACCCGTTTCCAGTGCCTCATGCAAGGTGTTCTCGATTGAAAGTTCCTCTCGGGCAAGCGTAACGCCGAGGCGTCCGGGGATAGGCTCATCTCCGGAGCAGACGATGTTGTTTCCCCCTTTGGATTTGGCTGCGAACATGGCATGGTCGGCGCGCTCAAGTAGGGTAAGCGGATCTTCATTGGGCTCATGGATCGCGACGCCGATGCTGGCGGTCGGCCGTAGCGTCAGACTGCCAATATTGAGGGGTTCCTGCACGATGCCTGCCAGTTCAACGGCAAGTTGAAAAGCTTGGTCGCGGTTAAATCCCGGGGCCAATAGTACGAATTCATCGCCGCCTACGCGGGAGATCTCGGCACGACCGAATACGCACGGGCGGAAGCGAGTGGCAAGGTTCTCGATCACTTCATCGCCTATCAGATGGCCAAATGACTCATTGATCTGTTTGAAGCGGTCGAGATCTAGCCAGATCACGCCGAATGTCTGGTGGTTGCCAGTTGCTTCGGCAGCCAATCGCATGGCTGTATGGAAACAGCCAAAACGATTTAGGAATCCTGTAAGAGAATCAACGCTATTCATTTACCGTTAAACAACACCAAGGACTTGTTGGAGCAATTTTAGGCTGGCAAGGATAAACCAAATAAGCCTGTCTGCGGAGTGGAATTGATAGCCGATTGTAAAGTGACTTGGTAGGCCCTAGTCCAGAGCGCGAGCTTGGGGCGTAAAAAAATATTGTCCATACCCTTATTGGGGGGTATTATTCGCGCACTTGGCAAACATATCTAAAGATATGGGCGCAAAGTCTCCGGCCTAAGGGAAACTATGGTAGCGGGACTGCCGCAGAGATGACTCTGTCCTGTGACTGTTTCGCCGTAGCTATATCTCTCTGAAGCTGAAGAAATCATTACCCCATTCTGCATGCCTGTCCGTGTATTTCTGGGGAGCGTTTAGCAACTGTACTTTTCAGCGGAGGTGCTTATGACAAGCGAAGAAGTTTTTTTCAAGTGGATGCCCGAATATAGCGTCAATATCAAGACGATCGATGATCAACATCTGGAACTGGTCAAAATTCTGAACCGCCTGTTCATCGCAGTATCCAAGCGGGAGGGAGACAAGGCCATCGCAGGGATACTGGATGCCCTGACCAGCTACACCAAGACACATTTCGCGCTGGAGGAAAGATTGATGCGCGAAGCAAAATACAAAGATATCGTTCCGCATATGGAAGAGCACCGCAAGCTGATCGCGCAACTGGATGAGCTATGTAACAAGCACTTACTGGAAGACAAGCCGATCTACTTCGAGATGCTGAGCTTTCTCAAGACCTGGCTTAAAGAGCATATTCAGGGTGTCGACACCAAGTACAGCGCGGCTTTGCAGCAATCTGGATTCTCCGTGGCACGCTGGGAGAAAGAAGCCTCAGCAGAATTTGCCCTTATGTCTGAATCAAAGAGATGGTGGGAAGTTTGGAAGGCGGCGTGATACTCGCAGCGCAGTGAATGTAAAAGGCCGACACAAGTCGGCCTTTTACATTGCAGTGCATCGTGCAACTGTTAAAGCAGTGGCACGATCATAAGTGCCACGATGTTGATGATCTTGATCAGCGGGTTCACGGCAGGGCCGGCAGTGTCCTTGTAGGGATCGCCTACTGTGTCGCCGGTCACGGCGGCCTTGTGAGCTTCCGAACCCTTGCCTCCGAAGTTGCCTTCCTCGATGTATTTCTTTGCGTTGTCCCATGCCCCACCGCCGGTGGTCATGGAGATGGCGACGAAGATGCCCGTTATGATCGTGCCGACCAGCACGCCGCCTAGTGCCTGCGGTCCAAGTAGCAGCCCGACGATCAAAGGCACCGCGACTGGCAACAGCGACGGAACGATCATCTCCTTGATGGCCGCTTTGGTCAGCATATCCACGCAGGTGCCGTATTGCGGTTTGCCTGTGCCTTCCATGATGCCGGGAATCTCTTTGAACTGGCGTCGTACTTCCACCACCACGCTCCCTGCAGCTCTGCCGACCGCTTCCATACCCATGGCCGCGAACAGGTAAGGCACCATGCCGCCGATGAACAGGCCGATGATGACCATGTGATTGGAAAGATCAAAGGTCAACGCGGGGCCGCCATGTGCGGCGAGTGCGTGGGTGTAGTCAGCGAACAGAACCAATGCAGCCAAGCCAGCTGAGCCGATGGCGTAACCCTTGGTCACGGCCTTGGTGGTGTTGCCCACAGCATCGAGCGGGTCGGTGATATTGCGGATGCTCTCATCCAGCCCAGCCATCTCGGCGATGCCCCCCGCGTTATCGGTGATCGGGCCATAGGCATCGAGCGCGACGATGATGCCCGCCATCGACAGCATGGATGTGGCAGCGATGGCGATCGCGTACAGACCGCCCAGTTCATATGCACCCCAGATCGACAGGCACACTGCGATTACCGGAGCGGCAGTGGACTTCATCGACACACCCAGACCGGCAATCACATTGGTGCCGTGGCCGGTGGTCGAGGCTTGAGCGATATGACGCACAGGGCTGTATTCAGTGGCGGTGTAATACTCGGTGATCCATACCATCGCCGCAGTCAGCGCGAGGCCGATCAGCGATGCCAGATAGAGGTTCATCGAAGAAACCAGCGCACCGTCAATCATTACGCCGTCGCCGAGTATCCAAGTGGTGACAGGATAGAACGCTACCACTGCCAGTACGCCTGAGACGAGCAGGCCGCGATACAGCGCGTTCATGATTTTGCCACCTTCCTGCGTCTTGACGAAGAAGGTGCCGATGATGGAGGCGATGATGGATACGCCACCCAGTACCAGTGGATAGATCACTGCTTCGGGCGAACCGGTGATAAGCAATCCACCCAGTACCATGGTGGCGATGATGGTCACCGCGTAAGTCTCGAACAGGTCAGCTGCCATACCCGCACAGTCGCCGACGTTGTCGCCGACGTTGTCGGCGATCACGGCTGGATTGCGAGGGTCATCCTCGGGAATGCCGGCTTCAACCTTGCCCACCAGATCGGCACCGACATCTGCTCCTTTAGTGAAGATGCCGCCGCCGAGTCGGGCGAAGATGGAGATCAGCGAACCACCGAAGGCCAGACCGACCAACGCATGCGTGGCTTCAGATGTGCTGGCGCCGATCGCCAAGGTCAGGAAGGCGTAATAACCCGCCACGCCCAGCAGACCAAGACCGACTACCAGCATGCCGGTGATTGCCCCCCCTTTGAAGGCGACGTTCAGTGCCGCATTCAGACCGTCATTAGCGGCTTGTGCGGTGCGGATATTGGCACGCACGGAGACGTTCATGCCGATGAAGCCGGTGAGACCGGACAACACTGCGCCCAGTACGAAGCCGACTGCCGTCTGCCAGCCTAATGCCAGAAAGATCGCAACCAACAAGATCGCGCCGACCATGGCGATAGTGGTGTACTGACGGTTCAGATAGGCCTGGGCGCCTTCCTGTACCGCCGCAGCAATCTCTCGCATGCGGTCATTGCCGGTCGGCAGACCAAGTATCCATTTTATGGAAAAACCGCCGTAAATCAGTGCGGCGATGGCGCACAACAATGCAAAACCAAGAGCAGATGACATTGTTACCTCCCCAAGTTAAAACCGCTCCTTTGGGAGCGGTGTCGGACTTCAGATCTTAAATGCAGGCAGTTTGGATGTAACTGCCACGTTCTTCAGTTGCACATACTGCGGCAAGCCATCCTTATAGGCTGGATAGTCTTCGCCCTTGATTAGAGGTGTCAGATAGGCGCGGCACTTGTCTGTGATGCCGAATCCGTCTTTGGTGATGAAGTTGCGCGGCATGAACTTTTCCACATTGGCGACTTTGGAGAGAGGTGCGACGCCGATCTTCCATTTATAGGGCTTGTCGGATATACGCATGATGGCAGGCATCACTGCGTTCTCGCCCTTGAGTGCCAGTTCGACAGCTGCTTGGCCCAGTGCATAGGCTTGATCCACATCGGTCTTGGAGGCGATGTGACGGGCTGCACGTTGCAAGTAGTCGGCGACGGCCCAGTGGAATTTGTAACCGAAAGCTTCTTTCACCATGTTGGCGACGACCGGTGCGGCACCACCCAACTGGGCATGACCGAAGGCGTCGCGTGTGCCTTGTTCAGCCAAGAATTTGCCATCCGGATAGTGACAACCTTCCGAGACGACGACAGTGCAGTAGCCATGCTTCTTCACCATGCTGTTCACTTTGGCAAGGAATTTTTTCTGGTCGAACGGAATCTCGGGGAAGAGAATCACCACTGGGATGCCTTGCTCTTCGGCTAGTCCACCAGCCGCGGCGATCCAGCCTGCGTGACGTCCCATTACTTCCAGTACGAACACCTTGGTTGAAGTCTTGGACATGGAACGCACGTCGAAGCCAGCTTCCAATGTAGAGATGGCGATGTACTTGGCGACTGAGCCGAAGCCGGGGCAGCAGTCGGTGATGGGGAGGTCATTGTCCACGGTCTTGGGCACGTGGATGGCTTGCACTGGGTAGCCCATCTTTTCTGATATTTGTGAAACCTTGTAGCAGGTGTCTGCTGAATCGCCGCCACCGTTATAGAAGAAGTAGCCGATGTTGTGTGCTTTAAAGATTTCGATCAGACGCTGATATTCGCGTTTGTTCTCTTCCACTCCTTTGAGTTTGAAGCGACAGGAGCCGAAAGCGCCGGAAGGTGTGCTGCGCAGGGCGGCGATTGCGCGGGCGGATTCTTTGGAGGTGTCGATCAGGTCTTCGGTGAGTGCGCCGATGATGCCGTTGCGGCCCGCATACACCTTTCCAATCTTATCTTTATGTTTGCGTGCGGTCTCGATGACGCCGCAGGCTGAGGCATTGATGACGGCAGTGACACCGCCGGATTGTGCATAGAACGCGTTCTTTTTTGCCATGTTATGCTTTCCTTGCGAGTTGACGACGACGATGCTTATCTTACGCCGATTTTATTTCAGTGGTCGAGGTCGGGAAGAATTGATTATCATCAAATTCGAACAAGCCGTGTTTCGATAGAATGCGCGACTTGTATAAAACGATAATTATTACTGGAGAGTGGAATGGCGATCGAACTGTTCAACAATGGCAAGCATCTTTGTCTGATATTTGATGACCTAGTGGATGACTCTATGGGGGAGGCGGTTCAAGCTAACCAGTTTCTGATCGTCGATAATGAGCATGGTGCATTGCTCGATCCCGGGGGCAACATGACCTACAACGGTCTGTTGATGGAGATGCACAACTACTTCGCGCCAAAGAATCTCGATTACATCCTAGCGTCCCATGCCGATCCTGACATCATCGCCTCGGTCAATAAGTGGATGATCCACTCCGACTGCAAGGTGATGATCTCCAAGCTATGGGCGCGCTTCGTGCCGCACTTTTGCAGCGTAGGCAATTCAGCTGGGCGAGTGGAGGGTATTCCAGATGAGGGGATGATCTTGCCGCTGGGGAATTCGGTCATAAAAGCGATTCCCGCACACTTCATGCACTCGGAGGGTAATTTCCAGTTCTATGATCCGGTCAGCAAGATATTGTTCACCGGGGATATGGGTGCATCCATCGTGCCGCATACCGAGGTTGATACACCTGTGGAAGACTTCAAGTCACACCTGCAGTACATGGAAGGTTTCCACAAGCGCTACATGGTCTCGAACAAGATCTGTCGCTACTGGGTCAACATGGTGCGCGGCATGGATGTGGAAATGATCGTGCCGCAACACGGGCGCATGTTCAAAGGTAAGAAGATGGTGAACGAGTTCCTGAACTGGATCGAAGCTTTGCCCTGTGGTATCGACTTGATGACACAGGATCACTATCGCGAACCAAAATAAGCAGATGCTGCGCCGGAGGCCCCGGCGCAGTTTTTTCTTTAGGGCGCTTCAATAAATTCAAAGTTCTAAGCAAGACAAGGCGCGAACGAAAAATTGCGACGAAGCGGGGTAAGCAGGCAATCCGCAAAGCGGATGCTCGCAAATTTGGATTTATAGAAGTGCCCTTTAGAGTGCAGCCGCTCCAGCTGCCGCGATCTGCCCGTCCTGAGCTGAACGCACCCCACTGATACCGATAGCACCGATCACAACACCATCAATCTGAAGTGGTACGCCGCCTTCCGCAGGAATCACGCCGGGCAGGGCGAGATGGATCAGGCGGCCGCCCATGACGGCGTCTTCAGATGCTTTGGAAGGCATATGCAATGCAGCCGCCATATGCGCTTTGGCGACGGCGGTCTCGACACTGCCGAAGCGCGTTTCATGGCTGCGTTGCATGTACAGCATGTGACCGCCATCGTCGACGATCACGATCGATACTTTCCAGTCGTTGGCGAGTGCCTCGTCTTCCGCAGCGGCGGCTACGCGCTTGGCATCTTCCAGCGTCAGTACCGGTTTGCTCGCCATACTTAGGCTCCCAACACCTTGAAAACCTGCGCGCGGATATCGTCAACATTTCCAACGCCCGGTACATGCGCGACTTTGGGAGCTTTCGCATCGCCGGATTTTTGCCAAGCACTGTAGTACTCGACTAGTGGCAGGGTTTGGTCGTGATACACGCTGAGACGCTTGATCACCGTATCTTCAGCATCGTCAGGGCGCTGAACCAGTTCTTCGCCGGTGATGTCGTCTTTGCCTTCTTGCTTGGGCGGGTTGAACACCAAGTGGTAGGTTCGGCCCGAGGCGGGATGCACGCGACGACCGCTCATGCGTTGCACGATCTCTCCATCGGCCACATCGATCTCTACTACGTAATCGATCTTGATATTGGCATCTTTCATCGCTTGAGCTTGCGGGATGGTGCGCGGGAAGCCGTCGAACAGGAAGCCGTTGGCACAATCCGCTTCCTTGATGCGCTCCTTCACCAGATTGATGATGATGTCATCTGAAATAAGATTGCCCGCATCCATCACTTGCTTGGCAGCGACGCCGAGCGGGGTGCCAGCTTTGATCGCAGCGCGCAGCATGTCGCCGGTGGAGATCTGCGGGATGCCGAATTTCTCCCTGATGAAGTTGGCCTGAGTACCTTTACCGGCGCCGGGTGCGCCTAACAGGATCAGTCTCATGTTGTATTCCTCCAGTGATTATTGTAATTCGAAAATGTGCCTGGCATTCATCAGGTCTTGTTCGGTATCCACGCCGCTGGGCGGAGCATCTTGCGTGACGGTCACGCCGATCTGATAGCCATGATACAGCGCGCGCAATTGCTCCAGAGATTCCACCTGTTCGATGGGGGCGGGCGTGAGCTGGCCATAAGCTTTTAGGAACGAAGCGCGATAGGCATAGATGCCGATGTGGCGCAGTACTGCGATCTCAGTCGGTAGGGGTTCACCTTTGGCGTAAGCATCACGCGGCCATGGAATCGGCGCACGGCTGAAATACAGCGCATTGCCATATTTGTTGAGCACCGCCTTCACGATATTAGGATTGCGCATGGCATCTTCATCGTGGATGGGATGACAGGCGGTAGCGATGGCGCAATCGCTGTGATCGTGCAGATGTTGTGCGACGGCAGAAATGAGTTGTGGCGGGATCAAAGGTTCGTCGCCCTGCACGTTCACCACGATGGTGTCATCCGGCCAACCTTGTTGCATGGCGACCTCCGCGATGCGGTCAGTGCCACTGACATGGTCGGCATGTGTCATGCAGGCATCAAAGCCGTGCGTCTTGGCGGCCTCGATGATGGGAGCGTGATCGGTGGCGATGATGATCTGCTGTGCACCGCTTTTCGCTGCCTGCTCCGCGACGCGGATCACCATCGGCTTGCCGCCGATATCCAGCAGTGGCTTGCCCGGCAGGCGCGTGGAAGCGAAGCGGGCAGGGATGACGACTTTGAACGAAAGCATCAGAGTTTTTCAACTTCCTCGGCGGTGAGTGTGCGTGCCTCGTCGGCCAGCATCACCGGGATGTCATCTTGTATCGGATAAGCCAGCCGGTCTGCCTTGCAGATCAGTTCCTGTTCCGCCTTGCGATACAGCAAGGGCGATTTGCACAGCGGACAGACCAGAATGTCGAGCAGTTTAGCGTCCATGAGATAGTTTTTCCGTGATGAGTTTGAATAGCGGCGGGGCAACCTGCGCGTCCACTTGTAGTACCCAGTGTTTCTCGCTGGCGAATGCGGCGCATTTTACCGCATCTTTTTCCGTCATGAGTATCGCGTCAGCATCCTTGGGCGTGATCTCGTCCCCCGTGTAACTGTGATGGTCGGGAAAAGCATGCGTGACTGGCTGCAGACCGAGTTGTTGAAGATGGCGGAAAAAGCGATCCGGATGACCGATACCGGCGATGGCATATACATGCAGACCATCAAAATCGGCAGCGGATCGTATCAAGCTTGGGTCGAGCAGATTGTGGAACTGTGTGCCTTGCAGTGACATCAGGACACCCTCCGCAACATCGGGGGGGCCACCATTGTTTACCAGCGCATCGACTTCATGCAGGCGCGACACCGGTTCGCGCAACGGCCCGGCGGGCAATAGCATGCCGTTGCCGAAACGCCGTACACCATCTATTACTACAATCTCGACATCACGTTGCAAACGGTAATGTTGCAATCCATCATCGCTGATGATGATGTCGCATTCGGGATGGGCATGCAGCAATGCCAGTGCCGCCGCAGGACGGTCACGTCCGATCCATACCGGGCACAATGCGCGTCGCGCCATCAGTAGCGGTTCGTCTCCGACCTTGTGTGCGGTATCGTCCTTATGAACCTCGCGCGCAACTGCATCATCCTCACTACGGTAACCGCGACTGATGATGCCGGGATGCCAACCTGCTTCAATCAACTGTTGTGCGAGCCACAGGGTGAGCGGTGTCTTACCTGTACCGCCTACTGTGATGTTACCGACTACGATGACAGGCACCGGCAGCTTCACCGAAGAGAGCAGACCAAAACGGAACAGGGTGCGGCGGAGTGAGATCAGCAGTCGAAACAACAGGCTGAGTGGGTATAGCAGAAGATGGAGTGCTGAGATGCGATACCAGTGCTGCTGCAAGTGTTCCATGTGCCTTGATTACTTGGCAGGGGTGCGCGTGGTAAAGGTTATGCGTCCAAAGCCGGCTTCGCGCGCTGCTTCCATAATGGTGATGACAGATTGGTGGGGCGCCTTGGCATCGGCATTGATCACGATCACCGGATCATCCTGCTTGCCGGCTGCCTTGCGCAGTGCTTGCGCGAACTCGGACAAGTTCTTGAAACTGGTGCGTGTGCCGTTGATCGCATAGTGCTCGGAAGCATCCACCGCGACAGCGATGGGCTTGCTGATCGGCACGGTGTTGTCTGCTCCGCTGGCTTGCGGCAGGTTGATCTGTAATTCTGAGAACTTGCCGTAACTGGTAGTGACCATCAGAAAGATGAGGATCACCAGCAATACGTCGATCATCGCGATCAGATTGATCTCCGGTGACTCGCGATCACGGCCACGTTGGAAATTCATTTACGTTCCCCGTGCACGATCTCTACCAGCTTGATGGCCTGCTGTTCCATTTCGATGGTCAGGCTGTCCACTTGTGCGCGGAAGTGACGATAGGCGATCATGCTGGGCACAGCCACGATCAGGCCGAAGGCGGTGTTGTATAACGCCACTGAGATGCCGTGTGCCAACTCTGCCGGGGCAGCGCCGCCTGCATTCTGTGAGCCAAAGATCTCGATCATGCCGACCAGTGTGCCGAACAGGCCGAGCAGCGGGCTTATGGAAGCGATGGTTCCAAGGGTAGTGAGAAATCGCTCCATCTCGTGGCTGGCCGCGCGACCGGATTCTTCTATGGCTTCCTTCATCACCTGCGGAGGGCTCTTGATGTTCTTCAGGCCCGCGGCGAAAACCTTACCCAGTGGAGAGCCGGTATTCAGGCGTTCCAACATGGCCGGACTGACACCGCGTTGTTTCAACTCGTTCACCACTTCATCCAGCAGCTCTGGCGGGGTCACGTTCTTGATGCGCAGATAGATCACACGTTCGACGATGAGTGTGACGGCAATCAGTGAACAGATGATCAGTAACCAGATCGGCCAGCCAGCCGCTTCGATGAGATTGAACACGCAACGTCTCCCAATGGCAAAAATTCAAGGCGCGAACTGTAGCCTGTTAGGTGTGTGCAGGGCAAGGTGAGTTGGTCGATTTGCGCTAACTGATGGAGCGGAAAGCGATTTATTTTTTATGCACAAAAGCTGGGGATAACTTTGTGGATGAAAGACTTTGATGCCTCACTAAAGGCTGTCATTTCGGGCCTTTAGTATTTGTTGCATAAAAAATACGCGACAAAAATCTTTAATAAAAACAAATGGATATGGCAAGTCCTTGTTTTATAGGTGGGGTAAGTTGTCAAGTAAAATTATTTTGCGACGTGGTTGTGGATTATCTGCGTTTGTCAATATGCCATTTGGCCTATTTTTCAGACTTTTTTGCAGATGACACCTCAGGCGAGTTGGGTGCTGAGTACTTCTTGTAAGGTATTGCGGACGTTCGCATCAGGCAGCGTATCGCCATCGATCCAGAAGGTGTCTTCGGCCCGCGCGCCTAAGGTATTGATCTTGGCGCTGCGGATCAGAATCTCGTGACGGGTAAGGATGTAGGCGATGCGCGCCAGCAAGCCGGGTCTGTCACCAGCGACCAGCGACAGCATGTAGCGACCTTTGTCGTTGCGACGGATAGCGACCTGTGGTGCGATGGGGAAATGCTTCAACTGGCGACTGCTGCGACCGAAGCCGGGCTCGGGAATCGAGAGTGCATCGGCACGAACCTCTTCAGCTAGGGCATATTCAACAAAATTCATCACGTCACGGTAGGCAGTCTTTTCCTGACTGGCATCCATCACCAGAAAACTGTCCAGCGCGTAACCATGCTGCGTAGTGTGTACCTTGGCTTCCATGATGTTGTAGTTCATGCGCGCAAAGAAGTTGCATATGCGCGCGAACAAATAGGGTTGGTCATACTGGTACACCAGTACCTGCATGCCCTCACCGGTGCGGCTAAGACGTGTCTTGATGATGGGCACCTTGATATCGGGGTGCTGAGTCAGGGCGCGGGTGTGCCAAGCAATTTCATGCGCCTCATGGCGGATGAAGTATTCATCGTCCAGCTTGGCCCACAGAGGCAAATAACTTTCCGGAGCGATTGCATACAGATTGAGTGTGGCTGCCGCTTCCCGTTGGGTCTCGCCAATCTGGTCGGCTATCTTGCCGTAGTTCAGATAGTGCAGGGTGGCGTGATACAGATCCTCCAGCAATTTGCCCTTCCAGGCATTCCATACTTTAGGACTGGTGCCGCGAACATCTGCGACAGTCAGCAGGTATAGCGCCGTCAGATACCGCTCGTTCGGCACATCGGCAGCGAATGCTGCGATCACATCCTGATCGGACAAGTCTTGCTTCTGCGCTGTGGCAGACATGCGCAGATGGTTCTTCACCAGCCACACGACGAGATCGGTATCTTCGGCGGAGATATCGTGTGCTTTGCAGAAACGCCGTGCATCGGCCCGCCCCAGCAGCGAATGGTCGCCACCACGACCCTTGGCAATGTCGTGGAACAGCGCCGCGATGTAGAGAACTTCCACACGCTCGAAATCGTTGATCAGGCGACTGCTCAAAGGAAACTCGTGGGCGTGCTTAGCCAAAGTGGCGCGACGCAGATTGCGTAACACCATCAGAATATGTTCGTCCACCGTGTAGACATGGAACAAGTCGTGCTGCATCTGTCCCACGACCCGACCGAATGCAGGCAAGTAGCGCCCCAATATGTCTTGTTGGTTCATGCGGCGCAGGGCATGGGTCAGTCCCTGCGGTTGTCGAAACAATTGCATGAACAGTTCGCGATGGCGCGCTTCACGTCGGAAGGCGGGCCCGACTAGGTGGCGTGCGCGCCATAGCGCGCGCAGTGTCGCAGCCGAGAAGCCAGACAGCTCCGGATGTTGTTGTAGTAGCAGGAAGCATTCGAGGATGGCTGCTGGTTCGCGTTCGAACAGATGGTCATCACACACTTCCAGCGCTTCGTCGCGCGCAAGGAAGCGCTGATTGAGCGGACGCGTATCGCTGGCCGGAAACAAGCGCGCACGCATGGTCTGCAGCAGTACGCTGTTAAGTTGTAGCACGGCGCGCTTGGTGCGGTAGTAGTGGCGCATCATGCGCTCACTGGCACGCAACTGCGGCGTGGCGGCTATGCCTAGCTGTTCGGCCAGCCGCTGCTGATAGTCGAACACCAGCCTGTCGTCGTGGCGTCCGCTCAGTTCGTGCAGGCGGATACGCATATCCTGCAATAGGTGTTGGTGGCGAACCACTTGGCGGGCTTCTGCCGATGTCAGCAGGCCGTTGCGCGACAGCGCTTGCCAGGTATCGCCGAAACCCGCAGCACGTGCGATCCACAGCACGTTATGCAGATCGCGCAAACCGCCAGGGCTTTCTTTCAGGTTGGGTTCCAGATTGAAGTCGGTGTCGATGTAGCGCGTGTGGCGTTGCTGTTGTTCTAGATTCTTCGCTGTATAGAAGGCGCATGGATCGAGTTGCTGGTGCAGGCTTCGCTGTAGGGTGTCGTAAAGCGCAGCGTCACCATCGAGCAGACGCGCTTCCAGCAGATTGGTCTGTACCGTGATATCACTGGCCGCGCTCAGGCATTCATCCACCGTGCGCACGCTGTGCCCGATCTCCAGTCCCATGTCCCACCACAGTCCGACTAGCGCTTGCAAGTGACCTTGCAATGCCTCATCTGCTTCTTTCGGCAACAGGATCAATAGGTCGATGTCCGATTTCGGATAGAGCTCGCCGCGCCCGTAGCCGCCCACTGCCACCAGTGTCAGATCATGCGGAATGTTCGAGCTGCGCCAGACTTGACGCAGATGTTCGTCAACCGTCTGTGTGTGGTCGCGTAGATAGCGCGCAGGTTGCGGTGATTCCGCATAGCGTTGCTTGAGCGCGAGACGCGCGGCACGCAGGCTGTCGCGGACGGCGTGGATGGACATCAGGCGGGAGTGGCAGGTGATCCGGCGGAAAGTGTCAGGACTTCAAAGCCGGTCTCGGTGACCAGAATGGTGTGTTCCCATTGCGCTGATAGGCTGTGATCCTTGGTGACGATGCTCCAACCGTCGCCCAGTTGCTTGATGTCTTTCTTGCCGGCGTTGATCATCGGCTCGATGGTGAAGATCATGCCTGCTTCCAGTTTGACGCCGGTGCCGGCCTTGCCGTAGTGCAACACTTGCGGCTCTTCATGGAATTTAAGACCGATGCCGTGGCCGCAGAATTCGCGCACCACGCTGTAACCCAGTCCTTCGGCGAAGGTCTGGATAGCATGGCCGATGTCGCCCAGATGCGCACCAGCACGTACTTGGCGGATGCCAACCCACATCGCTTCATAGGTCTTTTCGCACAGGCGTTTGGCCTGTATGGAGGGTTCGCCCACGTAATACATGCGGCTGGTGTCGCCGTGGAAACCGTCCTTAATAGTGGTGATGTCCAGATTGACGATGTCGCCGCTCTTCAACTTCTTCTCGCTGGGTACGCCGTGGCAAACCTGATGATTGATCGAAGTGCAGATGGATTTTGGATACGGTGTGTGGCCGCCCGGTGCGTAGTTCAACGGTGCCGGGATGCAACCCTGCACATCTACCATGTAGTCGTGGCACAACTTGTCCAGCGCTTCGGTGGTGACACCGGGCTGCACGAAGGGGGCGATGTAATCCAGCACTTCGCCTGCCAGCCGTCCGGCAATGCGCATTTTTTCGATCTCTTCCGGGGTCTTGATGCTGATGGACATGATGATGACTTTATATATGTTGGAGATGCAGTGGCTTGCGAGGATATTAGATAGCCTTGTGCAGCACAACAAAAAAGGCACGCCAACGGCGTGCCTCTTGAGTTAAGACCACAATTTCTTAGCGCTTATTGCCGTTGCCACCAGCGTTGCCACGACCCAGCGAGAAGCTGGAGCCTTGCGGACGACGGCTGCTATTGAACGGTGCGGGAGCCGCTGTGCGGGACGGTGCACGGTTGCCGTTCACATTGGCGTTGGCATTGCTACGCGGTTGCGCATCGTTGCTGAAGCGGTTGTGTGAATGACCTTCGCGGCGTGGATGCGCAGCATTGTCGTCACGTGTGAAGCTATGACGGCTGTCCGGTGCGTGATGACGCGGTGCACCGTTCGCGCTGCGGGGTGCGCCGGTACGCGGGCCATTGTTGAAACGCGGACTACCGTTGCCACGTGGCGCGCCATTGCCACGGCCACCAGGTGCAGCTGGACGCGGCTTGAACTTCGGCTCCATACCTTCGATGGTATGTGTCTGGATCGACTGGCCGGTATAACGCTCGATGTTGCGCAGCGTGCCGGAATCGCGGTTGGATGCGAACGACACTGCGATGCCGGATGCGCCAGCGCGGCCGGTACGACCGATACGGTGCACATAGTCTTCAGCAAACTTAGGCAGGTCGAAGTTGATGACGTGCGTGATACCGGGAACGTCGATGCCGCGAGCAGCCACGTCGGTAGCGACCAACACGCGCACACTGCCTTTACGCAGGTTGACCAAAGTGCGGTTACGTTCGCGCTGGTTCATATCGCCGTGCAGTGCAGCAGCAGCATGACCTTGTGAAGACAGATTGTCAGCCAGCATGTCGGCATCGCGCTTGGTGGCGGTGAACACCACGGCTTGGTTCAGATCGACATCACGCAGGATGTGGTCGAGCAAGCGGCTCTTGTGTGCCATGTCGTCCGTGTACATTAATTTCTGCTCGATGTTCTCGTGACGGGCTTTGGTCGCAGCGACGCTGATGCGCTTTGGCGACTTCAGCAGGCGTTGAGCCAGATTGCCGATCGCGCCATCCAATGTGGCAGAGAACAACAGAGTCTGGCGGCTAGCCGGTGTGGCAGCAGCGATGCGCTCCACGTCGTCGATGAAACCCATGTCCAGCATGCGGTCAGCTTCGTCCAGCACCAACATCTCCAGACGCGAGAAGTCGATACGGCCGCGTTCGATGTGGTCGATCAAACGGCCAGGTGTGGCCACCAAGATATCGACAGGGCTGGAAAGCAACTTGTTTTGCAGCGGGTAAGGCATGCCACCCAAGATGCTCACCACCTTGACGCGCATGTTCTTGCCGTATTTGGTTGCAGCATCAGAAACTTGTTGGGCCAATTCGCGGGTCGGTGTCAACACCAGAATGCGCGGGCCCTTGCTGCGTACAGCAGATTCAACAGACAACTTTTGCAAAGCAGGCAGGATGAACGCGGCAGTCTTGCCGGTGCCGGTCTGGGCAGAAGCCATCAGATCGTGGCCAGCCAGTGCTTCAGGGATAGCTTGTTCTTGGATCGGAGAAGGTACGGTGTAACCCGCTTCTTGAACCGCCTTCAGGATAGTTGGTGCCAGACCCAGCGAATCAAATGTGATCGTAGGGGCCGCAGTCTCGGGCGTAGCAGTAGCGATAATATTTTCAGACATGTGTTGTTCCTTGATTTTTATAAGACACAGCGCATGCGTGGCCACAGGCCACACAATGGAAATCAGTAGGGGGGGTATATAAACCTCTACCGGCGCAAACAAACATCGTCGCTAACCGGTGAAGCTTGGCGCATCCAATAATTCAGGGATGCGAGGGGTCAGGAAACGATGGACTCTATGCCGCCTGTGAAGCGGCAAGGCGCGCATTATACGGATGCAAGCCGGAATAGCTAGCGAAATCTGAGATGGCTGGAGACAGTGCCTTTGCGAAGGCGTACCATCAGGCCAATACAAGGAAATGGGGCCATACTGAATAAGTCCCCATGCGGAGAGTCAAGATGAGGTGGGTTGCACTACTGTCGACGGTATTGTTGCTGGTTGCTTGCGGAAAGCAAGAAACCACGTACGAACCGACATTCAGTTCGCAGCATGTCAGCGAAAAGAAGGAATATGTGGTCGGCATCCACCCCCTGCACAATCCCAAGCGACTGGTCGAAGTCTACGGCCCCATCGTCGATTATCTGAACAGCAGCATCCCTCAGGCACACTTCCGTTTGGAAGCATCGCGCAATTACGAAGAGTTCGACAAAAAGCTGTTCAGCGGCTATTTCGATTTCGCCATGCCCAATCCTTATCAGACCGTACGTTCTTTGAGTCACGGATACAGAGTGTTTGGAAAGATGGCGAATGACGAACTGTTTCGCGGCATCATTCTGATAAGACGCGATAGTGGCATCAACAAAGTGAGCGACCTCAAGGGTAAGAAAGTCTCCTATCCTGCGCCCACCGCACTGGCTGCCACCATGATGCCGCAGTATTACCTGCACACCCACGGCATTGATGTGAATCGCGACATTGAAAATATGTATGTCGGCTCACAGGAATCTTCCATCATGAACGTGTTGCGTGGTCATGTGGCTGCTGGTGCAACTTGGCCGGTACCGTGGATCACCTTTCAGCAGGATTATCCGGAGCTGGCGGCGCAACTGGAAGTGAAATGGCAGACCGAGACCTTGCCCAACAACGGTTGGGTGGTGCGCAAGGATGTGTCGCCGGCGCTGGCGAAGGCTGTTGGTAAAGCGCTGGTCGGTTTGAACGATACGGCAGAAGGTCGCGCCATGGTGGAGAAACTGGGCATCACCCGCTTTGAGACGGCTAGTGACGACATATATTCTCAAGTGAAACTATATCTTGAGCAGTTCTCTGCATCCGTGCGGCATATCGAATATTGAGCAACGATGAAAAAGAATAATCCCATCAGCGCGCTCTGGCGTGGCTCTATCCGCAGGCAATTGGTGCTGGGATTCGCGCTGGCTTCGCTGGTGCTGATGGCGGTGTTCGGGGTGGTTGTACTGGATCAACAACGCACCGCGCAGCTCACCTTTTCCACAGATCGGGCGGCCTCGTTGGCGCATGCCTTGTCTATCAGCAGTACCTCTTGGGCGCTGGCAAATGATCTAGTCGGACTGCAAGAGGTGGTGCAGGGTTTTACCCGTACCACCGACCTACGGCGTGCATTCTTCGTCAGTCCGACAGGCGAGGTATTGGCATCGACCAATCCCAGTGAGATCGGTTTCTTTCTTTCAGACCCACTGAGCCTGAGTATGTTGGCTTCGGAGAAGCGTGATCAGATAGTGTTGCTGGATCAGCGGAATCTGGTAGTGGTAGCCCATCCGGTTTTGCTGGAGGGGCGGCATCTGGGTTGGATACGCGTTGAGATGACACGCGAAGAGATGAACGAGAATCTAGCGGCATTGACGCGAACTTGGATAGGATTTGGCTTCATCGCAGTGATCTTGGTGTCGCTGGTGGCTATGCTGCTGGCGCGACGCCTGACCAAAGGCTTGCAACACCTGATGTCGGTGGTTACTGCAGTGGAACAGGGCTGGGGCAAGCGTCGTGCCGATGTTGGACGTCGTGACGAGATCGGCACCTTGGCGCGGTATTTCGACCGCATGCTTGATGCGATAGAAGATCAAAAAAAGTTGATCAGCCGGAGCGAGGAGAAATACCGTTTTCTGGCCGACAACATCTCCGATGTGATCTGGGTCCTGAATCTGGAGGCGATGAAATGGGAGTATTTCAGTCCGTCGGTGCAGAAGCTGAGTGGCTATACGGTGGAAGAGGAAATGGCGCAATCTTTGCAACAGATATTGACCCCGGAATCATTTTCTATCGCGCAGACTCGCCTCAATGAGCGCATGCAAACCTACCTTGAAAACAAATCAGACAATCAGATATATACGGATGAACTCGAACAGTACCGGCGCGATGGCAGCACGGTCTGGGTCGAGTTGTCGACCCGGTTCTCTCGTGACGCTGCGGGTCAACTCATCCTTTTGGGAGTTTCCCGTGACATCAGCGAACGTAAGCAGGCCGAGGAAAAGATACGCAATCTGGCCTTCTATGACCCGCTGACACAATTGCCCAACCGCCGCCTGTTGCTCGATCGCTTCGGGTTGACCATTGCGGCCTGCAAACGCAGTCAACGGTTCTCTGCGCTGATGTTCATCGATCTTGATAATTTCAAACCGCTCAACGACGAACATGGACACGATGTGGGTGACCTGCTGCTGATCGAAGTGGCGCATCGCATCACGGCTTGTGTGCGCGAGATGGATACCGTATCGCGTTTTGGTGGTGACGAGTTCGTGGTGATGCTGCATGAGCTCAGTAAAGAGCGTGATGTATCCGCCCGCAGAGCCTCAGAGATCGCCGAGAAGATACGACATTCGTTGGGTAAACCTTACAAGCTGAAGATCGAGCGTGAGGAGGGTGGTTCGCCGCAGGTGGTCGAACATCGCTGCACAGCCAGTGTAGGTGTGGTCTTGTTCGATCAGCACTGCTCTTCCAGCGAGGACTTGTTGCGAATGGCCGACAATGCCATGTATCAAGCAAAAAAGGGAGGGCGCAACCAAGTGCGCATTCTGGAATCACTCCCGCCCAAACATCAAAGCTCTTGAAATTTCCCTGGCACGCCCCCACGTGCCGTGAAGTCCTATTTTTGTACAACCATTCAATGGAGAAGTTATGACTGACAGTGCTACCGTCAACCGCGAAACCATGGGCTTCCAGACCGAGGTCAAACAGCTGTTGCAGCTGATGATCCATTCGCTCTATTCCAATCGTGAGATATTTCTGCGTGAGCTAGTCTCTAACGCATCCGACGCCTGCGACAAGCTGCGCTTCGAGGGCCTGCACAACGCCGCCTTGTTTGAGGACGATTCCGAACTGGCGATCCGCATCAGTTTCGACAAGGAAGCACGCACGCTGACCATCGCCGACAACGGCATCGGCATGAGCCGCGAAGACGTCATCAACAATCTGGGCACCATCGCCAAATCCGGCACACGCGAATTCTTCAGCAAACTGTCCGGCGACCAGCAGAAGGATGCCAACCTCATCGGCCAGTTTGGTGTGGGTTTCTATTCCGCTTTCATCGTGGCCGACAAAGTGAGCGTGCTGACTCGCCGTGGCGGTGAGCAAGCCGACCAAGGCGTGCGTTGGGAATCCGACGGCGGTGGCGAGTTCGACATCGAGATGGTGAACAAGCCGACACGCGGCACCGAGATCACCCTGCATCTGCGTGAAGATCAGGACGACTTGCTGGCCGGCTACAAACTGCGCGAGATCGTTCGCAAATACTCCAACCACATCGTGCAACCCATCCTGATGAAGAAAGAGGAATGGAAAGACGGCGTGCCGGAACTCAGCGAAGAAGACGAGACCGTCAACCAAGCCACCGCACTGTGGACACAATCCAAGAGCGACATCACCGAAGAGCAGTACAAGGAATTCTACAAACACGTCGGCCACGACTACGACGACCCGCTGGGCTGGAGCCATGCCCGTGTCGAAGGTCGTCAGGAATACACACAGCTGCTGTACATCCCCAAACACGCACCTTTCGACCTGTGGGACCGCAACGCGCGCCACGGCATCAAGCTCTATGTGCGCCGCGTGTTCATCATGGACGATGCCGAACAACTGATGCCGCTCTATCTGCGCTTCGTGCGTGGGGTGGTCGATTCTGCTGATCTGCCGCTCAACGTCTCGCGCGAGATCCTGCAAGAGTCGAAGGACATCGAAGCCATTCGCAAGGGTTGCACCGGCAAGGTGTTGGGCCTGCTGGCTGACATGGCCGAGAAAGAGCCGGAGAAATACGCCACCTTCTGGGCCGAATTCGGCAAGGTGCTGAAAGAAGGTGTAGGCGAAGACATGGGCAACAAGGACAAGATCGCTGCGCTGCTGCGTTTCGCCTCCACCCAAGCCGACACCAATGAAGAGATCGTATCGCTGGCTGACTACATCTCGCGCATGAAGGAAGGCCAAGACAAGATCTACTACGTCACCGCTGAAACCTTCAACGCCGCCAAGAACAGCCCGCACCTCGAAGTGTTCCGCAAGAAAGGCATCGAAGTGCTGTTGATGTCTGACCGTGTGGACGAATGGGCGCTGAGCTATCTGAACGAATTCGAAGGCAAGCAACTGGTCTCCGTCGCCAAGGGCGGTCTGGACTTGGGCAAGCTGGAAGACGAAGCCGAGAAGCAAGAGCAAGAGAAGCAAGCCGACGAACTCAAGCCGCTGCTAGAAAAGATCAAGGCCAGCTTGGGTGACAAAGTGAAGGAAGTGCGTGTCACGCACCGTCTCACCGACAGCCCGGCTTGCTTGGTCGCGGACGACAACGACATGAGCGCCAATCTGGCTCGCATGCTCAAAGCCGCCGGACAGAACGCACCTTCCTCGCAGCCTATCCTGGAGATCAATCCGCAACACCCGGTGGTGACGCGATTAAACGCTGAAGAGAAACACTTCGACGACTGGGCAGCCGTGCTGTTCGAACAAGCGCTACTGGCCGAAGGCGGTCAACTAGATGACCCAGCCACCTTCGTTAAACGCATCAATCAGTTGATGATGGAGATTGGCAAGTAAGCAGTAGGAAGTTATGTATAAAAAAAACGGGCATCTTTTGATGCCCGTTTTTTTTAAATGAATAGAAAGCGGAAACGATGAGCCCACGCCAGAAAGTTTGAATATCTCGAGTATTCTGAATACGCCGTTGACGGCCTTTTTCGGCCTTTGCAGTCAATGATGCTGGACTCGAAATGTCTATGGGATCTGCGTCGATTGGTCCAGAACAATATTCAATCCGTCTACTGCTCGGCTAAGGTACTATTCTTGCAACAGTATGAATGCTCTAAATAAATAACAAAGGTTCAGTATGGATCCAGAACTGATGCAAACGAAAATCCGGCGGAAGATGTTTTCAATCCTGATGACTTCTGCTGTCTTGGTGGAAGGACGCATCTCGGCGATAGCGGATGTGTTCGATGCATTGATCACGGTCCGTCCTTATAAGAAAGCTTGGGATGTCAAGGAGGCCGCAGATTACATTCTGCAAAATGCCAGTACGCATTTCGATCCAAGTCTGGCATATTTGTTCCACCAATCCTTGCCGGAGATGTTGGCGATACGCGCTAAATTCCCAGATCAACCAGACGTAAGTCCAGAACAATAAGGTTCGTATCATGCATATACTTTTTGCTGAAGATTCAGCAATGATTGCCAAGCCCATCATCAAGGTGCTTGAAGAGAACGGGCATCGCATCACCCATGTGGGCGATGGGTTGGAGGCTATCGAGCAATATGTTGCTGCGCCTCCGGATCTGGTGCTGATGGATGTGATCATGCCGAAAATGGATGGCATTGAGGCAACGCGCAGGATGAAGGCCCTGCCTACTAAAAAATGGATTCCGATCACCATTCTGACCAGCCTCTCCGCGAATGAAGATTTGGTCAAAGGTCTTCAAGCGGGAGCAGATGACTATCTAACCAAACCAGTGGACTTCCAGGTGTTGATTGCCCGCATGCAAGCAAAGCAGCGCATCGTGGATATGCAGAATAGTTTTTTCGGTGTTCTGGATAATGTACATGAAGGAATCCTCACCATCGATTGGCGCGGCAATGTGCAGCGTTTCAATCTGGCAGCAGAGCGGATATTCGGTTATTCGCCAGCCGAGGTGATCGGAAATAACGTCAAGATGTTGATGCCCGAGCCGTACCAGTCCGGACACGATGGCTATTTGAGGAATTACTTGGCTATGCGTGAGCCGAAGGTTATCGGGATCGGTCGCAAAGTGCAGGGGCTGCGAAAGAATGGCGAAGTCTTTCCCATGCATCTGGCGGTAACCCAAGTGGACAGTCCCAAGGGCATGCAATTCATCGGATTGGTGCGAGATATATCTCAGGAAGAAGCGGACCGGCAGCGCATCGAACACATGGCGCTGCACGACGTACTGACCGGTTTGCCTAATCGAGCCAGCTTCAACAATTATTTTTCAGCAAAAATCAGTGCTAAAAAACCATTTTCCATAATGTTCATCGATATCGATGGATTCAAACCCATCAACGACCAATTCGGTCATGACACAGGGGATCAGGTGCTGATCCATATTGCAGAAAGATTGAGCAAAGTGATCGCAGAAAGCGGATTCGTTGCGCGCTTGGGCGGCGATGAGTTTGTGGTGATCCTCTCTCGGGCGAAAACCAAAGATGAGATTGAGAGTGTGGCGAAAGACATCTTGTCCGAGCTTGGCTCACCTATGCAGTGCGACGGGAATACCTGTCGGGTAGGTGCGAGCATCGGTGCTGCCATCTATCCTCAGCATGGACAAAATGAAGAGTCACTGTTGAATGCCGCAGACAACGCGATGTATGAAGCGAAACGTGGCGGAAAGAATCGTCTGGTGATGGCTGGCTAAGGAGAGAGTTTCTGAGCTCGTAGGGTTCGTCCGCGCTGTCTTGCGGATTTGGACTGCGGGCTCTGCTACCATCGTGCTGAATGACGTTCTTATGGGAGTGACAGTGATGAACGAATCGCGCCGCCGTCTGCTGAAACAACTGACCGCTCTTGGATTGCTGACTGGCGCGGGCATACCCGGTCTGATACGCGATGCGCTTGCCGCAGGGAACTATCCTTCCGTGCAGGGCTTGCACGAGATCAAGGGTGATGTCCGCATCAACGGCATCCCGGCGCGCGAGGGTCAGCCTGTGCTGCCGGGCGACAAAGTCACCACCGGAGCAGACGGTGAAGCGATCTACGTCATCGACCGCAACGCCTTCCTGCAACGCAGCAACAGCGTGGTGCAGTTCGGCAAGGACGCAAGCAAGGAGTTCTTTCGCGTCGTCAGTGGCCGGATACTCTCAGTGTTCGAACATGGCGAGAAACGGCTGGCAGTTCCCACAGCCGTACTCGGTATTCGCGGCACCGCCTGTTACATAGAAGCCGAACCGAAGAAAGTCTATTTCTGCCTCTGCTACGGCACGGCTCTCGTGGAACCGACCGCTGAACCGGGGCGGGTGGAGCGCATCGTCACCAAACACCACGATCATCCCATCTACATCTACGATGACACGGGCATGCCATCCATGGCGAATACCAAGGTCGCCAATCATACTGATGATGAACTCATCATGTTGGAGTGGCTGAATCGGCGCCGTCCGCCGTTCTATGGGCTGGGGTTATCGGCGTATTGATTATTTATTCAGGAAATTTGTAGAGCACAGGAATAGGCTTTGATGGCCGCGTATCGGCCTGAGCGGTCGGTGGCATAAAGAAGAACCTACGGCCGCTATTGGATGCACAGAGGCCATCGGCTCAAGAATTACAACGAAGGGCAGCTATCCAGCAACGCGACTGCGTGCTCTCGCCCTCCAAGCGGCGATTCACGAAATATACAGAATCCCAGAAAAGCTCGTTTCTGCAGAGGTTTGATGAGCATAAATGATTTTATTTTTCATGCTAATACTTTCGCTATACTGTAAACCTAAGACACAGCAATATGCCATAAAAAAGAGGGCGGATTTGCCCGCCGCGTCTACAAATTCATGACCCCAAAGTGCCTGATTAGAATCCAACGTCCACCCCGCTTACGTGCTCAACTCGCGTCTATAGGTCGAGATTTTCGACCTGTCCTGGCGCGGACGTTTTTGTTTTTTCTGCTCTGCCTGACAGGGGCCGCTTTTTCCGCTACCGTCTGGGGGGATGATCTCATCGTCTCGCGCGGCGTACTCGAAGACCGTGCCGGTATGTTGTCGATTGCAGATGTCGTGCATGCCGACTTTAAGCCCTATGGTCCCATTCTCGCCAAAGGATTTTCAGACTCGGCGTTCTGGCTGCGCATTCGGGTAAAGCCGCGCGACGATGGCGATGAGGTGGTGCTGCGCATTCTTCCGATCTTTCTCGACGAGGTCACGCTTTACGAGTCCGATCCCACCAGTCCCGGCGGTTGGAAAATTCAGATAGCTGGCGACCACACGGTGTCTCGCGGCAAGGTGGCATTGAACTTTATCGTCAGACCGGCCGCTCCAGAATCAGTTTATTACCTGCGTCTCAAGACCATCAGCACTTCGACTATGTTTCTGAAGGCTTTCGAACCTGAGCAAGCCCGCAATAGGGATTACAGCTTTATCTTTTTCCAGACCCTGTTCATGGGGTTTATGTTTTTGCTCCTGTTTTGGGGTATCAGCACCTACGTTTCAACCCGCCAAAAGTTGCTGGCTTGGTATGTTTTGTATCAGAGCTTTATTATTTTGCTGTGGGTCGCGTCCACAGGGCGCCTTGAGTTGATTCTTCCATCGCTCTCGCCTGAGAGCATGGATAAATTGCACAGCATACTGGTGTGCCTCAGTTTGTTGACCACCTTGCTGTTTCATCGTGCCGTGTTCGCATTGTTTGCGCCGCACCGGCTGGCCATGCGAGCCCTCGATGCAATGATAGCCTTGATTTTGGCCACGTTGATGTTACTGATAGCGGGCCAGGGAGCGCTCGCCATGCACATCAATGGGGTGCTGACACTGCTGATGTGCCCCCTGTTGCTGGTGTTAGCTTTTAGCGCAAGACAAGATGCAGCGCCCGGACGGCGAATTTTGCGCGCGGCTTACGTCGTGCTGGCAATTACACTTTTCGTGTTTCAGTCAGTTGTGTTGGGGTGGTTGGAACCAAACAATTCAATCGCTGTGGTGTTCGCGATGCACGGTATTATTTCTGCCAGCCTGATGTTCCTGTTGCCGTTTGCCCGCAATCGCCAACTATTGCGTGATGCCCAGCGGGAAAAAGACCATGCAGAAAAAGCTAATGCCGATAAAACCCGTTTTCTCGCCTCAGCCAGCCATGATCTAAGGCAACCTATGCAGGCCATGTCGCTCTATATCGAGGTGCTGAATCACCGCCTCAAGCAGCCTGAAGATAAAGAAGTGGTCGAGGCTTTGCGTGAGTCGCATAGTTCGATGAACCGGCTGATGGATTCTCTGCTAGATATTTCCAAACTGGATGCAGGGGTTGTCGAATTCAATCTAGAACCGATCTGCCTCGATGTGATGATTGCCAACCTGATGAGAGATTTCGCTCTGATAGCCGATAAAAAAGGCATAACAATGCGGGCACGACTGTCAGGTGCGGCGGTCAGTTCCGATCTCGTTATGCTCGAATGTATTTTGAATAACCTGATAGGCAACGCGGTGCGCTACACGGAAACAGGGGGGCAGATTCTGCTGGCATGCAGGCGACGGCATGGTAAGGTTTTCGTGGAAATATGGGATACAGGTATCGGCATTGCCCCCGATCAACTGGAGAATATATTCACCGAATTTTATCAGCTGGGCAATTCTGAGAGGGACCGGAATAAGGGGCTAGGACTCGGCCTTTCCATTATTGGAAGATTGCTGAAGTTGTTGCCGAACCATGCTGTCGAAGTCGCTTCCAAGCCGGGCCACGGCAGCCGTTTTCGTATCATCATGCCGGAGGCAACGGGCGTGGGGGTTAATAAAGGCAAAGACAGTTTTGCACCACAGAACGCACAGTTTGAGGGGGTGAGAATATTGATGCTGGAGGATGATCTCGCCGCCCGCAGAGCAGCAGTGATGTTGGTGCAGGAATGGGGATGCGAAGTGAAAGATGTCGCGAGTGCTGCTGAAGCAGTTGCTGAGGTGGAACGCGGTTGGATTCCCAATGCGATTATTTCTGATTATAGGTTGGTGGGAGAGGCGACCGGAGTGCAGGCAATCCATGCCATACGGCAACTATTGAAACAGGATATTCCCGCATTGATTGTCACTGGGGAAACGCAAGCCGAAATACGTCAGGAGGTGGCAGATGCCAACGCACTTCTGCTGCATAAACCCGCAGTGCCCGCCAAATTGAAATTATTTCTTGGATTGTGCGTCAAGCAGCTCAAAACTGGCAGTGTTTGAAACTTTTCGGGAGTTATCGCCAGTTTTATTTTGAAGAGATGAGCAGTTTGCGGCTATGAGTCCCTTTGGCTTTAAGAATAGCGCTTACATGTGCTTTGGTAGTAGCTTCTGAAATATTCAATTGGTAAGAAATTTCTTTGTTGGATAAACCTTCTCTGACCAGCTTAAATACTTCCTGCTCTCGTGCCGTCAAGTCCTTTGCATTCTCTGGTGGAGCAATTGTTGGGGCAACGGGCAAGCTGAGTGATGCCAGCAAATGGGGAGGAATGTAAGTGCCGCCTGACAACATGAATCGGATTGCCGCAATTACGACATTCGTACAGGTGATTTTTGGAATATAACCCTGTGCGCCTAACACAAGAGACTGCTTCATCAGCATAGAGTCTTCAACACCAGAAAGCATGGCAACGGGCATGAGCGGATGGCCGTGTCGGACAAGTTCCAGTAAATCTATGCCTTTTCCATCGGGCAACTCCTGATCTAGCAGGACAAGGTCGATACCCATCGGATTTTTTTCGATGACATCCCTTGCTCCTGCAATCGAACCAGCCTCAGAAATAGTGATTTCCTTGTCAAATTCTTGCAGCGATGCCTTGAGGCCATGCCGGAAGAGTTCGTGATCGTCAATTATGAGTATGTGCATGGGATGGTTATATGCGCTAGTGAAAATATTTACAACAATAATCAGCCATTGGTCGTACGACTAAAGTCTAATGCTTTCCATTCTGGGTTTAGCCTGCGGCGTCCTCTGGACGTATGCGTTGTGTGTAAGAAAGCCTACGCCTTTCGGCGAATATGAATGATGAGATACAGAGCCTATAGTGCGCCCCAAGTTTTTCGAAGCTTCGTTATATAGCACAGTTAAGGGGGAGCATCGTACCAATGATCAGTCAGAAAATACTTAAAGTGGTTGCCGCCATGATTTCAATCATGGCGTTATATCCCGGCTCCGTTAACGCGGACGGACTGAGCGCAAAAGGCGGAGGTATGCTGGCGAAGGCGCTCGGAAATTCGTCTGCAGGCAAGTCATTTGATTCTCGTAAGAGCAACTCGGCAGAAGCGTCTGCCGCCGAAGTAGACGTTATCCGCAAGGCGGTCACTGCCGCCTTACCTAATGTAATAGTCGGAACAATTTCCAAGCTGCCCTACGGAGGTTGGTACGAAGTCATCTTCGATAAGAGCAATATCCTTTACGTGGATTCCAGCGGCCAAGTTGGCCTGTTCGGTAATTTGGTCGAGCTCAACACACGCAAGAATCTGACCGAACTGCGCAAGGATGATCTGATGGTGACGGATTTCTCAAAGCTGCCGTTGGGCGATGCATTCGTAAGGGTTAAGGGCAATGGCTCCCGCAAGATGGCTCTCTTTAGTGACCCGGAGTGCCCTTACTGTAAGCGGATCGAACAGGAGTTAAGCAAAGTTACTGACGTGACAATTTACACTTTCCTTCTGCCGCTAGATGCATATTCTGGAGCAACGTGAACACCCATTCTGGGCGAACGTGAACAGTCATTCTGAAGGAACGTGAACACCGATTCTGCTCGAACGTGAACACTTTTAGCCATTCACCAGAATGAGTGTTCACGATGCCAGAATCACC
>JAGXGC010000008.1 GCA_024636935.1 Sideroxydans sp. | reverse complement strand
TTGACATCGTTTAGGGCGTGGACTACCAGGGTATCTAATCCTGTTTGCTACCCACGCTTTCGTGCATGAGCGTCAGTATCGACCCAGGGGGCTGCCTTCGCCATCGGTATTCCTCCACATCTCTACGCATTTCACTGCTACACGTGGAATTCTACCCCCCTCTGCTACACTCTAGTCTTACAGTTCCAAATGCAGTTCCCAGGTTGAGCCCGGGGATTTCACATCTGTCTTACAAAACCGCCTGCGCACGCTTTACGCCCAGTAATTCCGATTAACGCTCGCACCCTACGTATTACCGCGGCTGCTGGCACGTAGTTAGCCGGTGCTTCTTCTGACGGTACCGTCATTAGACACAGTTATTAACCATGTCCGTTTCTTCCCATCTGAAAGAGCTTTACAACCCGAAGGCCTTCTTCACTCACGCGGCATGGCTGGATCAGGCTTTCGCCCATTGTCCAAAATTCCCCACTGCTGCCTCCCGTAGGAGTCTGGGCCGTGTCTCAGTCCCAGTGTGGCGGATCATCCTCTCAGACCCGCTACAGATCGTCGCCTTGGTAGGCCTTTACCCCACCAACTAGCTAATCTGATATCGGCCGCTCCGAAAGCGAGAGGTCCTTGCGGATCCCCCCCTTTCCCCCTCAGGGCATATGCGGTATTAATCCGGCTTTCGCCGAGCTATCCCCCACTTCCGGATACGTTCCGATACATTACTCACCCGTTCGCCACTCGCCACCAGGTGCAAGCACCCGTGCTGCCGTTCGACTTGCATGTGTAAAGCATGCCGCCAGCGTTCAATCTGAGCCAGGATCAAACTCTTCAGTTTAATCTAGCTTGTTTTTTTGCAAGTTCTTACGAACCCGCAGATCTCACTCAAAGCGAATTTACATTTCTGTATCTTCGATTAGCGTGAGGTACTTCTGTATGTCTTGAGTTGATTCATTCTGCCGTAGCAAAAATCATCTGCCTCCACACACGTACCCACACTAATCGGTTGTTTTTTCTATCTTTTAAAGAACTTTTTTACTGCTTGCTCCGCTACCGTGGCAGCGAAGAGGTGCGCATTATAGAGACTTAATTTCTTTCGTCAACTTAATTTCACACTATTTATTTCCTGATGTGAGAAGCAATCTATGTATTCAATCGCCAGCAAATCAACGCCACTTATTTGCCTCACTCCACCTCCGCAACAGCGAAGAGGCGCGCATTATAGGGAGCAAAAAATATGCGTCAATACTTTATTGAAATATTCTGAAAATATTTCTCTCGCGCTCAATGTGCACGATCATATTCACTACAATATATACGCATGAATAATCCACTTATCCTTGGCATCGAATCCTCCTGCGACGAAACAGGTCTCGCGCTATACCAAGCAGGACAAGGCTTGCTTGCACACACACTACATAGCCAGATCGCACTACATAATGAATATGGTGGCGTCGTACCCGAGCTCGCCTCGCGTGATCATGTACGTCACGCGCTACCGTTATTACGCCAAGCACTATATATAGCCAAGCGCTCGCTGGATGACATCGACGCGATCGCCTTTACCCAAGGCCCCGGGTTGTCCGGCGCTCTATTAGTTGGAGCCAGTATCGCGAATGCATTGGCATATACATTAGATGTACCGACCATTGGCGTACATCATCTTGAAGGCCACCTACTCTCTCCCCTGCTTTCCGATCCCGCCCCATCCTTTCCATTCGTGGCACTGCTGGTATCAGGCGGGCATACGCAACTGATGCGCGTGGATGGCGTCGGGCAATACACACTGCTGGGTGAGTCTGTTGATGATGCTGCAGGCGAAGCGTTCGACAAGAGCGCCAAGCTACTGGGGCTGGACTACCCAGGCGGCGCACTGCTGGCCCAGCTGGCGCAGAACGGCACACCAGGCCGCTTCAAGTTGCCACGACCAATGCTGCATAGCGGCGATCTGGATTTCAGCTTCAGCGGCCTCAAGACCGCTGTACTACTATCAGTGCAAAAGAATACGAATGACGACCAGACACGTGCCGATATCGCGCATGCTGCGCAGGAAGCCATAGTAGATGTGCTCGCAAAGAAAGCATTGTCCGCCCTAGGACAGACCGGCTTGGATCAACTGGTCGTGGCGGGAGGCGTCGGCGCCAACAAAACTTTGCGTGAACGATTGGATGCCGCCGTCACGCGACGCGGGGGACGCGTGTTCTATCCAGATTTGGAATTCTGCACCGATAACGGTGCGATGATCGCCTTCGCGGGCGCGATGCGCTTACAAAAACAGGAAGGGCAGCGCGACTATCGCTTCAACATCAAGCCGCGCTGGGATTTGCAGGAACTAAATTACGCGGACTGAGCTTCTTTCTTCTTGCCGCCTATCTTGCTTTCCTTGCCAGACATCAAGTTCTGGATGTTCTTCTTATGTCGCCAAATAAGCAGCATGGACATCACCGCAGTCGAAATCACCCACTCGAGAGGCAGGTTCAGCAGCATGGCGTACACCGGAGCTGCGATCGATGCAATCAGTGCCGATAGCGAAGAATAACGGAACACTACTGCCACCAGCAGCCAAGTTGCCAACACAGCCAATCCCATCCAGCCGCTCAAGGCCAACAAAACGCCTAGCGCAGTCGCCACGCCCTTGCCACCTTGGAACTTCATAAATACTGGGAACAGGTGGCCGAGAAACACCGCCAGCGAAACCAGCGCCACCATTAGCAAGCCCTCCCCATTTGGGTGCGCGAACTTGATCGCCAAGAACACCGCCAACCAGCCCTTGGCCGCATCACCCAACAAAGTCAGGATCGCCGCCGCCTTTTTGCCACTGCGTAGCACATTGGTAGCACCCGGATTGCCGGAGCCATAGGTACGCGGATCAGCCAGACCGAATGCCTTGCTCATCAACACAGCGAACGAAACTGAACCCAACAAATAGGCGCACACAACAAAAAACAGGAGGGTCATCTGTAATACCTTAAAATGCGGAGCGCGGATTCTACTTGAATGCGCCCTTGCAACCAAACAACCACCTAGACCCATATTATGGACATCATCTTCCTGCGCGAACTCAAGGTCGTGACACTGATCGGCATCTACGAGAGGGAGAAACGCGTCCCGCAGACCTTGCAGATCGACCTAGACATCGCCCTGCCCAACAGCCGCGCCTGCCAAAGTGACGATATCAACGATGCATTGGACTACGCCCAAGTCGCCTTGCACCTGCAGAAAGTATTGAGCGAAGGGCATTTTTCCCTGTTGGAAGCACTGGCAGAGCATATCGCCCAGATCATCCTCAAGGACTTCAACGCCCCCTGGGTACGGGTCAGCGTTGCCAAGTTGCAAGCCATCCGCAACTGCAAACAGGTCGGCATCAGCATCGAACGCGGACAGTGATTTACCAAAACATAAAGCATTTGCCCACCTCCCTGTTTTTATGGATAATGCGCGCCCTTAGACCCGTCCGTGCGCGTACCCAAGCCGCGCCCAACTTTAGTTAGGAAATAAAATGAAAGCAGAAATCCATCCAGCCTACGCAGAAGTCGAAGTGACTTGCAGCTGTGGCAACAAATTCAAGACCCGCTCCACCATCGGCAAGCCGGCTTTGCACGTCGAAGTCTGCTCCGAGTGCCATCCGTTCTACACTGGCACCCAGAAGATCGTGGACACTGCGGGCCGCATCGAGAAGTTCCGCAGCAAGTACAACATGGGCGGCAAGGCCGCTGCTTAATGGAACTTTATTAAGCGCTATAGAATAAAAGGCAGCGCAGGCTGCCTTTTTTCTTTTGGGAGGACACATGTCACGATCACTCTCTTTACTGTTCTTCGGCATCGCCGCACTGTCGCTCGTCGGCTGCGCGCAGAATCCCGTGACCGGCAAACAGGATTTTGTGATGATGTCAGAAGCTCAAGAGATCAATCTGGGTCGGCAAGCTGATGTAGATGTGCACAAGCAATACAAGGTCTATCCCAATCCCACCCTACAAGCCTATGTCGACCGCGTTGGCCAAAACTTAGCCGTACACAGCCACCGCAACAATCTGCGCTATCGCTTCACCGTACTCGACTCACCCGAGATCAACGCATTCGCGCTTCCCGGCGGCTATGTCTACATCACGCGAGGCATCATGGCCTACCTCAACTCGGAAGCAGAGATGGCTGCAGTACTAGGACACGAGATCGGCCACGTGACCGCACGCCACGGGGTGCGCCAGCAGAGTGCATCGCAAGCGACCAACCTCGGCATCCAGTTGGCATCCATCCTCGTTCCAGAATTGAACAATCAGGCATTTCACGACGTGAGCAATCTGCTGGGCGGCGCACTCCTGTCCGGCTACGGGCGCGACCATGAACTGGAGTCCGACCGTCTCGGCGCACAGTATCTGGCACGTACAGAATATGATCCGCAAGCGATGATCCACGTGGTCGGCGTGTTGAAGAATCAGGAATTGTTCGATGCCGAGATCGCCAAGCAGGAAGGTCGAGAACCACGCCGCTATCACGGCACCTTCGCCACACATCCGGACAATGACACTCGACTGCAGCAAGTCGTCGGTGAAGCCAAGACACTCACCGTCGACAATCCTGTTGAGAATCGAGAAGCGTATCTGCGCCAGACCGCAGGCCTCACGTTCGGTGAGAGCGTGGACGAAGGTGTGGTACGCGACAACCGCTTCGTGCATCGTGACTTGGGCATCACACTCACCTTCCCGGCAGATTGGAGCGTGAAGAATCTACCGACTCAGCTGGTCGCCCTCAGCCCGAAAAACGATGCCTTGCTCCAATTCATGCTTGATCCAAAACCTTCTGGGACGGTCGTTGAATACGCACGCCGTAAGCTGGGCGGGAATGCAAAGATAGAGACTATTCAGATTGATGGACACACTGCTGCGCTGGGCGAGACAGACAACACCTTGCTTGGCGTGATCTATGATTCAGGGCGTGCTTTCCTGATACAGGGCAACACCAAAGCAGCACAGACTTTCGCGACTAATCGCGAGGCGATGGAAACCACTATCCGCAGCTTCAAGACATTGAGCGCAGAAGAGCGCAAACAGATAAAACCATTGACGCTGCACCTCATTACAGCAAAAAAAGGTGACACCTATGCGGCGCTTGCACAGCACTCACCGCTGGGACGCAATGCTGAAAAATATCTGCGCCTGATCAACGCACAATATCCACAAGGCGAACCAGTCGCCGGTCAACTGATGAAGGTCGTCGAATAAATGTACGAATACTTCACCAAGTTGAAGGATCCGGAGATCACGCCAATCAAAGCGGCGTTGCTGTTCGCGCTTTGTGCCGTCTGGATCTTGACCGGCTTGATCGGGCACGATCCTTGGAAGCCGGATGAGCTTTATGGCTTCGGCATCGTCTACCACTTCGTTACCAGCGGCGACTGGTTGGTGCCCACACTCGCCGGACAACCCTATCTGGATAAACCGCCGCTGTATTACTGGACTGCTGCCGCGTTCGCGCAGATGTTCTCGTCATGGCTACCGCTGCATGACGGCGCACGATTAGCGACAGGCTTCTATACCGCCCTCACACTTCTGTTCGCCAGCCTGGCCGGACGCGAGCTGTTCGGCAACAATCGCGGCTGGCCCACGGCCATCATCCTCATCGGCTGCCTCGGCATGCTGGTGCGCGGCCACGAGATCCTCACCGACAACGCGCTCCTCACCGGCAGCGCCATGATGCTGTATGGCTATGCCTTAAGCCTGCGCAGACCGCAACTGGCCGGACTCATCATGGGGATAGGCCTTGGCATCGGCTTCATGAGTAAAGGCATCATCGCCCCCATCCTGTTCACCGTGATCAGTTTGAGCCTGTTGTCATTCAGAAACTGGCGCACGCACAACTATCTCACCACACTAAGCATCGCCATACTGAGCGCGCTGCCGTGGTTACTAATGTGGCCCTTCATGCTGCACCAGCATTCACCCGAGCTGTTCCACGAATGGTTCTGGACGCGCAACATCGGACGCTGGTTCGCCTTCGCCGCGAACGGCCAATTCAGTGACACCTTCTATTACATCAAGTCGCTGCCATGGATGGCATGGCCTGCCGCCCCGCTCGCGGCGTGGACAATATGGGAAGCACGCAAACGCATATGGCATGAAGCTGAGTTTCAGTTGCTGCTAGTCAGCCTCATCGTGATGCTGGTCATCCTGAGTTTTGTGCCCGATATCAACGACCAGAATGGCATGCCGATGTTGCTGCCCATCGCATTGCTCGCCACCGCCTCACTATCTACATTGCGCCGTGGAGCGGCGAATGCACTGGACTGGTTTGGCATCATGACCTTTGCACAGATCGCCATCCTGATGTGGTGGGGTTGGACCGGTTTACTGCTCGGCTACGGTGCCAAGATCGTGGTCTGGCTGAAGGAGTACCAGCCCGGCTTCGTCGCAGAAGTGGAAACTGTTCCCTTCATCATCGCACTCGCAGTCACCATCCTCTGGGTCATCATGATCTGGCGTGTCGGTCGTTCGGTGCGTCGCTCACTCATCAACTGGGCCAGCGGCGTCACCTTGCTGTGGATACTCACCATGACGTTGTGGTTGCCCTGGCTGGATAACGGCAAGAGCTACCGTTACATGATCAATGATCTGAACACCAACCTGCCCAAGCGATTCAACTGCATCGGCGGCCTGCACATCGGTCAGAGCGAACAAGCCATGTTGGAATATTTCGGAAAGATCCAGCTCGATTACAGCCCACGTAAATGTGATCTGCTACTGGTGCAAGGTGGCGCGGTAGCCCAACCTATCGAAGATGAGATCGGCTGGGAGAAACTGTGGGAAGGTGGGCGTCTGGGTAACGCACAAGAACGCTTCCGCTTGTATCAGCGCATGCAGCGCATACGCTGAACTTCACTCAGCGCATTCAATTCACAGCAAGGATACGGATATCTTCCAGCGGCTCTTCTCCGCGCGCCAATCTCAGGAAGCGCGGAAAAGTACCCGTCTTGTGCACCACCCATTCTCCCTTAGCGATCTGCTCGTAATGCCCAAGCTTCGATGAGATCGCCTCCAGATCATTCTCGCTGATCAGCAGGTAGTACTTACCGGAAGTCGGCAGCTGTTCAGTATCGACCGCTGGAAACACCGGCGCGCTGTTGTACACAGCCAGCTCTCGCGAAACGATTCCCATGTTGTAGCTATAGATCGGTGCGACCGGCTTACCTGCCAGCTGCTTGTTCGCGTTGTATGCCACGCTGCATGCAGAAAAGGTCAACGCTGATGTCAGCACCAGAAATGCATACAAGGCCAGCATGCCGAACAGCGGGAATACCAACAACACATTGGCGCGCATCTGCTGTCGCTGCACCACTGCATAAGCCAGCATCGCCAACACCATCACCGCCACCAGCGACAACACTGCTGCATGACCGACATGCACACTCAAACCTATCGCCAACGCCAACAGCAATAAAGTGAAGGCGATTTGCGCGATCAATAGCGCCCGCCCCTCATGCAAGTTCTGCATACGATCAGACAAGAACTTGCCGCACAGGATGGCCGCGAACGGGAACAGGATCACCGTGTAATGGTCGAGCTGGAAACTCGTCGCACTGAACAGTGCGAACGTCACGAAGAATGCGCCGCACAAGAAAACAAAGCCCGCGTTCTCACTCACCTGCCGCTGCGCGAACTTGCGCACACCGGAGAACATCGCCGCGATGAACACCGCCACCCAAGGCAGGAACGCCCACAGGAACACCAGCAAGAAATAGTAAGGACTCCCGCCCCCGCTCGTATCCTGTATCGGCCCGGAATTGAAGAAACGCCCGAACTGGCTATCCCACAAAAAGAACTTGATACCCGACACGTTCGTCTGCCCGAACACCACCTTCTCCGGATGCGCATCGAATTGCAGATACAAAGCGATCACCTCCGGCGCGGTGAACAGCAAAGACAGCCCGAACGCCAGCCACCACTTCACACTCCACAACTTGCTCCACTGCTTCTGATACATCCACAAGATCACCAACCCGCTGGTGATGGTGATCATCGTGAACACACCCTTGGTCATCACCGCACCCGCAGTGAACGCCGCCCCAAGCAACAGATACTTCAACTTAGACTGCGCGTCATAGCGCAACCAGTAGTAGCACGCGCCCATGATGAAACCGGTCAGGTAAGTCTCCGCCTTCACCTCGATAGAAGAATCCATCAGATGGAACACCGACACATACACCAGCACCGACAACCAAGCCGCCTCGCGCGAATAGAACAACCGCGCCAGTCGATAAGTGAAATAACCGCCGATGATGTGGAACAAAAATCCCGGCAAGATATAAGAGAACGTGCTCACCCCAAACAACTGGAAGAACAGCGCCGTGATCCAAAACGGCATATGCGGCTTATCCAACCAATCCTGCCCATCCAACATCAGATTCGACCAGTCGTTATTCAGCGCGATGTATTGCGACAGCGCCGCATAAGTGATGGAGTCACCACCGTTGATGATGGGAGAAAGCATCGCCGCTGCGTTAACGAGCAGCGCGAAAAGGGAGAGGTATTTGATGTGGGTCAGGTTCATGGGGGGCGATGATAACGCGTAGGATGGCTGGCATCCGCTGGTTTGTGAATTCAAATTCAAAGTCAAAACCGTCGGGGGTAGCCCGACAGCTAGTCACTTTTTCTTGCTTCGCCAAGAAAAAGTAACCAAAAAGAAGGCGACCCCAGCTTCCCGCCCCTTCGGGGTTCCCTGCGTTGCTCGAACGGCCGGGCCTCCTCATAAACTCGCACGATCCGCTACGCGGCCACGTGCTCAAACATATTCGTCGGACTTCCCCCGGCCGCCCTGCGCTACTCGGCGGCGCACAGGGGATAGAAATTTAAAACCGAAAACCTAACCCCAAAACCAGCGAGGCGGGCAATGCCCGCCTCACCAAACCAATAAAGAAACGTGCGCAAAGCGCACACAAAACCGCTGTTGATTTTATTTCCCTTGAGCGCCGCCGAGTAGCGCAGGCGAGTCAGGGGATTTCGGCGAGGACTGTCTGAGCGCGTAGCGCGAGTTCCGCAGCCGCCTGACTTGCCGAGCAACGCAGGGAACCCACGTAGTGGGCGGCAAACTAGGGTCGCCTTTTCTTTGGTTACTTTCTTTTGGCGAAGCAAAAGAAAGTAACTTGCTGTCGGGCAACCCCCGACTGTTTTGACTTTGAATCCATACGGCGCAATGCCCATTGGTTATTGCGTATATGGACACCTCCCGTTTTGCAAGCAATTCGCGTTGATGGTTTTGGGTGCAACTGCTTCCGTATATCCGGCTTCCTGTTGGGCGGCAAGCCGTCCGAGCCATGATGGAATTCGCGCGTAAGTTTCAAATCGCCCTAG
>JAGXGC010000007.1 GCA_024636935.1 Sideroxydans sp. | reverse complement strand
TGGTCAGTTGTATTAAGCATTTTTTCCTAGCCAGATCCAACACAACGCTCAAGTGGGACTGTTCAAATAAGCTCTCTCGCAGCCACTTAACACTACGTTGAGTGTCCGTTATCGGGAAAGTCGAATGTCTCATATGGGTTAACCGGGGACGGATGTCTAAATGAATATCGACTGTCTGAAAACCTCTTGGGAGCGGACGGTCGGATATATAGGCCGGATATAGGCCAAATGGCATATTGACCCCACTGCAATGGCGAGATAGGTTTCGATATCAACAAGTTTGGTAGCCCCAACTCCCAGATCAACCCAACAGCATCGTTGCGGATACGACTACTTGGAAGGACTTGGTATGAGCAAGCAAAACGAAATTATGAAGCGTCTAGCGAAGCTGGGATTGGTCTTGCTGCTTGGTTCCACCATCAGCGCATGTTCATCGTCGATGCGGTGGAAGGAAGAAGTGAAGCTGCATGACGGGAAGGTGATTATGTCAGAGCGTAATTACAACCTTGGTGGATTTGCCTATCTGGACAGCTCTGAACGTACGCCGTTGAATGAAACCGTCACCTTCAACCTGCCGGACAACAAAAGCGTCGTCTGGAAAAACGACTTCCGCGATTCAGTGCCAGAGCCGAACAGCCTCAACCACTTCCGTTTCGATGTCGTCAGCGGCGTGCCCTATCTCGCCACCTACCCGGCGGGTTGCATCTCCTACAATAAATGGGGCAGACCCAATCCGCCGCAGGTCTTGTTCAAGTACGAGGACAAGCAGTGGAAGCGCATCACCCTGGACGAATTGCCGCAGGTGCTTATTGACACATCGGCCAATGTGATTGTCGGCAGGCCTGCTTCAAGCTTGTTGAGGTCTTTTTATACCGCAGGTCAAGTGGATGCGCAGAACCGCCCCATCAGCACGCCGGAATACAAAACCATCCTGAGGGAGCCGGTGAGAACTGCGGATTCGGTGGTGGCTTGCCCTGATTTCAATTCGCAGCAATACCGAAGTTTCAAAGCACCGATTCCAATAAAACCAGCAACAGACAAGCAGTAAATCAACAAATCCGTCGTTATGCCCAAATAATCGGAAGGAATACATCATGACAACAACAATTGAATATGCATTGATGGCTGGCGCTGCTTACATTTCCAATCGTGATGTCGCCAGCTAAAGGGGGCAGCATCACAATTGTTTTCAGCAACGACTGCTATGGGTTAGCAAGAGACGGTCGATCAGCATCGAACACGTAGTTTTGAACGGCCGCTGTTGAGCGTGAAGCGGACATCCATTTAGCCTGTGCGGACAATCATTTTAGTAAATAACCGATGTTTCCTTTGGCCGAGGAAGAGACAGGCAGTACGGCGCTGGGGCACGGTGCTTTAGCGAACAACACCTTTTCCAAATATTGACACTACGTTCGTCCCCTCGAATTCCTTGTGGGCCGTGGTCATTTCGACCGAGCGCTTAATCAAATCGCCAAACGACCCGGGAATCTGCTCCCCCTCCAACAGGACGGCAATATCCTCCCTGATGTACTTTGGGGACTGTCCAATGACGTTTGCTAGTCGCTCTGGCCGCATCAAGCCATCCAATACATCTTGTTTTTCTTTCATGGTTGCCACGCAGTGTTGAGTGATGCGCAGATTGTATTTCAGAACACTGCATTGCAGATGCCTGTATTTGCAGGGGTATTGCACAGTTTGGGGTGGAGGCTTTCTTTACCTGCCGCTTTATCCGCAAAAAGTGTCATTCCTGATAATAAGAATTATCAGGAATGTCATTCGAGCGTGGTTAGGCAATTTTAGTTACAGCAAGTCCGTTTGCCGAGGTGCAGGAGAGATTGAATCTCCACTAAGATGGTGAGCAAGGAATGACTGTCGCGTCCTTGGCCATGGACGACTTGATTGAAGTATTACGCTCGCCGATCAGCCATAGTAACCAGGCGGGTCGCCCCCCATCAAATCCCCATAGCCGCGCGCTGGTCTGAGTGCGGCGGCACCCCTCGCGGTTTCCTCCTTGGAGCGGTTGTCCGACGTCAGCCCAGAACGGGCAGCTGCATTCGTTCGTGCAGCGCGTGGGGGCTGACATCCGACAACCCTTAACCATGGCCGACGTTTGTATGAATAGCAACTTATGTCCGCTATGCAATATTCCAAGCTGCCCTTCGCCGGCTATTCTTCTCCAACAATTTGAACCTCGGCCTCCACTTTCCCGCCCTGGATGCAGTGACTCTCGATGATTGCCAGCGGTTGAGTGCGGTTCATATCGCGCAGCGTTTGCGGGAATGTTGTGTTGGGAGCGGAATCAGTTACAGCCACAGACGGTACTGCTTTGAGTGGCGGGAACGTTGTTCTCTGTGGGATGACCATCGCGTTTCCACCAATCGAGTCCTCCGATCAGTTCTTTGACACGGAAACCCAGTTTTGTCATGTTCAATGCGCCCTTGGTCGAAGCATTGCAGCCGATTCCATCACAGTACGTGACTACGAGAGCATTTCGGTCCAAGGCAACCGTCGTTGTTTCGCTCATGGTACGGTGGGGAAGAGATATTGCGCCGGGAATGTGCCCGGCAGTGAATGCCTGGGACGAGCGCGCATCAATGACGATGACGTTTTCTCCATTCTCAAGTGCAACCTTCAAGTCCCATGAATCTATCTCGTAAGCGAGCTTATTCGAATAGTGCAGTAATTGATCATCATCCATCGTAGTCCTCAACATAAGAAAGTTGCAGCGGGTGAGCTAAAGCCCCTCAACGTTCGAATTCACCGGCCTGCGCGGCTTTTCGCGCAGGTCCGGTGGAATGAGGGGGTGAGCCTCGCAGATTTACAAGACATATAGCTTGATCGTTTATTCCTTGTGAGAAATATGGCCAGATCAGTCGGAGAGAGAAATCCCCAGTGCCTTCATTAGCTCGGTCATCCGATTGTCACCGGCAATGCTTTCTTTCATCAGGAGGCGGATATTCTCACTACTTTCTTTGTCCACGATCATTGCCTGATGAAATTCGGGCGTTGTGGCGATGTTTTTGTCCTGCAATATCGCCTTGAGATGGCTATCAAAAAGTTTGCCGTACTCAGCGAGTTCAGAGTCATATTCTCCTCCTACGAGGCTTCCGCCTCTCTCATACACACCTTCTACCCCGCCGAGTCTTCCGGACAGCACCACTGGCATTAGATCGGCTTGCCATTTCGGTACCGAATAGTATTCGAGCGGATATGCGGCAGTATGGGGGCCGCTGCTCTCAGAGGACGAAAGCGCTTGGCGCGCAGCCTGTGAAATAGTGACGGTGTCGGCAGAATTTGCCGACGGGGAGGATGAGGTTTGCCGGGACGTTAGCGATTGTGAAATTGCGCTAGCTGAGGAATTGGCTGATGAAGGGGCTTGAATAATCATGGCATGTCCCCATTCGTTCGAGTTGATGGCGTTATTGGGCATATTATCCATTCCGAATAATTCTTTCTGCTACTGCCGGCAGGAATCTGTTCAACGCAAACAGCACCTTGGTTTTTCCAATCCGTATTTCGTACCTATCAGATGCGATCCCTCGTAAGGCCTCAGCCGTCAATGCTTCGGGGGTGATCTTGCCCTTACCCTTACCCCTGCCCTTGGTCATTTCCGTGTCCACCAAGGCGGGAATAATCTCGAAGACCTTTACCGATGTATCTTCGAGCTGGTACCGCAAGGCCTTCGTGAAATTGTGCATAGCGGCCTTTGTTGCGCAGTAAACGGGGGCACTTTGCTTTGGAACCAAGGCCAAGGCAGATGTAACGTTCACAATCGCCGCGCTGGGTCGTTTTGTGAGTAACGGTAAGAACCGATCAATTAGTTTCAGATGGGCCACTAAGTTTATGGAAACCTCCTCATCGATACGGCGCGTATGGTCATCGGAATCCGAGAAATCATAATTGTGTTGAATCCCGGCGTTGTTTATCAGCACATTCAGGTTCGGGTATTGCTGCGTAATATGCTCGACAAGCCGTTGCTGCTCTTTGTCGTCTGCGATATCGCAGGAAAACGCAACAATGGCGGGATTCTCTTTCTGTGCCGCCATCAACTTGTTTGAATCACGTCCACACACAATGACTGCGCTGCCATGCAGGGCAAATGCCCTTGCTAGCGCAAGACCGATACCCGACCCGCCACCGGTTACAAGAACCGTGTTATCGCTGAGTTTCATTCGGACTCCATAAATTTGACGCCTGACGTAAATTTGAGAGACGCGCCACTGTCAGAAACCATACTCGCGCTCGACACGGCAGACCCGGACACGAAATGTCCGATACCAGTCCTTTGCCCGGCTCTGAGCGTGGCGATGAATGATGTTTTCCTTCCAGGCCGTTATTGCTTCCTGGCTCGCCCAATATGAAACGGAGATTCCGATTTCTTGTCTTGCACTCTCGAAGCCAAGAAAGCCCGGTTGTTCGGCGGCAAGCTCCAACATTTGCCTCGCCGTTTCACCGTAGTCGTTGTCACCGTCGGTGCGGACGGATGTAAAGATGACGGCGAAGTACGGCGGTTGTGGTGTTTGCGCGGCTGAAACCATTTACGCTCCTTTTGTTGCCCAACGTGAAAAATGGACTCGCCCGCCTCTGGACGAGTCCCTCTTGAATGCGGGGTTTGGCATGGATATGAAAGCTACCATTTGTGGCCCCTACGCTTAAGTATTTCTTTCGCTTCAAACTCCCACTGCGAGTATGTTTCCAAATACTGTAGTCCGCTTGATTCTTCTTGCGATAACTTCAGAACCACGTTTTCAGGTGTAAGCGGTTTGGCGGCTGGGAAATTCCTTAACTCGTGCAACACAGCGCCACGCAATGATTTCTTTTTCATAACACCAGTGAAACCGTACGTATCCGTTGCAGGCTCATATACTTCTTTAACTGGATCGGGTGCGACTTTACCCATAGTGAGGCGAGCATTAAATGAAATAGCGCCAGTCTTTTCATCGTACTTTAAGTTTTCAATTAGGCCTGTCGGGGTATCTCCAGAGATGCCGTAGGATGAAAGAAATAGACCAAAAAGACAATCTTCTGAACGCCACAAATTAACAATGTAACCATAGGCATGTTCCTCGGTATATCGCATATTGCTGAATGAGCCGACAACTGTAATCGGCGCTTGAGCGTTGAGATTGAGAGTACATTCAGATGCATTTGCAAATGCCGCAACAGAAAATAGCGCAACCGATAACAAAGCCTTTCTTAGCATCACTATTCCCCTGTGCCCAGCGTTCAAATTGAGGGGCGCGCCGCCTTGGGCACGTCCCGCTCGAATGCGGTGTTGGACACAAACAGCATTCGTCAAACTGGCGGATTGTCTTGCAAGAACCGGACAAGGGGTCACGCCGTTAAATCAATCCCATGCGAGATTTCTTTCCCATCAAGTTGCTCTAGCGTGCTAATAAATTGCTCCCAAGGCTTGGTGTCGACCTTTTGAAGAGGATATTTCTCATTCACCATTTCAATGTAGTTGAGTTTGTCTTTAGCGTACTGAAGCATATCGATATTTTTCGTTGGGTCTTCTATATGTCCACCTAAAACGCGAGTATCGGATGGAAGTCCACCTAGGTGCATCGCTGCGCTCCCTAATCTGGGAAGCGTCATCATCAGATGTGTCTCAGCGTTAATCTGACCTTTCGAATATAACTCGTTGCCAACACTAGCAAGCGTGTTGGCCGAGATATCGGTAATCTTGAAATTGAATTGAGGCGATGCAGCATTAACAGTGCTTGTTGTAGGTGGCAATTCATTGCCGCCTACAAGTGTGTTTTTTGCCGCTGTGTTTTGTGGAAAACGAAAATTATTCCCAATGCCGTTAATAGTCATTATTAGCTCCATAAAATTAATGATAAACCCGACTTAATTACCAAACACCGTGCCAACACCGATTGAAATTTTTATTTATGCAACAGATCACAACTGCCATGTGATAACGCCAAGCGACTAAGTTCATTTGCGCGAATGGAGCGCCGTGTCAGGGCTTATTTCGCTCAAGGTGCAGCTCCCGCTGTAGCAAAAAGAGCGGCAACCCAAATGACACTCCAATAGCGCAGGTTCCCAAGATCGGCAACCAAAGCTTTTTCATCCTTATTCACGTTCCTTCCGCCAGAATAAACGCTATCAAAACCACCCCTGAAACGAGCACATCTAGCCAAGCAAATGCGCCTATGCGCGTTGACGTGGCTTCTGCTATCAAGAGACTGATGTTGATCCCGTTCTCTATAACCCACGAAACAAGCATCCCGTAGGGTAGCAACGCACCTAAAATGCATAAGGCACCATAGAAGTATTTCATGCTCTTTCCTTTATTTCCGCCCCAACCGTATAAGTAAGGGGCACACCGTTTTGGGCACGTTCCCGATTGACCGCCATGCTAGAACCCAGCATGGTGAACACCAGCATCGGTTTGCTGGTCTGGCTCAGCGCATCCAGTTTGTTTTGCGCGTAAGGCTCGCCAACGGCGTGGGCGAACAGCGGGCACAGCAGGGTCAGCAGCAACATCAGTTTGGGTATCGTATTCATGGTCGTCTCCTTGTGGATAGTGTGCGTTGGTCGGCCGGAATGCGGAAACTTTACGCATGACGACCCGGCAGAGCCGATCATCCCGCCGCATCCAGCAAGCGCGCCAACACCTCACGCCGTGCGACCCGGATCGTGCCGCGCCCGGTCTGGATCAGCCTGTCGGCCACCATCCGGCGCAGCAGCTTGGCGACCACTTCGCGCGTGGTGCCAAGGTGCGCGGCCAGTTCGCTTTGCGTCATGCGCAACTGGCCGTCGGCTTCCGAGCGCATCAGGATGAACTTGGCCAGACGCTCGTTCAGGTTGAGCGCATGCACTTCTTCCAGCTCTTCCATCAGCCTGAATACCAGCACCGAGAGCGCATGCACGGTGAGGTTCTGGATGGAGGGTTCGGTCTGGAACAGCGTGCGGTAAGTCAGCGATGGAATCACGCCGACGCAGGTGTCCGGCTCGGCCTGCACCCAGGCCGGGTATTGCAGGTTGTTGAAGATGCAGTTCAGCGCGAGGATGCAGACCTCGCCCGGATTGATGAAGTACAACGTGGCCTCGTTGCCGCCCGGTGAGATCGAGTAGACGCGCAGCCGGCCGCGCACCACGACATAGGCACCAGCCACGCTGTTGCCCTTGTTGATGATGGTCTTCAGCTCGTCGAAGCGGTTGAGCTGCATGCCGCATTCGAGCATCTGCTGACCAGTGGCGGACAGTTCGCGAAAGACGCCCAGCGTCCGCAGTTCGTTCATGGACTTTGCGCCGCTCATCGCCAGCCGCCTGACATGAAACCGGAAAGCGCCACTTCGCCCATTTCCTTAGCGACCTGACTCGGCGATGAGGCGGGCCGCAATCTCTGCGGCCGTGCCCGTGTACCTGGCGCAGCGCTCGCCCAGCCGGTTTTCGCGAAATGCGGCCTGGCCTTCCGGGGTACCGAGATCGCAGCCCAGCAGCGCATGACAGTCGCGCGCACCGAACTCCTGTTCGAACTCCCGGATGAGGCGTTCGGTCGCCGTGTATGCCGGCTGCACGGGCTGACTGGATTCGGAACGCCCAAGGGCGAGACTGACGCCCATGACTGCACCGGTGAGCGCGCCGCAGGTTCCGCAGGTGCGCGCCATGCCGCTGCAAAATGCGGTGGCGACCCTGGGTAACAGGTCGGACTCGACGCCCTGCGCCTTGGCCAGCGCGAGCACAACGCTCTCCGCGCAATACAGGCCCGAGGCAAAGGACTCCTCGGCAGACTGGCGAACCTCGGCAACGAATTGCGATTCCATCTATGGCTCCTTGTTCAACCTGGCTACGGCACAGTGTCGTACCGAACTATTCACGCTTCTTCCACCAGAAAGAGACGAACACTTGGCGTAAGCGAACGCGCCTTGTGTCTGGCGGATGTCCCCATCGGAATGAATATCCCGTCGCCTTCGCCGTACCTGACGATTCGGCCGTCGAAGTCGATTTCCAGTTCGCCTGTCAGCACAAAACCAACGTGCCCCTTTTCGCACCAGTGCGGCTCAACAAATGCGGAGGTAAATTCGAGCAAGCGCATCTGCTTGCGGCCATCGCCGAATACCTTGAAGCGAGCGCCGGGCATGGCCTCTTGCCACTCTAACGAGTCAAATATGACTTTGCATGCATCCACTGCTTACTCCCTGGATGAATCGACCGGATACTCACGACCCCCTGTTGCGCAATGCGAGCGATTCGCTGCTCAGGGACTTCAGGAACTCGACAATGTCGTCCACGTCGCTCTCGCTCAACGGAGCAGCGCCGACGCGCGAGATCGTCCTGTCCTGCTTCGACCACAAGATGCGTCTGTTGCCGTTAGCATCGTTGCCGATCTCCCTGCCGCGCTGCACGGTCGCCATGATACGCACCGCCTCCCGCAGACTGTCAACACTGCCGTTGTGGAAATATGGCGCAGTCAACGCGACGTTCCTGAGCGACGGAATGCGCCAGACGCCCTGTTTGTTGCCGGGGACATTGGCGCCGACATCGCTGGTCAGACTGTAACGATCTACATATTTCTGCGCGGCGAACACCGGAAACAGGCGTTGCGGCGAAGGCGACGGATCGAACACGCTGGCCCCGCTGAAATTGGGACCGGAGTGGCACTGGATGCAGCCAACCGACTGGAACAACTCCATCCCGCGCAGTTGCGCCGCGCTCAATGCCGACTCGTCTCCACGCACGAAACGGTCGTAGGCCGCGTCCGGCGTGATCAGCGTGCGCTCGTAGGCGGCGATGGCGGCGACGATGCGGTCGATGGTGATCGGCTGCGCGGCACCGAAGGCCGCATCGAACATTTCCCGATAGCCATCGCCTTCGCGCACGCGCTGCGCCACGGCCTCCAGCGACGGCATGCCCATCTCCTTCGGATTCAGCGGCGGACCTTTCGCCTGCTCTTCCAGCGATGGGGCGCGACCGTCCCAGAACAGCACGGACTGGAAAGCGGCATTCCACACCGTCGGCGCGTTGCGTGCGCCGAGCTGCCCGCCCACCCCCAGCGAGGCGCGACGACCATCCATGCCCGCGCCGCGCCGCACCTCGTGACAGGAACTGCACGAGATTGTGCGGTCGATTGACAGCGCCTTGTCATGGAACAGACGTTCGCCCAGCACGACCTTTTCCGGTGTGGTCGGGTTCCACGCCGGAGAAGGTGCGACATCGGGCAAGGCGCGCCAGACGTAGCCCTTGCGCACGCTCGGCGGCTGAACACTGCGGGCTGCTTGCGCGGGTTGTCGCAAGACTGCCGGCCGCACCGACTGCGCGGCCAGTTGCGCCCTGATCGTATGCTCGGGGAAATTCACCAGCATGGCGATGACAAACAGCTTGATCGAGAACGCCACCATGCCGGAACCCAGTATCAGCGACAGCAGCCATTTCTTTCCGGTGGACATCCCGCCCAGCGGCCCCAGCTCGAACTGCACCATCAGCAACAGCACCGCAAAGCCGATCACCAGCATGACGATGCTGACCTGCATGAACCCGATCAATCCAGCCTGCCCCATCTCGCGCTCCTTTCACATAAAGATCCGGGCCGAGGCTAACTGCAATCAAACGCGCACTCTGTATCAAATGCTACACAAGACCACCGGACAAAGAATCCGTGTCGCCGCGTAACTATTGCTACAGAACGCGGCGCATCCGCCCGATACATTGCGCCCCGCTACACCTTCGTAGCGACACCTACAGGAGAGCAACATGAAACCGATGCGTTTTTTTCTGGACACGCACGACCGCGCGCACCAGACCTTTCCCGAGCAACTTTCGATGGAGGATTTCGAGAAGTTCTACGCGCTATACGAACAGGCCTGCTACGACGAGTGCGTAGTGCCCATCCGTCTGCACGTGAGTTATGAGGATGGCCGCGCCTTTTGCCTGACCATGGCGACCGATGCCGAGGCGGTGCGGCGCGCACACGAGCGCGTTGGCCTGCCATTCGACTCGATCACAGAAGTCACCACGGCCACGCCGGGCGACACCTTCTTCCGTCGAAGCCCCGTATAGCACCCGCGCGCCCTTGCTGCACCGACTACAGATTGTGGCGGGGGCCTTCCGTCGTTATTGCCCTGACCTGCTCCCTGAGCTGCCACACGTGCGACCAACGCACGTCACCATCACAAACGTCTTCCCCAATTCGATACAGGAGGTTGAAAGGTTCAAGATGAATTGCAGTTACGAGGCCACGCCCGGTATGTGCGTGCACGAAAAGATGATGCTGGGGGCGATGGTGTTGACCGCACCCAGCATCGCGGCCTGCTGCTTGCTGGCTTGATAAAAAGGAGTACGAGATGAAACGCACAAGATTGATGAATACCCTGATCGCTTCCGGTGTACTCAGCCGGACCGTCGTCGGCAATACAAACCGGTCGTTGCTCTACACTATGTGATGCAGCTCCATATCGCATCGCAGCCGACATCTTGAAGGACTTGAGGGGGCTCATTCACTTCGGGTGCTGCAACAAGATCTCAAACTGTTCTATCGGCACTGGTTTGCCAAATAAATACCCTTGGTAGTGCTTGCAGCCATTCATGAAGAGAAGTTGTCGTTGCTCTTCCGTTTCTACGCCCTCTGCAATGACATCCAAGTTCAGGCCGTGCGCCATGGCAATGATGGTCCCCACAATCGCCTTATCGTTTTCGTCAATGGCAACGTCGCGCACGAACGATTGATCGATCTTTAGCTGGTTGAGCGGCAGCCGTTTGAGGTATTGCAGTGATGAATAGCCGGTGCCAAAGTCGTCCAATGAAATTTGAACTCCAATTTTTCTCAAAGCGCTCATCCGAGCGATGGTTTCTTCTATTTCCTCCAGCAACATGCTTTCAGTAAGCTCCAGCTTGAGCAGAGCCGGGTTGATGGCGTGATGGCTAACGGCAGCTTGCACTTGTGCGACAAAATCTGTCTGGTGGAATTGCCTGGCACTGACATTTACTGAAAGAATGAGTTCGTGAGTAAGTTCGCTTTGCTTCCACGTTTCGAGTTGGGCGCAAGCAGTTTCCAGCACCCATTGGCCGATAGGCAGGATAAGTCCGGTTTCTTCAGCCAGCGGTATAAATTGGTCAGGTGGCACCAAGCCATGCTCGGGATGCTCCCATCTGATCAGCGCTTCTGCCCCGAATGGTTTATGTGAGCTGTCAGTCTGAATCTGATAGAACAATTTGAATTGGTTGTTTTCAAGGGCATGGCGCAGTTCGCCAATCAGAATTGAGCGGGTATTGATAATGTCCTGCATCTCCGGGTTAAAGAATTTCAGCATATTGCGGCCTGATTTCTTGGCTTGATACATGGCGATATCTGCTTGTTTCAGCAGCTCCTCACCCGACTGCAGGTGATTGCTGAAAAGCGTAGCGCCGATACTGGATGAGCTTTGATACTCGTGCGGGCCAAGCTGATACGGCTGGTTGAGCGTGGCGAGGATCCTTTCACCGAAAGTCTTCACTTTTTTTGCGGCTTCGATAGGTTGCTTGCTCAAGCTCTCCAAAATCACGACGAACTCATCACCCCCTATGCGCGCCACAGTATCGCCCTCGCGCATGCATGATTTCAGGCGTTTCGCGGTCTGTTGCAGCAGTTGATCACCGATGTCATGCCCAAGGGTGTCGTTGATGTCCTTGAAATTATCCAAATCAATGAACAGTAGCGCACCTTCCAGACCGCTACGCGCGCTGAAGGCGAATGCCTGGTGAATACGATCTACAAGAAGTCGACGATTAGGCAGTCCGGTAAGCGGGTCGTAGGACGCCAGATTGCTGATGGTTTCCTGCGCAACCAATAGTTTGTTCATCTCGTCACGCAACTCGCCGAGCAACGCCAACAGCAATCCAACGATTAGAACTCCGTCGATCAATGGAACAACGATCCCAGCGAATTGCAGTTCGGCATTGAACCGGCCGTCCCATAACAAGTCTATGATTGAAACGAGCACCATCGAAACAAGCACTGCTGTTGTTACCAACAGCGCGCCTACTTGCAAATTTGACAGGTTAAGCAGCCCGCGAATGATCCGATTCAGCACACGTAGAAAAAAGTGATATGACTTTATAGGCATGTTGATCTTTTCATTTATCCGCTGCCAAGCTGGGTTCAGCGGTTTAATTTGGCCGACTAAATACTTGCGATTTATTCTCTACCAGCCGCGAACTACTCATTTCAGAACGAACAATCAGAGCCTCGAATCCCCATTGGGTAGATGTTCATATAAAGCGACCATTCGGGTTGTTGACTGCCGAAACCTACCCCGCCCTTGCAGCGAGGTCAATATGCCGAAATATCTATATACAGCCGATATATCGAACTTCTGCATCTGGTCTGAGGCGAAAGTTCGTAAATCGCGGAGCGGTCAGTGTCCGCTTCACGCAGAAATCCGAACTGCTTTGATGCGTCACTGATAACCCATTCTTGCAACAGATTTGAGGGTCACAACAGGCAGGTCCCTGTGTATCGAGGGCTTGTTCCCGTCCCGCTTGCGTGTCTCCGCAGCATGCCTGACCCCGCTTTCCGGGTCCTGAAGCGTCTTCTGCAACTGTTCTTCACTCAGATCGCCGCAACGTACTGCCACTTGCCTGATTCCCTCGTCATGGTGGGAAAGCATCATATCCAAGTGCGTGGGGAACATATCGGCCACTGACAGACTGAGCTTGCCTGCTGCCCAATGAACACCTGAATCGAAAACATAATCTGGGAGTCGGGATTCAATCTCGCGATGTGCTACGGACAGATTTGAGAGAACACGACCGGTCAGGAGTTGGCCATCTGAAATGCTTGCCGCTGTAACAGCGCAGAGATGGGGCGTATGGCTTTCCATGCGTTGCAGTTTCTCGAAAAGCATCTCTGCAGTCTCTTGGGCGGACAATAGTTGGTCGATGATGACTTTCAGGTTTTCATTCTTAGACGACATGGCTATCCCTTGAAGTTCGATTTACGTTAGAGGACTTGGTTGATAACGAAAGCAATGTTTATCCGTGAATCACGCTAGTAGAACCTCAAGGATGCGGGCTACCATTATCGACGCGTGCGCGCAGTTCTAGACCGGCCTTGAAGCGCGGGACATATTTTCCGGGAACGGGAACTGAGACCCCATTCTTGGGATTGCGTCCCATCCGCGGAGGGCGATAATTAAGGCCGAAACTGCCGAAACCGCGGATCTCAGTCCGCCCTCCCCTGGACATGGTGTCAGCCATGGCATCCAAGATAATGGTGACTGCCAGTTCTGAATCTTTGATGGTGAATTTCGGAAAACGATCAGCCAGTTTTTTTATAAGTTCAGAGCGTGTCATTGGATTCAACTTGAAAAGCCGCCAGCCTCACTGATGGAGCGGCCCTCATAAAGGATCAGTATGCCTACTTCTTTCCGCCGTTCACAGCAGCCTTCAATGTTGCGCCAGCCTTGAACGCCGGAGCCTTGGAAGCCTTGATCTTCAGCTCTGCACCGGTGGCTGGATTGCGGCCGGTACGTGCTGCGCGCTTGCGAACTTCGAACGTGCCGAAGCCAACCAATGCAACGTTGTCGCCCTTCTTCAGGGTGCTGGTGATGGTTTCGATCAGTGCTGCGATGTTACGATCTGCGTCAGCCTTGCTGCTACCGGTCTTTGCGGAAAGTGCGTCAATCAGTTCCTTACGGTTCATGCGTTTCTCCTATGTTGTTGTACTACGAAATGGACAGAGATCGAATCAGCACCAATTAAATCCGGCAATAAACCAGTTTGCAAGCTACCTGCCAAATAAATTTGCAATTGCAGGTGCCCCAGATATCCCACGGTTGCGCAAAATAACGTCGGCAGCGCAATCTGATCAAGCAGCGTAAACGCTCCGCCCTTCCCCTTGATAACTCTGATACACATGCTCAAACACAGCCGAGCACTTGGCTTCGTACAGTTCCTTGGAATACGCGCGGGGTAAGGCTTCGTCCAGAGCATTTTCGATCTCGATCTTCACGCGGGCGCGGGTGGAAATCTTCTGCCGCCAGCCAAGCACCAGCAGCTTGTTCAATTTCTCCAGCAAATGATGAGCGATCTTCTTCACCTCATCCCGCTCTTCGGTGGTGAGATCCGGCGCTGGGCGAGTCAGGATGTCGAAGATGGTCAACTCTTCTTCGGACAGGTGCTCGCGCACATGCCGTGTCTGTTCATCCGTCAGCACCTGCGACAGCGCCAACAGTTCCTTGAGTATCTCCTCGATATTGCGGCTCCCCGAGTTATAGCCCTCGATGAGCTCCTGGAACTTCGCCAGATAGTCTGCTCGGGTAGGATTGAGTCGCACCATGCGCTCAAGCTGCGCACGCACGGCAGCCTTCAACCGCTCGATGTCTGTATTGCTGGGCTTCTTTTTCTCGAAACGCTTGCGTAGCGCTTCAAAGTTGATTTTGGAAAGATCGATCTGGCCATAGGCCGATGTCTTTTGCCGAATTTTGAATGGCTCTGCCGCGATAGAGTCATCAAGCAAATCCTGAATCCCCTGCAGGATATGGGAAATATCCGGCGGGTCGGTCACGGTACGGATGCATTCGGATATCGCGGCAAGACAACCGCAACGCTGTGAAAACTCTATCGCAACCGGATCGGGCTTCACCGCACGATACAAACTATTCACCAATGCTTCCAGCGCCAGGAAGTCACGTTTGATCGACTCCGGGGCCATCAGTCGGTCGGCTGCCGTCTGGATCGCCCCCGCCTGTGCAAAGTTGGCCATTTGCATGTTCTCAATCTCGGCCAAGGAGATGCCGAGCTCCAGGCAGAACATGTTCGCGTCATTCACGGCATAGCGCAGCTCGTCCGCAAGCGCCTTCTTATCACGCACCGGCATTTCACCGCCGCCCCCTTGTCCATAGATCGCCAGTGCCTTCTCCAGCGAAGCGAACACATTGGCGTAGTCCACGATCAAGCCGCTCTGCTTGCCGGCATACACGCGGTTGGCACGGGCGATGGTCTGCATCAGGGTATGGTTCCGCATTGGCTTGTCCAGATACACCGTAGAGCAGCTTGGTGCATCAAAGCCAGTCAGCCACATCGCACACACAAACACGAGGCGCAATGGGTCATTGGGGTCTTTGAACTTCTCGTCCAGCTTTTCATCGAGCATGCGCTTGCGGTGCGGCACGATGTCGATGCCCAGTTTCGCCATCTGCTCGATCTCGTTTTGACCCGCAGAGACCACCACGGCCATATCGGTTTCCGCAAGGTAGTCCAGACGCGCTTCCAATTCCTCTTCGTGCATCATTTCCGGACTGTCTTGAGGATCAAGCGTCCCCACGTATCCCGGAAGATCATTCCACTTCTCGATCTCTTTTTGCTGATTCTCCAGCTCGATCTTCCAATACTTCTGCACCTTGTCGTACATACGCAGCGCGGTAGCCTTGTCGATGGAAACCACCATCGCCTTGCCCTGGAATCCCCGCCCTAGGAAATGTCTCACAATGTCCTGCGCCACGGTATCCAGCCGATCATCGCGGGTGATGAGGTGATACTGCCGCCCCAGCTCGCGCTCCAGCTTCTTCTCGGCGTCATCCGATAGGTCGGCGTTCTCGATCAGGTCATAGATGTCGTCGTTCAGGTCGGGATTGTCGAGATGAAGCTCTGGTGTGCGGTTCTCATAGAACAGCGGCACGGTCGCGCCATCCTCGACGGACTGCTGGAAATCGTAGATGGAAACGTAATCGCCGAACACCTCGCGCGTGCGCTCTTCACCCGCGATGAGCGGCGTGCCGGTGAAGGCAACGAACATGGCATTCGGCAGTGCCGCGCGCATGTTCAACGCCAACGTGTCGTACTGGCTGCGGTGTGCCTCGTCGGTCAGCACGATTACATCGCGCCGGTCGCACAGCACCTCGGCAGATTGAAACTTGTGGATCAAGGTGAATACATAGCGGTTATTGCCGGAAAGCAGCTCGCGTAACTGCGCCCCGCTCTGCGCATGGCAAGCCGTCGCATCGCTTACCGCCCCACAAGCCGCAAAGGTCTTGGCAATCTGCTCGTCCAGCTCCACCCGGTCGGTGACAACCACGAATGTCCAGTTGCCCGGGATCTTGCGCAGCACTTTCTGCGCGAAGAACACCATGGAAAAACTCTTGCCGGAACCCTGCGTCTGCCAGAACACGCCGCCGCGCCCGTGGCCTTCCTCGCGCGCCTTCAGCATGGCGCGGATGGCATTGTTCACGCCGATGAACTGATGGTTCTGCCCGATGATCTTGGTCAGCCCGCTCTTGTGCTCGGAAAACAGCGTGTAGTTTTCAGTCAGATCAAGCAGACGCGACGGCTCGCACAGTCCGCGCAACATCACATCCAGCGACACGCGGCGCGGCTCGTCCTCGCTCTCGATGCGCTTCCACTCGAAGAACCGCTCCCAGTCGGCAGTCAGCGAGCCGACGCGGCTATCCGTGCCATTTGAAGCAATCAGCACGGCATTCGACCAGAACAGCGCGGGAACGCCGTTCTGTGCATGCTTGTAACTCGTCAGGTTGCCATCGAACGCCTGTTTGGCCGGCACGCCCGGCTTCTTCAGCTCGATCACCACCCACGGCAGGCCATTCACAAAACCAATCAAATCCGGGCGGCAGGTATAGAGCTGGCCGACGATGGTCATCTGGCTCACCAGCAGGAAATCGTTGGCTGCTGGGTTATCCCAGTCCACCACCCGTACCCGCTCGTCTTTCTGGCCACCTCTTGCCAGATCGGGCACCGACACCTTCACGCCGTCGCGCATCAACGCCCAAAGATATCGGTTCGCGGCTGCTGGCAACATCGCGGAACGGTCGCGCGACAGCTCATCCACGGCTGCGGAAATTGCTTCTGGCGGCAGTGATGGATTCAGCCGCGCCAGCACACTACGCAAGCGCGCAGCCAGCACCACCTCGGATTTCGTCTCGCGGCCCAACGTGCCATTCGCCCCCATCACCTCTTCAGACGCTGACAATGTCTCCCAGCCCAGCTCGGCAAAGAGCTGGATTGCAGGTTGTTCGACCAGGCTATCCTCGTTATATGGACTGGGACTCATTCATTCCAACCTTACGTAGGGGTTGAGATTTCATTATTTTGCTCATATACTGCTCCCAAATGGATTGGGACTACCCGGTCGGCGTTGGGCATCGAGGACTACTTCGGTGCCCTTCTGCTTTTTAAGGGAACACTTTAAGCCCGAAACCGTTTTTATTCCCTGTGCCATTCAGGTAAAACTTACTTTCCAATATTGCCATTGCGCGGTTCGGCTGCTCAGGCCGCAACACCGAAAGACCGATAGGGCGCGCGGTCAAATCCGCCAACTGCATTCCCTCCGAATTGGTTTTCTTGTCCGCGATCACCAACTCAAACGGTAGCCGCTTGTTGAGATAATTTGCACCATCACGAATGCGGCGAAACTCCAGCTCCAGTTCAGCATCTTCTTTCGATCCACGCGCCTCGCAAACTATGTGTGTGGTGCGATTGTCCTGCTCATGTTCGTGTAACAAACGATAAATCCGCTCCAGACCAAACGCCATCGCCAAGTGGTAAGGATGCGCAGGATTTACATATTTGCTTGCCAAGCGACGCTTATCTATTACAACTGCAATCAGTGTAAAGTCTGCCGCTGCAATGATGCTGGTCAGCGACTCCATAAATTGTTCACGCGCTTCCTTGCCCAAACGTGCGAATGCCCCAGATTTCTTGCGTATTTCTTGTTCGTGTAACACCACCATATCGTGACCGAACACCTCGAACTTATGTTTGCGCACCGCAGGTGTCACTCGCTCGGCATAGTCATTCTTGCGAAATACGCAGAACGACAATACGAAAACCGGGTAGCCTGCATCAATAGAAGTCAGGCTGTGATCGCCGCTTTCATCCACATACACGATGTAATCGCTGAACTCAGATTTTGATTCCATCAGCCACGCCCCCCGCAAACCCGCTTTATCGTCTCATACACCCAGCCGGTCGCCGTCACGGTATCTTTTAGCACCCGCTTGCACGCCGTCTCGTCCAGTTGTTTGCGCAGCGTAGCGATCACCGCCTCATCCACCCGCTCCTGCCCCAGCGCCTTCAACGCCTGAACGAGCAGCCCGCTCTCGCGGTGCTTGAAGCCCACATCTTTCAGTGCCGATTTCTTGAACTCCAGCGTGTGGTTTCCGATGTCGTACTGACGGTTCGGCCCGTCGGAGAGATACACCAGCCGACCGGGAACCTGTGTCGAAAGCCCAAGTAGATTCAGCGCCGCATCACCTGATGGCTGAATGCGCCAGTTGAACTTGCGTGCGAACGCTTGCGCCACCTGGTCAAAATCTGGGCTCAAGTCCTGCTGCAACAACTCACTGAATTTCGGGTAGTCGTAAATGCCCCGGCAGACGCGACGAATCTTGCCTTCGAGACACAGCTCAGACAGTGCATTATCAATCTGACTGCGGCTGAAATCCTCGACAAAATCATTCGATGAGAACGCCCAACCCCTGCCACGTCCATATATTCTTGAAATCGCTTTTTTATTAAGAGCTTGCACAATTTTCTTGTGGTCTATTTTCCTAGAAATGGATACTACTTTTTCTAGGTGGAAAATGGAAGCGCAAGGTAGGCATGACTATGGCTCAATCACATCAGCAGCATTCGCCGCATAACTGATTAGTGCCGTGGTGACCATGATGAGCATCTGTGCGCCTAAGCGGTCAAAGTGTTCGTTAGGACTATGGTGAGGTGAATTTGATGCTGTCTTGATTGCCACAAACGACCCGTTCAGCCAGTTGTATGTTGCCTGCCCAAGTCGCGTCTCCCAAGATTGTTTAAGTATTGGAATTTTTTTCTTTGTGCCATCGCCGTTATCAACTTCAATAACCTCGAAGAATTTCTCAAGAGCAATTCGGCATTTTCCCACTGCCTCATCATAGTGGCCCATCTGAAAAAACTTCTGTGCCTGAGACATTGCTTTGAACGAATGATCTAATCCTTGGAATGACTCGATAGGAATTGCAGGTAGTTCAATCGCAAATATCTTGCCATACCCCAACCCTGGCAATACTTGCTCACGCCATTGCGTATCTGGGACGGTAAATGGAACATCCCCTTGGTTGCAAACCGCATCTCGAAAAGCAAATGGAGGCTTGTATTGATCATCCCTTCCGTGCACCTGCCCTAGCACCGATGAAAATATTGATACACGTACCGTGCCATGTAAACTCCCTTGGCGTTGCCTTTCAATCCATTCAAGACGACGCGCATCAAGCGGGAATTCAAGGTACACATATTCATCCTGATCGAACTCATATGCTAGACGATTTAATTGACGCGGAAGCGCATCACTAATTTTTTGCCCGTTGAATAAAAGTTCGCTTTGGATTGCACCAAACTGTGCCGAAAAGATTTCATTCCGATGTTTCTGCTCAATTCCCCTCACAGTCACATGAAGCGGAACAATCAACCTCGGATAATCACCTCCACCCGCAGACTGCACTTTATTGCCGTCTATCTGCACTTCCACTTTGATGAATCTGCTGATTGGTGAGCGAAGTTCAGTGTTCATGAAGATGCCCCTTCAGTACAAGCAGGAATTAAGTTACCAGACAGCAAGCGCGGCAACAACAAATCACGTGTGCGGCGGAGGTTGGCGGTTTGGCGTTGGAGTGTGTGCGCCTGTTCCATCAGCGCAATGGTGGCCTCACCAAATCTTCCCAAAAGCGCAGATGATGGAACGAGTATTTCCGCTTTCTCGAAAGTCGTGGCTGTCACAGCAGGATAAGCCGCACCGCTGGCGTTGTTGGCCAGGTAATTAACGAAATCGTCTGTGGTCGTGGCGCAGTAAAGGAACGTGTATGGCACGGCCTTAGCCGTTAGCACGGCAAATCCGGTTGAAGCAATGGTGTTTGTTTCAGGGTGCATGACCAGTGCATGGGAACGACGGTTTGGACGCACACATGACCAGAGCACATCGCCGTGCTGCACAACGCGGCGCGCACGACCGGGGGCATCGGCAAAAGCGTAGGTCGTAGCATAATCAATCTGGCCGGGGCTGACGGATGCGATGTCAATGTAGTGCAATTCGTCGGGGGCGTTCTTTGCATTGATCTGGGCGCGATTCACGACAGCGATGTCGCCAAGCTTTTTCACTTCCCACCCCTGCGGAATCGGGCCGAGTGATGAATCGGTGTGTGGGACAGATTCATGGCCGGGGTAGCGGAAGTGGACGAACCACTCACGGTAGAGGCTGCGCGCCATGTCTTCCAGTATGCGGATGCGCCGCTGGTTGTTTTCGATCAAATCGTCGTAGGCCGAGAGGATGCCTGCGATGCGGTGCTGGGTAAGCAATGGGAAAACCGGCAAGCAAAAATCCTTGATGATTTTTGCGCTCAGATTTCTCTGAGCACCACCTAAGGCAAGACCGACAAGCTTGTATCGCCTCGACTTGAGAGCATAGAAGAAATAGGTTGGATCGCACTTCTGCCGGTCAACCAACATGGCGGCACAAGCCTGATTTGTTGTTGCAGGCTTGCGAAGCATGCTTAGCGTCGTGATAGTCTTACCGTCACCGTACATAGCCATGAGCACAGTATCAGCAGGGAAAATTTTCAGCGACGTTTCCTGAAGCGCCAACGGGGTTACTTTTTCGTTCGATGACTCAACAAACCAATCATTCAATTCACCCGTTTTGAACCAGTCAATTGACCCATTCTCGTAGTAATCCGAGCGGCTGCGTAAAGGAGTCGAACCGCTTGTTACTCTAGTACAAAGTGCCTCAATTGGAACCTCCTCGAATGCAGCTTGCATCATGCCTCCAGAATCTCAGCGACATTCTGCGCGATGGTTTGCTCCAGTTCGCGCGCTTGTGCATTCAGCACTTCCAGTTCCTCGTTCAGCGCTTCCAGTTTTTCCTTGAAATCTTCATCACTGACTTCTTCACCCGCCGCCACGCCGACGTACCGTCCGGGATTGAGGCTCCAGCCTTGCGCTTCGATTTCGGCGAGGGTGGCGGCTTTGCACAGGCCGAGAATGTCGGCATAGCTTGGCTTCTTGCCAAACACTTCCACCAGCTTGACCTTGGCTTCCTCGCCGCCCAAGGTGTAGTCCGGCGCTTCGCCGCGATACAGGCGCACGACATTGGCGATGAAACCAATCTGCGCATCCGCCCAATCGCGATGGGCGCGATCGATCTGGCGGTAGATGTGGCGGGCATCAATGAAAAGAATGGTGTCGGCGCGTGACGTGCCCTGCTTACCCTTATCCAGGAACCACAGCGTGCAAGGCAACGTGACGGTGTAGAACATGTTGGGGCCGACGGCGACCATCACGTCCACGGCGCGGGCTTCAATCAATTGTTTGCGGATCTCCTGCTCAGAGGCACGCGCATCGCTGGCGGAATTCGCCATGACGAATCCGGCGCGGCCTTGGGCATTCAGGCTGGAATAGAACAGTTGTATCCACAGCATGTTGGCGTTGTCGGTGCGCGGCACACCAAAGGGGAAACGGCGGCCTGTGCCAACGTCCGAGGCCAGCCTGTCCTTGTCCACGGCGTTGACGTTGAACGGCGGATTGGCGAGGACAAAATCGAACTTGCCGACGGCTTCGTGCGGGTCGTCGTAGTAGCTGTTGATGTGTCCACCGTGGCGGATGTCGCCTTCCAGGCCGTGGATGGCGAGGTTCATGCGCGCCAGGCGTCCGGTGTCGTCGGTCTTTTCCACGCCGTGGATGAATAGTTCGTCGGCGGCATTCTTCTTGTGCTCTGACACAAAGCGCGCGCTGCTGACGAACATGCCGCCGGAGCCGCAAGCGGGATCGAGGATGCGTCCGTGGAATGGCTGTATCACTTCCACCAGCAGGCGCACGATGGAGCTGGGGGTGTAGAACTCGCCGCCCTTTTGACCTTCTGTGCGGGCGAATTCACCGAGGAAGTATTCGTAGATGCGGCCGAAGGCGTCATAGCCGGTGCTCACGGGGATCTCGGAGATCTTTTTCAGCAGCTCTTTGAGCAAGGTACTGGTGAAGATTTGAAAGGTGCGCGGCAACACGCCCGCCAGTTGCGGGTTGTGCTTCTCGATGGCATCCATGGCCTCGTTGATGGCCTGGCCGATGTTGGCCCCTTCCGGCAGGTTGAGCAGATGTGCGAACCGTGCGGCTTCGGGCAGGTACATCACGCCCTCGGCATGGTAAGCGGCAGGATCGTCCACACGGCTGGTCGAGCGGCGCGAGGATACGCCGGCAGATTCGAGGTCCTTGCGGCGCTTGGTAAAGCGCGATTCGGCAAACAGCAGGAAGATGAGGCCCAGCACCGGGGCGGAATATTGCGCTGCAGTCAGCCCGGAATTGGCACGGAACTGGTCGGCTGCATCCCACAAGCGCTTTTCAATGGTGTCGGTGACGGTATCTCGTTCGGTTGGTGCGATCCAATGCATGCGGCGACCCTGTTATGTAGCGTGTTGTTTTATCGCCGGATGCTAGCACGAAGGGGCCTCAAGACATATATGCCGATTGGCCTATATCCATATGGGGCCGCGCAGCTTTTCGACCAACAGGATTGTTGCCTCCCAAACTGGCAATGCTCAGACCACTTCAGGGGCCGGATTAGTGCAGCTGAATAGAACAACCCGTAGCCTGAGCTGCGGCGTATCCACGATCCTTGAACTCTTCGCAGGTACTGATCAGCTGTTTAAGAATATCAATCTGTAGCGACCGACGCCGTTCGGGCGTTTGTTGGTGTGCAATCTCTTGAATATGCGTTTTTGCCCCTGCTTGCACCTCGCTCAAGCCATGAATGAATTCTGATGCCGGATATGAAGCTTCCACATCACTCAAAAAGGTCAGGGATAACAGCTCAACCTCTTTCTCGTCCAGGAAGAGATTTCCATCCCGATATTTCATGTTCCCCCCCCAACTATAAAAATGATTGAAGTTCAGTGTGCATGCAGCCGATCAGCCACATGTACACTGACTGGGTTACCCCACTCACATGTTCAATGCGTAATGTAACTGCCCAATCGCCTTGGCGATGAATGAAGCTTCTCGGCGTATGGGGATGAGCGCCTCTTCAACGCTACGGACCATATCAACCTCCCAATACTGCGCTCGCTTCAGCAAGGTTCCCATATTGTAGCCATGCTTGTTTTTGGGTTTGATGATGGCCTTCTTCTCCATGCGGCGAGTTTTTGACGCATTCGCCCCATACCAGCGCACCTCGAACCAGCTGATGACAAGCGTATTGTCACGCGCTCTGGGGCGTGCATACAAGATGCTCCTTTCTGCCCATGTCCTTCGCATATTTTCAGCCATGACAAATTCAAAGTGTTGTTTACAGGCCTCCTCAGCAAAATACTGAAGCTCAGCCATCCTGAAATATAGTTCATCCACGGCCGACTGAACGCGCGGTGTCTTCTGGACTGGATTAATCATTGCTCCTCCATGTTTAGAATTAGCATTGAATTTTCGATGTGGTGTTTTCGCTCAGCTTTACCTCTGTGCGGAAATAGAAGAAACCGCACGGTAGCGATCCACGTTTCTGCAAATTCGATATGCAAGATTCACTATTCATTTGCGCTCACAATTTGGATTCAGGCACATTCACTTGCAACGAACCCGTTTCATGCCCGCCATGTCTGGTTGTTCCACGTGCGCTAGCGTAGTGCTGCAGAACGCCTTCATATGCAGCTTTGCGTTTTTCCTGAACTTGAGTTGTGCCAGAGTTGCACTGCAGAACTATTGGTCGGCTTGCTCTGAAAGTCGGCTGTTTTTCAGTTGTGCTACCGGCGTGCTGGAGCACTGCTGAAGAATTTTTTGATTCCGTATCGCGCTGCCCGAATAACTTCAGGTCGTTTCGCACACTCATTTGGTCTGCTGCGACAACAAACTGGTGAATTTCATTCGATGTGCCTGGATTGGCATTGAGAGACTCGTATATCCAGCACACCTCATCCATACCTTCTTCACATAGCCAATTCCAGGAATCCTTATGGATTACTCCTTGCATCAGAGTTCCTGAGACAGAAAGATGGTTTTTGCCGCGATTCTCCTGCCAGCGAAATAGATAATGATCGATGCCATTACGGTTCGCCCATTCATACAGGCTGCTGGAAACAGGACACCACTTCAATTCTTCCGAACGGTCGAAAACGGATACGTCAGTATAAATCTTCCCCAGATCGTGCCCGATCCCTGCAAGGAAAACGGCAAACTTCCAGCGCGGATCGCCGCATACCCCATCATGAGAATTACTCACATCTGGCTGGATTTTTTCTTGAGCCGCCTGAATCGCGTATAACCCGACTTCAAGTGAATGCCTCAGCAACCCTCCAATCCTACGGTGATGATGAGATTGAGAGGCCGGCAATAGATGAACCATATTTGCCATACGGAACACCACGGGATAGTAGTGCGCATCAAACAATTCTTGATTCGCAACACAGCGCCGCAGCGCATCGACAAGATCTTGGATATTTTCTAGCAAGGCATGGGGCGGGCTCGCTGGAATACCGATTTCAATCGGCGGATAGCGCGGAACTCTACTAATATCGAACTGTTCCGTCATGTCACATCTGCTAGATGCTTCTAAAAGAAAACCGAATTTTCGAAGGAAAACTTTTATGATGTTTATCATTGATGTGCCTCATTTCTTTTGATTTGATGGATCAAGCAAGCATGGGAAGAGCAGTTACCGTAGCGCAGTCTGGAGCACGAAATTTTGTGCATGGCTGGATGTCATTTCTGACTTACCCCTCCGAGCCTGTTGCTCATAAATGCACTAGTCGCTGCTGGAAGCCGCTCCAATACGATATCGAGAGGCAATAATTTTCCGAAAAACCGCTCTTCGAAAAGTGCATCATCATTGATCACCTCAGCCACTTTCATCCGTTCCTTGGCCACTGCGATTCCTCGCTCAGGAATAAATGTCCCATTCGCCGCCCGTTCTGCTACCCCCCTCAGATAGCCAACCGGATTGCTGATTTGTCGATGAACCATTGCACCTACTAGCTCATCCAGTATTGCTTGCCATTGGACCGGATCGGCCCCGCTACCAACCAAGACTGCATTAATGGACTCCCGCTCGCTTTGAGAAATTACAGACGGAAAAAATAATTCAATCTCCCCTTCAACTTGCTGCCGCATCGGCTTAGCTGACTTCTTTGGTTTTATTTCTGTGGTAGTGATTGAATTTGAAATTGCAGATGGCGTTGTTGTTGAGAAGCAACCGGATGATTTTTCTGAAACTATTCTTTTTATGATGCTTGAGTGGATTTTCTCAATCTCTCGTTCAAGGATCTTTTTTGACTGAGGTGTTTTGAAGCGGTGGAATCTGAACCAGCCATCAAGTGCCAGTTCAACCGTGTGCGCATCAAAAAATACCAAGCCAGCTTGCTCAAGATTACTTATGCCAGTTTCAGTTGACTCTGGCGATATACCGATAGATGCCGCAAAAGGGCAAAGCGGTAGTTCGCCATACCCTGCACAACTCATCCAGGGTGCAGACCAAAGGGCAAGAATCAACAATTTCTCTTCGGGCAATCTGCGCGCAACGCGAGGCCAATTCAGCAAGTTCGTCGGAACAAGGGAGCTTTCTCTCATGATGCACTCCCATGCGATTCTGGAGCCCGTTTACGCGGGCGACCGCGCTTGCTTACAGATGAGGGGGGACTACTCTGCGGGTGTGCTGGAATAGTCTCTCCCCTAACGTATGCCTCAACATCTGCACGGCGAAGTAACCGCCTGCCGCATAGAAGTGTCGTCGGTATCGGAAATATTCCTTTAAAAATGTGATTACGAATCGTTTGTGGAGCAATGCGCAGCAAGTGTGCTGCTTCAGGGATGGTCAAAAAAAGTGTGATATCCATTTTGCGTATTCCATAGGAAATGAAACAACCCAAAGGAAGTACGGCGCAAGCGGACGGGGCTGATAATCGTCACGCTTTAAGCGCGACGAAAGATAGGAGTGGGGATTAAACGGGCAAACAAGGAGGGGTGAACGATGCCTAGCGCGACTCTAACTCGAACGGCAGCCTGGATAGATTGAATCTCCATGCGCTGAAGCAGTACATTCAAAAATTTCATCATGGCATGGATTGTCGAGATATATCGATACCCGACTCGGCCAGAACCGATCCATCTCAGGGCAGCCGATATCATGGCGGTCTTGAATTTCTTGTAGCAAGCCGCACCAGTCGAAAAAAGCCCAAGGCATAGAGCAAAGTCCAGAGCCTGATCGAGCACTAACTGCCAAGTTGCATCGATCAGAGAAAATTTTATGAACAGGGCATTTGCGACCAGCAGTACTACAAAGGGCATGAATCCCAATAAAGGTAATGCTTCAATGCGAATGCGCCGCCAGCACTCACCTGGCAGTGCATCAAAGATTTTTACATCCAAGGCTTTTTGCAAAAAATTCATGCAACAACTCTAATTCAACACCCTCTTAAAACACAAGTATTTTTTCATCAAATCGCCAAGATATTGTTTAAAAAAACAGTGCGGTAAATGGAAGTAAATATAAGTAAAAGCGCGTGAGAAATTTCAGGAGCGGAATGCTATCTAGTCACGGAAATTCGATTACATAATAAAAGTTTGCCAGCCATGCCATCTACTTCTCGGCCATAGCGGACTGTGATGATTTGCTGAAATGACTGTCGGAGTTTGGCTGCCGGGACGTCTGCTTACTAACCATTAACACAATCGTTTTCAACCCGAAGCGATGCTACATACCAAACATTGAAAAACTGATTATGCATCCTCAAGATATTCTCACGCGTCAAAACAAGGTGCACTTATCCATTTTGAACTTCTGATTCTATCTCCTGAATCGGCACCAATGTATTCACCGAAGCCGCTATCCTCTCATATATCTCCAAGTCTTGATTAATAGCCTCGAACGTGACCACGAGGGCATATTTTGCATAAGCCTCCGGGTCTTTATCCCAACCAGCATGTCCCACAACTGCAATACAAAAATCTACTGGAAGACTATGTGAGCTGATCACAACCCAATCCTTTTGGACTGTACCCGTACTTCTTTTTACGCCCTCGATTTCTCCCCAACCGTCATTTTCTCTGATTGTCCAAGGAATGACGCTTTCGCCTATGGCATTAGTTGAAACGCCATCTTTCAGCACTCGCCCCTGAAATGACTCAACAGACTCCCCGAGCTTACTGCTTTTCCAATCGGCCCAAGTCGAAAGATATTGACGAACATTGCGCCGAGTTCTTCGTGGCTTTGCTACATAGGAAAGTGTGACATCGATTCGAATTTGAAAATCATCTCCCGGTTGTCTAAGTTCATGTGGAACCGGAATTTGGTATATCTGTGCTTCTCTCGCCTTAATATGATTCTCCCCATTCGTAATGAGAGTCACTCTAAACGGAGTATTGCTCGTGGCGCGGTCAATATCTGGGATTCCAAAGCCTATTTGCCTTAATACATTCAGCTTGTTCGGTGCGCTTTCGGCCCATTCAGGCCATCTAGCAGAATTCACTATCATGCCCCGATATAAGAGCGATGGCTCATTCGGTAAAAGTCGTTGAACGGCTACTGCAATAGAAGCTACCTTTGGAGCGGCGAATGATGTGCCAACTTCGTCCTTCGCACTCAAAGGCCCACCGTACATGGTTGACCTTACTAGGTCAGTGCAAACCTGGGATGGGGTCGTAAGACTGGGTGGTATAGAAGTGTCCCGCACCTTGCCACCACCATACTCGACGACATCCGGTTTGATCGATCCCCAAACTCCAAGCCCCGTTGTAGAGAAAGACGATGCTTCGTCTGTACCACCGAAAGAACTCAAATTTCCCGATGTAAAACCTTGATGGTTGATTGATCCAATTGTTAGAGCCTGCAAACTCTCGGAAGGGCTGGGAATTCGAGATGAGTCGCGCACAAGATACTCGGGATAGTCATGTCCTGCCAGCAGATGATCAAGGATACCCAAGCGAAAAGGTGTTGCCCTCGACTGATCCGGCAAATTTCCCGCGCTCTGAAAAAATAAGATGTCATATTCCCACGAAAGCCAATCTATAGACGCGGCCCATGCAGACATCTGGCGAAGACGACATGGCCGATATGCCGCAATGGAATGGTTGAACAATTTTGTTCCATGCTCTCCAGCATATTTAGACACGATTGCTCGAAGATACAATGGTGGATAAAGCGTAGTGATCAAAAGATTATTATTATCCAGCACACGAGCATTCTGAATCCAACATGGGGATGTGAATGTTCCATTTAGCGGTGCCCCACGTGGATAGAGTACTGCTCCTGCAACTCTTGTTCCATGCCCTCCTGATGGTACATAGTCAGCCACGTCGGATGGATTGACTCCAGGGATAAAACACATTGAAGATGGCGCATCAATTGTTGCAGCGAGTAACGGATGTTGTTCTTGAATGCCACTATCGATTACGCATACGGCAGGAGAGCCAAGGTCTGGTTGTTGAACCTCCAGTTGATGCTGTAGCTGATCCTGTTCTTCGGGGCGCGCAACGATCCCTCCGACCTCATCGGGTTCATTAACTTCAAAGAGGTATGGATAGTTGAATACTAAATCACGTAAGCCGAGCCCTGACATTCGGATTCGAACTGTGAAACTATCGGGAAGGGTCGCCACTCCTAAATGAGCATCATGCAGAATGTCCAGTATTTCGCCCCTATATCCGTGGACAAAGCTGATGAGCTCACCTTCGCGCTCTTCCATCAAATCATCCCAAGCCGCCTGAGCCTGATGTGCCAACGCGCGCCACGCAGTTATACGATCATCAAAATTAGCATCATCTTCATTTTCTCTTTGCTCCGGTGGGAGCGGAACATAGGTACTTCCCAAGCATTCGATACCGACGTCAACAGTGTAAATTTCCGCGTCGGTAATCCCGTGCCATTTCTCTCTCAAGGTGTCTGATAACAAACGATCAATGCGCAGCTGAGGATTGTCCGGGCCGAAAACATCATAAATCTTGGCAGTAGTAGTGGCCCCTCTTCGATCTTCTGCAAAACCACCCACCATGTCGAGAAAAGTCGCCATGTCGATTTCTTCACTTGCAACCACAACGAATCCATCATCCTGCTCGGACACGATTTCAAGCTTAAAAAAATGGCGAAGAAATTCCAGGTCGGAGTCTGGATCTACCTTGATAAATAGAGGGATGTTCGCAGGAATAGGAGGTAGTTCGGCCTGTTCGCGTTCCAAACGTTGTCTGGCCCACGTAGCGATAGCTGCATCGGCTTGCCCCTTTAATCGGACACTATGCTCTCTGCGATTGTCTTTGTTGTGTTGTTCCTGATCTGGGGTTCTTCCCCCTCCACTGAGCCAAGCTCGATCGCGGACAACTAAGGGTAAAGAAAGGTGTGGAAAAGTATTTGTGCCTGAGGGAGTTTGGGCCATTTTTCCAACTCTTCTTTAATTGTGGTAACTATTACTATGGGTACTGAAAAATTAGCTTTGGTCTCTCTTATATATCTCAGAAATAGCAAATTCCAAGTCTTCATGTCGCACCTCTCCCTTGCCACTCAAAACTGTATTTTTTGCAGCGTCTTGAGCAACCTTAACAACGTCGGCGGCAGACATACCGACGAGCTTACGAACCAGTTCGTCCCAATGAATATTTGAAGCATTGTCAATTGAGGATAGTGTCATCTTGAGTAGCCTCTCAATTTCCTCTGCCCCTGGAGGCAACACCTCAAAGACATCATCAAAACGTCGAAACAACGCCTTATCTAATTGCTTATCCAGATTTGTTGCCGCTACCAGAAGCCCTGGCGCATCGAAGTCTTCCAAGAGTTGCAATAGCGTATTAACAAGACGAGGAACTTCACCAACATCATTTTGATTGCTCCTGGATTTCGCTATGAAGTCACACTCATCAAGGAACAGCAAACATGGCCTAGCCTTTGCCGATTCAAATACGGCTCGTAAATTTACTCCAGACTCGCCAAAGTAAGATGAAATTAAAGCATCGAATCTTACTTTCACGAGAGGCAAGCCAGTCGTCCACGCTAGCCTTTCAGCCCCTAAAGTTTTTCCACAACCAGGATGCCCATAAAGTAGAATTTTTTTCTTATTTCGCAGGCCGAAAGATGCAAGACGCTCTCTTGCTGCGTATTCCTGTTCAATTCGACTAAACCTCGTCTCAACAGATTCTGGAAGAACCATGAAATGTCGCAATAAGGTGCGATCCATTTTAACCACGAGAGGATCTTGGTGGCGACGGCTTAAAGGTAAACTTTGCAGCACCCGTTCACTATCCGTTTTGGGCACTTCACTAGGAGTGGTTTTTTTTGTTTTCAAAATGCCCTCCAGCTGGCTAGCAAGCAAAGCATGGCCTTTACTATCTTCGGCTGAAATTATTTTTCTGCAAAGGCTATCTAAATCTTTTTCTGAGCCAAGGGCTATTGCTTTAAATAGTCTTTTTGTCAGGTCTGCATTCATTTTATGCGCGGTATGCCTTTGTTACGGTTCAAATCCGAATATTACGTATTTTGCCTACGGGTTATATTTTACCCTCTAATAGAGGAAGACTTATTAGCAAAGTAATAGCATCCATAGTGGATACACCAGAAGCAGACTTGCATACACTCTCAACCGACAGTCTTCAGCCAACCATCAAAGTCCGCTATGGCCGGTAGCGGACTTTGATGTCAGCACAAATCTGCTGCAAAGCAGCCCCTTCAGTTCCAGTAGGGCTCGAAATAGATTGGATTGATGGCCTGTCTTGCACGGGCAACTTTTCATTACGGTGCGTTGCGATGGTGATGTTGAAAATATTTCACGTACTTAGGAAACAGTTCTGTCTACATCCCTCTTCAATAAATTCGGTATACACTTGGCATTGGGTAAGGTCTTCTTGCCATTCTAAGTGAGGTGTCACATGCCAGATTCAACAAAAAATCCTGCACATCGTCCTTCGCACCCTGAACATCCTGAGCACCCCGAACACCCAAAAGTTCCACCCGGTCCACCTACCAACGTTCCACCGGGACCAACACCACCACCTCGCCCCCCAAAGGATAGGGAGGTTGGTTAGTTGCTTTGGTATGAAAAGTATCCGGAGCGTCTCGAATTTGAACTCCAAGCATTAAAAGATGCCGGGCTTTCATTCGAGGAAGATACGGGAAGACGAGCTGCTGGTCAGCTCGCTCTGCACGTTACATATCCCATCTCGGAAGTAAACCATCGTCTAACGGTAGTCTTTCCGTCAAATTATCCATATTTCGCATTTCAGGTATTTGCGCCAACGCTTAACTTGGCGCGTCATCAGGATCCATATTCAAAGCTCCTTTGCTTTGTCGCCCATATAGATTCAGAGTGGGACGCCTCGCGGGATTCTGTTGCCCAGTATCTCGTTGAGCGTCTACCAGAAGTACTAAGAGCCAATGAGGGTGAGCCTGCTGTTATAGAAGCTCATGAGGGTGCTCCTGTCACCGGCTATCTGGAAAGCAGTTTTCAGACTGGCTCCCTCGTTTTAACTTCGGGGTGGAACCTACCTTTAGATAACAACCGTGGGCAGTTGCTAATTGGTGTAGAGCCGAGTTCGAGCGATGTGCAGTTTCGTGGTGCTGTACTTGAGGTTCATGGCGTAAATGGCAGTTTGCTTGGAGAAGCAGATGGCGCTATCAAGAAAAGGTACCCAAGTAGATTCAAGGCTCGTTGGGTTCGGCTGTCGTGCCGACCAAAAACTAACAAGCCGCTAGATATACTTGCTGAAGCGATTTCAGTGTGGCCCAAACTTGAACAACCAGATTTCAATGGCGGTCCCGACATCATTGGCATTGTCTTTCAAGACGAAGCTCGATATAAAGAATTGCACGATATCTGGATCTTTGTTGTTCGTTTCCGAGAACGTAGCGTCACACAACGTAGTCAACGACGCCTACCATCAGGCAGTCAAATTCGTTGTTATCTTGCAAGACCAGATCGTGGCGGCCAGGATGACGCTCAGGCCCGTGTGCCTCGCCTGAAAGGTTTATCCCAAAAAAAGGCGGCCATTTTCGGACTCGGTGCGTTAGGCTCGACAGTTGCATGGCAGCTTGCCAGAGCCGGTGTTGGAAGACTTAGCCTCGTCGACCACGATTTAGTACAGACGGGTAACAGTCCACGTTGGATGCTTGGGTCATCAGCTACTGGCCTTCCTAAATCGCACGCCCTTTCAATATTCATTGAGCAGAATTATCCTTTCGTTGAAACGAAGCCATTCGCGCTAAAGGTTGGAGGAACTCCAACTCCTGAATTCTTGACTTTGCATGAGAGCCAAATGGCGCAGGCATTGGACAAGGTAGATATCATTATTGACTGCACAGTTGAATTTACCGTACAGCATTTTCTTTCAGATTTAGCCTGGGAACAAGGCATCCCTTATCATTGGGCATTTGGAACACCAGGCAGTCGGGGAGGCATCGTTGGTCGCGCGATTCGAGGCAAGACGACTGGTTGCTGGAAGTGCTTTAGGCATAATCAATCCGAAGGGGTTTACCCGACCCCTGCCTTCGAAGAAGGCGCCAACATCCATCCAGTTGGTTGTTTCAGCCCAACCTTTACAGGGACGGGCTTCGATATGGATGTTGTTGCACTAGAAGCCGTGCGCCTAGCCGTCGCGACCCTTAACTTGGGAGATGAAAATGGATACCCAGATTTTGATTGGGACGTAGGAATAGTTAATCTGTGGCGTGACGGACGCCCAATCGCACCTCATTGGGAAACGTTTCCGCTCGATGTAAATATCGCATGTGACGCTCATGGATGAGCGGTTTTGGATACCAAAGCCCACATACATACAGATGTGCGCTCTTGGCGAACTAAGTTTTCCCTTGGAAACTGGAGGCATGCTACTTGGTTACGTAGCAGATAATAGAGATGTTGTCGTTACTGCGATTATTGGACCAGGCCCAAAAGCAATCCACCGTCGATATGGGTTTGTTCCTGATGCCGAGTACCAACAGGCAGAGCTGTCCGCACATCATCTTATTACCAACGGTCGTGAGACGTACTTAGGTGATTGGCATACTCACCCGCGAGGGAGTACAACATTAAGTCCTGTGGACAAAAGGACTCTGACCAGAATAGCTCGCACTCCATCTTCTGGGATTGCCGAACCAATCATGGCTATTCTTGGTGGCGGGAAAGAAAACTGGGATGTCAGCGCAATCCGATTTATTGGATGGAAGCGGAGATTTCCTTTTAATAGGTACGATTTAGCAATACTCATAATACAACTCTACGAATAGTAGTCGAACTATTGTTTGGCAAGGTGTCGTCTTCTGGCACAGAAATAGCACACCTCTTTCCTGAGTGTCCGCTATGGCACCGATAAAGAGCCCAGAGACGACCTGTCGGTCAAGCAACCATGATCGGAATTGTTGGGCGTCCCTTATGGGAGAGGACCATCCACCTGCATGCTCCTAATTTGAATGCCTATTCAGCTGATGAGCATCCAAAACATCGTCGGCATAGCACGGTTGACAGAAGTAAGTCGGATTCAAAGCAAGAAACTAAACTTTCTTTGCGAAATCCACAAAGAAATGTTCCGGCAAATTCCGGCAAATTTTGCCAAAATTCATAGGTAATTTCAGGGATTTGCCGGTACGCAGAAGTAACGTAAGTACTTGGTGCGAAAGGAGAGACTCGAACTCTCACGCCTTGCGGCGCTGGAACCTAAATCCAGTGCGTCTACCAATTCCGCCACTTTCGCATTCGAAGTCAGACGACTTCGAGGGGCGCGGATTATAACCGAGCAATTCTCATTTCGCAGCGCAATCGACCACAGCCCGCCCATGCGCCTTGCCTGCTATCAACTGCTCGCATGCTTGCGGCAACTCATCCAACGAAATGGTGTGAGCGATCTTATCCAGCCCATTCGGTCGCAATTCAGATGCAAGCCTGCCCCACAAGTGCTTGCGGAGCGGCATCACGGTCGCAGCCGAATCCACGCCAAGCAGCTTCACACCACGCAGGATGAAAGGAAACACCGTGGTATTCAGCGCTGCCCCTCCCGCATTGCCGAAACTTGCGATAGCACCTTCTTGCTGCATGGTGCGCGTCAGCCAAGCCAAGGTATCGCCACCCACCGCATCCAGTGCCGCAGCCCACAAGCCCTTTTCCAAGGGACGGGTGCTTTGCATATCGATACTGCCACGCAGCAATACTTCACTTGCGCCAAGCCCCTTAAGGAAATCCTGCTCGCTTTCCTTACTAGTCAACGCCACCACGTGATAACCCAGTTGTGCCAGCATCTGTACCGCTAGACTCCCCACACCACCGGTCGCGCCAGTTACAAGCACCTTGCCTTTGTCCGGTGTCATCTCATTCTGTTCGAGTCGGTGTATCGCCAAAGCTGCCGTGAATCCTGCGGTGCCCAGTGCCATCGCTTCGAACAACGTCAGCCCGACCGGCAATGGCACCAGCCAGTCAGCAGGCACCCGCGCGTATTCGGCAAAACCGCCATCATGCGCAACGCCCATGTCGTAGCCAGTGACCAGTACCGAATCGCCGGGCTTGAATCGTGAATCAGCCGAACTCTCAACGATTCCCGCCGCGTCCACGCCACCCACGCAAGGAAATCGGCGTATTACTTTGCCCGCTCCGGTCGCAGCCAGAGCATCCTTGTAATTCAAACCGGAGTGATGGACGCGAATGACGACCTCGCCCGCATCGAGATCATCCAGACTCAGATCGACCAGCCGGCCCTGAGACTTGCCGTTCTCGTCAAAGATACGAAATGCGCGGAACGTAGCCATCACAGATCCAGCAACACGAGGCCTGGCATCTCAAGATATTCCTTGATCGCCACTAGGAACTGCACAGCTTCGCGACCGTCGATGATGCGATGGTCGTATGACACCGCAAGGTAGTTCATCGGACGGATGACGACCTGGCCGTTCTCCGCAACAGGCCTTTCCTTGGTTGCGTGGATACCGAGGATGGCGCTTTGCGGCGGGTTGATGATGGGGGTGGATAACATGGAGCCGAACACGCCGCCGTTGGTGATGGAAAAGGTGCCGCCTGATAACTCTTCCATACCGATCTTGCCGTCCTTGGCCCGTGCGGCGAAGTCGGCAATGCGGCGCTCGATATCCGCGAACGATATGCGGTCTGCATCACGAATGATGGGCACTACCAAGCCGCGCTCGCTGCCGATGGCGACACCGATATCGAAATAGTTGTGGTACAGCACATCGGTACCGTCGACCGATGCATTGACGACGGGAAACTTCTTCAGCGCATGCACAGCCGCTTTGACGAAGAAGGAGGAGAAGCCGAGCTTCACACCATGCTTCTTCTCGAACGCATCCTTGTAACGGCTGCGCAATTCCATCACCGGCTGCATATTCACTTCATTGAAGGTGGTGAGGATGGCGGCGTTTGCCTGTGATTGCAGCAGACGTTCAGCGATACGCTGGCGGATGCGTGTCATCGGTACGCGCTGCTCGGTTCGTTCCATGCTGGAAACAGTTGCCGATACTGGCACTGCTGCAGCTGCCGCAGCAGGCTTAGCCTGCACTGCGCTCAATACATCTTCCTTGGTGACCAAACCATTTTTGCCGCTGCCTGTCAGGTTGGCGGCATCCACATCATGTTCATGAGCCAACTTGCGGGCGGAAGGTGATACAGCGGCAGGCACTGCTGCTTTGGCGCTAGGTGCCTCAGCTTCAACCGGCTCGGCAGTCTCGGCTGCAGAGGGTTTAGCTGTAGCGGCAGAATCGATCTGCGCGATGACCTCGCCGCTCACCACTTGCGAACCACTCTCTTTCAAGATACGGCTTAGCACACCGCTCTTGATCGCAGGCAGTTCCAGCACTACCTTATCGGTCTCGATGTCGATCAGGTTCTCGCCTTCGCTGACCTGCTCGCCGACCTTCTTGTTCCAGGTCAGCAGTGTCGCTTCGGAGACGGACTCGGATAATTGCGGGACTTTGACTTCAATGATGCTCATAGTGATGTACTCCTGGTCTGTTCTTGACGTCCAGATCGGGGCGGAAAGCGGCCTCGACCACGGCTTTCTGTTGCTCGTTATGAATGGCGAGATAGCCTGCTGCCGGCGATGCCGACGAAGGCCTCAATGCGTAATCGAGACGCATGCCTTTGCGCATCTGCCGCAGCAGGTAATGCTGAATGCGGTGCCAAGCGCCCTGATTGCCCGGCTCTTCCTGGCACCAGACGACTTCGGTTGCGTTCGGGTAAGCGGCGACCTGCGCAGCGAATTCGTCATGCGGAAAAGGATAGAGCTGCTCAATACGGATGATCGCCATGTCGGAGAGGCCGCGCTCGGTTCGCCCCTTGATCAAGTCGTAATATACCTTGCCGCTACAGGCGATGATGCGACGCACTTTGCTGGCATCCAAGGTATCGACTTCCGGGATCACAGACAGGAAGCCGCCGTGCGTCAAATCTTCCAACAGTGAAGAAGCATCCTTGCTGCGCAACAGACTCTTGGGCGTAAACACGATCAACGGTTTGCGTGTTGGTCGCACCATTTGACGGCGCAAAAGATGGAATATCTGCGCAGAGTTGGAGGGGATACACACTTGTATGTTGTAGTCCGCGCACAGTTGCAGATAGCGCTCGATGCGGGCGGAAGAGTGCTCTGGCCCTTGGCCTTCGTAACCATGCGGCAACAGCATGGTGAGCCCGTTCATCCTGCCCCACTTCGCTTCGCCGGAAGTGATGAACTGATCGATGACGACCTGAGCGCCATTGGCGAAGTCACCGAACTGCGCTTCCCATATCGTCAAAGTCTCAGGCTCTGCCGTGGCAAAACCATATTCATAGCCCAGCACGGCAGCTTCAGACAGGATGGAATTGATGACCACGAAATCAGACTGGTCGGGGGCAAGCTTCTGCAGCGGCGTGAAATACCCTTTATCCCATTGCGTACGATTCTGGTCGTGCCACACGGCGTGACGATGGAAGAAAGTGCCGCGTTCGCAATCTTCACCAGACAGACGCACTGCATAACCTTCGGTAAGCAAAGTGGCATAAGCCAAGTTCTCAGCCATACCCCAGTCAAGTGGCAGTTCGCCCTTGCCCATGGCAACGCGGTCGGTCACGATCTTCTGCACGCGCGAATGCAAGGTGAATCCCTCAGGCACATCCGTCAGTCGCTCGGCAAGTTGTTGCAAACGCTCCAGCGAGACACCGGTGTCGAGCGGAATATTCCAAGGCACATCACCACGGTACTTGGCCCAGCTCACGCCGTATTCGAAATGGTAGTCCGGTATCACCTTGGCGATCGGGCTACGCCCTTCATCCAGCGCAGCGCGATACTCGGCAATCATCGCCTCCGGCTCGCCAGCCTCGATCACACCGGCCTCCACCAGCTTCTGCCCATAAAGCGCTCGCATGCCGGGGTGCTTGTTGATGTAGCCATACATGAAAGGTTGGGTGACCAGCGGCTCATCCTGTTCGTTGTGTCCCAATTTGCGGAAACAAACCATGTCGATCACCACGTCTTTGCTGAACTGCTGACGGAAGTCGAAGGCCAGTTCTGTGACCATCAGCACAGCTTCAGGATCATTGCCATTGACGTGAAATACGGGTGCTTCAACCATCTTTGCCACGTCGGTGCAATACTGCGAGGAACGTGCGTCCTGAGCCATTGAGGTGGTAAATCCAATCTGGTTATTGATGACAACGTGGACGGTGCCGCCAGTCTTGTAACCTCGCGTCTGTGACAGGTTGAACGTTTCCTGATTCACGCCTTGCCCGGCAAAAGCGGCATCGCCGTGCAGCAAGATCGGCAGCACTTCTTTTCCTTTGAGGTCCTTGCGGCGATGCTGGCGTGCACGCACCGAACCCTCAACCACTGGATTCACGATCTCAAGATGAGAGGGATTGAATGCGAGCGTGAGATGCATGGGGCCGCCCGGTGTGTCGATGTCAGACGAGAATCCTTGGTGATATTTGACGTCGCCGGAACTCAAGTGCTCATGATGGATGCCCTCGAACTCTGCGAATAGATTCTTGGGTTGTTTACCCAAGGTATTCACCAGCACATTCAAGCGACCACGGTGCGCCATACCGATGACGGACTCTTTAACCCCTTGCTTACCCGCGCGCTGCAACAGATGATGCAGCAACGGTATCAGCGTCTCACCACCTTCCAGTGAGAATCGCTTCTGACCGACATATTTGGTATGCAGATAACGCTCCAGCCCTTCTGCAGCAGTGAGATGCGAGAGGATGGCTCGGCGAGTCTCGGCAGGATAATTCGGCAGCCCCTGCTCACCCTCCAATCGCGACTGAATCCAGCGTTTCTGCGTCACATTATTGATATACATGTATTCCGCACCGACGCTTCCGCAGTAGATCCTGCGTAGTCGTTGCAGGATGTCGCGCAATGTCATGCGCGCACCGCCCACCAACGAGCCCGTATTGAACAAGGTGTTCATGTCCGACTCTGAGAGGTTGTAGTAGGCGGGATTCAGCTCGGCCACTTCGGGCTTCACATGACGCGCGAGTGGATCAAGATCGGCAGCGCGCACACCGAGGAAACGATGGGCGTTGATCAGTTGCAACACCGATGCTTGCTTGCGCATCTCATCCGTTTGCGAAACGGAAGGCTGGGAAGTGGCAGCGGCGTTGAGTGCCAATCCTTGACGGATCGGTGAATGGGCTATATCGGCTTGCGTCCCAGTCGACTGCAGCTTGACGAAATATTCGCGCCATTCCGGCGGCACACTGCTGGGATTGCGCAAGTAGTCTTCGTACAATCCCTCAATAAAGACGTTGTTCCCGCCAAACAACGGTGAACTGTCTTGCATGGCTTGCAGGTAACTGCTTTCGGGGGCGGTCATAAGTATGTCCGATCAGCGCTTATCCACTGGTACGAAATCACGACGCTCTGCGCCTCGGTATAACTGGCGCGGACGCCCGATCTTCTGTTCATCGTCAGCCACCATCTCATTCCACTGTGACACCCAACCTATGGTGCGTGCCACGGCGAAGATCACTGTGAACATATTGGTCGGGATGCCGATTGCACTTAAAACAATGCCGGAATAGAAGTCCACATTCGGATACAGCTTGCGCTCAATGAAGTAAGGATCGTTCAGCGCTGTCTTCTCCAGCTCCATCGCCAACTCGAACAACTTGTTGTCCTCCAGCTTGAGCTCATTCAGTACTTCGTAGCAAGTCTGGCGCATCACGGCTGCACGCGGATCCATGTTTTTGTATACCCGATGACCAAATCCCATCAGACGATATTTCTTGTCTTTTACGCCCTGCACATATTCAGCAACGCGTGACACATCGCCGATCTCTTCCAGCATCTTCAGTGCAGCCTCATTTGCTCCGCCGTGTGCGGGGCCCCACAACGCCGCGATGCCTGAAGCGATACAGGCAAATGGATTGGCGCCACTGGAACCGGCCAAACGAACAGTGGAAGTGGAAGCATTCTGCTCATGATCCGCATGTAGGATCAGAATGCGTTCCAGTGCGCGCACCAAGATCGGATTCGGCTCGTATTCCTCCGCAGGCGTAGCGAACATCATGTACAGAAAGTTCTCCACATAAGAGAACTTATTCTTCGGATAGATGAACGGTTCGCCTACATTGTATTTGTACGCCATTGCCGCAATGGTTGGCACCTTGGCCAATAGACGATGTGCTGATATCTCGCGATGTTGTGGATTATTGATATCTAGTGAATCGTGGTAGAACGCTGACAACGCACCAACCACACCCACCATCACTGCCATCGGGTGAGCGTCGCGACGGAAGCCGTTGAGGAAACGCGCCAATTGATCATGCACCATGGTATGGCGGGTGATATTGCGGATGAACCCAGCCTTCTGTTCCGCATTGGGCAATTCACCATTCAACAGTAGATGGCAGACCTCAAGAAAATCGGAGTTCTCTGCCAGTTGCTCGATAGGATAGCCGCGGTAATACAGCAAGCCCACATCGCCATCGATAAAAGTGATCTCGGAAATACAACTGGAAGTGGAAAAGAATGCCGGATCGTAGGTGAACAAACCAACTTTTCCCAGATTACGGATATCAAGCACATCCGGTCCCAAAGTACCTTTCAGGATAGGCAGTTCCAGTGTGCGTCCATCATCAAGTGTCAATGTTGCGATACGACCGGTTTCCATATTCATCTCTTCCCCTTTCAAACCTGTTTTAACCATTCCAGCACTTCGCGCTGTTGCGCCTGTTCCGGCTCTTTATCACCGCGCACCAAATCCCATAGATCGGTGTCCGGCAGGTCCAACAATTCATCAAAAGCTTCCCGCTGTTGCGCGTCCAATTGCGCATATCGCTGCTCGACGAAACGCCCCAACAGGATATCCATTTCAAGCATGCCACGCCGGCAACGCCAACGCACCCGCTCCAGAAAAACCGGATCGACAGACAACATCAGAATCGCATCCTTATACCATCCTCTTTACCATCATGTCCTTGATCTTGCCGATCGCTTCCGTCGGGTTCAATTCTTTGGGACAGACGTCGACACAGTTCATGATGGTATGACAACGGAACAAGCGATACGGGTCTTCCAGATTATCTAGTCTCGCGGCAGTATCTTGATCACGCGTATCCGCAAGAAAACGGTAAGCCTGCAACAGACCCGACGGGCCAACGAATTTATCCGGATTCCACCAGAACGAGGGACAAGCTGTCGTGCAACATGCACACAGGATGCATTCGTACAGTCCATCCAGTTCGGCTCTATCTTTGGGCGATTGCAAACGCTCGGTCTCGGGCGGCGGATCGTTGTTCACCAGATACGGTTTGATTGAATGGTACTGTTTGAAGAACTGCGTCATATCCACGATCAGATCGCGTATCACCGGCAGACCGGGCAAAGGACGAATCTCGATCGGCTGTTTAAGCGATGACAGCGGCGTGATACAGGCCAAACCGTTGCGACCATTGATATTCATCGCGTCGGAACCGCACACGCCTTCGCGGCAAGACTTGCGAAAACCCAGACTGTCATCCTGCTGACGCAACTGCATCAGTGCATCCAACAGCATGGCATCTCCCGCCTGCAAGTCCAAATCGTAATCCTGCATGTAAGGTGCGCTATCCGCTTCCGGGTTGTAGCGATAGATTCTGAACTTCATCGCCGTCTCCTAGTAAACCCGCGCCTTGAGCGGGAATGTTTCCACGGTAAGCGGCTTCAGACGTACCGGTTTGTAATCGAGACGCCGGTCCTCGCTGAAATACAGTGAATGTTTGAGCCAGTTCTTGTCGTCACGCTCGGGGAAATCTTCGCGTGCATGCGCCCCTCGACTTTCCTTGCGCGCCTCTGCAGCGGTCATGGTTGCCTGCGCCACTTCAATCAGATTATCCAACTCCAGCGCCTCGATCCTTGCTGTATTGAACACCTTGCTCTTGTCCTTTATCTCGGTGCTTTTTACACGCTCTGCCACCTCGCGTATCTTGGTCACCCCCTCCGTCAACAGATCTGGGAAACGAAATACGCCGCAATGTGCTTGCATCACTTTGCGCATCGCATCACCGACTTCGGCAACACTTTCACCGTTCTTCTGTTCTTCTAGGCGTGCCAGTCGAGACAGAGGACGGTCTGCCGCATCAGCGGGCAGTGGTTTATGGTTCGGATTGGCCTTCAGGTCTTCTATCACCTGGCGTGCAGCGGCACGCCCGAACACAATCAGATCGAGCAGCGAATTACATCCAAGACGATTGGCACCGTGCACCGACACACATGCACATTCGCCCACCGCATAAAAGCCCTGCACCACCACATCCGGGCCAGTGCCTTGCGGAGCCACCACCTGTCCGTGATAGTTGGTAGGGATGCCGCCCATCATGTAGTGGGCGGTTGGCACTACGGGAATAGGTGCTTTGGAGGGATCGACATGGGCGAACTTGAGTGCGATGTCGCGGATGCCCGGCAGACGATGACGAATCACTTCGTCGCCCAAATGGTCTAGCTTGAGCAGCACGTGATCACCATGAGGGCCGCAGCCGCGCCCTTCCTTGATCTCGGTCGCCATCGCGCGCGACACTACATCGCGGCTGGCCAGATCTTTCGCGGTCGGCGCATAGCGCGGCATGAATCGCTCGCCATCCTTATTCACCAGATAACCACCCTCACCACGCACGCCTTCGGTGATCAACACCCCTGCACCGTGTACACCGGTCGGATGGAACTGGAAGAACTCCATGTCCTCCAGCGGGATACCTGCGCGGGCTGCGATACCTAGACCGTCACCGGTGTTGATATAGGCATTGGTGCTGGCAGAGAAGATACGTCCCGCACCACCAGTGGCGAACAGTGTGGCACGCGCTTGCAAAATCATCACTTCGGAGGTCTCGATCTCCATCGCCACCACGCCCAGCACGTCGCCGTCCTGATCACGAATCAGGTCTAGCGCCATCCATTCGACAAAGAAGTTGGTGTTGGCTTTGACGTTCTGCTGATACAACGTGTGCAGCAATGCATGGCCGGTACGGTCAGCAGCCGCACAAGCGCGCGGCACCGGATTCTTGCCATAATCCTGCATGTGCCCACCGAACGGTCGCTGGTAGATCTTGCCACTATCGAGGCGGTCGAATGGCATGCCGAAGTGCTCCAGTTCGTAGACCACCTCCGGCGCGGCGCGGCACATGTATTCGATGGCATCCTGATCTCCGAGGTAGTCCGAACCTTTCACGGTGTCATACATATGCCAGTGCCAGTTATCCTCGTTCACATTACCCAGCGAAGCGGCGATACCGCCTTGGGCCGCGACAGTATGCGAGCGCGTGGGAAACACTTTAGACAGCACCGCCACTTTGAGGCCGGCCTGCGAAAGCGTCAGTGCTGCACGCATACCTGCGCCGCCTGCACCCACCACAACCACATCGAATGTTCTTTTAGTTATTGCCATCTCAAAGACCCCAGAGAATTTGTACAGCCCAGATCACATACATGATCAAAGCCAGTATGACCAATACATGGATTAGCAAGCGGATGCTGGCCAGCTTAACGTAATCCATCACGATGTCGCGCACGCCGATCCAAGCGTGATAGAACAGACTGAGCAGAAACAGCAAAGAGAACGAGCGCATCAAATCACCGGAAAATAATTCGGTCCAGATGTCATAGCCGAATGCCGGTTGCCACAGCGCCCATCCTGCCAGTCCCAATACGTAGAGCACCATCACACCGGCTGTAACACGCTGTACCAGCCAGTCGCGCAGACCGTAATGCGCGCCGGTCACAATACGATTCACCATAGCTTCGCTCCTAAAACGAGGGTCAATGCCAGACTCACCACCAAAACCCAACGACTACTGGCGCGCGCGCCGGACAAGCCATGCACCAGATGCAGATCAATCGCCAGATAGCGCAGCCCCGCAAAGAAATGGTGCAAAAAGGCCCACAGCAATCCAAGCAGCAACAGCTTGGTGACCGGATGGTTCAGATGCTCTGTAAGATTGGTAAAAGTCTCGATGGAGCGCAAACTCTGATCGAGAAAAGCAAGCAACAGCGGCAAGGCCAGAAACAGAATGACACCGGAGATACGGTGCAATATGGAGATGTAGCCGGGTAACGGCAACTTGATTTTGTGAAGTGCAAGATGTTTGGGGCGTGTCTTGTTCATATCCTTTTCCACTACCAAAATCGACTGAGGCAATCTTACACCCGATGTGTCCGCTTTAGTATCACTGCAAATAATTCCTCGATTCCGCATGCGCACGTGTCGTGGATCACACCTAAAAATAATACTCATTCAACCTTGCTATTCCTTTACTTTGAGCGCGAAGCACGGCCTCACTGCCCCCTCCCAATAATCAATATAAAAAATTTAGCGATTGGCACACTACTTCCCTAATTTCGCTGACACGCTCTAAAGGTTTCTTCCGCTGAACCCGCAACACTGGCAAAATGCCGCCACACCCACCCCGCAGGAGGCAACCATGAAAGCGCCCGTCCGTATCACCATCACTGGAGCTGCAGGTCAGATCGGTTACAACATGCTGTTCCGCATCGCGAACGGCGACATGCTGGGACGGGAGCAACCCGTCATCCTGCAATTGCTGGATATCACGCCTGCGCAACAGGCGCTGCGCGGTGTGGCGATGGAGCTGGAAGACTGTGCTTTCCCCATGCTGCAACAAATCATCACCACCGACGATGCACGCGTAGCTTTTCGCGACACCGAAGTGGTACTGATGGTCGGCGCCCGTCCGCGCAGTAAAGGCATGGAGCGCAAAGACCTACTGGAAGCCAACGGCGCCATCTTCACCGAACAGGGACGCATTCTGAATGAGGTCGCCGCGCGGCATGTGAAGGTGCTGGTAGTTGGTAACCCAGCCAACACCAATGCACTGATCGCCATGAAGAACGCACCCGACCTTGATCCGCGAAACTTCACCGCCATGATGCGTCTCGATCACAACCGCGCCATCACCCAAGTGTCGCTGAAACTATTTCAGCCCATACAAGACATTAAGAAGATGGTGGTATGGGGCAATCACTCCGGCACGCAATACCCCGATCTGTCACATGCGGAAATTCGCGGCCGCAATGTAGTCGAGGTGCTAAAACAGAACAACTGGGAAGACTGGATCGAAAGCGATTTCATACCAACGGTGCAGAAACGGGGCGCTGCCGTAATCGAGGCTCGCGGCCTATCCAGTGCAGCCAGTGCAGCGAACGCAGCCATCAGCCATATGCACGACTGGCTGCTGCGCTCGCACCACAACGACTGGGTTACCATGAGCGTGCCATCTGATGGCAGTTACGGCATTCCCGAGGGCGTTATGTACGGTTTTCCGGTCACTTGTCGCAATGGCCACTACGAGATCGTGCAAGGCTTGCCCATCACAGAACTGGGGCGTAAACACATGATGGACAGCCATAAAGAGCTGATGGAAGAACGTTCGCATGTGACACATTTGCTGGGTTGAGAAGCTGCCACACCTGAATATCCCTAAACTTTAGGGGATTCTGGCCGATAGTGGCTCTACAACGCTAGACTTCAGGGGGGAGATACAGCATGCAAAATAAGAATTCGTACGTCTCGCAAAAAGAAGAACCATTCCCAGCAGGAACAGTTCTCATTTCCAAGACAGACACCAAGGGCATCATCACCTATGTGAACGACGCCTTCGTGCACATCTCCGGCTATTCAAGAGAAGATCTGATCGGCAAGAGCCATAACATCGTGCGCCATCCCGATATGCCGCCGCAGGCTTTCAAGTGGCTTTGGGATACACTTAAGGGCGAGCACCCTTGGCGCGGATTCGTCAAGAACCGCTGCAAGAATGGCGACCACTACTGGGTGCATGCCACTGTCGCCCCCATTATCGAGAATGGTGTCATTACAGGCTATGTCTCGGTTCGCCGCCCACCTTCCAGAAGTGACGTTGCTGCCTCCGAGGCACTGTATGCGACGCTGCGCGACAACAAACAAGAGATCGTCTCGGCTTACGAGCGTTACAAATTCAAGAACTGGTCTCTCACCTCCAAACTACAGTTTCTGATCCAGATGTCACTAGTGGTCGTGCTGGCTGGTGCGCAGATATTCGTCTCCTCCAACCTGCGCGAAGAATCCAGGATTCTGGCTGAAGAAAAAGGGGCGCAAGTCGCGAACGAGATCATCGATGGGGCCAATCTGTTGATGGTGACCGGACAGATCAGCGAAGAAGAGAATCGCAAACTGCTCCTTCACAAGATCAGTACAGGCATCAATATCAAATCGGTACAAATGGTTCGCACTCAGGCAGTTGTCGATCTCTACGGTGCAGGTCTACCAGAAGAACATATCAAAGATGATGCCCAACGACAGGTGATTGAAAGCAAGAAGGCCAGCATCAATTACGGCAAGGACGATAAAGGAAAGCCCTTCCTGCGCGTGATCACCCCGTATGCTGCCAGCAAGGATTTTCACGGCACCGATTGTACCGGCTGTCATCAGACTGCAGAGGGAACGATACTCGGGGCATCGGATGTGATGATCGACCTCTCCCCTGACTACGCACGCATCAACCATATGGAGATGCAGACTCTACTTGGACAGGTCGCGCTGCATGTATTTCTCTACTTCTTCATCGGCTTTTGCGTAAAACGATATGTGCGCACACCGGCTGCAGCAGTGCGCAGCGAGTTCCGCAATATCATGGAAGGCAACCTAGATGGACAGCTCGACATCTCCACGCGTGATGAAATGGGGCAATTGCTGTGTGAGATTCAGACAATGCAAACCTATCTACGCACCACTGTGGACGAGATCGTCACTCCGGTGAAGAAGATACAAGGCCGCATCGCCGACATGGATCAACGAGTGAGCACCGTGGCTGACAATGCCATGAACGAACGTGACAACATCCAGCAGATATCACGCACCATGGAGCAATTCAGCCAATCGGTCGAGGAAGTCTCTCACATGGCGAACGATTCCCTGAAGGATGCCACAGCCATGCAGCGCATTGTGGAAGAGAACAATCGCAACATGGAGCTGAGCATCGAAGCAACCGGCGAGGTCGCCAGCACGGTTCAATCCTCCAGCAAGACCATCTCTGATCTGGGTCAGGCCATCCAGCGCATCGGCATCATCGCCGACACCATCAAGGAGATCGCCGACCAGACCAACCTATTGGCACTGAACGCAGCCATCGAAGCGGCACGTGCAGGCGAACAGGGACGTGGTTTCGCCGTAGTCGCTGACGAGGTGCGCAAGTTGGCAGAACGCACCGCCAACAGCACCACCGACATCACCCGCAACATCGGCGAGATCACTTCCATCTCCGACACTGCAGTGACTTCCATGGAACGTTCCGTCAGCAAAGTGGCGCAGAGCATAGACCTGATCCGCAAGAACGGAGATGGCCTGAAGGAGATCATGAGTGCCTCGGTCAATGTCGCCTCGCGCGTCGACCATATCGCCAAGGCTTCCAGCGACCAGACCGCGGCAGGTAAGCAGGTGGCCGAAAGTCTGGAGCGCATCACGGCACTGGTGGAGCACAACACCAGTTCCTCGGCAGAAGCAAAGGCCTCCGCTGAAGATCTGGCCAAATCGGCAGTCGAATTGCGCAAGGCAGGCTATCCGCTGACCAAGTGCGGGATGTCGGACAACGCAGGGGATTAGAGCGTGATGTTGCATGGCGAGGCTCACCGCCTCCCCATGCGTGGCTAATGCCCTGCCGGATGCGATGAATTTTCCACACAGCTGGAAACGAAAGCAGCGTCAGACGGACTTAACATCAGGATGTCCGCAAGGGCGATCCAATAAGGCTGGGATGATTGCTTAGTACATCTCGAATGCCAGATGCAGCTTGGCAAGATTGGATTGATAACGATCCGAGGCATCCTTGAACAAGCGACTGCCACGTACTATAGTTATGGCAGCTTCACGCTTGCCAAGATCGACCAGCAACACAGCTTGGGAGGCTGCTTCGTGAAACTCATAACAACTCTCTTGCAGTTCATTCAGCAGAATCACATCCGAGAAATACCTTGCGCCCTCACCATGCAGCCACTCTCCAAGCGTGCATCCTTTGCAACATCCCTCCGTCAACTCCGGTTTGATAGACGAGTAGCCTTGAACATAGGCTTCAACCTGAGAGCGTTGATTGATATGCTCTTGTATGGCGCGGATGCCGTTGAATCGCACTAGCGGAACGGACTTAGGCCGCACCAGATCGTCGATCAGTTTCATGATGACTTACCCTCCTGCATAAAGACCCGAATTTCCAAGTCATTCTGCGCCGCGGGCGAACTGAGAAACAATATGCCAAATGGCCTATATATCGGCCTATATACATTTCCAGAATGCATCAGGACACAACACGAACCAGCGCAAAACCGCCGCCCGCGGTACGGAAATTGGTGGTCTGCCCCTGGTATAGTCGCGCAGCGATCATCTGGATACGTCCGGCATAGACATAGCAACGCACGTCAAATTTCAACATCTGAGATGCATCACCCAAACACACTTTGCGTTCGCCCGGCATTGCCAACCGCTGCGCGATGTACTGCGCTTGCATCACCTCCTCGAACACGCGCTTGGTCATCTTGTCTCCGCGATAAGCACCTTTGCTGCCATAGCCACTCACCGGCTTGAAGAACCATTCCTTGCGTACCGACCACCAACGATCCGCATCTTCTGCACGAACCATCTCGGTTTTCGGAATACCCCGCTGCAACACCTCAACGACATCCTTCCTCATCCCCGCTGCCCGCAACCCTTCAGCATCAGTCAAACTTACCAGCTTGCGCTTGTCCGCATATTTCGCATGATGTGTGGGCCCAGGGGTCAATACCACCTGCCCTTGCTCGGATGCGCTGCGCAAGTGCGCATGATCAGACAGATCAAAATCGGTGAGCCGGTTGTAAATAAGGTCGATGCGTTTACCCGCGTGATACAGGCCATCATCGCGTGCTTCCAGTTGCGCCGGATCGGCGATGCAAGCAACGAAACCGGCACGTTCAAACATCTTCTGCGCCAGCAGGAATTCAGGATAGAGATATTGCGCTGCAGGCTGTTCATCCACGATTGCAATGGTCTGCAATGCTGCTTCACCGCGCACCCGTTTCCATTCGTCAAGAAACATATCGAGAAAAACCTGCTCCAGATTCGCCTCGCTCACTGCATCACCGTACAGATTCATATCACGCTGGCTGCCAATGAGCACTGCATTTAGGAATGCGCCTCCGGCATTGGTGTTGATCTCGATCAGGTGTGCGCCCTGCTCATTCAGATGAAAGTCATAGCCATAGAAAACACCAAGCGGTGCATCGCTATCCGATGCGCCCAATGCCAGTTCAGCAGCAGAGATAACTTGCTGCATTTGCTGCAACTGCAGATCGCTGATGAACACTGGCGCCTCGGCAAACAGGTGCGGACAACGCTCGCTTACCAGCGCATACCAGTCTTCTCCCTGTGCCTCCAGTTCCCGCCGCAGCGCTGCGCCGTCCATCCCAGCCCAGGGCAGACATTCACCATTCAGGTGGGCGATGAAATCTTGATCAACATCGAAATGATCTCTAGCCTCGTTCGACTGTGCCACCTCAACCACCCAGCATCGCCTTCTTCAGATCATCCTGCGCAGGCTTGCTGCCCAGCCATATCTTCAGTAATGCACGATTGAATGCCGCACCTGCGATATCGCCGTGAACCTTGCCATTGATACTGATCTGAGTGCCGGTGGCCGGAAGATAATCGAGCGTGATCACATCTCCCTGCTTTGCCTCTCCAATGGCGTCGAAGATCGACGCCATCTGCTTGAGTTGTCCACCCAACGCCTTTAGCTCCGCACCATTGTGATTCGCCTGAATGGCCTCGTTGAATGCCCCGTATAATTTTTTGTTGCTCAGGTCACGCAGCATGTAAAGCGCGATGCGATGCGAACGCTCCTCCGCAATGATCATATCTGCAGACGTTTGCTTTTGCCCCAAATATAGTGCGCCAACATAGACCTTGAAGAACCATTTAGCACGGACACCCGCACCGTTCAACACCAGCGTCTGCGTACCAACTTGCACCGTATCACTTATCTTCACACCTGCGACATCCAGCGCCATAACGGACATACTCATCGCACTCAGCATCACAGCCATCAGAAACTTTTTCATCTACATCCTTTCGATCTATCGAGCTGAATCATAGTGCCTCAAACACGCCAGCGGCCCCCATGCCCGTGCCGATACACATCGTCACCATGCCGTACTTCTGCTTGCGGCGACGCAGACCATGCAGCAGCGTCGCTGTACGGATCGCCCCGGTCGCGCCCAGCGGATGGCCGAGGGCGATGGCACCACCCAAAGGATTAACGATCTCGGGATTCAAACCTACATCGCCGATCACTGCCAGCGATTGTGCGGCGAAGGCTTCATTCAGCTCGATCCAACTCATATCATCAAGCGAAAGCCCGACTTGTTTCAGCACTCGGGGAATCGCTTCTTTCGGGCCGATACCCATGATCTCGGGCGGCACACCGGCGACGCTGAAACCGATGAATTTTCCGATGGGCGTCAGGTTATAACGCTTCAGTGCTGCTTCCGAACACAGCAGCACTGCACCTGCCCCATCGGACATTTGCGAACTGTTACCCGCAGTGACCGACCCCTTCTGCGCGAACACAGTCCTCAGTTTTCCCAATGCTTCCAGCGACGTATCACCGCGCGGGCCTTCATCCTGAGACACTATGCGCGTCTTCACATTCACGTCGCGGCTGTTCATATCCGGCACATGCTCGCTCAATTCAAAAGGAGTGATCTCATCGTTGAATTCACCGCTCTTGATCGCAGCCATTGCACGCTGATGGCTTTGCAAAGCGAAAGCATCCTGCGCCTCGCGTGGCACCTTCCAGCGCTCGGCCACCTTCTCCGCCGTCAGCCCCATGCCGTAGGCGATACCATAGCGCTCGTCCTGCTCGAAGATGGCCGGGTTGAATGCCACCTTGTTACCCATCATCGGCACCATGCTCATGCTTTCCACACCTGCCGCCAGCATCACATCGGCCTCACCCAGTCGGATGCGATCCGCCGCCATCGCCACTGCCTGCACACCAGAAGAACAGAAGCGATTGATAGTCATGCCCGGCACCGTGTTCGGAATGCCAGCCAGCAGCAAGGCAATGCGCGCCACGTTCATACCCTGCTCCGCCTCCGGCATCGCACAGCCCACGATCACATCTCCGATGCTGGCTGGGTCAAGAGATGGTGCCTGCGCCAAAGCGCTCTTCAGCACATGCGCCAGTAGATCATCGGGGCGTGTGTTGCGGAACATACCGCGCGGCGCTTTACCAACCGCCGTACGCGTGGCGGCAACGATATAGGCTTCTTGAACTTGCTTACTCATGGCTCGCTCCTTCGGATGAAGTTGGTATGCAGGGGGTCTGATGCATCATACGACAGCCGACCATCAGGGTAAATCAAAGCGCAGAAAAACAAACGCCCCCTCACAGGAGGGGGCGTTTGTTTTAACCACGGTACGTTGCCGCACCGCTGATTCAGGTATTACTTGATCTCGGACAACAGTGTTGGAGACTTGACCAGCTGACGCACACCGTGCGCGTGGTCCTCTTCATATTTGTTGCCTTTGCACCATTCGCCAACGGTCTTGATGTTCACCTTGGCGCACTGCGGGCGCACGCTCCAAGTCACCTGATACTCGGAACAAGCGCTTTCGTTGTACTTGGGGCCTGTAGTAGAACCCATGAACTCGACCGGCTTACCGGTATCGGCTGGCAGTGCAGCAGCAGATTGGATCTGATTGAAATCTAGGCCGCCTTCAGCAACCAGCGTGTAAACCTGAGTCTCTACACGCAGCTCCGGGTTCGCGCACTTGGCGGAAACGCAAGAACCCAAGCCTTTACCGCCGGGCACGTCACACGTTGTGTGAACATAGTGCACTTCGATCGTGTCCCCGGGGACCAGGTCACCGTGAGAGCTCTTACAAACGCCATCACCGTGCCAAGCCATTTCAGCCTTGCTCAACTTCTTGCTGATGTTGCACTGATAACCGCTGCCGTAACCTTCGTGGCCTTCACCAGCGAAGATAGAGAAATCCTTGGCCTTGTGTTCAGCGTTCTCGTGGAAGTGGATGTTGCAAAGATGCATCTCGGACGCAGCAGGTGCCATCTTGAACGCCACCTTATTGGCGCCCTTCTTGCTATCGATATCGCGCGGAGTCTGCGGGCCGAAACCGGTGCAGAGTTCTGCCTTAGCCATAGCGCCATGTGCGTCATGACCGTGTTCGCTGCCGTGCTCACTTGCGAAGGCGCTGCCCGAAGCCAGGCCCAATGCCACTACCAAACCTACATAACTCTCCCTGAGTCTTGTCATTTGCGTCTCACCCTTAATGTTCGTTGGAAATGTACAGCTTATTTTTATATTTAGTACGAACAGTGCGATTCCGGCGCAGGATTCTACAATCAATCCGGCACAAGATGGGGTGCTTTAGAAGTGACTAATATTGCCGACAATATAAGCTCAGTTCCTCAACGGCTTGCCGCTCTTCAACATGTGCTCGATGCGCGCCTGCGTCTTCTCAGTAGCGAGCAGTTCCATGAAGTGTTTGCGCTCGAGGTCGAGCAGCCAGGCCTCGTCCACCAGTGAACCCGCTTCCACATCACCGCCACACAAGGTGTCAGCGACGCGACATCCGATGTCGTAATCGTGTTCGGAGATGAAGTGTCCTTCCAGCATGTTGACCATGGCAGCTTTCAGTGTGGCGATGCCGGTACGCCCCGCGACAGCGATCCGGCGCTGGTGCAGCGGAGGACGATAGGCGGTGGCGTTGAGTGCTTTGGCTTCTTGTTTGGCGATGTGCAAAAGTTCAAATTTGTTCATCACAATGCGGTCGCTGGGGCGCAGATAGCCCATCTCTCTTGCCAGCTCAGCGCTCTTGGCGACTTCGCCCATGGCGATCATCTGGAAGTAGCGGCGCACAAAGGGGAAGATGTCCACGCGGTTGTCGTTGGCGAAACGTTGCGCTTCGGCTGCAGCACGTTGCACCATCTCCTTGCAGCCGCCACCGGCGGGCAGCAAGCCGACCCCGACCTCGACCAAGCCGATATAACTTTCCAGCGTGGCGACGATGCGCGAACAATGGATGGAGAATTCACAACCACCACCGAGCGCCAAACCATCCACTGCGGCAATGGTGGGGACTTGCGCGTATTTGAGGCGCATCGAGGTCTGCTGGAATTTGGCGACGACTTCTTCCACCTTAGGCACGTTGCCGGTGGCGGCATTGAGAATGTCGCCCACGCCACCGCCGCCAGCCGCAGTGTATTTAACGCGATTCACCACCCCCTTGAGCTTGCCGAACATGCCGGTGTCGGGCGTGTCTTGCACGCCTTGCATCAGTTGCAGCAGGTTGGCACCGGCAGAGAATGGCGCTTCGGTCTGCCACAGGATGAGCGCTGAGAAATGTTGCTCGGCTTCATCCACTGCACGCAGGATGCCGTCCAACACTTCGTTGCTGACAGTATGCATCTTGGTCTTGAAACTGAGGATGGCGATGTCGTCGCCGGTGTGCCACATGCGCACTTCGTCGGTTTCGAATACGGTCTCGCCGTAGTGACGCACTTCGCCCAGCAGGTGGTCTGGATAGGCTTGGCGCAGATAGACGGAAATCTGTGGTCGCGGTTGCATTTCACGCGTGGCTGGGGCGTAAGAGCCCTGTGCGGTGTGCACACCCTCACATCCCGATTCGACGACCCAGGCGGGAAGAGGACTATCGGCCATGGCTTTGCCTGCGATGATGTCTTCTGCGATCCAGCCTGCCACTTGCTGCCAGCCCGCTGCCTGCCATATCTCGAACGGCCCGCTATCCCAACCAAAGCCCCAGCGCACTGCAAAGTCCAGATCGCGCGCGTTGTTGGCGATGGATTCAAGATTCAGCGCGCAGTAGTGGAACACATCGCGGAAGGTAGACCACAGGAACTGCGCCTGCGGATGCTGGCTGTTGCGCAGGCCGGCCAGTTTCTTGGCCCAGTCGCGTTCGCGCAGAATGGATTTCACGCCGTCGTCCACTTTTGCATCGGACAGTTTGTATTCGCGCGTGTGCAGATCCAGCACATGTATCTCTTTACCGATCTTCTGATAGATGCCGCGCTTACTCTTCTGTCCGAGCGAGCCTTGATCGACTAGATATTGGAACCAATCCGGCAGCTCGAAGTGCTGGTGCCACGGATCTTCGGTGAGGTTCTCGCGCATCGTATTGACCACATGTGCGAACACGTCCAGTCCAACCACGTCCAGCGTACGGAAGGTGGCGCTCTTGGGACGACCAAGGTAGCGCCCGGTGAGCGCATCCACCATATCGAAGCCGAGGTTGAATGCCGCCGCATGGTGCCTGGTGGCAAGCATGGAGAACACGCCAATGCGGTTGGCGACAAAATTAGGCGTGTCTTTGGCACGCACCACGCCCTTACCCAAAGTGGAGACGAGGAACTTCTCCAGGTCATCCAGCAAGAGCAGATCGGTGCCCTTGCATGGGATCAGCTCGACCAGATGCATGTAGCGCGGCGGGTTGAAAAAGTGGATGCCACAGAAGCGGTGGCGCAGATTCTCGGGAAACGCCTCGGCAAGTGTGTTGATGGACAGGCCGGAGGTATTGGTGGCGAAGATGGCGTTCGCATTCACGAACGGTGCCACCTTGCGGTATAGGTCAGACTTCCAATCGATGCGTTCGGCGATAGCCTCGATGATGAGGTCACACTCACGCAATTTGTCCAGATGCTGCTCGTAATTCGCAGGCTCGATAAAACTGATGCGGGCAGGTGATGAAATAGGTGCGGGTTCGAGTTTCTTCAGCCCCGCCAGCGCCTTGTTCACATTGCCGTTCGGATCGCCCTCCTTCGCAGGCAGTTCGAACAGCAATGTTTCGACGTTGGCATTGACCATGTGCGCAGCGATCTGCGCGCCCATGACGCCCGCTCCCAGTACCGCCACTTTCCTTATGCGCAATCCGCTCATCTTTCGCTCCTAGTTATTGATAGTCGGCAACGGGCGTGGCTTGCGATCCTCGCCTACCGCGACATAGGTCAGTTGTGCTTCAGTCACCTGATGGCAGCTGGGATTGGCCGGATCACGCTGTACGTACACTTCCACATCCACCGTGATGGACGTGTTGCCGGTTTTAACGATGCGCGTATAAAAACTCACGATGTCGCCGATGAAAATCGGCTGCTTGAACACAAAAGAATTCACGGCTACGGTCGCCACACGCCCTTTCGCCCGCTGCACGGCGGGGATGCTACCCGCTATATCCACCTGCCCCATCAGCCAGCCGCCAAAGATATCGCCAGTGTAGTTAGCATCGGATGGCATCGCCGCTACACGCAGTGTCGGCTCCCGATTAGGTAAAGATGTAACAGGCGAATTCATATTCAGTGTCCTTCATAAAGTGCTTCGATCTCACGCGAGAACTTCGCTACCACCTTGTCTCGTTTCAAGCTGAGCTTGGGGGTCAGCAGGCCGTTGTCTATGCTCCACGGTTCGGTCAGCAACAGCACACGATTGACCTTGGCATAACCCGGGAAGGTGCGAATGTTGCGTGTGATACGGCGTAGTACCTTGGCTTCCACGTTGCTGTCTGTGAGCGATTCCGGCATATCAGGCCGCACACCGACCTTGGCGGCGATCTCCGGCCACACGATGGGATTGAGTACTGCCAACGCGACCAGATAGGGTTTGCCTTCCCCCAAGATCATCACCTGATCGATCAGCGGATCGTGCAGGATGGCGGCCTCCATATCGGCGGGCGGGATCTTTTCACCGTTACCCATCACGATGATCTCTTTCAGGCGGCCTGTGATGTACACATGGCCAGTCTCACTGATACGTGCGATGTCGCCGGTGTTGAGCCATCCCTCCTCGTCGAGGATGGCCTTGGTCGCTTCCGGATTGTTCCAGTAGCCCATCATCACGTTCGGCCCCTTCACCAGTAGCGCATTCTGTACCCCGAGTTTAATCTGCACGCCGCGTATCGGTTGCCCCACACTATCGGGGAAATTGTTGTCCAGATGGTTGCCGGTGACGATGGGACTGGTCTCTGTCAGGCCATACCCTTGCACCACCGGCAGGCCAAGGCCGACGAACATGCGCGAGATGTCGGCATCCAACGCGGCGCCACCGGTGACTGCGGTGCGCAACCGCCCCCCCAGTCGCGCCAGTATCTTGCCTGCCACCAGCTTGTTCAAGATGGGCCACAGCAACATCGAAAATTTCCATCCACCACGCCCCTGCTCATGCTCAAAGCGCGCCCATCCCACCTTGACTGCCAGCTGAAACAACTTCTTGCGCAATGCAGGCCCTTCTTCCAGCTTTGCGCTGATAGCCGAGTAGATACGTTCGTAGATGCGTGGCACTGAGATAAGGATGGTGGGCCTTATGCTCAACAGGTCTTCAGACAGCTGCGGGATAGATCGTGCATAGGCCACAGTCGCACCAGTCATCACTTGCAGGTAGTAGCCACAAGTCCGTTCGAAGGTATGCGACAGAGGCAGGAAGGACAGCAGCAGATCGTCATCGTAGAGCACGAAGGTGCCCAGTGCGGAGTGGGTATTACTCAACATATTGCGATGACTCAGCATCACGCCTTTGGGCTTGCCGGTAGTGCCGGAGGTGTAGATGATGCTGGCCAGCTCGGCAATGTCACACGACACCGACGGCTGCAGTTCAGCGGCAGACGGCAAGGCGTGCGCCGCACAAAGCAGACGTGGTTCGTTGGCAGCCACTTCGTCCAGCGAGATGAAACGCTGCACGCTGGGCATCAGCGATTTCACGGCGTTCAATTCCTGCCATTGCTCGGCTGTCTCGAACAGCAACACCTTGGCCTGCGCATCGTTCACGATATAGGCGATGTTCTCAGCGCGATCCACGGTATAGAGCGGCACAGTGACCAGCCCCAACGACATCGCGGCCTGATCGAACATCACCCATTGCGGACAGTTACGCAACATCAGCGCGACGCGGTCACCCTTCTGCAAACCTTCCTTCGCCAACGCAGCTTGCCAGCGAGCCACTTCAGCAAGCATCTGGCGCCAGCTCAGGCTCACCCATGCATCAAGATTCGCATCGAAATATCGGTAAGCTTCCTTGTCCTGCGAGCGTTTGGCACGTTCAAGAAAAAGCCCATGCAAGGTGCCCGCCTGTTCCGGTGTGATCACATCAACGTTGTCTGCTGTCGCCATGTCTCTCTCCCTTTAAGGTTTTGCCTGCAAGAACAGATCGTCGAACAACCGCCCCCCCGGACTGACTGCATACTGCTCAAAGTCACTCACTCCTGATTCGCGCAGCACCTCCTCGTCGATGAAGAAGTTACCGTTACAGGTATCACTGGTCCGCGTCAGGATGGCAAACGCGGCATCGGCCACGATGGCCGGTTTGCGCGATGCACGCAGTATCTCTTCCGGAAAGTTGTATTCGATGGCTGCAGTGGCGATGGTGGTACGCGGCCACAGACAGTTACATGCGATACAGGATCCCTCGAACTCACGCGCCAACCCCATGGTCACCATGCTCATGCCGTATTTCGAGATGGTGTATGCCACATGCGGCGCAAAATTATCCGGCCCCATGTTCAATGGCGGCGACATAGAAAGAATATGCGGATTGACCGCTTGCTTGAGATAAGGAATGCAGGCCTGGGAAGTGAGAAAGGTGGCACGCATGTTCACGTCCCACATCAGATCCAATCGCTTAGCGGGTGTATTTAGCGTACTAGTCAGACTGATCGCACTCGCGTTATTGACCAGCACATCGATGCCGCCGAAATGGGCGGCTGCCTTTTCTACTGCATCGTGAATAGCCTGTTCATCGCGCACATCAAGTTGCACAGCCAGCGCCTGCCCTCCCGCGGCAACCACTTCCTCCGCCACGCTGTGGATAGTGCCCGGCAATTTTGGATGCGGATCCACCGTCTTGCCGGTGATGATCAGTTTGGCACCTTCGCGTGCGCAACGCAGGGCGATCTCCCGTCCGATCCCACGACTGGAACCGGTGATGAAGACCACCTTGTCGCGCAGGCTACTCATCCGTTCGCCTGCAGTTGCTTGGCATCAAAATCATCCACCATGATGACCTTGCGCCGTAACATGTAATCACGCTCCAGTTGTATCGCCTCTTCCGGATTGATGAATCCTGCTTCCCGTGCTTCGGCGATGCGCGACATCTCATCCATCGCTTTCAGCTTGCCGGCCTTGGCTTCTTTTTCCAACCTCGCCTGTATCGGTTCACAGGCCAGCGTGCTGGCCAATGCCGCTTCAAGGGCACCGACCGCATCCTGCTCGTCTCGCTTGATGTACATACCGGCGGTGAGTCGGTCACGCACATCACCCGGCTTCAACATCAGTGCCGCCACTTGATGGCCTCTGTCATCGGAAGGGGGGTTACGACACTGCCCCAGCGGGAATACCACCAAACGCAACAACAGCGCGAAGAAACGATTCGGGAAGTTCTGCATCACCCCATCGAATGCAGTCTGGATGCGATACAAACCATCTTCCATCGCCCAGTGCAGTAGCGGCTCATCGGCTTTGGGCCGGCCATCGTCCTCGAACTTCTTCAACACTGCCGAGCACAGGTAAAGGTTGCTCAACACATCTCCCAGACGCGCAGAGAGTTTTTCTTTGCGCTTTAATCCACCGCCCAGCACCAACATGGCGATATCTGCCGCGAAGGCGAACGATGCCGCATAACGTGTCAACAGTTGATAGTAACGATGTGTCGGTGCACCGGTCGGCACGTAGATCAGTCGCCCGCCCGACAAACCATACAGCACCGAACGCACCGCATTGCTCAGACTAAAGCTGATGTGCGCGAAGAACGCCTTGTCGAAATCCAGCGAGGCGCGTTCCGCATTCTGGTTGTGCGCCGCCTGCATCTCCTTCAGAACGTAGGGATGGGAACGGACCGCGCCCTGGCCAAAGATCATCAGGCTGCGCGTGAGGATGTTCGCACCTTCCACCGTGATGCCGATCGGGGTCTGCTGATACATACGCGCCAGATAGTTGTCCGGTCCCATGCAGATTCCTTTGCCTCCGTGAACGTCCATCGCATCATTGATCACCATCCGACCACGTTCTGTGCAGTGATACTTGGCGATAGCCGATACCACCGCCGGCTTCTCGTGCAGATCGACCGCCAGCGCGGTCATGCGTCGCGTCGCGTCCATCACATAAGTGTGCCCACCGATGCGCGCCAGCGCCTCTTCAACACCTTCGAACTTGCCGACCGGCATGTGGAACTGCTTGCGCACGCGACCATAAGCGCCGCTAGTGCGCGCCGCAAGTTTGGCGCCCCCCACGGCACTAGCCGGTAGCGAGATAGAACGACCCACCGACAGACAATCCATCAGCATGCGCCAACCTTGGCCGATGCGCGGCATGCCACCGATGATGAACTCCATCGGGATGAACACATCTTTGCCCACCGTCGGACCATTGAGAAAAGCCGAGTTGAGCGGGAAGTGACGGCGACCGATCTGCACACCTGGCAAGTCCGTAGGAATCAATGCCAAGGTGATGCCCATCGATTTTTCTGCACCCAGCAGATGTTCAGGGTCGTACAGCTTGAATGCCAGACCCAGCAAAGTCGCTACCGGTGCCAGCGTAATGTAACGTTTCTCCCAGTTGAGGCGGATGCCCAGCACCTGCTGACCATTGAACTCCCCATGACACACGATACCGTTGTCTGGGATCGCACCCGCGTCTGAACCGGCGAACGGTCCAGTCAGGGCGAAACACGGCACTTCCAAACCCTTCGCCAAGCGGTTCAGATATTTATCCTTCTGTTCTTGTGTGCCGTACTTCAACAACAGTTCTGCCGGCCCAAGCGAGTTCGGCACCATCACTGTCACACCCGCCGTTCCGCTTCTTGAAGAAACCTTGGTCACCACAGCCGAGTGAGCTTGTGCCGAGAATTCCAGTCCGCCATATTCCTTCGGGATGATCATGCCGAAGAAACCATGGTCCTTGATGTACTGCCACACTTCGGGCGGCAGATCCTGCCGTGTGTGGGTGATGTCCCAATCGTCCAACATGCCGCAAAGTGTTTCCACTTCGTTATCCACGAAAGCCTGCTCGCGCTCACTCAGCCCCGTCTTGGGCATTGCCAGCAACTTGCTCCAACGCGGGCGACCGCTGAACAATTCACCGTCCCACCACACCGTACCGGCGTCCAGCGCCTCCTGCTCGGTCTGCGAGACCGGCGGCAATATCTTGCGGAAGATTTTAAGGACGAAGTTACTGATCAACAGGCGGCGCAGATAAGGCACACCGAACACCAGCACGAAGATTGCCAGCGCCAGATAGATGTTTTTCAAGGCACCATCAGAGATGCGGCTTTCGATCGCGATCACCGGCACCAGAACCAGAAAAGCTAACAACCAACCCCAAATCGAAGATCGGAAGAAAGCAAGTAAAAGGAAGACAGTAAGCACTACCACCGTGATCGTTATCGCCATTTTCTAACCTCATTTATTGTTATGCGTGGTTAAGTGAACTTTACCCCCTTCACCACCTACTGGACAACGGTTATATATAAGTTCACCTTATCGGAACCAATCTGTCGCCCCATTGACTAATCCCTCAAGTTTAACCACACTGCATCCCATGTCGAAGCTGACCCGAAAAATCATTGCTGTGATCATGCTGTTGTGGCTCCCGCTTTCCAGCGGCAGCGCATTGGCGGCTTCGCTCGGCATGCAATTGCAGCAGGGTGAGTGTCACGACAGCGCTATGATGATGGATATGTCGCATGGCGATATGGGCGAGCATCACATGATGAATCATGACGATATGCAGGCATCCAATGATGATTCCTCCATGGGTTCCTCATGCAGCATCTGCCACCTAGCATGCACCGCATTCCTCGATGTCCCGGCTGTCAACATGCAATTGGCTGAAACCGGTTCGCAAGCAGTGAGCTTCATCCCAGAGACTTTCGTCTCCCATCTTTCCGCTCCGCTAGATCCGCCACCTCTTGTTACCGCTTAACGCGGGACGAGTCCGTCTGTCTTTTTCATAAACTGATTTTTGTCCTGCACTGCCCAGTGGCGGTGTTCGCCTGTGCGTTGCGTATTTAGCGTCAGCTATCACCCCAGCACCACCAGTTCCATTACATCTTTAGGAGATCAACATGAAAATCACAACCATCAGCCTTTCTGTCTTTTTGCTCGCCACCTCCACTGCCGCGCTGGCAGCGGATCACTCACAACATATGTCTCAATCAGACATGTCGCAATCCGGTATGCATCAAGCTGACATGCATGCCGCTGCCCAATCCCATATGGGACAAGGTGTGGTGAACAAGGTCGATCTACAGCACAACAAGGTCAACATGACCCACGGCCCGATCGAATCGCTCGGCTGGCCCGGCATGACCATGGACTTCAAGGTCAAAGATGCCGCGATCCTGAAAGGTATCAAGCCCGGCCAGAAAGTGAAGTTCGAAGTGGTCAATGAAGGACCTCGCATGTATTTCGTCACTCACATTACGCCGCAGAAATAATCGCGGCTCGGATGTGCGGCAGTCGCCGAATCAGGCGACTGCCGCCCCGACTGGAGACAACTGAATGATGAATCCGATCAAGAATTTCATTTCTGCATTGCTGCTGGCGTCTTTGCTGACGCAGACGGCGCAGGCGGAAACGGACAGCCCGTTGCAACTGGAACAGGCTGTGACGCTCGCGCTGGCTAACAATCCCGGACTGGCGGCAAGACAGTCGCGCGCCGAGGCGTTGGCAGCCGTACCCGAACAAGTATCGACCCTACCCGACCCGACGCTATCGCTGAACGCGCTCAGCTTCCCGACCGATACGTTCTCCGTGTCACAAGAAGCGATGACGCAAAAGCAGATCGGCATCGGCCTGACACTTCCCTTCCCCGGAAAGTTGGGGCTGCGCGAACAGGCCGCCGACAGCGAAGCACAGGCAGCCGGACAAGATGTGCTCGAACAAAGCCAGCTGCTGGAACGCAACGTGCGCAGCACTTGGTGGAACCTGTTCTATCTCGACCGCGCACTGGACATCGTGCTGCACAATCAAGCCTGGCTGCGCCAGCTGAACACTATCGCTGAGACCCGTTACAGCACCGGACTCGGCATGCAGTCCGATGTATTGCTGGCACAGGTGGAACTATCCAAATTACTGGAGACGGAACTCAGCCTGCGCGCATCGCGACGCAACATGGCGGCGCGCATGAACGCACTGCTGGGGCGCAAAGCCTTCACCGAGATCATCCTGCCAGCACAGGCATCCGAAGACCTGCCAGCGGTAGCCGGCGACAGCCAATTGATCGAACTGGCACAAGCAACGCGCCCGCTGCTCGCCACCCGGCGCAATTTGCTGGAGGCTGCACAAGCGCGCACCCAACTGGCAGAGAAAGACTATTACCCCGATTTAAAGTTGGGCTTGGCTTACGGATTCCGTAGCGGCAACAACCCGAACGGCAGCGCCCGCGCCGATCTGGCTAGCGTCACGCTCGGCATCAGCCTGCCGCTGTTCGCCGGTAGCCGACAGGGACAGGCAGTTGCCCAACGGCAGGCCGAGTGGCAACAGCAGGATTACGAATTACAGGACAGCATCTTGCAGGTCACAGCACAGATAGAACAGGCGCTGGCGGAATACCAATCTGCCCGCGAACAGGCTGCTCTATTCAAAGGTGGCCTCATCCCGCAGTCACAACAGACCGTATCCGCCATGCGCGCCGCGTATCAGGTGAACAAGGTTGATTTTCTGAATCTGGTACGCGCGCAGGTCATGCTCTACAACTACGAAACCCAATACTGGAAGACCATCAGCAACGGCTGGCAGGCATTGGCGAACCTGCAAGCGGCGGTAGGCGCGCCGCTACCCGCCCCCAAGGAGAACACGCATGAACAATAAGACGATACTCACCATTGCCATCGGCAGCGCGCTGCTGATTGGCGCGGGCGGCGGTTACTGGCTGGCTACCGGCACAACGCAGCAGAACAGCGAAGCAGCAAACACTGCGACCGAAAGCAAACCCCTGTTCTACCGCAACCCGATGAACCCTGCCATCACTTCGCCGGTGCCGGCGCAGGATGAGATGGGTATGGACTACATCCCGGTGTATGCCGAAGGTCAGGAGCCCAAGGAACGCAAGGCACTGTTCTATCGCAATCCGATGAACCCCGCGATCACTTCGCCAGTGCCGGCACAGGACGAGATGGGTATGGACTACATCCCAGTGTACGCCGAGGATGACACACCGAAGGAACGCAAGGTCCTGTTCTATCGCAACCCGATGAATCCGGCGATCACCTCCCCGGTGCCAGCGCAGGATGAGATGGGCATGGACTACATCCCGGTTTATGCCGAAGAAAATACAGCGTCGTTACCCGGCACGGTCCGCATCGATCCGGTCATCGTGCAGGACATCGGCGTGCGCACGCAGACGGTGCAGCGCACCACGCTATCGCGCAGTATCCGCACCAGTGGTCGCGTCACGATGGACGAGGAGCGACTACTGCGCCTGCATCCGAAATACGACGGCTGGGTGGAGAAGCTGTTCGTCAATAATACCGGCGATGCAGTGAAGAAAGGCGACATGCTGCTCGCCATCTACTCGCCGCAACTGGTGGCCAGTGAGGAGGAGTATCTGCTCGCGTTGAACAATGCAGAGAAGCTCAAGGACAGCACGTTCGCCGATGTGCGTGAAGGTGCACAACGCATGCTCTCTGCGTCGGAACAGCGGCTGCGCCTGTTCGACATTCCAGAACACCAGATCGCGCAACTGAAGGAAACGCGCGAGATATTCAAAGCGGTGCACATCCATGCGCCGCAGGGCGGCATCGTGATGAACATCGGCGCGCGCGAGGGTGAACGCATCATGCCGTCGACCGAGCTTTACATGATCGCCGACCTGTCACGGGTATGGGTGATGGTCGACCTATACGAAGATGACATGCCTTGGGTGCGTGAAGGCGACCGCGCCAACCTGCAAGTCGCCGGCATTCCCGGCCGCACCTTCAGCGGCAAACTTACACGCATCTATCCTTACCTCGATGCCAAGACGCGCACGGTCAAGGCGCGGCTGGAATTCGCCAATCCGGGACTGCTGCTTAAACCCGACATGTTCGGCCAAGTGGAAGTGCAGGCTGGACGCAAGGTCGATGCGCTGACAGTACCGAGCGAAGCCATCGTGCGCAGCGGAACGCAGACTCAGGTGTTCGTACAACGCGCACCGGGGCGCTTTGAGCCGCGTACCGTCACACTGGGTGTGGCGGCCAACAGTCAGACGCAGATCGTCAGTGGCGTTGAAGAAGGCGAACAGGTGGTGACATCGAGCCAGTTCCTGATCGACTCCGAATCGAAACTGAAGGAAGCCACTGCCAAGATGCTGGAAACCATGCAACAACCGACCAGTGACATGTCGCCGCAAGGCACGGGAGCGCAGCAATGATCCGCACCCTGATCGACCTCTCGATCAAGAACCGTTTCATGGTGCTGATTGCGACGCTGCTCATCTCGTTCGCTGGCTGGCAGGCGATGAAATCCACACCGCTGGATGCCATCCCCGACCTGTCCGACGTGCAAGTCATCGTGTTCACCGGCTTCCCCGGACAGGCACCACAGGTGGTGGAAGATCAAGTGACCTACCCGCTCACCACCGCGATGCTGTCGGTGCCGAAAACCAAAGTGGTGCGCGGATATTCATTCTTCGGTTTCTCCATGGTGTATGTGATCTTTGAAGACGGCACCGACATGTACTGGGCACGCACCCGCGTGCTCGAATATCTGAACTACGCCGCCGACCGCCTGCCCGCCAGCGTCTCGCCCAAACTCGGGCCGGATGCCACCGGCGTGGGCTGGGTCTACGAATATGCGCTGGTAGATAAAACCGGCCAGCACGATCTTGCGCAACTGCGCTCGATCCAAGACTGGTATCTGCGCTATCCACTGCAGACGGTGAATGGCGTTTCCGAAGTCGCTTCCATCGGCGGCTACGTCAAGCAGTACCAAGTCGAAGTCAAACCGGAAGCCTTGCAGGCCTACAACATCCCGCTGTCCAAAGTGAAGATGGCCATCCAGCGCAGCAATAAGGATGTGGGCGGACGTTTGGTAGAAATGGGCGAGACCGAGTACATGGTGCGCGGTCTGGGCTATATCAAGAATATGCATGACTTGGAAGTGATCCCAGTCGGCGTGGATGCGAACGGCACACCGATCTATCTCAAGCAGTTGGCGAACATCCATCTCGGCCCCGAGTTGCGGCGCGGCCTAGCCGAACTGGACGGTGAAGGCGAAGTGGCCGGCGGCGTGGTGGTGATGCGCTACGGTGAAAATGCGCTGGCCACCATCGAGCGCGTGCGCGAGAAACTCGAAAGTCTCAAACAAGGCTTGCCCGACGGCGTGGAGATCGTACCGGTATACGACCGTGGCGACCTGATCGAACGCGCTGTGGAGAACCTGCAACACAAGCTGATCGAGGAATCCATCGTGGTCGCGCTGATCTGCCTGCTGTTCCTGCTGCATGCGCGCAGTGCGCTGGTCGCCATCATCAGTCTGCCGGTCGGCATCCTGATCGCGTTCATGATCATGCGTTGGCAAGGACTGTCAGCCAACATCATGTCGCTGGGCGGCATCGCCATCGCCATCGGTGCGATGATCGATGGCGCGATCGTGATGATAGAGAACGCGCACAAGCATCTCGAACATCTGGGTGAACGACGCAACGACCTGCACGCCAGATGGGAAGCTGTTGCCACGGCAGCGAAAGAGGTCGGCCCGGCGCTATTCTTCTCACTACTCATCATCACCGTGTCGTTCCTGCCGGTGTTCACCCTACAGGCGCAGGAAGGCCGTCTGTTCGCGCCGCTGGCCTTCACCAAGACCTATGCCATGGCAGCCGCCGCGCTGCTCGCGGTCACGCTGGTGCCGGTACTGATGGGGCTGCTGATACGCGGCAAGATACCCAGCGAAGAGAACAACATAATCAACGTGTGGCTGAAGCGGCTGCATAAGCCGCTGCTGCAACTCGCTATGAAACGACGCAAACTGACGCTGTTGCTAGCACTGGTGTTGCTGGCCGCGACGGCGTATCCGGTACTGAAGATTGGTTCCGAATTCATGCCGCCGCTGGATGAGGGCGATGTGCTGTACATGCCGACCACCTACCCCGGCATCTCCATCACCAAGGCGAAGGAACTGTTGCAACAGACCGACAAGATACTGGCGACCTTTCCCGAGGTGAATCACGTGTTCGGCAAAGTGGGCCGTTCCAATTCCGCCACCGATCCCGCCCCGCTATCCATGATCGAGACCACCGTACGCCTGAAACCGCGTGAGGAATGGCCAGATCCGTCCAAGACCACGAAAGCGCTGATGCAAGAGATGGATGCGGCGATCAAATTCCCCGGACTCGCCAATGCTTGGACCTATCCGATCAAGACGCGCATCGACATGCTCTCCACCGGCATCAAGACGCCGATCGGCATCAAGGTTTCCGGTCCCGATCTGTATGTGCTGGAAAAAGTCGCGGGCGACATTGAGAAGTCCTTGAATACTTTACCGGACACACTCTCCGCTTTCGCCGACAAGGCAGCCGGTGGTTACTACCTCGACTTCGACATCAAACGTGAAGAAGCGGCGCGCTACGGTCTGACCGTCGGTGACGTACAGGATGTAATCCAGTCGGCCATTGGCGGCATGAACGTGAGCGAGACAGTGGAAGGGCTGGAGCGCTACCCGATCAATCTGCGCTACCCGCGCGAACTGCGTGACAACTTGGAATCGTTACGCCGGGTATTGATCCCGACGCCGACCGGCACGCAGATTCCGATGTCACTGGTAGCCGATCTAAATCTGCGGCGCGGACCGCCAGTGGTAAAGACGGAGAACGCCACGCCCAACGCGTGGATCTATGTGGACATCAAGACTAGCGACATCGGTGGTTACGTCGCAGCAGCGAAGAAGCAGGTCGCAGACACGGTCAAGATCCCGCCGGGCTATTCATTGGTATGGTCGGGCCAGTTCGAATATATGGAACGCGCTGCAGCACGTTTGAAAGTAGTAGTGCCGTTGACACTGCTGACCATCTTCCTGCTGCTGTATTTCAACTTCCGCAACCTAGTCGCGCCCGCGGTAGTGATGCTGTCCATCCCGTTCGCGTTGATCGGTGGCTACTGGCTGATCTGGCTACTCGGCTACAACATGTCGATCACCGTCGCAGTCGGCTTCATCGCGCTGGCCGGCGTATCGGCAGAGATCGGCGTGCTGGTGCTGACCTTCATCGATCAAGCCGTGGCACAGCGTCGAATAGAAAAAGCTGGCGTGCTGGAGGCCGCAGACATCACAGCAGCGGTATTGGACGGCACCACCCAGCGCGTGCGCCCCATCGCCATGACTGCCACCGCTGTCATCGCCGGCCTGATCCCCATTATGTGGGGAAACGGCACCGGCTCGGATGTGATGCAACGCATCGCCGCCCCGATGATAGGCGGCATGGTCACCGCCACCGTACTTTCATTGCTGGTGCTACCGGTGATCTATGGCTGGGTGCTTCTGTGGCAGGAACGGCGCGCGGCGATCGAGCCGGGAGATCTATGACACATGCTGAACGACTAAGACTTGAAACACCCAAAGGAATGACATGAAAACACTTAGACGATTCTTGCTGACACTGGCGCTCACTTTCACATGGACAGGCATCGCGCAGGCGCTGCCCACCATCACCGTACACAAAAGCCCGACCTGCGGCTGCTGCGAAAAGTATGTGGACTATCTGCGCGACAACGGCTTCAAGGTGAAGGCGCTGGACGAACAAGACATGAGCGCCATCAAGAAACAGCACGGCGTGGACCATGTCGCAAGTTGCCACACCGGACTGATCGACGGTTATGTAGTCGAAGGCCATGTGCCGGTCGCCGCCATCCGCAAGATGCTCAAGGAGAAGCCAGCCATCATCGGCATCAGCGCGCCCGGCATGCCGATGAACTCACCCGGCATGGGCGAGATGCAGAAAGGTACGCTGACCATCTATGCAATACCGAAGGGCAATCAAGAACCGTACGTATTCTCGGTGGAATAGTCGACCACATGGGCGCATGATGTTTCCCGCGGGTTGGGGAAGCCGCTAGTTGAAGAGATCGCCGCCACAGTCCACCCGACACCGGCGTTGAACGTTAAATGACATAAGGAGACGATCATGATCGAAGTGATTCCGAACTGGCATCCGCTGTTTGTGCATTTCCCGATCGCGCTGGTGTCGCTATCGGCAGCGTTCCATGTGACTGCGATCCTGCTGCGCAAGCGGACACGCTTTGCATCCCACCTTAACGTACTCGCGCATTCCACACTGTGGCTGGCTGCCTTAGCGGCTTTGCCGACTGCATTGATGGGATGGTTGGCATTCAACTCCGTTGATCATGATGAAGCCGGACATGCGGCGATGATTCTTCATCGCTCTTGGGCTTTGGCGAGCTTGCTGGCGCTGCTTCTACTGGCCAGCTGGGATGTCTGGCGAAACAAAGTGGATGCCACACCCGCATGGCCTGTTGCCTGCGCGGTGATTTTGGCTTGGGCGCTGGTTGCCAGCACGGCATGGCATGGTGCCGAACTGGTCTACCGACACGGACTGGGCGTTATCAGCCTGCCCGCGCATACCGTGAGCGAAGTACACGAACACGAGCATGAGCCTATGCATGAGACGCTGCCTCATTCGCATTGACTCATGCAGAGCAAGACAAAACCATGAGAAACGTTCCCAGCCTGCCACCGCCGATTTCCTTGGCAAGTGGGTGATCGAGAAGATCGAGAAGCAGTAAGGCTTACTGCCTAAGGTGAGGAACGGACGCATGCCTCCGTTTCCTTCCATTGATGCCCCACTCCGAGCTTGCTGCAGATGGCTGTTACTCGGCCAGAGCAGCCACTCTATTGAACTATCCTAACGGCAGCAATGGATTAGTGACCGGTCATAGGCACCGGAATCATCCCGAGTGGTGGCTTACTTGAATCTCGCCTGAGTGCTCTGAACCCAATGCTGCCGGTGGCTAGTGCTCGGGGGGGGCGATTCCAGGAATGTGATAGAGACGGCCAGATGAAGTTTGAACTATATTGCCTACAAGCCTATTGATTCCTTGGTATTCACTTCAAACTTCACTTGGCCGAATCAACAGAATACTTCCTTCTCGAATATCACAGCATATCGATGCGACGCCGAGTGAAATGGAAAGCTGACTTGGTGGCTAACTTGTTGGAGTATTCAACGCGTGAGCCACCTTAGCAATCAGAATATTGCGATTGATGGGCTTTACCACGAAATCATTGGCTCCAACTTTCAAACTGTTCGCAACGATGTTCTTTTCGCTCTTACCGGTGATCATGATCACCGGAGTCTTTGCATATTGCCCCCCCCCCCTCAAGTGACGTATCACCTCAATGCCATCCATATCCGGCATCATCACATCCATAAGAATCAGATCCGGGGTTTTTTTGTGCAACATCCCAAGAGCCTGAATACCGCTGCTGGCGAAAATGAGCTGGTAATCTTCCGTCCCCAATATCCTGCCGATCAATTTGTGCTGAAACTCATCATCGTCCACCACCATCACAACGGGTCTGATCTTCTCGGCCATGGCACTTAGTGCACGTACCGATTCCATTTGCGGCTCATATTCCTTTTTCAAACCTTGTGCCCATTCTTTCAGTGGTTGTGCAGATTCGGCAGCTGCTTGAAAATGCTGATGCACGTCCTCATTTTTGAAGCGAACGATCTCATTGTTCAGCGTTTTAAAGTCTTTTAATTCAGCCTGCTTCGGTTGCAACTGAGAAATAAGTCTTTGCGAGAAATCGTCCAAGGCCGAATCGATCCCCTTTTCAGCTTGCTCCATGGCACGGCTTGACGTTTCGATATGGATGACTCCCTGCTCGACTTGCCTATCGAGTTTCCCCTGAAGTTCCGATAGCTGACGCGACTGTGCCGCAAATTCACCGATGGTCGGCAGCTTTTCCTTGAGGGATGACAACTCTCTGAGTTCGTTGTGGATTGACATCAGCAGCCGGGATGCATCGAAAGTCATCGGCCAGAATAAGACGTAATCGTCAAAGATATCTTTCATACACAATTCGTACGCCCGCTTCACTTCATCTCTGCCACATAAGATCACAGTGCGATGAGGATGTTGCTGCATCACTTTGCTGAACCGGTACAGCGCCAAATAGTATTGTTCTGATTTTTCCAGTTCCTTGAATGCCAGAACAAGAATGTCGGGGCGATAACGATCGAGTTCTGACACATCAGATGCTGGTGAAAATTCAGGTGCGATAGAAACAAAGGTGTTGTCGAATTCTGGATACAAGAGATTCTTTACCATCTCCGCATCATCAATGTTGTCAGTAGAGATCAGAATCTTTGCTTCGTTTGAGGTCTTAGTATTCATGGGGGGGGATTTCTTTTTAGGATTTCTATATGGAAAGAATTCTCGCTTGTTTCACACTGAAATCAATGCTGACTGTTCAAGACATGAAACCTCTGCTCCCAACTTACTATCCATTCAGGCAGATCCGCCGCAGGCATCGCCTTCGCGATAAAATACCCTTGGGCGATGTCGCACCCTGATTTGCGTACAAAGTCCCAATCCGCCTGATCTTCGACTCCTTCCGCGACCGCCTCCAATTCAAGCTCTTTTGCCAAGCGGAGACTGGAATCGAACATCGCCTGCAACTTCTCGTTGCTTCCGGCACCATGCACAAAACTTTGATCGATCTTAAGCTCGTCGAACGGTAGGTCGCGCAACTGCGCCAGTGAAGAATGCCCTGTACCAAAGTCATCAATAGAAAGTCTGAACCGCTTCATGCGCAAGCGTGTCAAGATCTCCAGCGGAATACGCAAGTCGTGCATCAGCCGTGTCTCAGTCACTTCCAACTCCAACATTTGTGGCAAAGCCCCTATATCCGCTGCCAGTGCAGACACTACATCCACATATTTCGTAGAGGTTAGATTGTCCATCGACAGATTGACCGCCACCAACAGATCCAGCCCAGAATCGCGCCAAACACAAGCCTGATGCAGGGCATTCCTCAATACAACGAGAGTCAGGTCGTCAATCAGTCCGAACTCTTCTGCCACTCCGATGAACTGATCCGGAAACACCAAGCCATCCGTTGGATGCTGCCAGCGCACCAGCGTCTCCACCCCCATTACCCACCCGCTCTGAACCCGCACTTTGGGTTGATAGTGGTTGACCAGCTCGCCATTGGCGATCGCCGCTCGCAACTCATCTGCGCCGTATACTTTCCTCACCGCATGCGGTGCAATGTGCTGCGGGGGTTGCCATTGACCGATCAGTTCCGCCAATTTTTCGGACGAGGCTGGTTTGTGAAGATGCCCCAGCACGGTGATTTGATGTGCTCTTGCCAGTTTTTCGGCAGCCTGCTGCATGCGCTCATCTTCGCCACTGAGCAGGATCAGACTGCCGAAAAATTTGCGTTCGACCAGGTGGCGCACGAATTCAAGTCCGTCCATTTTCGGCATGTTCAGATCCAGCAGAATCAGATCGGGGTTATCGTCGCGACTGCCGATAAATTCCAGTGCATCCTGGCCATTGTCGCAGGTGGCGATTTGGCAGCCAAGATTGGACAGCATGCGCTTGATCACCTTAAGCAAGAGCGGATCGTCATCCAGTGCAAGAATCTTCATCTCAAGTTTCATAGTCACACCTTGTTGCCCCTATCTCTCCCTCATTCATATAGCGCTGCCACAAGGACGCACAACAAACAGCACGCCGTTGACTGTGCCGACTATGCCCCACCAACCCCGCCTGGATGAGATCGTCACTCATCAATTCAAGAGAAGGCCGAAATGCATCATTTGAATCCGGCAGACAATCGCTTGTGCCAGTCCATCAGCCATACCGGAAAATCTTCAGCAGGCATAGGCTTGGCAATGAAATGACCCTGTGCACGATCCGACTCATTCCATTTGCGGCGCACGAAGTTCCAATCATCCATATCTTCAATTCCCACAGCCACGACTTCCACATTCAAATCTCTGGCTTGAGCCAGACAGTCCTTGTACTCCGTAAGCAAGTCACCGTCTGCCCAAGCAGCATGTACCACTTTCATGCAGATCTTGAGTTCATCGATGGGCAAGTCACGCAACCGGTTCATGGGAACGCTCAGAATGCCGTACTCATCGATAGAGAGTCGAAAACGCTTCAGGTACAACCGCGCCATATTTTCGATCAAGGCGCGCTGATCTTCCTGCATCAAAAGCCTTTCCGATACTTCCAACGCCACCCTCTGCGGCGGCACACCTGCATCCGCCGCGACCTTCGCCACGATATCGGCGAATTCAGGGGAGGCGAGGTTCTTGGCCGACACATTGACGGAGAGCGAAATCACGCTCCCCTCATCCTGCCACTGCTTGACGTGTGCCAGCGCATTGGCAAGCACCGACACATCAAGGTCGCCTATCAAACCGTGCGCCTCGGCCACACCGATGAATCGTTCGGGCAACAATATCCCGTCATCGGGATGCTGCCAGCGCACCAACGCCTCCACCCCCACCACCAGACCACTTCCAGTCGCGACCTTGGGTTGGTAGTAATTGACCATCTCACCGCCGGCGATGGCAGTGCGCACTTCGTCCGCGCTGTAGACTTTCTTCACCGCGTGTGAGCCCACTGGCGCCCCTACCTTTTCGAACAACGCCGCCAGATCTTCCGGAGCCGGCGGCTTGATCAGGTAGCCCAGTATCTCGATGTCATGTGAAAGAGCAAGTTTTCTGGCTGCCAGCAGCAATGGCTCACCTTCACCACTGAACAGGATGACACTGCCTGAGTAGTGCCGTTCGCCCAGATGGCGAATGAACTCAAGTCCGTCCATCCCGGGCATATTCAAATCCAGTATAAGCAGATCTGGGGAGGTGTCCGGATCATCGATAAGTGCGAGGACCGCTTGACTATTTTCCCAAAGCGTCACGGAAGTATGTCCAAGGTTGCCCAACATGCGGGCGATTAACTTGTTCATAACAGGATCATCATCGACCACTGCGATCTTGATTGCGTATTGGCGTGACATTAATATCCCTATCTCACTTTATCCCATGCAGCTACGAGTCTGCCCGACGGGCGATCAATCCTTCAACAAGGTTGTCAGATACTCCTCCACAGCAGATATTTCCGCCAGGAACTTTGGCAATAGCAGTGCCAACGCCTCTGTATCGCCAGACTTCCCTGCCTGCTCCATCCCGGCGCACAACTCACCCAGCGCCAGTGCCCCCATCGAACGGGAAGAGGATTTCAAGCGGTGCGCCAGCGCACTCACCTGCTGCGCATCACCGCGCTTGAAACTTGCCTGCAATTCCGCCGCCGTCTGCCCTGCACTGGTACTGAAGTCGTGCAGGAAGTCACGAATGATCGCTTCGTCGTCACCGACTAATTTTTTAAGTACATTCACATCGACCGGTATGGGCGATGTGGATTGAAGTCCGTGCGATCCAGGCTTGGCGGAACTACTAGGTATTCGGCCAAGCCCGCCAGTGGGTAAGTCGCTAGTCATGTCGAAGGGTGAACTACCCTCCCCCGTATCGTCATGTGGTACAGAAGGTCGATCTGTCCCGTCGCCCCCGTATTCAGACAGATCGGTGATCGTGATACGGAGCTGCTCGTCCTGCTTGCGCTGGCAATTGATATGGGCATTGAAGCTCGAGCCGTCGCTGCGCTGAAGCTGCAGATTAACAGACACATACTCGATCTTCTTTGTTTGGATGAATAATCGATGCCAATGCTCGATACTTGCGGGGGCAACAAAATGATCGAACCGGTCATGTATCAGTTTCCCGCGTTCCACCCCGAGCAAGTTAGCACAACCTAGGTTAGCCTCGACGATCATGCCAGTGGTATAGGAAAGGGTAAGATAACCGATCTTGGCGAACTCGTAGAGATCCATATAGCGATCGCGTGACTCTTCCAGAGCATCGTTGGCTTGCTGCAGATTCTCTCCCTGCATCTCCAGTTCCGCCCGTTGTACATAGAACTCTTGCAGGTACTCATTCATGGCGGCCGACTTCGCTTTGGCCTTGCCCGATCGCCTTTTATGAACAGGTAGTGAAGGTCGCGCAGTCCCCGTTGTAGCAGCTGCACCTGCCACAACTGTGTCACCCGCAAAGGATACGGGACCAGCTCCCTCATCGTCATTCGGGAGACGAGACTCGGCGGAAACCGGCAACCACTTCTCCAGCATCGCTTTCAGATTCGCCAATTGCACTGGTTTGCTCAAATAGTCGTCCATACCGATCTCTCGACAATGTTCGGCCTCTCCTTTGAGCGCATTGGCGGTAAAGGCGACGATAGGGATGCGATTGTCGCCACTTTCGGCAGCGCGTATATTCGAGGTCAGTTCGTAGCCATCCATCTCCGGCATGTGCAGATCGGTGATTAGCAAGCTGTAATCACCGCTTTGCCAGCTCGCCAGCGCTTCGCGCCCGTTGGTGACGATATCTGCGGTATGCCCGAGCAGCGTGAGCTGTTTTTCAATCACCTTCTGATTGATCTCGTTGTCTTCAGCGATCAGGATCAGCCTGCCTCGGCTGCGCGCCTCGTCGCGCGACAACGGCTTGGATATATCTCCGGCATCGTCGTGCTGATCGGCCACATCTAGTTCCTTGATGCGCCCGCCTGCAACCGCCACTGCATTCAAAAACGCCTTACGGTGCATCACCTCTCCATCGAGAATGACCAGGTCTGGCGCTTCGCGCCGACTCTGCCTGCGCGAACCACGCCCAATGACGACAAAACGAATATCCAATTCGGATCGAGTACATGCTGCGGAGCGTAACGCATCAAGCGGAGCCGAACCCCCCTCGCTATCGATCACCAATGTATGCGATCCGGGTAGGCATCTGTCTATCCATTGAGGGATAAAGGTCAAATCTTCAAGCTGCTCGACCATCGCCCCCGCGTGAGCGAGATAAGCCGTCATGTCTGCGGCCATGCTATTTTCACCTCCCACCACCAGGCAGCTCAGCCCCGCCACCGGCGATGACTTTTCATCGGCTGGTGATCGATTCGCCGACAGATCAAACGGAATACGTACTGTGAAAACCGTTCCTTCGCCCGGTACGCTCTGCAGCGATATATCGCCGCCCATGATATTGGCCAATTGGCGGCTGATAGCCAATCCCAATCCGGTGCCGCCAAAATTCCTAGTGGTGGAAGTATCTGCCTGAGTGAATGGCCTAAACAATCGCGCCTGGGTTTCTGCATCGATGCCGATGCCATTGTCTGACACATGAAACGCCACTTCGATCTTCTTCGGCGTCGCCGAAGTATCTTCTGCAGTCAATATGGCGCGTACCGACACCCTTGCCTGCCTATCCTGTCCGCAGGAGAATTTGATGGCGTTGTTCGCCAGATTGACCAGTATCTGGCGCAATCGGCCCGAGTCGCCCATCACCGCTGTCGGCAGAGACGGATCGGTAAACAGCGTCAACTCCACATTCTTTTTGACCGCCATGTGATCCAGCGTTTCGCATATACCCTCCACCACACCAGGGACATTCATGGGCAGGCTTTCAACCTGCAGCTTGCCAGCTTCGATCTTGGAGAAGTCTAGAATGTCGTCAATGATGGTCAGCAGGCCAAAAGCAGAATCGTGGATGATGTTGACCATCTCTATTTGCGAGCCATTCAAGCTACTTTGTTGTAATACATCGACCATGCCGATCACACCGTTCATCGGCGTGCGTATCTCGTGACTCATGGTAGAAAGAAAATCAGATTTGGCGCGGTTGGCTTGCTCTGCATCGAGCCGCGCATGTTCCAGGTCGGCAGTGCGCGCCAGCACTTTATCTTCCAGCTCTTCGTTGAGCTTGTAAATCGCCTCCTGCGCCTGTTTGAACTGGGTGATGTCATCCTTGATTGCAAGGTAGTGTGTCACGCTACCGTCGGCTTGGCGCACCGGTGAAAGCAACGCCGACTCTATATATTCGCTGCCGTCCTTGCGCTGGTTGATGAGCTCGCCTTTCCAAACCTCGCCACGCCGCAAGTGCGCCCACATATCCTCGTAAGTCGCCTTGGGGGTTTTGCCGGATTGCAGAATTCGCGGGTTCTGCCCTTTGACCTCATCCAGAGTGTAGCCGGTCGCTTTGACAAAAGCGTCATTGGCGTACTCGATCTTTGCATCAAGGTCGGTGATGACAATGGAGCTGGGACTCTGCGCGACCGCCAGAGAGAGTTTGCGTAGCGATTCTTCCGCCTGCCTGCGTTCTGTGATGTCGCGAATATTGCATTGGATCACGCTGTTGCCGCCCACCCTATAAACATTGCTGATGAATTCCACATATTTGGTTTTCCCCTGCGCAGTTTCCAGCGGGAGGTCTTCATAGCGCACATAGTCCTGTTGCTGCAATTCCAGAAATCTATCCTGATTGGCCACGACATTTTTCAGGAAGCCGAGTTCCCAGACATGCTTTTCAAGCAACTCTTCATGCGTATAGCTCAGCAAGCTGCTCATGAACGGATTCGCATCCACGATCAAACCGGTTCCGGCATCCAGAATCAGAATGCCATCTTTGGCCGACTCGAACAGGCGGCGATAACGATCCTCTGCGGCACGCCCCTTTTTGCGCTCGGTGATATCTACGAAGGTCGCGATCGCACCCAACACCACGCCGTCGGCAATGATCGGGGGCGACCAGTATTCAACCGGAAGCGCGACACCGTCTTTGCGCCAGAATACTTCGTCGGCAACATTGACCTGTTGCTGAAGTTGAAACGCGCGGTACATTTGGCATTCGTCCGCTAAGCAAGGCGAGCCATCGGGATGGGAATGATGGATGAGTTCGTGGATGTGCCGCCCCAGCAGCTCATCCTCATTCTGGTAACCCATCAATTGCAGGAAGGCGCGGTTGACGAAAGTGCAATTGCCCTCGGTGTCCACACCGTAAGCACCCTCGGCCATCGAATTGAGCAGCCGGCTCAGATTTTCGCGCGAATCATGCAAGGCCTTTTCCGCCTGCTTGCGATCAGTGATGTCGCGCGCGATGCCCAGTACGCCGATCAACTTTCCCTGATCGTCGTACACCGGTGTTTTGACAACTTCCACCAGTTCGCGATGGCCATCGTCGGCGAAGACCAGCCATTCCTCGTTGATACTGGGCTTGCCTGCCGCCATGGCAATGCGGTCATTCTGGAGAAAAAGGCCCGCTTGTTCCTTATCCACAAAATCGTAATCGGTCTTGCCGACGATGTTCTCTTCAGTCGCACCAAAGAAACGCTCGAACCTCGGATTGCAACTCATATAGACGCCTTCAGCATCTTTCAACCAGGTCAGATCGGGTATGGTGTCCAACAGGGTGCGCAGGCGATGTTCTTTTTCTGCCAGCGCCTGGGCCGTTTTCTTGAGCTTGGTGATGTCCATGCGCACTCCGAGCATACGCAGCGCCTTGCCACCGGCATCACGTTCGGCCACGCGCCCAACCACGCTGATCCAATGGTAACTACCGTCGGCATGTTGCATCCGCGCTTCATACTGGTAGGGGGCGACATTACTAGCAAGCACCGCCTGGATCTTTTCAGCCACGGCATTCCTGTCATCGGGATGGAGGCGGTCAAGCCAGCGTGTCCGATCGGAAAAACCTTCATCGGCGGCGTACCCCAGCATGGTGAAATAAGTGGAAGTGGCGAACCATCTATCCGTTTGTAGATCCCAGTCCCAGATACCAATGGCTGAGGCATCGGTCGCCAGCGTGAGTCGCTGTGCCAGCAAGCGGGCTTCGCTTTCGGCAAGTGCGCGCCGTGTTTCGTGGGCAAAATTGTCCAGCGCGAAATTGATGTCCATTGCCATTTCTTCCAGCAATTCGCGCACATCTTCGTCAAAGGCATTCATCTCACCTGCATACAAGGTGAGCGCGCCGATAACGATACCTTCCCGCAGCAAAGGTAATGCAGCCGATGCCCCCCAGTTGGGGAGTGTCCCGCGTTCTCGCCAAGGAGCAGTGTTTGGATCATGTTGGAAGTCTTGGCACCAGTAGGGCTGGTTCTCACGAACGGCGACACCGGTCGGGCCGCGCCCGTTGGCATCGTTCGCATCGAGGAAGATGTGTATGTCTTTCAGGTAGCCCGTGTCGTCGCCAAAGGCGGCGGCAACCTTGAGCTGCTTGCCGGTCTCATCCACCAGACCGATCCAGGCCATTTTCATGCCGCCGTATTGCACTGCATCAGAACAGATCTGTGGAAATAATTCCTCGTCACTGGTACAGCGTACGATAGCCTTGTTGCACTGGCTCAAGACGGCATAAAGCTGGCTCAGGCGCCGGATCTTCGCTTCATCGGTCTTGCGCCCGGTGATATCCAAACAGTAGCCGATGTAGCCGATGAACTCGCCTGCGCTGTTATGACGGGGGCAACCATCATCCTGTAACCAGCGATACTCACCATCGTGACGACGCAAGCGGTAGTCCATGCTAAATCTTTCGCGGCGGTCGAAAGCTGTCACATAGGTGTCCAGACAACGCTGAAAATCGTCCGGGTGTACGCCTTCGGCCCAGCCGTTACCCATCTCCTGCTCAAGGCTGCGCCCGGTGAAATCCAGCCACACCTGATTGAAGTAATTACACAGCTTGTCCGTGCCTGCCGTCCAGATCAACGCCTGCCCAGAGTCAGCCAGCGTGCGGTATCGCAGCTCACTCTCCTCGATCACCGCCATTGCATGAGTACGTAATTCCAGCTTGTGGGTGCGCTGCTGCTGGCGCCAAAGCATCAGCAGTACCGCGATGACGACAACGATAGCGAAGAACACGATCAGACTGACCAACGTCACCATGAGCCACAACGGCGCCAATACTTCGCCACGATCTATCTTGGCGACGATACGCCAGTTTGTCCCGCCCACCGGACGGTACGCGGCCAGTACCTCCTCGCCCCGGTAATCCAGACCCTGCACCGTGCCGGGTTCGGTATGCTTGAGGGCAACGGTGGCAGGCAATTCTGGGAGGGACAAAGGCAGCTTCAATGTCAGCGAGGCATCTTTGCGGTGACGCAGATCATTGAGGAAGAGGATAGATTCCCCCTCTCTTCGCACCAGTAAAGTTTCTGCGCTGGCGCTGGCGGTTGGCCAAGTACGGATCAGCGGAAAATAAATTTTTGCGCCGTGACGCGCAATACCACCAACCCGATCGGACGTTCATCTTGTGTGGCCGTGCTGAAGATCGGGATTAACCAGTCCAGATGGATATTGCCGCTTTCATCACGATAAAGGTCACCGCTTCGCAGCTTTCCGCTGCTCACGACCTGCCGCAATTGCTGTTGCAGGACAGAGGTGTTATCCGCATCTTTGCCCGAAATGAGCAATAGCTTGCCGCTGGTGTCGAACAACAGGATGCTGCCATAACCATATTCCGTGCGCAGGTTGTCAAACCGTTCCTGAATGGGCGCGGACAAGCCGACATCGTGTCGGTTATGTACGAAGCGAGCAACCCGCGCGGCGAAATCCTTGTCGGCGGACAGCACCATAGAATCCCCGTTGCGTTCACTCATCCAATTTTCTATTTGCGTCGCCTTCAGTGTGGCAACGGCCTGCAAATTGGCATAAGCCTCGCGCTCGATCTGCGGTCCATACAGTTTTATGACAGCCAGCCCGATCAGAGGCGCCACCATCGTTACGACAGCAAACAACAACACCAAGTGGAAAGTTTTAGGAGGATGAAGATCGTTGGCCGGTGCACTTGCCATGTCACCCATTGATTCGTGCCAGCCCTTAAGCAGCAGGTAAAGCAAACCCCCAGTGACGGAGACGAACAGCAGACCTTTGAGCATTTCGATACGGCTCTCGACAACCGGGTCTGCTATGGTGAATGTCAGCAGCAGGCCGGATGCGACGATCCACAGCGAGGCGAACAACACATAAGTCACAGCAACGCGCGCAGGAGTGAGTCGTCTGCTCGACGCCGGATTGCTGGACTGACCAGATGCTGACATCGTGCGTCCTCCTGTGGGGCTGCTGCTTCGAGGATATAGCAGTTCCGTGAATACATCCATACTTTGTGGACCGGATGCGTTCGTTCACAACCCACTCGTTCGATTGCGGAGTGGCTTCGGATTGAAAATAACGTTGCTGAATTTCAGGCGGGATCATACGAAATGACCAATGTCCATAGTGGCCGCGATGCGCTTTGGCAAGTGCCTCAGAGTTGATGTCAGTTCCAAGGATCAAGATGTCCCAGCCGTTTTTATCCGGCAGCATAGCCAGTGAATAGACTTCCTCGCCACTGGCGCAGTGTCTTATCGTTAAGATGCTGTGCGATCAGATCTGGTAGCAGACGCAATCGCAACAGATCGAATTGACCGTGATCGCGAAAGAAGAACGTTTCACCGGTGGTAAAGATTCGGGCAAGCTCCTCCCATTCTTCTTTCGATCGTTCGCCCGCGAGGAAATCCTCATATTCCTTAAATTTCAGATAACCACGGAGCTAGGTGCGCTCGCGCAAGACTCCTTCCAATTTGCCTTGTGCGCTCTCTGGAATGTGTATGCCGATACGCTGCGCAACCAGCTGATTAAGTTCTTCAAGTGAAGCGTTATTTTTCATGACTTACCCAATAGGCAAAAGGCAGCAAAAAACGTACATCACTAATCTTATACTTCGCACTGATTCGATGGACTCAATCGATGTAACAAGAGGTTGCGACTTAAAAAGTATAGCGGAGCTATGGGATATCGATGTTGCCATCTATATTTTCTGTCAAGATAAATACCATGTAAATTCGCCCGTATCCTAGCCACACTCGCTAATCAATCTTCTGTGTCTGCTTTTCGCTAGTCAAGGGACGTTGAGAAAAATAACCTGCATGACCGTTTAGGCCGAGGAAGAGACAGGCAGGTCTTCGGCCAAAGCGGAAAATCATGACAGTGATATACAGCATCCGCTCACCGTTAAGAATCAGCCATTGGGAAAACAGTGGTCTATCCTTAATCATTCCAATAACATATCGAAGCGCGCCTGAAAAAGTGGCGAGCAACCTCGGCTTTGAGATCCACGGTTACTCGCTGTCTATACTGAATACGCCAAGGTGAACTGCCAGCACAAGCGATAAACGCGCTTACCTCCTTAATTCCGAAGTCATTTGAAAGGTGCCTCCATGAGCGGCTGTTGCGAAAGCGGTTGTGAACTGAATGCATTGCATGCAAGGCAAAGAACGACCCTGAAGATGGTTCTGTCAATCAATGCTGTGATGTTCTTTGTCGTGGTGGCCGCTGCACTGTATGCAGGCTCTGTCGCGCTTATGTCCGATAGTCTAGACAATCTTGGCGATGCCCTCACTTACGCCCTGAGTATCTATGCAGTATCAAGGGGCCAGCGGGTCAAGGCGAGCGTGGCGATGTTCAAAGGTATGCTCATTTTGGCCGGCGCGCTCGTGGTCACTGCGCAGATCATTTACAAGCTAATGTACCCGTCAGTGCCAATTTTTGAAACGATGGGCGCTTTCAGCCTGCTTGGGCTAGCGGCAAACGGTATCTGCCTCTATCTGTTGTGGCGGCATCGTGAAGAAGATATCAATATGAGTTCCGTGTGGGAATGCTCACGCAATGATATAGCCTCGAATCTAGCCGTATTTATCGCAGCGATAGGCGTTTGGATCACCGATTCCGGCTGGCCGGATTTGTTCGTGGCGATTTGCCTGGTCTTGCTCCTGCTTAGATCCGCTATTCGTATCATTACGGCAGCCCACAGAGAACTCCGCGCAGCAGCCTGAAAATTAACTGCAAACTCATTGTTGCTAATAGGAGTGATTGAGTGAGATTTGTATGACTTCGAAGTCCAGATGGCGGAATTATTGCAGCGCTTATTTTAAATTTCCGCTTTGGCCTAACTTCTGTACGTCAGGTTCTCGACCTGAATTGTCCATATTTCGCTGGACATTTCTGACTGCTATGAGGCGCACAGTTGCCGTTGGTAGCTAAATCAGCAAACTTCAGCTTCGGCTGAACAGAAGACCATCAGAATGGCCGCTCTGACTAGCTATTCCCGCCGCTTACTGCAGTTCAATATTCTCCCATCCAATCCAACGAACCATAAATCCCATTGTGAGGAATCTTTAAGCAGGGCCGAAAGCCACGAAGCGGCCTGTCTTATCCAGCGAGCAGTAAAGCGCTTCGCGTCGCGCTAAAGGCGTGATGTGGAACATGCGGAATGCGCCAAAACCCTTTGCGCTTTGAAGGGTTCCCGCATAGCGGTAACGTGCCCAATGTTCGCCTTCCAGCTCCAGCATGGCGACTAATGGTTCGGTGCCGAATATCTCGCCGGGTGGGGTGACGGGTTCTATGCGGGCGGTTTTGGTGACATCGGTGCTGGCGTAGGTGACGGTCTGTGCCAGATGGTCACGCAGTTTATAGACGGGGCCATAGTGCAGGCCGATGCGCAGCATCAGTGGTTCATCCAACTTTAAGTGCGTCTGGTCTATGCTGTTCATCGCGTCATTCAGTTCGGCGGCAATGTGGGCGACGGTGGATGCTTTGCGCGCGACCAGATAGATGGCATCGCCCCAGGTATCTACGAATTGAACATCGTCCCGATATCGATCTATGACCGCGGCCAACACCGGGTGCAGTTCATTGAAGAACCAGACCACGCCGCTATCGCTCAGCTTGCTGAAGCCGCGCACATCGGAGAACAGAATGGCGTGCGGCTCGCGACGCATGGTGGGATGGTGCTGGCCGAACTTGCGCACCACGGCTTGTGGCAGATGCACCGGACTGTCGATGATCTCTGCACGATGTCCTAGTGATTGCCACTTGCTGATATTGGAGAAAGTGCTTGATTGCTGGTCGGACACCACGCGATCCCAGACGGAAACTTGCATGACTTTAGCTTGCAGCGAACTAGCGCGCATCACAGCCATGCCCATCGATATTTCCGCGCAATATTTGAACAGCGAGTCTTCACCTAGGAAGTCGGACTCGGTGGCGAAAGAGACAAGGTTTGCTTGTTCCAAGCAGCGATGAAAACGCTCCACCCATTGCTCACCGGCAGGCCGTACAGAAATATCGCAAAAGGTATCGACCGCGAAAGGCAACCACACATTGAGTTCACCACCCTGCGCCAACACAGTTTCTGCGAACAGGATGTCCGAACCGGCTGCAAGTGAACCGTAGGCGATCACGCAATCGTTTTCGGCTAGTACTTGGTCTATCCGTTTCAGCAATGCTGCTTCGGCCGAAGCATCCAATGGCCGATGGCTGTCAAAGATGTGGCCGCAATAGTGCAACACGGTCTCCGGCAGCATGGGGTCGACGATTTTCTGGTCGATGCCCATGTAGCTGCACACCAGGCGCAACTGGCGATTCATGCGCGCGCGAGTAAGCAGGTTGTTCTGGTTATAAGTCGCTGCCTCGCGTATCGCTTCACTTGCCTCTATCGGCTTATCCAGCAACAGATAGGCTTCGGACAGGGTCGCCAACGGAAAGAAGCGCGGCCCGGTGTCTTTCTTTGCCAGCTCGATAGCCACTTCTGCCAGCGCGCGTGCGCTGGAAGCTGAACCAGAAAGCATGTATAGCGTGGCAGCATTGATGGCTGAATAGTGTCCGCCAAAATGATTGTAGGCTTTATGGTAAGTTACGGCTGCCGTGTAAAAGTGCTCTGTACCGATGCCTTCGAAAGGTTTGGGCTGCGTGATATCCACTTCGAAGAAAGCAAGGTCTTTCAGCATGCGCGGCTCAAGTGCACGCACATATTCATTCTGGCTCTGGTGCAACTTGTATGAATAGAAGGCATCCAGCGCACGCTGTTTTGCATTGCAGCGCGACAGCGACAGCACCGCGCAATACTGGAAGAATTCATCGTCAGGACTCAGGCGCAGACCTGCTTGTGCGAGGTCGTGTTCCTTCAGATGGTCGCCGGTCTTCTGCGCGGCCATCATGGCGCCTCTTATCTCTTCCAGTTTTTCTGTCATCGCATCTTTTCTACCGCATCTTCCACACGATCCACGGCGATGACTTGCATGCCTTCGATCTTGTGCTTGGGTGCGTTGGCCTTGGGGATGATGGCATGGGTAAAGCCAAGTTTGGCGGCCTCCTTCAAACGCTCCTGTCCGCGCTGCACGGGACGCACCTCGCCTGCCAAGCCGACTTCACCGAACACCACCATCTTTTCCGGTAGCGGTTTGTTCTTGAGCGACGAGACGATGGCGAGCAACACGGCAAGGTCAGCACCCGGCTCGGTGATCTTCACCCCGCCCACGGCGTTGATGAACACATCCTGATCGAAACAGGCGATGCCCGCATGACGATGAAGAACTGCGAGCAACATGGCGAGACGATTCTGTTCCAGCCCCAACGACAAGCGGCGCGGTGTAGGTGAGTGCGAATCATCGAGCAGTGCTTGTATCTCCACCAACAAAGGTCGCGTGCCTTCCTGCGTCACCATCACGCAGGAACCTGCGACTTGCGCACCATGCTGCGACAAAAACAGTGCGGAGGGATTGCTCACCTCGCGCAATCCCTTCTCAGTCATGGCAAAAACGCCCAGTTCGTTCACCGCACCGAAACGGTTCTTGAACGCGCGGATGAGGCGGAAGCTGGAATGCGTATCGCCCTCAAAATACAGCACGGTGTCGACAATGTGTTCCAGCACGCGCGGCCCAGCCAGTGCGCCTTCTTTAGTCACATGTCCGACCAGAATGATGGTCACCCCTGCGCTCTTGGCGATGCGTGTGAGCTGGGCCGCACATTCGCGCACCTGCGCCACCGAGCCGGGGGCCGAGGTGAGTTGTTCGGAATACACGGTCTGGATGGAATCGATCACCACCACTTGCGGTTTCTCGTGGGCGACCGTGGACTGGATCTTTTCCAGCTGGATCTCGGGAAGAAGATGCACTTCGCTTGCATCCAGCGAAAGACGTTTGGCACGTAAAGCGATCTGCTGCGCGGATTCTTCGCCGCTGACGTAGAGCACTTTCTTCGTGGCAGACAGATGCGCCAAAGCTTGCAACAACAGCGTGGATTTTCCGATGCCGGGATCGCCGCCGATCAGCACCACGCCGCCTTCCACCAAGCCGCCACCCAACACACGGTCGAACTCGGCGATACCGGTCGGCGTACGCGACACTTCGCTGGCTTCCACTTCGGCCAATTGTTGCAGCTTGCCGGATGCTGCCAAAGCGCTGTAGCGGTTCTTGCCTGCCGCTGGCGCTGCTTCAGCCACGGATTCGACCAAGGTATTCCATTCACCGCAGTGCGGACATTGTCCCTGCCACTTGGATACCTGACCGCCACATTCAGTACAGCTATAGATCGTTTTTGCTTTTGCCATGATTTGTCTCGATAGGTCTTCGGCGCGCCCAGTAATTCTGTTGTCGTGATGAAGTACAAGGCGCACGGAACGCAGCAACCGGAATGTACGATAGGTACATGAGGATTGCGAGTACCGCGCAACGCCGTAATTCGCCCGACCACTGAATTTATGGGGGCGCCGCAAGGATAACGTAGTTCGCCTCGGGTAGAATAGCGCGCATGTTAAGACTCACCGAAATCCGCCTTCCGATCACCCATCCAGAACCCGATCTGCAGGCCGCTATTCTCAAGCGGCTCGGCATCGCGGCGGATGATCTGACCACTTTTTCCATCTTCCGGCGCGGCCATGACGCGCGTAAACGGAACGCCATCAAGTTCGTCTATACCGTGGATGTGGAGGTGAAGAACGAGGCCGCGCTACTGAAGAAGAACATCACGCATGTGGCCCAAGCTCCCAACATGCGCTACCAGGTGATAGCACAAGCCCCAGATGGCTTGAGCGAACGCCCAGTAGTGATCGGCACCGGCCCCTGCGGCATCTTCGCTGGACTGCTGTTGGCGCAAATGGGTTTCAAACCCATCATCCTCGAACGCGGCAAAGAAGTACGCGAACGCACCAAGGACACTTGGGGACTATGGCGCAAAGGCAAGCTCGATCCGGAATCGAACGTGCAGTTCGGCGAGGGCGGTGCTGGCACCTTCTCCGACGGCAAGCTCTACAGCGGTATCAAAGACCCTAAGTTCTACGGGCGCAAGGTGATGGCCGAGTTCGTCAAGGCAGGTGCGCCGGAAGAGATCTTGTACGTGAGCAAACCGCACATCGGCACCTTCCGCTTGGTCGGCATGGTGGAACAGATGCGCCACGAGATGGAGCAACTCGGCGCGGAGATACGCTTCCAGAGCCGCGTGGAAGACATCGAGATCGAGAATGACGAAGTGTGCGGCGTGGTGCTGGCGAACGGCGAGCGCATCGCCACCAAGCATGTGGTGCTGGCCGTCGGCCACAGCGCGCGCGACACCTTTGAGATGCTGCTCAAGCGCGGCGTGTACATGGAAGCCAAACCCTTCTCCATCGGCTTCCGCATCGAACATCCACAGTCGGTCATCGACCGTGCGCGCTTCGGTGCGAACGCAGGCAATGAATTGCTGGGCGCGGCGGATTACAAACTGGTGCATCACGCCAAAAACGGTCGTGCGGTGTACAGCTTCTGCATGTGCCCCGGCGGCACGGTGGTGGCCGCGACTTCAGAGGAAGGCCGCGTAGTGACCAACGGCATGAGCCAATATTCACGCAACGAACGCAACGCCAACAGTGGCATCGTGGTCAGCATCACCCCAGATGACTATCCCGGCGACGTGCTGGCGGGCGTGGAATTCCAACGCAAGTGGGAATCGCGCGCGTTCGAATTGGGCGGTAAAGATTACAGCGCGCCGGCGCAACGTGTGGGTGACTTTCTGGCGGGTCGCCCCTCGACTGAACTGGGCGAAGTCGTGCCGTCCTACACGCCCGGCGTGACGCCTACCGACCTGTCTACCGCCCTGCCCGACTACGCTATCGAAGCCATTCGCGAAGCATTGCCCGCGTTCGGCCAACAGATCAAAGGTTTCGACATGGACGATGCGCTGCTGACCGGCGTGGAGACACGCACTTCGTCACCGATACGCGTTAAACGCGGCGAGAACTACCAGAGCATCAACATCAAGGGTTTGTATCCGGCCGGAGAAGGCGCGGGTTATGCGGGCGGGATATTGTCAGCAGCGGTGGATGGCATCGAAGTAGCCGAAGCCGTCGCGCTGGATATATTGAAAATTCAGCAGGTCATCAAAACGTAGCGAGGACGGCCAGTTACAAGGCGCACAGCGCGGAGAAACCGGAATGTATTGCGGATACATGAGGATTTCGAGCACCGCTGCAACGCAGCAAATGGTCGCCGCAGTAGTTTTGCTGCCCTGCTAGTGCACGGTCTTGCTGGCGGTGACCGCCGGCACCTCTACAAACACCGCGTCCGCATCCACCTTGTCGAACACATAGCGTTCGTTGCAGAACTCGCAGTGCACTTCGATCTCTTCGCGCTCGGCCAATATCTCATCCACCTCTTCCCGTCCGATCATGCGCAGCATGTTGGCGACGTTGTCGCGCGAGCAGGTACAGCGAAATACCACGGACTGAGCGTCGAACATGCGGATATCTTCTTCGTGGTAAAGGCGATGCACCAGATCTCCTGCTGACAGATTTAAGATCTCTTCCGGTTTGAGCGTGTCCGCCAACTTGGTCGCACGATCCCACACATCCTCGTCGTTTAGTTCCCCCTGCTCCGGCAGCTTTTGCAACAGCATGCCACCGGCACTTTTCCCGTCCGCCGCCAACCACAAACGCGTCTGCAATTGTTCGGAGCGAGTCATGTAGCCTTCCAATATCTCGGCGATGCTGTCGCCTTCCAGCGGCACGATGCCTTGATAGGCCTGCCCTCCGTCTTTGGGATCGAGGGTGATGACGAAGCGTCCGTCACCGACCATATCTTGCAATCTGCCGTGCGTTAGCTCGCCCTCCCACTTGGCAGTGGCACGTAATTCCATATCGCCACTACATTCCACCACCAGCAGCTTCACCGCGCCCGTACCGTGTACTTGCAAAATCATGGAGCCGTCCAGCTTGAGTGTGGCAGCCAACAATACGGCAGCGGCGCATAGCTCACCCATCATGTCGCGCAGGACGGTCGGGTAGTCGTGGCGGTCGATCACATGCTGCCAGACATCGTCTAAACGCACGATCTCGCCGCGCAGGGGCAGGTTTTCGAACAGGAAACGGGAAAGGGAATCGGATGGCTTTTTCATGGCGCGCGATGATACCGCAGCAAGCGAATCAATGCGCGGGGCACAGCAATGCGGAACGCTCCTGTGTGGCCGGATGGCCGGCCAGATAGTCCATCACCGATCCTTTTTTATTGTTCTCAGCTTCGCCTTGACGTTGGACATGCGCGGCTTCCAGTTTCCGCAGGATATCGGTCAGCAGGCAGGGCGAAAGTCCATTCAGACTCAAGGAGCGCGAAGCGTAATCATCTGCTTCACGTTCCATGTCGCGCGAATAACTGGCTTGCACCATCATCGCGGGCACTGTCGCCAGCAATGAGCTGACATCGCCCATATACCAAGTCATCACCAGACCTACCGCCGAACTCTGCAACACCATGCGCAAGGCGTGGCGTTGCTCGACGTGGCCGCGTTCGTGGGCCAGCACCGCGAGTATCTCGTCATCGTTCTTGGTGAGTGCGACCAGTTCATCCAGCATGACGATGTTTCCATCCGGCAGGGCGAACGCGTTGGGGCCGATCTGCGGGGCGCTGCGGAATTCGATTTGGTAGTCGAGCTGCGCATCTGGTAAGGCCGCCAACTTGGCATAGGCTGCGCGTAGCGCCTGCTGGCGTTCGGCTGGCAGCTTGCTCGGCTCTAGCATCAATTTATCCAGCGTCTGCAAGGATGAGGCGCCCAGCTTCTGCAACATGGCTGGCGGTATGCTTTGCGCGACGACTCCTGCGCCCCAGGGCAACAGGTAACGATAGGCTGCTGCAAACGCCACGATGATGAGCACAGCCGAAAGCATTGCCCAGCGCATACTGTGCTGCATGCCATCCAGCCAGCTGCCACGGTAGCCGGCCTGCTTCAACAGTGACTCCAGCGCGACTTGGTCACCCACTTCGCAATGCCCGCCATCGGGCAACTCGATACGGCGCGGCGTATCACCCAACCGCTCGGAGACTTTGACATCCCGCATCAACCACTGGCGTGTCAACACTTCGCCCCGCAGTTGAAGCCACTCGCCGTCGCTTGTCAGCGTCACCACTTGGGCGGCAGACGTCCGGCCATCGAAATATTGCGCAGCGACCATCAGAGCGAGATATCCAGATCGAACATCTCGGCGGTCTCTTCACCGGTGGCGCTATCCGCCTGCACCTGCCCTGCCACGAACTCGGCTATATCACCCTGTGCCAACAAGCCCATGCAGCTGAATTTGTAACGTGCCATGCGTATCTGCGCGAATGGGATGTACAAGCCCAACGTAAACACGATACCCAGCAGATTGGTAAGCGCGATCCACAGGTATTTGCCGACTGCCATGCGGCTATACAAGTCATGCTCGCCCAAACCGGTCTTGCTCCAGATCAGGTTGGGCAACCGTACTGCTATAAAGCCCGCGATGTACAGATAGAACAGCGGCAGGATCAAGGCCAGCCATGGCATATGCAGAGCGACCGAGATGCCGAAGAACACACCCGCCAGCACTAACAAACCGAATGCCTTGAGATAGATGCCATAGAAACTCCCCGCCGAGGCATCGAAACGGAAGAAGGTGTCACCAAAACGGCTATTGTTGTGCTGATATTGCTTGATCTTGTAATGCGTGAACGGTGCCAGCAGGTACAGCGTCAGCACGGTCAGAATGGGAAACAACAGGAACACGGTATAGGCCGCCCCATCACTCCCCGCGAAACCGAAACGCAGACCGCGATAGCTACTGTTGTAAAGTTTGAAGCGCAGAGAGCGCACGATCAACCAGGGCATCACGGCTGCGAGCAGCACGAAAGCTAGAATGGCCAGCAGCGGATTCAGATTCCCCGCCACGGTATAGATCACCAGCAAGGCAAAGGCGATGAGCCGTCCCTTGAGGATGGCGATGGGTGTGCCGTGGTATTCAAAGCTGGCATCGGCCAGTCGTGTGTTGCGATAGAAATACTGCAAGCGACGCACTTTTGCCCATGCACTATAGATGCCCAGCGTGAGGATGGACAGTAGCAGATTGACGATCCAAATCTTGAAATACTCCCAGCCCTTGCCAGTGAACTCGAATGCATGTTCCTGTTGTGCCTGCATGTCTTCTCCTGATGGATTTATAGGTCGCGCGGCACACTATAGCGGCAGCACCGGAAAAAAACGATAGGCAAGAAGGTCTATATACCTGCCTATATCTGGCGATAAAAAAGGGCAGCCGAAGCTGCCCTCTGATATTGCAACGATCTGACCGGATCAATCTTCCCAATCTGGATAGTTGGGGATGCGCACGGTGTCCTCATCGAACACGCCCTTCTTGGCTTGGGTGTGGCAAGCGTCGCAGTAGCTCAAAGACTTCACATCCTTGTTACCCTTGATCATCTTCTCGGGGATCTCGTTGTGCTTGCGCTTGATGTAACGCACCTCGGTGATGCGCAGCGGTGCTTCACCGTTCTCAGTTGCCTTGGCGATCTTGCGTGCACGCTTGTACCAAGACTTATCCGCAGCATTCTCCTGTGCGAAAGCTTGGACTTCCTTCAAAGTGTCAGCATCCAGTTCGGCGTTCTCGCCAAAGTGGTCTTCCAGTGCCTTGGCGTCAAGCAACTTATCCCACGATTGAGTGGGCAACAGGCCGGGCTGGTAGGCGAAGTGACAGGAACCACACTCCTCCTGCCAGGCGGCATTGCTCACTGCATTCACTTCGTTCTGGCGCCAGATGCTGCCCAGCCAGGTCCACACGGATTCTTCGGCCTGCGCCGCACCGGTCGCGCCCAGCAGGGCCGCCAGCAGGATCATTGATTTCATCTTGTTATGCATATTCGTTCTCCGGAATTATTGAGCCAGCAGGAAGGTCAGGAAATCAGCCTTCTCCTGCGCGGTGCATTCACGCCCCCAGGCGTCCTTGCAATTGCGCTTGAACCACTTCTCGATCTTCTTGACGTCTGTTAAACGCTCGGCATTCACCTTGGGCGACATCGGCTCGATCACTTTGCCGGTCCGGTGGTGTTTGCCTGACTTGCTGAAATCGCTACCGTGGCAGGTGGCACAGGACATCTTCTCACCGTCCACCACCTCTTCTCGCGTCCAGTCCTTCTTACCCTTGGAGGCATCAGGCTTGCTGGCACCTTCTGACTTGTATTGCGCCAGCAAAGTATCACTGGCAGGCGAGGCCATTGCCGGTACAGCAGCAATCAATCCCAGCACCATCATCATCGCAGTAAATCTTTTCATGTCGCGTCCCTTACCAAGCAATCTTGACTGCGGCAATCATGCCGTATGCACCCACCATACCCATACCGGCATGGCTGACTGGTGTAGTTGAACCTGACGACTTTGCGGTGGCATATGCCATCAGCGCCGCACCGGTCATACCGAGGATGACGTGCAGATTATCCGGATCGGTCAGACCATCTTCCAGATGGAAATCGTCCCAGTGATAGTACAAGCCGGTCGCTACAGTCGCGACGGCCAGCGCCACGGTGGCCTTGGCTAGTTTGGCATGCGTGCCGTCGGTCTCGCGCTTATAGGTGACGCCGGGCGGACACACGCCGTCATCGCACACTTCGGCCGGCGTGTTCAAGCCGGTGGCGAGCGCCGTGACGACGGTCGCCAGACCCAGCGCCATGTGGGCGTTGCTGCCCGTAAACAACGAAGGTTTGAATTCCTGCTGGGCAGCAGGTTTGACGATGTTGGATGATGTCTTGGGCGTTGCCGCGCTGTCGTTCGCTGCCAGCATCATCGGCATAGCACGTTGTGCGTAGCCCTGTGCCGGTGTGGATAGATCAAGCGCGGCTTCCTGCGCACCCGCCAGCCCTGTCCAGGCCAGCATTGCGACGCCTGCCAGCGCCATGCTGCTTCGTTGCTTCACATACATAACTTCCTCCTCTTGATAAACAAAATCTATAGTTATATTCACCGTTACTAAACTTCTGACGCTTTGGACTTCATCCCCGTAACCATCGCACGCACCAAATTCTCTTTATGTTGCAGGCTGCCACTCACCACCCCCAGCAGATGCAGCGGAATCATCAACAAAGCGAAGTTCACCATCCAATCATGGGCATGGCGAAAAAAATATGCCGTCTCGTCGCTGACGCTGTTGGCTAGGAACAGCAAAGGTCCTTCAAAATCGATCACCGCCAAGGTGACTAGCCCCGTCACGAACATCGCCCACAACAAACCCAGCAAGGCAAATACCATCAATGCCCCTGCCGGGTTATGGCCGTAATAATGCTTAGGCTGACCGCTACGAATGGTGCGCACATAGGCCAATGTCTCCTGTGGCGAGAAGATGAAGGACTTGAAGCGTGCGTACTGGTTTCCGACAAAACCCCAAACCAAGCGAAACAGTAACAAGGCGATCAAGACGTATCCTACCCAGACATGCACGGTCATCTTGTGCAATTCGGCAGAGAAATATGCCGCTGCAAAACCTGCGACCAAAGCCCAATGGAACAAGCGAACCGGCACATCCCAGACCTTGACCTGCACAGCATTTTTATCCGACATTCTTTTCTGGCTCCTCGAAAACGGGCGCGATTTTATATGGGAAAAAAAAATTGCAAAGTTGACAATCTTCTCAGCTTCGATTAGCAGCTACTGCTGCCGACAATACGAAACCCGCCCTGCGACCTAATCACAGGAGATAAGTTCAACTCATGAGACGAATATTATCGATGTACCGCTGGGGAAATCGTCATGAATCCATTCATAACGAAGTGCTCAGCGATCGATGCGCTTGCCTTGTGACGCCATCTCCCCGACCAACCTTTCGAACTCGGGGAGCGGCACAGGCTTGCTGAACAGATAACCCTGGAAGTGTCCGCAGCCATATCGATGTAGAAGCGCGAATTGCTCTTCGCTTTCCACACCTTCGGCGACCACGTCCAGCTCGAAATTCATTCCCAAATCGACGATGGTCATCACCATCACCCGGTCCGCATTGTCACTGGCGATACTGCGCACGAAGCTCTGATCTATCTTGAGTTGATCCAAAGGCAAACTCTTCAGATACGAGAGTGAAGAAAAGCCGGTACCAAAGTCATCCATCGAAAAACTGATGCCGAACTCCTTCAGCGTTTTCATCTTGGCGATGGAGTCCGCCACATCTTCAAGCACCAGACTTTCAGTCAATTCAAGTTTTAGAGAAGTCGGAGAGATGCCGTGCCGCTTTACCGTCGCCTGAACTAGATCGACAAAATCAGGCTGGCGGAACTGGCGCGCACTGACATTCACCGCCAGCGACAAATTGGCCAGTTGCGGGACTTCATGCCAGGCCTTGAGCTGTGCACATGCCGCATCGAGCACCCAACCGCCTATCAGCAGAATCAGTCCGGTCTCTTCCGCGATTGTGATGAACTCCAAAGGTGACACCAGACCGCGTTGCGGATGATTCCAGCGTAACAGCACCTCAGCCCCATACGGGCGTCTGCCGGCATTCACTTGGACTTGATAGAACAACTCGAACTGTCCATTGTTCAGGGCTTCATGCAGATCAGCTTCCAGGGCAGCGCGTTTCTCGACAGCGGCTTGCATGGTCGGATCGAAGAAACGGATCGCGTTACGTCCCGCTTCTTTAGCGCGATACATCGCCATATCCGTCCACTTGAGCAATTGATCGATCTCTTCCACCTGATCTCTGAATACAGTGATACCTATACTGGATGAGCAATGGTGAATGATCTCTTCTTTCTCACCGAGCACACCGGACCGATGCAACAGATAGGGTCTGGCCAGTGACTGCCTGATCTTCTCTGCCACGGCTTCGGCTTGCAAAGCCGCCTCCCCCACATCCACGGACAAGCTCTCCAGCATCACCACGAACTCATCCCCGCCGAAACGCGCAGCACTATCTTCTTCACGCAGACACTCACGCAAACGATGTCCGACTTTGACCAGCATCTGATCACCGATGTCATGACCGTGCAGATCGTTCAAGACTTTGAAATGATCCAGATCAAGGAACATCAAAGCACCGTAATGCCGGGTGCGGATACAGGTCACCAACGCCTGATTCAGGCGGTCTAGTAACAGGCGACGGTTGGGTAGGCCGGTCAATACATCGTAGAACGCCAGATCATGCATCTGCTGTTCGAGTTGCTTGCGCTCAGTGATGTCATGCACCACCGAGAACAAAAGCTTGCGGCTATCCACCTCGACTGGCGAAGAGTGCACTTCCACCGTACGCACGGTTCCGTCAGCAAGACGATGGGGGAAGATGAAATAGTTGCGCTCCTCACGCAACGCCTGCATTCGCTCCAGAGCAGTATCTTCCGTATTCTGGGTATTGATCTGATTGATGTTCATTTGCTTCATCTGTGTGATCAAATATCCATAGAATTTCGCTGCTGCCATATTGGCATTCACGATAATTCCACTTTCCGGATCGATCAGCAGCATAGGAGAAGCATGGCCTTCGAACATCTGCCTGAAGCGCGCCTCACTCTTTTGCAATTCCAGCGTGCGCTCAGATACTTTATTCTCCAAGGTGGCATTCGCGAGTTGCAAGGCATCATCCAGCTTCTCCCGCTCAGAGACACTATGCCGCAAACGTCGATTGTTTCGAGCCAAGTAGCCGGCCAACCACATCGACGCCAGCAGTGCCAGCAGGCCTATTGCGATCAGCGAATACATATATTGGTTCAGGATGTCGCGCAGATCGAACTCCTGCGCCATATCGGGATTGGTCTTCAGGCGTAGCATCACCGCCTCCACTGGTGCGTAGTTTCCAGGCGGTGTAAAGCCGTAGTAACTTCCAGTGCGGGCCGCATCATCTTCCGGCTTGATCCTGAGCAGGGCCAGCACGACCTGCCGAGTCAATGCCTCAGGCACGCCAGGCAATACCGAGAACGCCCACTCGGGATACAGGCGCGTCGAAAGCAACTGCGGGAATTCCGCCTGCGTCTGCAGATTGAGCACCCGAACTTGGTCCAAATTGATCCGGCCTTCGTGTGCCAAATTCTCCAATATGCCGGTACGCACAAAGCCGGCATCGGCATCGCCGTCCAACACAGCCTTCACCACTTTGTCCTGCGGCATACCGGTGAACATCACCTTGTCCACATCACTGATCTGGATGCCTTGTTCATAGAGTTCCCAACGTTGCATCACATAGGCACCAAATGACTGCTCTTCTGCTGCTGCGATCGTGCGTCCGCGCAGGTCTGCTAAACCACTGATCTCATTTCGATCGGCACGTGCGAACACCACACCACCGAAACTATCCACCGGACGACCTTCGATCACCGGCATCAAAGTGGCAATGGCGGCCAAACCGTGACGAGAGCGCAACAATATGTAGTGATTGGGGTTGGTGAGGATGAAATCGAAACGTCGCTCGGCTGCCGCCGCATTCATCTCATTCAGGAACAAGGGTTCCATGTAGAAGTGATAGTTGCCACTCACATGGGCGTTCAGATATTCCTCCGTCGCATGCCATTTTTGTCTGGTCTGGTCTAGGGAACGAAAAGACAGCACACCGATACGAACTTCTTGCGGCACAGCTTGCGCCATAGACGCCAGCCCCGCGAACAGGGACAAGCTCAATATCAGTACGCGTAATCCATTCACAAATTATCCACCTTGGACGAAAGCTTCACACAGTTTCGGCCACCTGCTTTGGCGGCATATAACGCTCGATCCACCAACAACAACATTGCATCCGGCGTCTGCGGGTCTTTCGGAAGATGTGCCCCAATGCTCGCTGTGAACGAAAACTTATGCTGCCCTGTATCAATTTTCAATGCTTCGATACGAACACGGATTCGTTCTGCGATGGTGAGAAGATCGGTCTCATTGCAGTCCGGCAACAAGATGAGGAATTCCTCCCCGCCCCAGCGTCCCGCATGATCATAAGCACGCATCATACCGCTCAAAACCTTGGCCGTCGCACACAATGCCAAATCGCCTGCCGCGTGCCCATATTGGTCATTCACATCCTTGAAGTGGTCAAGATCCAACAACAACAGACCGAGCGAGCCATCCTGTCGAGCCTGGCGTGCTATCTCCTGCTCGAAACGCGCCATCATGCCACGACGATTGAGCAACCCGGTCAAGGGATCGACTTCACTCAGGAGCTGCAGCGCCTCGGTGCGCTCCTGCACCTTGCGCTCCAGTTCCTGGTTGGTGTTACGCACCGTGTCCACCATCTGCCGGAATGAGCGCGACAGCGCTTCCATCTCGCCCTTGCCGACGATGGGCGGCTCCAGCTTGTTGTCGCCGTTCTGGATACTCTGTGTCGCGGCATGCAAGCGCCGGATCGGGTGCAGCACCCAGCGATTGAGGAACACTCCCATCGCGATGAGCGCCAGCAGAAGCAGCAAGGAGAACAATAGCGGCACCCAGCTGAAGCCGCGCAGCACGGCGACGCTCTGTTCATCCATCAGCGTCAGGTCGTACCAGCCCAGCTCGGGCAACCAGGATATCCCCAGCAGATGCCGCTCGCCCTGGAATCCCACCCACAGTGTGGCCACCTCACCGGCCGGTTTGCTGAGCAGTTCGGCCGCTACGGCATGCAGGGCTTTGACATCCTCCGGATCCTTGAACAGCACATCGATGCGGATGCGCTCGTCCAACTTCTTGGCGATGCTGGCATAGTCGATCAGTTCCGGATCGGTAGAGAGCTGGATGGCCAAGCTGCGGTCGACGAAGAAATTGTCCACGCCCTTCTGCTTGATACCGACGCTCTGCCTGAGGAATTCGGTCAGGTCAATACCCGTGCCCACCACACCCAGCGTCGCACCCTCGTGCTTCAGCAACACATTGATCCACACTTTTACGACGCCCAGATGCAGATCGGGATCGACATTGACCTGATAGTCGGTATCGGCTGCCAGCGTGGCATAGAACCACTGGTCACCCTTGTTCTGCGGTGACAGCGTGTAGCGCAGCTGCTTGCCCGCGAAACTGTTTTCGGCATCGTTGTAGTAGTAATGCCCGCTGTGCGCAAAGGCCGCGAAATAACTGCGGTCGTTGAAACGGAAGCGGTAATCCTCCAGTATCTTCAGGCCGCGCCTTCTCGCTGCCGCGTCCTGTTCGTTCAGCGCCATCCCGATCAGCGCCGGTTCGGCAGCCATGTTGCGCGCCAACTCGATCTCGCGGATCAGCGGGGAGAGCGTGCGGTATTTGTCGAACAGCACCTGGCGCTGGGCGAGTTCGTGTCCCCAGCGCAGGTTGATGTTTTCCACGATCGCTATGAAGGTCAGCCACAACAGCGCCCCGAACAGCAGGAAAATGCCGGCGCGCAGCAACAGGAATCGTGAGGTCAGCAACATAGACTCATGCCAGAAATCGTACCGCTTCAGCTGCCGGTAGCGGCGGACTGAACAGGTAACCCTGATACTCCTCGCAATGCAGCGACTGGATGAACTCGAGCTGCCCCGGCTGCTCCACACCCTCGGCAACCACCTTGATGCCCATGGCATGTGCGAGCGCGGCGGTCGCACTGACAATACTGCGATCATTGGGATCCGTCGCGATATCACGCACGAAAGACTGGTCGATCTTCAATGAACTCATCGGCAAAACCTTGAGGCGGCTAAGTGAGGAATAGCCGGTACCAAAATCATCCAGCGCCAGATTGAAACCCGCATCGTTCAAATGATTCAGCACACTGTGCTGATCGATGGCCGACTCCATCAACATACTCTCGGTCAACTCCAATTCGATATAGTGCGCATCCAGCCCCCCTTCACGCACGATGCGCTGGATACGTTCGACAAAGTCGCCCTGTTGGAACTGAGCGACCGAAAGGTTGACTGCCACTGGCACGATGACATGCCCCTGTGATTGCCACATACGTTGCTGGAGAACAGCCTGTCGCAGCACCCAATCGCCAATCTCGTTGATCAAGCCTGTCTGCTCGGCCACAGGGATGAAGATCGCTGGAGATATGAAGCCGAACTCAGGATGTTTCCAACGCAATAATGCCTCCATACCCACCACACGATTGTCGGCACAAGCCACCTTGGGCTGGTAATAAAGCATGAGTTGCTGCTGCTCTATCGCACCGCGCAGATCGCTCTCCAGCCTCAGTCGTTCCACTGCCTTACGATTCATCTGCTCCTCGTAAAAGGCGAAGCGGTTACGTCCGCTATCCTTGGCGCGATACATCGCCAAGTCGGCATTACGCATCAGTTGAACTTGTGTATTGCCGTCATCGGGACACATGCTGATACCGATACTCGGCGTCACATGTAGCAGATGGCCATTGATCTCGAAACCGTCAGCGCATGCGGATATCATCTTGTCGGCCACAAAGCTCGCCTCGGTCTCACTACCGATTTCGGTGATCAACGCGATGAATTCGTCGCCCCCCTGTCGCGCCAGCGTATCGGTGCGGCGCAGACAGACCTTGAGCCGCTCCGCTACTTGTTTCAATAATTCGTCTCCGACGTCGTGACCGAGCGAATCGTTGATGTTTTTGAAATGATCAAGATCGATGAACAGCATCGCCAATTTGCTGCCATGCCGCTCTGCCTGCGCCACCGCCTGTTCGATACGATCGGCCAACAGATTACGGTTTGGCAACCCGGACAACGAATCATAATTAGCTAGGCGCGTGATGCGCTCTTCTTCCAGCTTGCGTTCCGTGATGTCGATGAACACCCCGATGAAGTGGGTGATCTCACCCTGCTCATTGCGCACAGTACTGATCGTCAGAAATTCCGGGAATATCTCTCCGTTCTTACGCTTGTTCCATATCTCACCGCGCCAATTGTTCTTTTCCAGCAACTCACTCCACATTGCCCGATAGAACTGGATCACCTGCCGGCCGGAAGCCAAGAAACGGGGGTTCTGCCCGATGACTTCTTCGGACTGGTATCCGGTGATCTCGGAGAAGGCTCTGTTTACCATCGCGATGCGATTCTCTGCATCGGTGACGATGATGGCCTCGCTGTTCTGTTCGAACACTTTGGCAGAAAGACGCAATCCCGCTTCTGCTTCTCGCCGCTGTTTGATCTCGCGTGTCAGGTTAACCACCATGTCGTGGATGGCCTGACTCAGTTGCCCGACTTCGTTCTCGCTACGGTGTGGCGGTACGTCATAACTCAGCTCTCCTGCCGCAACCTTTTCTGCTTCCTTGCTGATGCGGTGGATCGGTCCGGCAATGCGTCCTGCCATCAGCCATGTCAGCCAGGTGAAGAACACGCCGACCAATGCCCCCGCAGTCAAGATGTGTTGTTGCAGTGCGCGCGCCGGTGCGAACGCGGTCGTGATGTCTTCTCGTACCACCGCTGTCCAACCAAAACCTTTGTAATCGCGATAACCGGAAGAGGTGGCATGACCGACCAGATAGGTGCGGCCGTTACTAAATTCCTCGATGTGATAGCCCTGTTTGGCCCCAGAACGGATATGCATCATGGTATCGGGTGCCATGCCGTTGAAATCTACCCAAGCGGCTTCAGGTCCGGACAACACCTTGCCATCGTTACTCAATAGGAAGATGTCCTGTCCAGGAGTGAGCTTGCTGTCCAGCGCCTCTGAAGCCCAAGTCCAGTAGATATGCCCGCACAACACGCCCAGCAGATTGTTCTTGTGATCGAACACCGGCGATGCGACATCCACCAGGTAGAAGGTCTCACCGCTGGGATTGGGCAACAGCTTGGCCAACAACATGGCATCGTGCACGTCACCGATATAGTCGCCCTTGCGCCCTTCGGTACACCAAGGCCTTTTGGATAGATTCTTGCCTTCGAGATATCCGCCAGTACCCACTAAGCCGATGCCATCTGGGCCACAAAAACCGATCCAAGCATAGGCGTCGAAGTTCTTCTGCAAACGCTCCATCAATTCGCGTTTGCGTGGCACCGCAACCTTGGGATCGCGCATCTCATCCAGCATCGCGGCATTGCGTATCTCGCGACTGCGCTCATACATGCCGCGATCGAGCACGTCCAATGCCGTCTGGGCTCGTTGGACAAAGGCATCTCCTTCGCTTTTCTCGATCTGGAGTTTGCTTGTATCAGAAGCGTAGAAACTCAGTGCGGTCGAAAGTAGCAGCACGATTGCGCCACTGGCCAGACTGATTTCTGCTCGTAAACTTCGGCGCGGATCCATCGCCCAGAAGAATGAACTCATACCTCCCCCTTATCTTTTTCTATTTATCGTCATCTTAATGACTTGACGCGGGATTTGCGAGGGGAATACCACCCATGTTAGGAGAATGGGGATTACTGATAAGTGCACTATGGACTGGGTTTCTAACTATTCAACATGGATTCGAACTCTTCTCTTGGCTGCGGCTTCCCAAACAAATAACCCTGAAAGTGGTGACAACCACGCTTTTCGAGGAAATCTCGCTGCGCTTCGGTCTCGACACCTTCAGCGATCACATCCAAGCCCAGCGCCTCGGTCATCGCGATGATGGTCTGCACAATCGCGGCATCATTTGGATCGCTCACGATGTCGCGCACGAAGCTCTGATCGATCTTGATCTGATCAAGCGGCAATTGCTTCAGATACTGCAAGGAAGAGTAGCCGGTACCGAAATCGTCCATGGAGAAACTGACGCCCAATATCTTTAGCTCGCGCATCTTGGCGATAGTGTCCTGCACGTTCTCCAGCACTGTGCTTTCAGTCAGCTCTAACTTCAATTGGAATGCTTTGACCCCGTTCGACAACAATGCCTGTTGCACCGAAGAAACAAAATCAGCTTGACGGAACTGCCTCGCACTGACGTTGATTGATAGCACGATATCACGCGTTTTAGGATGGTTCTGCCAAGCTTTGAGATAGGCACAAGCAGTATCCAGCACCCACTTGCCTATGGGCACAATCAAGCCATTCTCTTCCGCCAGAGGGATGAATTGCAGCGGAGGGACCAGCCCTTTCTCCGGATGTTGCCAACGCACCAACGCCTCGGCACCGATCACCCTGCCGTTGCTGTCCACCTGACGCTGCAAGTACAACCTCAGTTCTTTGTTGTCGGCTGCATACATCAGCTCTTCACTGAGCTTCAAGCGAGATTCGAGCTCTGCCTGCAAAGCCGGATCGTAAAAGCGGATCGCATCGCGCCCGGCTGCTTTAGCCTGATACATAGCTGTGTCTGTATATTTCAGCAGGTCGTCAACATCTGTCTCGTGATCAAGGAAGGTGACGATACCGATACTCGTTGATATACGCGCCGTTACCCCTGACAGTTCGAATGGCTCATGCAGCATGGAGCGCAATTTTTCGGCGATGCTCTCTGCTTTCGTCGCAGCATCAGCCGCCTTATCGCTCAAGCTTTCGAGAATGACCACAAACTCATCGCCGCCCAATCGGGCAACGGTGTCGCCGTCGCGCACACCCGACACCAATCGCCTAGCTACCTCCTGCAACAATTCATCCCCCGTGGCATGCCCTTTGGTGTCATTGACGATCTTGAAATCATCCAAATCCAGCATGCACACGGCACCGTATCGCTTATTGCGAACACTGGCAGCCAACGCCTGCTGCAAACGGTCATGCATCAAGCGGCGGTTCGGCAGCCCGGTCAGCGTATCGAAGAATGCCAACTGATGGATCTGCGACTCAGCCTCTTTGCGTTCAGTGATATCTTCGTACATGCCCAGAACGCCAATGACGTCCTTGCGAGCATTCAACAATGGCACTTTCGATGTACGCAACCAGATCGTATGGCCATCCGGCGTGGTCTGGGGCTCCTCGAAATTCAAACGCGATTTACCGGAAGCGATCACTTTGCTGTCATCCGCGCGGTAATGTTCTGCCTGCTCGCTCCAGCCCATGGAAAAATCGTCCAGCCCCACCAACTCTTCCGGGGAATCTTTACCTGCATCATGAGCAAAAACAGCATTACAGCCGAGATACTTGAGTTGTTTGTCTTTCCAGAAGATGCGCACCGGCGCCGTCTCCAATACCAAACGAAACATCTCGTTGGCCTCGTGCAACATCTGCTCGTTCTTCTTCTGATCAGTCAGGTCGATGAAAAATGCCAAGGTTCGCGCACCTTCATCCGTGTCGACACGTTTCGCCGATACCAATACCGGAAACTCGCTGCCATCCTTTCGCAAACCGCTAGTCTCATAGATGCTCTCTACAGGTTCTCCCAGCGCACGTCGTTGCAACTTGTCGTTCACATCCGCCTGCGCGGACGGCACGATGAGCTCCAGCAAAGAGAGTCCCTTCAACTCACTGACATCTGAATAGCCGAACATCTCCAGCCAGACAGTGTTCATATCGAGAATCACACCGTCACTGAGAAAACCGACCCCGATCGGGCTGAACTCGATCAGCGAACGAAACTCGTTTTCCAGTTGCGACAGGGAGTGTTGCATCTGTTTTTGCTTTTCCTCGGACGCCGCGATCAGTGCATCATTGTTGCGGCATAGCAGAATCGCTCGGGAGAGTTGGGCCAGCACCGGCTTTAGGATCATTGGCAAAGCCAACTGCGTATCGGGACGTTCAATGCCCAGCAGTATGACCACGGCATTGCCTTCCAGCGGCAATCTCAAAAATGAGTGATAGGGTGCGTTCACGCCTTTGATCGGGGCCGAGAGCTCCTTCTCCTCAACACTGCCGGAGCTGTTTCCACACACCAAGGAACAAGGCAACTCGACCTGCTTGCCGGTCATCGACACTAGATCGAAATCTCCAACTGCAGCTTCGATCCTCAACTTCTGCGTTCCTTCGGACTGCAAGCAGCCTTCTACATCCAGGCAGGCGAATCCAGCAGAATAGGAGGTGTGATACAGCAGACGTTGCAAAGTCCGCACCAGCAGGGGATGCAGCTTTATCTCGGATCCAATCGTGACTGAAAGATCATATAGGACCGGCAGGATATCGCGCGGCTGCATATGCCGGTCTACCAACGCGCAGCTACCAATGTGGCGTTATGAAATAGAGGATAACCATGCAAGGTGGAGCCGCCTATCTCACCCAGCGACAATGCGCCGGCGACGGCAGACGGAGCAGTACGCACACAGAACTCCTGCAATTCAGTTGTCGCCAAATCCATGCCCAGATGCATGCGTCGTCCCGCACAATAGAACAGCAGCAAATTGCCACCCGCATCCCCGCCCATCGCACTCAAGCCCTCCATCAACACACGCAAAGTCTCGTGTGTATCCACCTCGGGACGCTCCAGCAAAGTCAAAACCGAATTGGCAGGCACTTCGCCTACACAGAACAGTGAACCATCATCGTTCAATGCAACTGGGATGCGCACCACCACGTGATGGTTGGCGCGCACGATGCCGAATGGGAAATGCACCGCATGCTCGTAGAAGTTCTCCTTGTTAATCTCTACCCTATATTGCTCGCGCACCAACTCCTGGTAGACCTCGAACGCGGGGCGCCAGTCGATCTGCGCAATGCGGTTTCCTTCTGTGGAGGTGGCATATACGGTGCGCGTGGGGGCGTGGTAGCCATGCTCGAGGATCGCCCCCTTATGGTTTGGAATGAGCATGAACAATGCCCCATTGCCGACCACCCGCTCGGCATCGAACAGGCAAGGCATGGGCTGAAAAGTCTCGCTACCCGCATTGACACCCACGTAGTGCACACGGTTTGCCAGATTCAGGTAAAGCTCGTCCAGGATCGAACCGATGTTCGGTTGCATGGCATCGAACAGCATGAACAGAGTCGCTTCAGCCGATCCGTTCAGTTGCGTCACTAACTCCGCGCTCACTTCACGCATCCGTTCGGTCGCAGATGGCGCATCCACTGGCATATCTTCCAGCAACATGTAGTGCGGCATATGTTCGAAGCGCATCAGCCAGACACCCTGTGTGCGGAACTGCCCGCCTTCGAGCAAGGCGGGAAAAATGGCTCCCGCCAAGGGGATGTTTTTACTTCTACACGCGGCTTGCAGGACGGGTAGATTATCCTTCTCTGCCTCTGGCAACAAAGCACAGATCCCCATTGCTGGCTGCGTTGCCTGCCAGGCTGTCAGCACACTGTCCAGTGTGCCGGCTTCGACTGAAGCCAAATATCTCACTTCGTTAGATTGAATCATGCCCCCCCTTTTGTATGGTGACACTTACTCTTGCCGCAATGTAGCTTCAAATTCTTCCAGCGGCAACGGCCGACCGAACAAATATCCCTGAAAACTATGACAACCGCGCAACTCAAGGAACTCCTGCTGATCAGCCGTCTCCACACCTTCAGCGATCACATTCAAACCCAGCGCTTCGGTCATGGCGATGATGGTCTGCACGATGGCGGCATCGTTCGGGTCGGTTGCGATATCACGCACGAAACTCCGGTCAATCTTGATCTGGTCCAGCGGCAGGCGTTTTAGATACTGCAAGGAAGAGTAACCGGTACCGAAATCGTCCATTGAAAAACTCAAACCCAGCAGCTTCAGTTCGCGCATCTTGGCGATGGTATCTTCCACATCCAGCAGCACAGTACTTTCCGTCAATTCCAGTTTGAGCAGTGAGGGTCGAACCCCGCTCTCCATTAACACGCGGCGCACCTGATCGACGAACTCAGGTTTGCGGAATTGTCTGGCACTGACGTTGACTGCCAGTGTGAGATGACGTGTGTGTGCGTTCTGCTGCCAGGCTTTGAGTTGCAGACAGGCGGTGCGCAAAGCCCACATCCCCATCTGCACGATCTGCCCGGTTTCCTCCGCCAGCGGGATGAACTGCGCAGGAGACACCAGGCCGCGCTCAGGATGCAGCCAGCGCATCAACACTTCCGCACCCAGCGGTCGGCGCATGCCATCCACCTGTACCTGATAGAAAAGATGCAACTGGTTTTCCTGTAAAGCGGTGTCGAGTTCACCTTCCAGCTCCAGACGATTGTCGATGGCCGCCTGCATAGCCGGATCGTAGAAACGGATGGTGTTGCGCCCTGCCTGTTTGGACTGGTACATGGCGATATCGGCGAATTTGAGCAGGTTCTCGATGGCTTCCTGATGCCCCCGATAAAGCACCACACCGATGCTGGGAGAGCTGAAATGACGATGACCTTCGAGCAGATATGGTTCGTTCAGCACATCCCGTATCTTTTCCGCCACGGCCTCTGCCTGCGGCGCGGCTTCTGCGGCACTTACACTCAACTCTTCCAGCACCACCACGAATTCGTCCCCGCCCAATCGCGCCACTGTATCGCCTTCGCGCACAGCCAGACGCAAGCGCCTCGCCACTTCGCACAACAGTTGGTCACCAACATCGTGCCCCTTGCTGTCGTTGACCTTTTTGAAATCGTCCAGATCGAGCAGCATCAAAGCACCATAGCGACCGCTACGCGCACTGACTGCAAGCGCCTGCAAGGCTCGATCCATCAGCAGACGTCGATTGGGCAACTGTGTCAACGGATCGTAGAAAGCGAGCTGGTGGATATCCCGTTCGGATTGCTTGCGATCCGTGATGTCGAGGATGACCCCTATGATACCCACCGGCTCACCGTTGCTGCCGTTCAGCCTCGCCTTGTGGAAGATCACGTCATGCAAGCTACCGTCAGCATGCTTTACATTGCTCTCATAAACTTGCACCCCCTCTTCAGCAGCGAGCAGATCCAGATCGTGATCGCGATAAGTCTCAGACTGTGGCTGCGGCGCGATCTCGAACACCGTCTTTCCAATGATGTCGGCCTTCCTTTTGCCGATGAATTCCGCGAAGGCATTGTTGCATCCGGTGTATCGCCCTTCGGTATCTTTATGGAACACCGGCACCGGCATGGTCTGCAGCAAGGATTCGCTGAAAGAGACGCTTTCCTGCAATGCGACTTCGGATCGCTTACGATCAGTGATATCAAGGAAGGTCACCACTGCGCCTATCGACTGTCCTTGCTTGTGCATAGGCTGCGACCAATACTCAACCGCAACCGGTGTGCCATCCTTGCGCCAGAACACTTCATCTGAAGAGTGGGTCGCTTCATTGCGTATATAGGCCTTATAGGCAACGCATTCGCTTGCAGGATAGGGACTGCCATCCGGATGCGCGTAATGGATGATCTCGTGCAGGTTATGCCCCAGCAGCTCCGCTTCGCTGTCGTAACCGAGGATACGCAACAGTGCCGAATTGGCAAAGGTACAGCGCCCTTCAATATCCACGCCATACATCCCTTCGGCGATGGAATCCATAAACATCTGCAGTTGCTTCTGGGATTCCTGAAAGGCACGCTCCGCTGTCTTGCGATCACGGATATCGCGACATGAGCCATAGATACGTCCGTTTGGCAGCAACACCGCATTCAGCTCCAGCGGAATCACCGCACCTTCCCGTGAGACCAGCCGTATTTCCATCACTTGCCGCGAGTGATTTCCTACGATGCGTTTGCCACCCTCCCGGTATCGCTCGCGCCATTCTTGAGGCACCAAGTCGAATACCGTCAGGGTGCGCAATTCATCATGCGTATAACCCAACATTTTCACAACGTTATCGTTTACATAAACGATGCGCCCATCCTTCTCGGTGATGAATACTGCATCAGGGGCATTCTGCAGAGTCATGCGCAGGCGCTCTTCGTTCTCACGCAGGATGGCGATCATCTCCTGTGCCTCGCGCTCGCTGCTAGCCAACAATTCACGATGCTCATCTTCCAGCTCAGCCAGTTCCTGTGCATTCTTACGCGTCATGCGCTGGTCGAACAAACTGGCCAGCAGACCGCCGCCAAACCACACCAATGCCGTCATCGACAACATGACCGCCAGTAGGTGCGGTTCGATAGCTAGACTACCGCTGCGACAGATGGCCGTTGCCGGGATATGCATGCCCAACATGGCCACGTAATGCATCGCGGAGATGGCAACGCCCATCGCGAGCGCCCCCAGCAACAGCCGCATCACTGGTTTCAGCCGCAGCCATTGCTCGTAGTACATGATGTACAGCGCGCCCCAAGAGGCAAGGATGGCAATTAGTACGGACGCCGAGAAGAGCAGTGGATCATAGGTGATCACAGGATCCATCTTCAGCGCTGCCATACCAAGATAGTGCATGGTGCTGATACCCACGCCCATCAACACGCCACTCATCAGGATGAGTTTTGTATCGAAGACATGACTGCGCAGCACACGGAAGGCAAGCAGGGCAGCGATCACAGCCGGCAACAGCGACAGCAGCGTCAGCGCGTGGTCATATCCGACGGGGATTGGCAGATGCAGCGCGAGCATGCCCACAAAATGCATGGTCCAGATCGCCACGCCCAATGTACTACCACCTGCCAACATCCAGATGGTCGCGGTACGACCACTGCTCTCACGCATACGCCGCGCATGGGTAAGCGCGGTAAGCGAGCCAATGATCGCGATGAGAACCGACAGAATAATTAGAGAAAAATCCCAAGTGAGTGCCACAGCTACCCTTTTACAATTAACTACAAATTAGCCGTCACTGCGCTACGGCCTTGGGAATGATACTAGAAGTCCGGCACCCAGACTTGCATCGGCAGCGCAAGACAGACCTTTAATAGAATTACTGGACACGCATCGTGGGATAGCTTGGGTCTATAATCGTGGTCTCGCACATTCATTGCATTCCGGAGTCTTTAGCCATGTCCCACAATCTATTCGATTCGCGTCAATCCTTCAAACTCGCTTCCGGTAAAGAAGCCTCGCTGTATTCGCTGCCCGCGCTGGAGAAAGCCGGTGTCGGCAATATCTCGCGTCTGCCGGTCTCCATCCGCATCGTGCTGGAATCCGTGCTACGCAACTGCGACGGCAAGAAAGTGACCGAACAGCATGTGAAGGAACTGGCGAACTGGAAGCCGACCGGCGACCGCACCGCAGAGATCCCCTTCGTCGTCGCGCGCATCGTGCTGCAAGACTTCACCGGCGTGCCGCTGCTGGCCGACCTCGCCGCCATGCGCGATGCTGCCGCAAAACAAGGCAAGAACCCCAAACTCATCGAGCCACTGGTGCCGGTGAATCTGGTCGTCGACCACTCGGTGCAGATCGACAGCTACAACAACCCGAACGCTCTGAAGATCAACATGGAGATGGAATTCGAGCGCAACACCGAGCGCTATCGCTTCATGAAGTGGGGCATGCAGGCATTCGACACCTTCAAGGTCGTGCCGCCCGGCATCGGCATCGTGCACCAAGTCAACCTTGAGTATCTTGCGCGCGGCGTGTTACAAAAAGACGGCGTGACCTATCCCGACACACTGGTCGGCACCGACAGCCACACCACCATGATCAACGGCATCGGCGTGGTCGGCTGGGGCGTAGGCGGCATCGAGGCGGAAGCGGGCATGCTGGGGCAGCCTGTGTACTTCCTGACACCCGATGTGGTCGGCGTACACCTGAAAGGCAAGCTGCGCGAAGGCGTGACTGCCACCGATCTGGTGCTCACCGTGACCGAACTGATGCGCAAACACAAAGTTGTCGGCAAGTTCGTCGAGTACTTCGGCGAAGGCACCTCTGCCCTCACCCTGCCAGACCGCGCCACCCTAGCCAACATGGCACCTGAATACGGCGCAACCATGGGCTTCTTCCCGGTCGATGACGTGACCGTGCAATTCATGAAGAACACCGGCCGCACCGCCGAAGAAGTGGACGCCTTCGAGTCCTATTTCAAAGCACAAGGCCTGTTCGGCATTCCCAAGGCTGGCAGCATCGACTACAGCAGCGTGGTGGAACTCGACCTCGACAGCATCGTGCCCTCACTAGCTGGCCCCAAGCGTCCGCAAGACCGCATCGCCATGTCTGCGATGAAAGAAACATTTAACAGCCTGTTTAGCAAGCCAGTCGCCGAGAACGGTTTCAACAAACCGGCTGAAGAACTTGGCAAGCGCCACATCACTGGTATGCCAGATCGCAGCGGAAGCGTGTGTGTGCCGATCTCCGGCGGCGGCAGCCAGGATGGCGCGCACGGCAGGAGCGAGATGGAAATGGCAGCCGACCATCCGTCCGCCACTGTTCGTTGCGAGAAGCAAAACGAGATGCTGTCGCCAGTCGAGATCGGCAATGGTGACGTGCTGATCGCCGCGATCACATCCTGCACCAACACCTCCAACCCAGGCGTGCTGCTGGCCGCTGGCCTGCTGGCCAAGAAGGCTGTTGCCAAAGGCCTACGCGTCAAGCCGCACATCAAGACCACGCTGGCCCCCGGCTCGCGCGTGGTGACCGAATACCTGACTAACGCCGGACTGATTGAACCGCTGGCACAATTAGGCTTCAGCGTTGCCGCTTACGGCTGCACCACCTGTATCGGCAACTCCGGACCACTGGACGCCAAGCTGGAAGAGACCATCGTCGACAACGACCTGATTGCCGCTGCCGTATTGTCCGGCAACCGCAACTTCGAAGCGCGCATCCACGCCAACATCAAAGCCAACTTTCTCGCTTCCCCGCCGCTGGTGGTCGCTTACGCCATCGCCGGCAAGATGAACATCAATCTGGACACCGAACCGCTGGGCACCGGCTCCGATGGACAGCCGGTGTACCTGAAAGACATCTGGCCCAACAGCGCAGAGATCCAGACCGTGATGAAGTACGCGTCCGATCCGGCTGTGTACCAGAGACTGTATTCCGACCTGACCAAAGACCTGCCGCTGTGGAACGCCATCCAGGCCCCCACCGGCGACCTGTACCAGTGGGACGATTCCACTTACATCGCCCGTCCACCTTTCTTCGACGGTGCAGTGCCCGAAGTCGGCGATATCAAAGGTGCGAAGGCACTGGCGTTGTTCGGTGATTCCGTCACCACCGACCACATCAGCCCCGCAGGCAGCTTCAAGCCCACTACGCCCGCAGGTAAGTATCTGCAAGCGAACAAGGTGGATGTGAAGGACTTCAACAGCTACGGCTCGCGTCGCGGCAATCACGAAGTGATGATGCGCGGCACCTTCGCCAACGTGCGCGTGAAGAACCTGATGTTGCCATTGGGCACGGACGGCTCACGCATCGAAGGAGGTTACACGCTGTACAACGGCGAACAGATGGCCATCTATGATGCCGCGATGAAACACATCGCCGACGGCACCCCGACCGTGATCTTCGCCGGTGAAGAATACGGCACCGGTTCCAGCCGCGACTGGGCCGCCAAAGGCACGCAGTTGTTGGGTGTGAAAGCCGTCATCGCCAAAAGCTACGAACGCATCCACCGCAGCAACCTGGTGGGCATGGGCGTGTTGCCATTGCAGTTCAAAGGCAGTGACAGCATGAGCAGCCTCAACCTGACTGGCGAAGAAGCTTTCGCCCTCACCGGTCTTTCTGGAGAGATCAAGCCACAGCAAGACGTCACCCTGACCATCACCCGCAAGGACGGCAGCACACAAAGCGTCGCCCTGCTGCTGCGTATCGATACCCCGATCGAGGTCGATTACTACCGCAACGGCGGCATCCTGCCGTTCGTGTTAAAGGAGTTGATGGGCAAGGCGTAAGCGCTCAGTTCACAACATAGAAAAAGAAGAAGCCCGCTCTCTGAACTGACCCCATAAAGTTGGACAGTTAAGTCAGGCGGTTAAAGGAAAGGACTGAGTTCTGTAGTTTACGGGACTCAGTCCTTTTAGTTTTTGCTTGATGCGGTCGTGATTGTAATAGTGGATGTACTCCTTCAGGCCG
>JAGXGC010000006.1 GCA_024636935.1 Sideroxydans sp. | reverse complement strand
TGGTGATGCCGCGTGCCTTTTCTTCTGGCGCTGCGTCGATATCCGCATAACCCTTGGCTTCACCACCGAACTTCTTGGTCAAAACAATGGTGATCGCCGCTGTCAGTGTGGTCTTGCCGTGGTCAACGTGGCCGATCGTGCCGACGTTTACGTGCGGTTTGGTACGTTCAAATTTGCTCTTTGCCATGATAATCCCCCATCAACCCAATTAACGAAAAGAACCTAAAAACTAAAATCTGGTGCCCATGGCGAGAATCGGACTCGCGACCTCTCCCTTACCAAGGGAGTGCTCTACCACTGAGCCACATGGGCCTACAAAACCTTGGAGCGGGAGAAGGGAATCGAACCCTCGTCATAAGCTTGGAAGGCTTCAGCTCTACCATTGAGCTACTCCCGCAAAACCCAACACCAGCCCACTTTTATACAACAGCAAACTGCTTTTCAATTTGGTGGAGGGGGACGGATTCGAACCATCGTACTCATAAGAGGGCAGATTTACAGTCTGCTGCCTTTAACCACTCGGCCACCCCTCCAAAAAGAGCGCGCGATTATCCATATAACAACGGGGCATGTCAAAGGGAAATTACGAAATACTGCAAGAATCGGGCCCATTTTAGCCCCCCTCCCATACAGCCTTCAAAGCGACCTCTCTTCAAAAGGGAAATCTGGGGCAACCAAACAAACCATTATTCATTCACAGGGCATTAATCTGTGATATTTCCACTACAAAAGCCCTCTCTCTGCAAATGACAGGCAACTTGCGCCCGCTACGATGAAATGGTCCAGCACCCGCACATCGACCAAACCCAGCGCCTGCTTTAAGGCATCTGTCAGCAACTGATCAGATTGGCTCGGCTCCGCCACCCCAGAAGGATGGTTATGGGCAAATATTAGAGCAGCCGCATTGTGATGCAGTGCGCGCTTCACCACCTCGCGCGGATAAACACTCGTTTGCGTTAGCGTTCCCTGAAACAGCTCCTCCATCACGATAACGCGATGCTGCGCATCCAGAAAGATCGCCACGAACACTTCCTGCTGCCTGCCCTGCAACAATAGCCGCAGATAATCGCGGACTGCTTGTGGAGAATTCAAGGCATCGCCCGCATGCACCTCTTCTTTAAGCGCTCGCCGCGACATCTCCAACACTGCCTGCAACTGTACATATTTGGCAGGCCCCATACCATGTATATCGCAGAATGATTTCTCATCGGCAGCAAACATAGGCGTCAGTCCGCCAAAATGCGCCAAAACTTCACGCGCCAGATCAACCGCGCTCTTGCCGCGCACGCCAACACGCAGGAATATCGCCAATAACTCCGCATCAGACAATGCTGCCGCCCCGCGCTGTAACAACCTCTCGCGAGGGCGCTCCCCCTCTGGCCAGTCCACGATACTCATCGCATCCCCCATCAGAATTGATACGGCAACACACCTCAGAACGATAACCGCTAAAAACCGAGGCTATTCTATGAGGCCTGTGAAATAAACACCATGTCCATATTGCACAAAAGTCTTTAGGGGCAAGCTCGTAGCGCGGAAGAGCGACTTTCATCGAACGCAGTCACAGCGAATTCAGGGGTGAGCCTTGTCATTCAATCAGGCGATATTTCCAAGCGATCAATCTTTTGTTTACCGAGTTCTTTCAGAAAATCTGCAATATCCCATTCGCAGCCACCACAACCGGAAAGCGCGCCCGTCCATCTGGAGATGGCATCCACATCCATGCCTTGCCCAAACAGATTCCGGATATATTCCCGCCCAGTGCCGCTGCAATGACAAATCACTTCATCTTCTGGGAAATCTCTCTGCGTCTTTATATATGCCTTATTACAACTCACTCAAAACTCCATCCGCGAACAACAGTGCGCACTTAACCTCCATGCCCACATACACCGCCCGCATGGCAATTTGATATTCCGCCATCTGCGCACGATAACGTGCCGCATCCTCCGAATCACCCAGCTTGTAATCCAGCACCCACACTTCATCGTCGAACTCGACCAAACGGTCGATGCGCTTCAGTTCACCCTTGGCATTGATGTAGGGCATCTCATTGCAGGCGATACTGTATTGAGCAGCATCGAAGAAGCGCGCGAGTTGCGGTGCGGAGAGCAGGCTTTGGGCCTGCTGCCAGAGCGAATCGATCTCTGCGGCAGGGATAGCGAATCGCTGCTGCAACACAGCCTGATCTACCATCCCTTCCGTCAGGTGTTGTAGCAAGGCATGCAGCCAGATACCGCGCTGCTGCTGAGTGGTATTGCGGGCAGCGCGTTTGCCGGTGGGAGTGATGGTGGGCAGCGACACGGGCTGCACACTCACCACAGCGACTTCATCTGCTGGTGATGTGGTGATGGAATGCAGCGGATTGCTCTGCTCGCGGATGACTTCAGCAATACGACCATACCAAGTCACTTGTTTCGTCTCCCGCGCTCCCTGACTGCCGCCGACAACGAGCGCTTGTTGCGCGCGGGTCATGGCGACGTAGAGCAGGTTCATCTCTTCGCGCGCCTGCTCGGCAGCATCCTGCTCGAACAACGGCAGGCGCTTCTTGCCGCGCGAGGCTTGGTCGGCATAGAGCGAAAAGTGCAGCGGCTGCGCTTCGTGGGTCGGCCAATCCAACAGCACATCACTGCCGTCACGATTCTTCTTCTCCGCGTTCGCATCCAGCAACCAGACGATGGGTGCTTCCAAACCTTTGGATTCGTGCACCGTGTAGATGCGCACCGCATCGCCCGCCGAACCAAGCTTGCCTTCGTTCGGCGCATCGTCTGTACTGTCGCGCAGTTCGCGCAACTCTTGCAGGAAGCGCGGCAGGCTGGGATAGCGCCCGGCATCTACACTCAGCGCGATTTCCATAAAGGCATGCAGGTTGGCCGTTACCTTGGCGCGCATCTCAAGCGGTAGTGCGGCGCTATAGCGCGCGATCACATCACCTTCGAAGTAGATACGGTCGAGCAAGTCATGCACAGGCAGCTTGTCGGCGAGAGCGAGCCAGCGTTGCAGCAGTTCGGCGGCACGTTGCAGCGCAGCTGATGGCTCTGCCAGTTGTTGCAGGCGCAGCCACCAACTCACCTTGCCACTAGTTTCATCAGCTGGCGACGGCGTAACTGTCGCCAATGTCATCAGATCCGCATCACTGCATGCAAAGATCGGCGAGCGTAAAACTTTCGCCAGTTCGAGATCAGCGAACGGCGTGATAAGGAACAGCAGCAACGCTTGTATGTCTTCGGCTTCCAGCGTGTCCAGCAGACCGCCGCGCCGCGAACTGATGAAGGGGATGTGGCGCGCGCGCAAGGCTTCTTCGTAGATGGCAAGGTGGGTACGGCTGCGCACCAGCACCATGATGTCGCCATACGTCGCACGACGCGTTTCACCTTCATCGCTCACCGCCCACTCGCAGGCGATGGTTTGCAGTTGTTCAGCGAACTGCACGGCCTCCATGTGGCGCGCGCCCTCGCCTGCTTCCGCGCGTGCCGTAGTGAGCGGATCGCGCAACGCGAGCTGCGCATTCTCGGCCACCACTTCTTCCTCGTACTCGGTTGCAGCCAGAGGCAGCACCAACACATGGCCGGGCAATTCAGTTTGATGCGTCTGATGCTCGACGAATTCGAAACCCTCCGGTTGTTCACAGAACACAGCATTCACCGCATCGACCACGGCTTGCGAGTTGCGGCGCGTGAGACTGTTGCCCAATGTCTCGGCGCGGAAATTTTGTTGCAAGTATTCGCGCGCCACGCCGAACAGGCGCGCGTCGGCACGGCGGAATCGGTAGATGGATTGCTTGGGGTCGCCCACCACGAACACGGTCGGCTGCGATTCCACCGCCACCGAGGCGTCGAACCATGCGCGCATGATCTGCCATTGCAGCGGGTTGGTGTCTTGGAACTCGTCCAGCAACACATGGCGGTAGCGACTGTCGAGCTTGTACTGCATGGTCTCGGCGTGTTCGCTCTGTTGCAGCAAACGGCACAACTGCCATTCCAGATCAGAGAAGTCCATCTGCTGCTTCTGCGCCTTGAGCGCCTGATAACGTTCAAGGAAGGCAGTTCCGCAATGCAGTACGGCTTCATTGAGGCGATAGGCTTGCTGCTCGGCCAGCGTGTCGCGCACTTCCTGCACACTGGCGAACATAGCATCACGAGTGAACAAGTAGCCTTCGGCATCCTGCTTCTTGGTCGGCTTGAAACTGCGCGGTTCATCCGCCTGCGTGAACAGCAATGGCGATACGGCATCGAAGCGCGCCTCGGGTGCGCTGTCCGTCCAAGCTTTTTCCAGCTCGCTGGCTTTCTTCGCCTGAGTATCGGTGCCATTGCTCGCCAGCTGGGGCACGAAAGCGAAATACACTTCTTCACTGTTGCCGCACATGCCCCAGTCGGCGACCGGATCGAGATCCATATCCACTGCCAAGTCGTTGCGCAGATTCTCCAGCGCGAATACCAGCCTATCCTGCTGCCCCTGCGTATAAGCCCACCACTCGGCGCGCTTGGCGAGGAAGTTGAATAACAGCTTGCGCGTATTGAACAAGCCGTATGCCTCGAACAGCCATTGCATGTGCTGCGCTTGTGCGCCTTCAGGTTGCTTGCGCATCTGCTCCAGCGTTTCTTCCCATGCTTCTTCTTGCTCGGCACCGGCACGTTCCAGCAGACTCATGCCCTGCATCACATCCGCATTCAGCGGTGCGCGCTGCATGACCTGCATGAACCAGCCGTGGAAAGTACTAATAGTGATGGCGGGTTGCGCCAGCAACACTTCTTTATATAGTTCACGCGCGCGTTGCAGTTGTTCGTCGCTCAGTTCGGCAATGCCACGCTCAGTAAAGAATTGGCGCACGAAAGCTTCATCGCCCATCGCCAGATCGCGCAACCACAGTTGCAAGCGCGCCTGCATCTCCTGCGCGGCTTTGCGCGTGAAAGTGATGGCGAGGATGGTTGAAGGCGGCGCGCCGTCCAGCAGCAGACGCACGATGCGCGATACCAGCAACCAAGTCTTGCCGCTGCCCGCACAGGCTTCGACGACGACGCTGCGGTTTGGGTCGAGTGCGATGTGATTACTCATTGCCACTCCCCTTTGCGACACACACCGCGCACTTCGCAATAAGCACACACTGCATCGATACCGTTCGCAGGCAGACCCGCTCCGCCACGTATCTCACCTATCACTTCAACCAAACGTTCAGCATTCAGTTGTGCCAGCAACGGCACATCATCTTTCGGTGCGATCTGTTTTACCTTGCCACTCTCGATACTGACGAAAGCAGCGTCCGCCGCTTCGTGGGCATAGGCATAACAGGCGAGTTGCACGTCCTCGCCCGGCTCTTTCAATTTATTGCGCAGCATTTGATCGCTCTGCATTTTGTAATCCAGCACCAGCTTTTCTTCGCCGCGCACATCCAAGCGATCGATTCGGCCGCGCAGACGGATGCCTTCCAACGGCCAATCGAATGCCTGCTCCGATTCCGCATAGCGCCACCCGTCAGCCTCGCGAGCGATCTGCCATTCAAGATAAGCAGGCACGGACTGATACCAGCGCGCCAGCCAGGCTCGCGCAGTGAAGTCTTGCGCCAGCAGATTGGCGAACACCTCTTCACTGATGTGTCGCAAGGCCGCTTCCATCTCGGCCAAGTCACCTTGCATCACCAGCGAATACTGCTCGTGGAAACGTTGCAGGATGCCGTGCACCCGCTCACCGTAATCGCGCTTCTCGATGGCCTCCTGCACTTCGTCCAGCTCGTTCAGCTTGAGGATGTGACGGGCATAGTATTGATATGGGCAGGCGACCAGCGTGTTGTAGCCGCTGATGGAGATGCTGGTCGGCACACTATCCGGCGACACTACTGGCACGGGTTGCACCGACTGCGACAGTTCGACTTGCTGTGCTTCCTCCGCCGCCAGATAGTTATGTAACTCGCGCTCGCTCAAGTCATCACCATGCGCTTGTTGATATGCATCGCGCAGCATCTGCAAGAACGGACTAAGCAATCGTGCTTCGCCATTCTGTTCTTTCTGCCAAGTGACCAGCAACTCGTCGTTCATGGCGAGCAATGCACGCAGGTCGTCGTGCTGACGCACGGCATGGAAACTGCGCGTGGGCAGATCCAGAGTCGCGCGCACCGCATCGTTGAACCAGCGCCCACCATCTCCCGCGCTGGGCAGATTGCCTGCATCACAACCAAGCAACAACACCGCATCAAAACTGCGCCAGCGCGTCGCGGCCAAATGGGTGAAGCGCACGGGGCTATCGATGCTGCTGTCGCGGAACGTTTCGGTATCTAGCTGCTGTGCCAGCCAACGCCGCCATTCGGCGAAGCGGTAACGGCCTTCGTCGCGATGCAACTCTTGCCGCCAATCTTCCAGTGCGCGCATAAGTTGCTGTCCGGCATCGTCCTGCTGCAAACCGGCGTCTATGCCCAGCACGTTCAAACTTTCCTGCAATGCCGCCAGCCATTCCGCCAGCGTCTGTTTCTTGTTCTGTGCCAGCAACGCTGAAGCCTGACGTAAGCGCGCCAACGGCTGATGTAGCGAAACTTCATGTTCGGTGAGTGCAACGAACTTTTCCAACCCGGCGACCACGCCTTGTTTGCGCAGCAGTTGTTCCAGTTGATACACCGCGCCCTTGCGCTCGCCCGCAGTCATGTCGGCGAAGATGTATGGCGACTTGAGCAGATCGAGCAAGTCGTGATGGTAGAAATCGCTTTGCAGCGTGGTGAGCCAGCGGTCGAGCACAGTACTCACCGACAGCGTGGCGAAAGTCCAGCCTGTTTCGTCCGCCACTAGGATCTCGGCGCGTTCCAGCAGGGCGCGTGTGCGGCGTGCTGCCACGCGGTCCTGCGCGACGATGGCGATGTTGCGTTTACCATCGGCCAGCCAGCGACGTACCTGCATGGCTGCGGCGCGGGCTTCTTGTTCGAGTGAGGTAGCAGCGAAGAACAACGGAGTCTGGCTTGGCATATCCATCTCGCGCACATCGAACACCTTCACCATCGCGCGCTGTTCATATTCCTCGAGGAAACGTTGCTCCAGCGCATCCCATTCGGAAGCACGCAACACATACAACGGACGGTCAGCTTGTTGCACCAGTTTGCCGAGACGCATCTGATAGGCGCGTGCACGATCCAGTTCATCGCCACTCTGCATGGCATGCCACAACTCGAACACGAGACGCGCTTCCAATTGCAGGGTGACGTTCTGTCTGGCCTGATAAGCCTGTTGCACGGCGGCGGCGAAAGTATCTACATCGTCCGGCAATGCATGCAATGAATGCGTGAGCTCGTCGAACAGCTTGAGCAATTCCTGCGTCATGCTCCACAGATCGGCGTTCTCGAACCATTGCAGCTTGCGCAGTTGCTGGTAGAGCATGGCACTGCGCTGACTTTCACTGGCGATATCTGCTTCGAGCGGCATGCTTTGCGCCCATTCGTTCAGCGTCACCATCTGCGGCAGCAGGATAGCTGGCACTTTCGCCTTGCGTATCAAGGCCTGCGCCAGCGCTTGCGCGGCATGCATGTTGGGGAGGATGACGGTGATGCCGCGCAGGTCGGGCGCTGGATGCGCCGCGAGGATGCGCTGGGCAACGCGTTCGAAAAGTTCAGTCGCGTTACTCACCGCTGCAACAGATGGAGTTTGTCTTTGACCTTCAGCCACTCGTCAGCATCCGCCGGTGCGTCTTTCTTCACCACGATGGGCTGCCATCGTTTGGCCAGCTCTGCATTCAGCGCGATGAACTGCTGTTGATCTTCCGGCAGGTCGTCAGCCGCGTAGATCGCATCGGCCGGACATTCCGGCACACACAGCGAGCAGTCGATGCATTCTTCGGGATCGATGACGAGGAAGTTCTCGCCCTCACGGAAGCAGTCGACTGGGCAGACTTCCACGCAGTCGGTGTATTTGCAGCGTATGCAGTTTTCGGCAACGACGTAGGTCATGCCGCATTCTAACTCGTGCGGGGAGCGATGCCGTGTATCCAGTGGCGGTAAAGTTGCTCGGCCACTTTGTTCAGGAGCGGCAGCTTGTCGTGCATCTGCGCCTGCATGGTCTCTGCGCTTTGCACGCCGGGATTGGCACTGTGAGCAGCAAGGTCTGCGGCTCCGGCCTTGCACCAATCCTCGATCATGTGCGCGGTCATCTCGACATGGCATTGCATCGCCAGATGTTTCCCCATGGCCCACGCCTGATTGGCGCAGTACTGATTGGAAAGAAGATGGACGGCGTCTGGTGGTAGCGAGAAAGTCTCACCATGCCAGTGGAATGAATCGAATTGTTGGATATCGCCGAACCACTGCCGTGCAATCTCGTTGTCGGCAACAGTGACTACGCCCCAGCCCAGTTCTTTCACCGGGTTCTTAGTCACCACACCACCCAGCGCTTTGCTCATGAGTTGCCCGCCCAAACAATGGCCGAGCACAGGAATGTCTTTTGCAAATGCATCGCGGATCAATGCTTCTGATTTGGCGATCCAAGACAGATCGTCATTCACACTCATTATGCCGCCCATGAAAACCAGACCGCTGAAATCGTCTGCATAGTTCGGCACGGCTTCGCCCTGATCGATATGGAACATCTGCCAGGGGATGGCGTGCTGCGTCAGGAACAGTGCAATGTGCCCCGGCCCTTCATTCGTGGAATGACGAAAGACTGCGACCGGTTTCAAGATCAGCCCTGCGTCTTGTCGCGCTCGATCAGCGCATAGGCAGAGTGGTTGTGGATCGACTCGAAATTCTCGGATTCGACGATGTAGGCTTCGATACGGTCATCAGCATTCAATGCTGCCGCCACATCACGCACCATGTCTTCCACGAACTTGGGATTGTCATAAGCGCGCTCAGTGACGAACTTCTCGTCTGGGCGCTTGAGCAGGCCATACAACTCACTCGAAGCTTGCTCTTCGGCGATGCGCACCACGTCCTCAATCCACACTGAACCTTTGGTACGCACGGTTAGCGTGACATGTGAACGCTGGTTATGCGCACCGCGTTCGGAGATCTCTTTAGAGCATGGGCACAGGCTGGTGACCGGCACCAACACCTTCATGGTGAAGCGGTATTCGCCATCTATGATCTCACCGGTGAAGGTGACGTCGTAGTCGAGCAAACTTTGCACACCGGAAACAGGCGCGGTCTTGTTCACAAAATACGGGAAACTCATTTCGATGTAGCCGGACTTGGCCTCCAGCTTTTCCACCATCTCGCGCAAGATGCTCTCGAACGATTCCACAGTGATCTCGCGACCGTGCTGATTCAGGATCTGCACGAAGCGCGACATATGCGTGCCTTTAAAGTTGTGCGGCAAACGCACATACATATTGAATGTGGCGATGGTGTGTTGCACGCCTTCACTTTTGTCGCTGACGACGATGGGATGACGGATACTCTTGATGCCGACTTTGTTGATGGCGAGTTGGCGGGTATCCGCGCTGCTCTGCACGTCTGGAATGGGCGCGGGTGCGTTCATTGTCGTAACCTTTGCGTTGTGGCCGGAGGCCGATTATAGACAATCTCCGACTGTTTTTGTCGGGTTATCTTGTTATACGGAAACATGCACCTTGCGCACACTGCTTTCGATACCAACGGCATCCAAGCCGCAGTCTGCCAGCAATAGTGCGTGCTCACCTTGTTCTACAAAGCGGTCGGGTAAGCCCAGATGCAGCATGGATACCTTCACACCATGGTGCGCGAGGCACTCAGCTATCGCGCTACCTGCACCACCTTGTACCGTGTTCTCTTCTACCGTTACCAGCAGCACGTGCTCACGCGCCAGCTTTAAGACCAACTCTTCATCCAGCGGTTTGACGAAACGCATGTTAGCGACCGTGGAATTCAACTTCTCCGCTGCCGCCAGCGCCGGTGCCAGCATGGTGCCGAACGACAGGATGGCAACACCGATACCGTTGCGGCGGATCTCGCCCTTGCCCACTTCCAGTGTTGTCAATTCTTTACCGACCGCCACGCCCGGGCCTGTGCCGCGCGGATAGCGCACAGATGTAGGCGTATCCATACGATAGGCAGTGGTGAGCATCTGGCGACATTCGTTTTCGTCGGCAGGGGCCATCACGGTCATGTTAGGGATGCTGCGCAAGAAGGACAGATCGAAGCTGCCCGCATGCGTCGCGCCGTCTGCGCCAACCAGACCGCCACGGTCGACGGCCAGCATCACTGGCAGATTCTGAATGGCAACATCGTGGATCAACTGGTCGTAGGCACGTTGCAGGAAGGTCGAGTAGATCGCCACCACCGGCTTGCTGCCTTCGCATGCCATACCGGCTGCAAAAGTGAGTGCATGCTGTTCGGCGATACCTACATCGAAATATCTCTCCGGATATTTCTCTGAAAACTCTGCCATACCGGAACCTTCACACATCGCAGGCGTGATCGCGACCAGCTTGTCGTCCGCCGCCGCCATATCGCACAACCATTCACCGAATATCTGTGTGAAGGTGCGATGAGGTGCTGGCTTGGAGATGATGCCGTTGGTCCTATCGAACTTGGCCACACCGTGGTAGAGCTGGCAGTCTTCTTCCGCCAATGCGTAGCCCTTACCCTTCTGCGTGACGATGTGCAGGAACTGCGGCCCTTCCAGCTTGCGGATGTTCTTCAGGGTATCAAGTAGCACATCGATGTCGTGCCCGTCGATGGGGCCGATATAGTTGAAACCGAACTCTTCGAACATCGTACCGGGGATGACCATGCCCTTGATGTGTTCCTCGGTACGCTTGGCAAACTCCAACACCGGCGGCATGCCTTTCAACATCTTCTCGCTGCCGCGACGCATCGCTGCATAGAAACGACCGGACATCAGCTTCGCCAAATAGTTGTTCAATGCTCCGACCGGGCGCGAGATCGACATATCGTTGTCGTTAAGGATGACCAGCAGATTGGCATCCATCGCACCCGCATTATTCAGCGCTTCGAACGCCATACCGCCGGTCATCGCACCGTCGCCAATGATGGCGACCGCGCGCTCTTCCGTACCACGCAGCTTTGCTGAAGCTGCCATGCCCAGTGCAGCAGAGATCGAAGTGCTGGAATGGCCTGTACCGAAGGTGTCGTAGGGACTTTCGTCGCGCTTGGGGAAACCGGCTATGCCGCCATGCATGCGCAACTTGCTCATCGCTTCGCGACGACCGGTGAGTATCTTATGCACATAGGTCTGGTGACCGACATCCCACACCAATTTGTCTTGTGGCGTATTGAATACGGTATGCAACGCTATAGTCAGCTCAACTGTACCCAAATTGGAAGAGAGATGGCCGCCTGTCTTGCTCACCGACTCGATGAGGAACTCGCGCAATTCATCCGCCAGTTGCGGCAACTGATCGCGCGATAGTTTGCGTAGGTCTTCGGGGCTATTGATGGTGTCGAGTAGTGGTGTCATCAGAACTTTCTCAATACGATGAAGTCGGCCAGTTCGCGCAGTCTTAATGCAGCCTCTCCAAATTCGCCCAATGTCTCCAACGCCTCACGGTGCAGACCTTGCGCCATCTCTTTTGCTCCGGCCAGTCCGAGCAAGCTGACATAGGTCGGCTTGTCGTTGTCAGCATCCTTGCCCGCAGTCTTACCCAGCGTCGCAGTGTCCGCTTCGCAATCCAGCACATCGTCCACCACCTGGAAAGCCAGACCGATCAGTTTGCCAAAGTGATCCAGCCGTTCAAGTTGTGCATCGCTCAAAATATTTCCGCAATAAGCACCAAGCAGAATGGCGGCGCGGATCAGCGCGCCAGTCTTATGTATATGCATCAGCTCCAATTCAGGCAACGACAATCGCTTGCCCACACTGGCCAGATCAATAGCCTGACCGCCCGCCATACCGCGCGAACCGGATGCAACAGCCAACAATTTAACCATCTGCAATTGCTTGGCTGCATCGTCGTTCAGTCGATGTTCGGACAGCAGCTGGAACGCCATACTTTGCAGCGCATCACCGACCAACAGCGCAGTGGCTTCGTCGTATTCGACATGGCAGGTCGGCTTGCCGCGGCGCAGTACATCGTCATCCATGCAGGGCATGTCGTCGTGCACCAGCGAATAGGCATGAATGAGCTCAACCGCCGCCGCTGCAATCTCGACACGCTCGGCAGTTGCGCCCGCCAATTCTCCAGCGGCATAGGCCAGCAATGGACGCACGCGCTTGCCTCCATCGAGCACGCTATAGCGCATTGCGCTGTGCAAACGTTGCGGCATCACTTCCACCTGCGGCAGCAGACGCTTCAAAACTTCTTCAAATCGGGATTGATGGGCGGATACCCATGAAGTGAAGTCGGCCGCCATCAGTTCGCGTCGCCTGCGTTGAAATCCTTCAGCACGCTATCTTCCAGCACGCGCACTTGTTGCTGCGCTTCTTCCAGTCGTGTACGGCAATATGACATGAGTTCAGCGCCGCGCTTATAAGCGGCAAGTGAATCTTCAAGAGACAGCTTGCCTGATTCCATATCTGCCACGAGTTGTTCCAGATCGGCCATGGCCGTCTCGAAACTCGGCTTCTTTTCAGACTTTGTCGCCATCATCATTCCTATGTGCATTGTTTCGCGTAGGGGCGGCATTTTACCCAAGCCTATACAGTGCGGCCAATTTTTGTTGCCCACCCCCTGTTTTTCTAGGACAATCCCCGACCCCGTAAACGTCTGGGAATCAATTAGTACATGCTTTTTGAGCATTGTCAGATTCCCCGTATTCACAGAGGAATGTGGGTATGTCCGAAATAGCAAAGCTGCAGCAGTTCAATCCCGTCTCCGCGCAACCTCCGTTGAGCTGGTATTTCGATCCAAAAATATTGGAGATAGAGCAACGCGTGCTGCTCGATACAGGCCCACAGTATGTAGGCCACGAATTGATGGTGCCCGATCTGGGCGACTACCATGTGATCGAGTGGATGGACAAAGCAAAGATGCTGGTGCGCAACGAAAGCGGCGTAGAGCTACTTTCCAATATATGCCGCCATCGGCAGGCCACCATGCTGGAAGGACGCGGCACGGCCAAGAACATCGTTTGTCCGCTGCATCGCTGGACATACAAGACTGACGGCGAGCTGATCGGTGCACCGCATTTCCCCAACAATCCCTGCTTACATCTGAACAAGACACCGTTGCAGAATTGGAACGGCCTGCTGTTCGCCGGCAAGCGCGATGTTGCGAAAGACCTGGCCAACATGCCTGCATTCAAGGAGATAGACTTCTCCGGCTACATGCTAGACCGTGTCGAGATCGACGAATACAACTTCAACTGGAAGACCTTTATCGAGGTGTATCAGGAGGACTATCACGTTGTACCGTTCCATCCCGGCCTTGGTCAGTTCGTCGATTGCGATGATCTGCAATGGACATTCGGTGAGCACTTCAGCGTGCAGACCGTGGGCCTCAACCATGCATTAAAGAAGTCTGGTAGCCCTACTTACGCTAAGTGGGCACAGCAGGTGCTGCGCTACAACAACGGCGAGTTGCCCAAGTACGGGGCGATCTGGCTGACCTACTACCCCAACATCACAGTTGAGTGGTATCCGAACACGCTGGTGGTCAGCACCGTCGTGCCGCGCGGCACGGATGCTTGCACCAACATCGTTGAGTTCTACTATCCGGAAGATATCGTGCTGTTCGAGCGCGATTACATTGAGGCCGAGAAGCTGGCCTACCGCGAAACTGCCGTGGAAGACGATTTCATATGCCTGCGCATGCATCAGGGACGCAGTGCGCTATACAAACAAGGCATCGAAGAACAAGGCCCTTATCAATCACCAACTGAAGACGGCATGCTGCATTACCACGAGTTCCTGCGGCGCAATCTTGAGCCACATTTGAAATAATCGCTTCTAGAAACCGTAGCGAGCAGTCAGAGTGCAAGGAGCCGCGCAGTGAATGACGAGACATACCTCAAGGGTAGGCGAGGAATGGACGACAGCACAGCTGCGGTGAAGACTTACCTTCAGGTTAGTCGCAACCAACACGCGACGCCGCAATCTGTCTGCGCAGTAGGTTTATAGTGGGCTCACTATGGATGCTGGTAGCAGCATTGCTCTTCGCTTGCATGGGCGCACTCGTTAAACTGGGAGCGCCCCACTTCTCTAGTGGCGAGTTAGTGTTCTACCGATCCTTCTTTGGCCTGATCATTGTGTACGCGATGCTGCACCGCTCGCGCACCAAACTCGCCACAGTTCATTGGCACTCCCATCTGTGGCGCGGCCTGTCCGGCACGGTCGCCATGCTGCTGTTCTTCCACTGCATTACAGCATTACCGCTAGCGACCGCCATCACCTTGAACTACACCTCTTCGCTGTTCCTTTCGCTGCTGACGGTATTGGTATTGAAAGAGAAGTTCCATCTGCCAGTGAGTATCTCACTGGCGATAGGATTCGCAGGCGTGGTGATACTGCTACAACCCACGCTGGAACAGGAGCAATTCTGGGATGGTCTGCTGGGACTCACATCAGGCTTACTCGCAGGCGTCGCATTGATGAATGTGCGCCACCTCGGCAAGTTGGGCGAGCCCGGGATGCGCGTCGTATTCTATTTCAATCTGATCGCCACACTCGCCAGCGCGATTTGGATTCTCGGTGACACCCTGCATACAATCTCTTTATCCGACCTGCCTTTACTAATCACCATCGGCGCTTCCGCCACCTTTGCTCAGTTATTTATGACACGCGCCTACCGCACCGGTCAGACACTGGTCGTAGGCAGCTTGGCGTATACCACCATCATATTCTCCGCACTATTCGGTCTACTTTTCTGGCATGAGCATCTGAGCATCGAAGCATGGATAGGCATGGGACTCATCATCGTCAGCGGTGTGTTAAGCTTGAAACTGTCTCCCAAGATCCAGGAAAAAACATGATCACCATCGCTGACAGCAACAATCTGGTCAACATCGCCGTCATGGGCGAATTCACGTTGGCTGACTTCAAGCAATTCGAACAACACGCACTTTACAAACTCAAAAGCGGCACCGGTCTCAACCTGATCTTCGATCTGCGCGGCATGTTGTCCTACACTACCGATGTGGCCTGGGAAGAGATCAAGTTCTTCAGCAGCGAACACAATCACGATTTCAACAAGGTCGCTGTCGTCACTGATGACCAGTGGCTGACTTGGCAAGCCTGGCTTTCACGCTTGTTCGTGGATGCGGACATCCGTGCCTTTGGCGACTACAGCGAAGCAGAAAGCTGGACCGCCGCCTGATTTAACTTGCGATACAAACAAAAAAGCCCGCAGCGATGAACTGACCCCATAAAGTTGGACAGTTAAGTCAGGCGGTTAAAGGAAAGGACTGAGTTCTGTAGTTTACGGGACTCAGTCCTTTTAGTTTTTGCTTGATGCGGTCGTGATTGTAATAGTGGATGTACTCCTTCAGGCCGC
>JAGXGC010000001.1 GCA_024636935.1 Sideroxydans sp. | reverse complement strand
GAACTTCCCCCCCCCCCCCCCTCATACAGAATCACGCCAATTTTTCGTCGTACGGGAAATTAACTTTTCAACTAATGGAGAACCACATGCCAAGTCACATCGTTTCCCGTGTTGTTTCGAGCATCGTTTGCGTACCCGATGAGAACGACCCCAATAAATCGAATACGTACAACATCGTCGTAGATACAGACAAAGGCACCTCCGTAAAACACGACGGAAAAGTAGTCAACGTAGACGCACTTCAATTACCAAAAGACAAAGCATTTATTGAGCACGAAATATTGCAAATCACTTTTGCGATTCAAAGTATCGGCAGCAAGTAACAACAATTTCAAATAATCACTTAACTGAAGGGGATAACTAGATGTCTGCTCGAACAGTAACGTATAAAGGGCCACTCACAATGCTCGGAAATTCAACAACAGATAGAGGCGGAAGAGTGTATTCCGTAATTGAAATTGGAGATGACACAATCGAAGATGTGCTCTGCTTCGACAAACTAGACAACTACTTACAACGCGCGCTAAATCATGAAGGAGAGGTGGAGTTGGAAATTCATCCAAAACCGACTAAAGGCGGGCAAATGCTTAGCCAAATAGGCTGGTTTTTTACAATGATGCTCATTGCTTTTGCAGTTCTTGCTCTTCTCGCCGGGATGGGTGTATCTATGTGGGCGGTAGGGCCTATTGGCGTAGTACTTGTATTAGCTTTCGGATTTGTTCTGCTCGGTTCTATTTCTGGAGCTATGACCGGTGCATTCCCTCGTTATGCTGGTGTACATGCCATCTCGATAGAAGGAAAACGCTACACTGCAAAATAGCCTTCCAACTCAATTTTCAAGCACAACCCAACGCCCAACACAGCAGCCTGTGTTGGGCGTTTGATTTTAATTTGCGAACCCTATCCCTAATATCGCCCACTGTTGCGGCCACTGCTCCATCGGCAGGCGCTTGTAGCCACTCTTGCCAAACTGCTGCCAGCGGCCGACCACGTAACATAACAGTAGGTTGGCATGGGCTCCGATATCAGCATCCGCAGCCAAGCGGCCTTGTGTGGAGGCGATGCGCAGCGATTGCTTGAGGGTGGCCTCTACTCGATCGAGGAACTGGTTGATACGCAGTTGCAGACGTTCGTCCTCGTTCACCAACGCATCTCCGATCAGCACACGTGTCATACCACGGTTTTTCTGCGAAAAACCCAGCAAAAGGGCGAGTATGCCTTCCACCTGCCTCAGCCCATCCTGTTCTTCCGTGGCGATCTTGTTGATCAGGCCGAACACGGTCTGCTCGATGAAATCTATCAAGCCTTGGTACATCATCATTTTGCTGGGGAAGTGGCGGTACAGCGCCGCTTCCGACAGTTGTAGGCGCCCGGCCAGTGCGGCGGTGGTGATCTTCTCGCCCTTCGGTTGCTCCAGCATCTCGGCGATGGTCTGCAGAATCTGTAGCTTTCTTTCGCCTGTTTGTTTGGTAGCCATCGTTCTTCCTCTCTTAAAGCCTATTCATCAGGCGCGGTAATTCCAGCACGTCACATATCTTCACATCCACGTGCACCGGCGTGCGTGGCGCACGACTCACCCACACGGTGCGCATGCCCAATTGTTTAGCGGTTTTCAGGTTTTCGGCGCTGTCTTCCACCATCACGCACTGTGACGCATGCAGTCGATGCTTGCGCAACAATCTACGGAATCCCGCGTTCTCTGGCTTGGGTCGATAACGCGCATGCTCGATGGTGAACACATCATCAAAAAGATCTCCGATCCGCATAAGCTTGAGCACTGCGTGCGCATAGTGCACCGGCGCATTGGAATAAACCAACTTACTCCCCGGCAGCTTCTTCAGTACGTTGCGCAGCCGCGGTTCACGCAACACCATATCGCGCAATTGGGGGAACTGGTGGGTATGCCACAAGAAATGATCCGGGTCGGTACCGTGGTGCTTCATCAGTCCGGTCAAAGTCGCGCCATAACGTTGCCAGTAATCGACACGCAAATCGTTCGCCGCTTTCGCACTCAACTTCAGGTGTTCCTGCAAGTAGGCCGTCATGCTGCGATTGATATGCGGAAAGATATGCGGTGTTGCGTTATGCAACGTGTTGTCCAAATCAAAGATCCAAACGCGCTCGTTCACTTGCTCTTGATAAGCGTGCCAACGCCTTCATCAGTCAAGATTTCCAGCAACAGCGCATGCTCCACGCGCCCGTCGATGATGTGCACCGCCTTCACCCCGCCGCGCGCAGCATCCAGCGCCGAGCCGATCTTGGGTAGCATGCCGCCGGACAGCGTGCCGTCCGCCACCAACTCATCGACCAGCTTGGGAGTCAGACCGGTGAGCAGTTTTCCATCCTTGTCCAACACACCCGGCGTATTGGTCATCAATACAAGTTTTTCCGCATTCAGCACTTCAGCCAGCTTACCTGCAACCAAGTCTGCGTTGATGTTCAGCGTCTCGCCGTCCGGCGCCACACCGATAGGCGCAATCACCGGAATAAAGTCACCTGAATCAAGGAAGGTGATGATAGACGGGTCGATCTTGCTGATCTCGCCGACCTGACCGATGTCCAGCATCTTGCCCGGCTCATCGTTGCTCTCCAGCATCATCTTGTCGGCACGAATGAATGCGCCGTCTTGACCTGTTAGGCCAACCGCCTTACCGCCATAACGATTGATGAGCGTGACGATGTCCTTGTTGACCTTGCCCAGCACCATCTCGACCACATCCATGGTCTCGTCGTCGGTGACGCGCATGCCTTGGATGAATTCGCCCTTCTTGCCCACTTTTTGCAGCAGGTCGTTGATCTGCGGACCGCCGCCGTGCACCACAACCGGGTTCATACCGACCAGTTTCAGCAACACCACATCACGTGCGAACCCCTCCTGCAACTTGGGATCTGTCATCGCATTGCCACCATATTTGATGACGATGGTCTTATCGAAGAAGCGCTGGATGTAGGGCAGCGCTTCAGAAAGTGTCTTGGCTTTTTGTGCGGCAGTGGCGGCGGATAAAGGCATGGCGGCTCCTTGAAAAGATGCAGGCAGGCATTTCGCCAAGCGACGAAAGCATGAAAAATTGCCGCGAATTCTACTCCAGACAGAATGAAAACGGGCGGCAAAGCGCCGCCCGTGTACATGTTACTTTGAGAATTTTTCAAATGCGAGACAGCTTCACCACCAAGAACTATTGGTGATCCATCACAGCCGGATCGTTGTAGTGCTTGTAACTTAGCTCAAGCCGTCGCACTTCGGCCACGGTCTCGATCATGCGGACTTCGCCGCCGACCTTAAGCTCCAGCTTCACAGGTACGCGATCTCCCACATTGAGCGGCTGCTTGAGCCCAGTCAGCATCAGGTACAAACCACGCTCACCGAACAAGGTATTGCTGTGCCCGGCCAGCTTCAGATCACGCAATATGCGTTGCTGCATCTTGCCACCGCGCTTCATGATGTGGCGTATCTCGCCACCGGCCGCCAGCGGACTGCTGACGCCCAATAGTTTCGCATCCTTGGTTACATACAAATTGAGTTGCACGGTAGCGGCGGTCTGCCCAGGTACGCTTTCACGCATCCACACCTTGTCCACGATCACATCTCTGGCCGCGAATACTTGCGGCGCAACCAGCATTGTCAGGATAAGGAAAAGGAATCTGCGCATGCCGCCCTCCGTTATCAATGTTGCATGTGATCGTGCATGTTACCCATATCATGACCACCTGCGGCGGGCATATCGTGCATGGGCTTGTTCGAACTTGCGGTCAAGGATCTAGCTTTGGCGGTGAACTTCATCTTTTCCTCCTTGCCGTCTGCAAAGCGCACGGTGAATACGGCATCGACCTTGTCGCCTTCCTTGATCTGCTTCTTCAGACCGATCAGCATCACATGGTATCCGGCTTTTCCCAAGTCGACCGCCTCGCCAGCGGGCAAAGTGATCGCTTCCACCTGACGCATCATCATCATGCCGCCGTCATGCACCATGCTGTGCAGCTCGGCCGTATTGGCACAGGAACAACTCACACCGACCAACTCGGCGGCTTGCTTGCTGGTGATGACTGCCTGCACCATCGCGCTATCCTGCCCCGGCGCTGTGGCGCGCGTCCAGGCTTGAGAGACTTCCACATCAGCCGCTTGCGCCGCAAACGTCAAACCGAACAAGACTGCAAAAATAACCTTACGCATTTGATGCTCCTTGAAATTGAGGCGCCGCATTTTTGCGGCGCACTATTTTAGCCCCGATTCCGCATTAGAAAGCAAAATCACCTTTCAGCCACAGATTGCGCCCCATCTCATTCACGCGTGTCGTTTGCGTGTATCCCGTCACCATCGCGCCGCCACGGCTGATGTGCTCGGCATAGTATCTGTTGAACAGGTTATCCACGCCTCCACTTACCTTCAGCGCCTTGGTCGGATGCCACCCTCCATTCAGTGAGAACACGCCGAAACCGCTCGAAGCCGCGATGTCCTGACCGGCGATGTTGCCCTGATTCACAGCCACACGATCTTGCGCGGCCACTGCACGCAACAAGGCACCGAACGACCATTTCATATCATCGTAGTTCAGGCCTAGGCGCACTTCCAGCGGCGGCATCTGCCCCAGCGCTGTGCCGTCGGTGTCATTGCTGCCGTGCACATAGGCCAAGCTGCCGTCCACCTTCCAGTTATCCATCAACGCATAAGCCACACCCGCCTCGGCACCATAGGTCGTCGCATCGACATTGCGCGTCACGGTCACGGCCGTCATTCCCTTCATCACGTTCGACTGGATCAGGTTGAAGTCGGTGACCTTGCTATAGAACGCAGACACAGAACCGGACAAATAGTCACCCGCACGGTAGTTCATACCGATGTCGAGCTGCGAAGTCTTCTCGCTGCGAGTATTGAAAGAACTGGCGGTGGTCAGACTTTCCTTGTTGAACAGTTCCCAGTAGTCCGGTGCGCGCGAAGTGCGCCCTGCTCCGACATACCAAGTATGGGTCGCAGAGGTATCTTGCTCATAGCGCAGGAATCCGCTGGAAAGCGTCTCCTTGCGCGTCTGGTTGGAAGTTGGATTCATCACCGAGGTCATACCGCGCATGATCATGGTGCGGGAGTCGGTCGCCAGCCAACTATCAGCGCGCAGACCGGCGATCACGCGGCGTGAGTCGCTCACATCCTGATGCCATTCACCGAACACACCGACGTTCTTGAACTCGGCATCTTTGCTGCGCGCCTTCAGCGTGTAATCGCCGCTGTATCCCGGTGCCGCGCCGCTGCGATTGGTGTGCACATTGTTCTGCGTATCCAGTCCCAGCTTGAGCTGGCTATCATCTGCCAGTTGCAGCGTGCCAGCGACACGGCCTCCGGTCGTTTTGCGGTCCGGATTCATTGCCGCCATCATCGAAGCGGGATTGCCGGTACGCAAGGTGTAGATATCCATCACATGATCGACGTAGTTGTAATACGCCTGCGCTTCGACGGCTTCCAGCGTGCCGCCCAGATTCTGCTTCTCGAACTTCGCACCGAAATTGTCGCGCGCGAACTTTGAACCATCCACGCTGCGATCCGCATAAGCTGCTTCACCGTCGCTCTTGGCCAGTGTCACTTCCATGCGCGTATTGTCATCCGGCGTCCAACCCAGCGCGGCATTGCCGCTCCAGCGTGTGTAGGAAGAATGGACAGCGACACCACTACCGTCTTTGTAGTCGTTGGCATGTGAGCGTGTCGCATCAGCACGCACATAGTATTTTTCACTGCCGGTGGTGGCGCTCAGCATCTCGTCATTGCGACCGAAGCTGCCCAGCATCAGCGATACTTGGCCATGCGTACCGATTTGCGCGCTGCGATCGATGCTGCGTTCGAACAGCACCGTACCCGCCGAATTACCTGCGCCATACAGCACGGTCTGCGGGCCTTTCAGCACGGTGATTCGGTCGTAGGAGCCGGGGAACACATAGGCTGTCGGTGGATCCATACGGCCACCGCAACCGCCGAATATCTGCTCGCCGTCGAGCAAGATATTCAGGCGCGAACCGGCCATACCGCGCAGCACCGGATCGCCGTCCGTGCCGCCTTTGCGGATCACCGAGAAACCGGGGATGGTCTTGAGATAATCAGCACCGTCATGGGCGGGAACCGGCTGGCGCGGCTTCTTGGGATCGGTCTTTACGGTCAGCGGTGCGCTGCTCTGCGGCGCGGTCACCACAACTTCATCCAGCGCATCCTCTACTGCCAATACTTGGTTACTCAACGCCAGTGCAACGCTTACTGCGATCAACTTCAACTTCATTTCATCTCCTCCAGTTTTTGAAATCCAACCGGAAAAGATTGTAGGGATTTCGCACTGCACAACCCTGCGTCATTTTGTCGCACGCTTGTAAACACGGGCTTCCGGTAGAATCTGCGCCATGCATTCTTCACTGCTCTCCTCCCAGACCGGACACTCTCACCTGCGCCGACTATTCATGTTGCGCAACTGGGCCATCCTCGCGCAGCTGGCTACGCTGCTCCTGGTGCACCGCTTCCTCAGCACGGATTTCGCCTGGCTGCCGATGCTAGGCACCGTGGCAACGCTGGCACTGGCGAACGGTTTCACCTGGTGGCGACTGTCGCGCGATTATCCGGTGAGCCATCTGGAACTGTTCGTACAGCTAACGCTGGACGTGACCATACTCAGCGTATTGCTCTACTACGCGGGCGGTTCGACCAACCCCTTCATCTCGTTCTACCTGTTGCCACTGGTATTGGCTGCCGCCATCCTGCCGCGCCGCTACACCTGGGGCATGGCGACATTGACGCTGGCCTGCTACAGCTTGCTGATGGTGTGGTACGTGCCGCTCCCTATCGGCAACATGCATGCGCAACACGATATGCAGCAGCCGATGGCGCAGATCGCACCCGACCAGCATGCGATGCATAGCCCCGATCCGGACTACTGCCGCACCGAGTCCGCCCCCATCGTCGCCAGCGCACCTGATACCACACCGTTGGGAGATGCATTCAATACGCACGTGATAGGCATGTGGCTGGGCTTTCTCATCAGCGCGGCGGTAATCGCCTATTTCGCGGTGGAGATGGCGGCGGCGGTTCGTTTGCGTGATGCGCAGCTCAACCGCGTGCGCGAAGACACGTTGCGAAACGAACGTATCGTGGCGCTCGGCACGCTGGCCGCCAGCGCCGCGCATGAGATGGGCACGCCGCTTTCCACCATGTCGGTAGTGATCGGCGAAATGCGCAACGAATGTGACAACCCAGAGCAGAAAGAAAACCTGAATCTGCTCGACGATCAGGTGAAGAACTGCAAGCGCATCCTCGACACACTGATCCGCCACGCGCAGGAGACTCCGGACGAAGTGGATGTGGAGACTTTCCTGCATGAAGTGCTGGACGAATGGCAGTTGCTGCGTCCCACCGTGCAATACCAATATCAGGTCGATGGCGTGCAACCCGCACCACATTTGAGTGCCGATCCGGCATTGCGTGCCGCCTTGCTGAACCTGCTTAACAATGCTGCCGATGCTTCGCCAGACGAGATGGATGTACTGCTGCATTGGAACGATGAGCGCACCGTGCTGGAGATACGCGACCACGGCCCCGGGCTCACACCGGAAGCGGCGGAACGTGCCGGTGCTGCCTTCTTCACCACCAAAGAAGAAGGACGTGGACTCGGGCTATTCCTCGCCAACGCCACGCTGGAACGGCTGGGCGGCAGCGTGCAACTATCCAACCGCGAAGGCGGTGGCGCGACCACTGAAGTAGTCCTACCCCGAACCAAAGTGAACGTATGAGCGACCTGCCTACCCTGTTGCTGGTAGATGATGACGACACTTTCCGTGGCGTCTTGAAGCGTGCATTGGAAAAACGCGGTTACGCCGTAAGCGATGCAAACAGTGTGGAAAGTGCGTTGCCATTGGCGGAAGAGAATCCGCCCGAATTCGCAGTGATTGACCTCAAGATGAATGGCGCTTCAGGCTTGGTGTTGGTACAGCGTCTGCACGAACTCGACCCAAACACACGCATCGTCATGCTCACCGGCTACGCCAGCATCGCCACCGCAGTGGAAGCGATTAAACTTGGTGCGACACAATATCTTTCCAAGCCTGCCAACGCCAACGAAGTCGTGGCCGCGTTCGGCCATAGTGCCGATCCGGACAAAGCAGTAGAAGCGCAACCCGCCACTGTCGACCGGCTGGAATGGGAGCATATCAACCGTGTGTTACTGGAACAGAGCGGTAACATCTCCGCCACAGCTCGCTTGCTCAACATGCACCGCCGCACCTTGCAGCGCAAGCTGGCGAAACGACACGTGGTGGATTGATGCAGCAACATAATTCCGCTGCCACATCCATACTGTCTCCCTCTAGAAAACTTCACAAGCCAGAAACAAAAACTCCCGCATGCGCGGGAGTCTCTGATGCCTTGATGCTTTAGTGATTGCCTAAATTACTTTATCAAGCGAATCGCAAACGGCACCTTGAAGTCTTTACCTTTAGATGCTGCAATCGCACCCATAATGCAAAAAACGAGTTGCGCTATACCCACAGCAATGATGACGAAAATCCCGATCAACACCAATGAAAGAATCATCCCAGCTATGTAGCCAATAATTGCAGTGATAGACCAATTAAGGGACTCTTTTGCCTGAGCTTGAATGTACTGATCGTCCTTCTTAACAAAGAAAAATATCAAGCCGGGAATGAATCCGAAAAACAAGGTCAGTATCCAAATCAGCAAGCCGGTATTTTTACTGTCCTGCGACACTGCAATACTCGAGGCGTCCATCGTGGCACTAGATGCTTCCATAATCAATTTCTCCTGTTCGAATTTAAGGTATGCAACTTATCTCATGCGATGAATATATAGGGAATGGAACCGTAAAACTTATAAAAATTTTGGGAACACTCCACTCACTTCATTCGCAATCGCTAACTACTCCTCCGACTTCGACCCAAAAAGAAATTACCCCTTAGTCTCAAAGTTATATACGTGGGTGATTATGATGTCGCTCCCCATCGACCCCTTAAGGTTTGTGGATAATATCCAGCTGAGATATACCACGCAAGCAAATAACCGATTAAATAGGATAGGCTCGAATTAATAGAATATTTTTCTGAACAACGATATTCAGAATTTCATAGCTTCAAGGAACTCAAGTTAAAGGGAGATTTAATTCAAAGTGAGCTGACGAACTGTATCGCCTGTTCAGCCTGCTCGGCGGCTTGCTCTGATATTTCCTCAGCCTGATCCGGGTTGATCCCCAGCGCCGCCCACTCTTCATCGGTAACCTGACTACCGACAAACTCTTGCAGCCCCATGGAAGGAATCAGTTTTTCCGTAACGTTGATGATTCGTGCTAATGGCCCATCCGAAGCGGCTTCAGGAGCATCCGGTGTGTGGTGATAACGAATAGCTGCAACCAGCTCTTCCGGAAGATTCCAGTACTTTGCCAGCTCTGCACCCAATTCATCATGCGTCGCCTCCAACAACTCGCGTTCGATCTCAATAGCAGGACGCTCCGGCTCAATCGCAATCCGCATATACAGATCATCACTGCGTTGCGCATCCAAATGCGCCAAAGCTAGATAACCGATATCGTGCAACATACCCGCAAGGAAGATTAGATCGTCTTGGGGGCGTGCTCTGAACGGCATGGCGCGCACAACTGGCAACATGGCAAAAGCGACACTCAGGTTGTGTAACCATAACTCTTGTGGATCAAAGCGACCGATAGATTTGCTGATCAGTGACATCACAGCGATGCCGGTGGCCACAGATTTAACCCGATTCAGACCGAGTAACATGGCGGCCTCCTTGACGGAGCTGGACTTACGGGAAGTTCCGAGCAACGGCGAGTTGGATAAGCCAATGATTTTGGCCGAGATCAGCGGGTCTTGCGAAATCAGCAGCATCATCTGCTGCTCGCCCTGTTCGCTTTCAAGATCGAGGGTCATCAGCTTTTGGGCGATGACAGGCATGGCCGGAAGAGAATCCAGATGGCGGATACCTTTACGCAGATCCACAGAACTGCTCTTCTGTGTGAAATCGAGTGTGCTTGAGTTATCTACTGTCATAGTGGTGCAGAGAATACGTGCAGACGGCATTTAACTCAAGCTCGTCGGTGGGAACAGCAGCCTTAGAGGCAGCAATGGCTGCTGTATAATCCGCGCCTCACTCGATCTTGATGATTATGCGATTCTCTGCCTTTTTGCTGTTTTTGCTATTCGGCTTGTTCTGCCCTGCCCATGCACTTCCCCTCGCCCCCTCGCTGGCAGCCAAACACTATGCACTGTATGACGCCAGCAGCGGCCAGATGCTGGTAGCTGTGGCAGCCGATGAGCATGTTGCGCCCGGCTCGCTCACCAAACTGATGACGGCTTATGTGGCGTTCGGCGCAATCAAGCGCGGAGAGTTGTCGCCCAGACAGCGCTTGACTCCCACAACGTATGCGCTGCGTTTGCAAAATGAAGAACCCCGAATGTTTCTGGAAACGGACAAGGATGTGACAGTCGAAGTGTTGCTGCGCGGATTGATTGTGCAATCTGCCAATGATGCTGCGCGGGTACTGGCCGAAGGTGTCGCCAACCATGAGATCGCGTTTGCAGACCATATGAATGCCGAAGCGCAACGACTGGGACTGCACGACACGCATTTCACCAATGCGACCGGCGTAGCCGATCCCATGCATTACAGCAGCGCACACGATCTGGCGTTGATTGCTGCGGCACTGGTACGTGATTTCCCCGAGCTATACACACTTTATGCCTTGCGCGAATTCAGCTACAACGGCATCAATCAGTTCAATCGCAACCGTCTTTTGTGGCTGGATCCGCATGTGGACGGTATGCAGACTGCTTATAGCGACGAGACGGGATTTTCGCTAGCAGCTTCGGCCTTACGTGAACCGCGCCGCCTGATCGCGGTGGTGATCGGTGCCGACAAAGAGACGCAACGCACCACAGAAACTCAACGTCTGCTCAACCACGGCTTCCGTCAGTACGAATCGCTACTTCTGTACAAAAAACTGCAACCAGTGCGCGACATGCCGGTATGGAAAGGTACGACGGACACACTGAACATCGGATTTCGCGAGGATCGTTATGTCACCATTCCGGCAGGACAACGTGAGCAGTTGAGCGCACAATTAGAAACGATGCAGCCACTGCTGGCCCCGGTGAATGCCGGACAACAGGTCGGCACGCTACATCTGTCGCTGAACGGTAAGCCCTATCTGGATCTGCCGCTCGTAGCCTTGCAGAAGGTGCCGCTTGCCAATGTGTTTTCGCGCGGCGTGGATGCGATACGGTTGTTGTTCCAATAGGAGACACCGATGATTGTCTATCTGAACGGGGCATTCATGCCCATCGAAGAAGCCAGCGTATCTGTGCTGGATCGCGGCTTTCTATTCGGCGACGGTGTGTATGAAGTCATCCCGGTATATGCGCGGAATGCATTCCGCATGCGCAATCACCTGCAACGTCTGCAACACAGTCTGGACGGTATCCGCCTGCCAAACCCGCATAGCGTGGAAGAATGGGAAGCCATTCTGGATGAGCTGATCTCGCAACTGCCGCTGGACGACCAATACCTCTACCTGCACATCACGCGCGGCGTTGCCAAGCGCGACCACCCCTTTCCCAATCCGCCCGTGCCGCCCACGGTGTTCGTGATGAGCAGCCCGCTGACACATCCTCCGGCTGAAGCGATTGCTAGCGGTGTTGCATGCATCACAGTGGCAGACAACCGTTGGCTGCGTTGCGACATCAAATCCATCTCGCTACTGCCCAACGTATTGATGCGGCAAGCATCGGTCGATGCGGGCTGCGGCGAAGCAATCCTGATCCGTGATGACAGCTTTATGACAGAAGGCTCTGCCAGCAATATATTCGTAGTGAAAAACGGTGCACTGCTGGCGCCACCGAAGGACCATCTGATGCTACCCGGCATCACCTACGACGTGATCCTCGAGCTTGCAGCCGCCCACGGCATTAAGACCGAGATACGCAAGATCATGAAAGAGGAATTATTCAGCGCGGACGAACTGATCCTCACTTCCTCCACCCGCGAAGTGATGCCCATCACCTCGCTGGACGGACGATCTATCGGAAGTGGAGAACCCGGAGCGATGTTCGCGCGCCTGTACCCGCTATACCAAACATTCAAAAAGGAAATTATGTGCAAATGATCGAGCCCAAAGACTCCCTGATCGACTTTCCCTGTGACTTCCCCATCAAAGTGTTCGGCATCGCACAACAAGACTTCGCGGAAGCGGTAGCGGAGGCCGTGCAGATACACGCACCGGATTTCAACGCATCAAATATCGAGATGCGTACAAGTAGCGGTGCGAAATATCTGAGCCTGACTTGCACTGTGCACGTCATCTCGCGCGAACAGCTCGATGATATCTATCGTGTACTCAGCGCGCACCCGATGGTGAAGATGGTGCTATGACGCCCCCCTTTCACATCCGCGCTATGGGTCTGGTCGACTACGAGCCAACCTGGCGTGCCATGCAGCGCTTCACCAAGGAACGCAGCATAGAAACCGTGGATGAGATATGGCTGGTACAACATCCACCGACTTATACGCAGGGGCAAGCAGGCCAACCTGAACACTTGCTGAACCCGACATCGATCCCTGTCGTAAAGATAGATCGTGGCGGACAAATCACCTACCACGGTCCCGGTCAGATCGTGATCTACCTATTGCTCGACCTGCGGCGCTGGAAGATCAATGTGCGCGATCTGGTGCGACTGATCGAGCAGGCGGTGATCGATCTGCTGGCTGAACATGGCGTCAAGGCGGAAGGAAGGACCGATGCGCCCGGTGTGTATGTGAACAATGCCAAGATTGCCGCGCTGGGTCTGAAGATCAAGAACAGTTGTTGCTACCACGGCCTGTCGTTCAATGTAGACATGGACCTGACGCCGTTCAACAATATCAACCCATGTGGCTATCAGGGCCTGCGCGTCACGCAATGCCTGGAACTGGGTATCTCACCGGAGCTTGAAGAGTTGCAAGCGGAGTTGACGCAGAATCTTGTGCACGGCTTACAGCACCATCTGCTCACAAAGACGCAGGACTCAGTTAGCGCTGGTTGAAACCGCCGCCTCGGGTGGGGGTGCGAGCACGGTTACTGTCACACGGCGGTTGCGGGCACGGCCCTCGGAAGTGCCGTTGGAAGCGACCGGATCATTGTCGGCATGGCCGATGGCCTTGAGACGTTCCGGAGACAAACCTTGCTCGACGAACAGACGCACCACACTGCTGGCACGCGCGGAAGACAACTCCCAATTGGAAGGAAACTGCACGGTCGCGATAGGCAGATTATCGGTATAGCCCTCGACCTCCACCGGCATATCTTCAGCCGCCAATATCTTGGCGACATCCGTTAAAGTCCCCACCGCCACCGCTTGCAATGCGGCATCTCCTGGCAGGAACAGCATACTGGCGTTGATATCCAACGTAACGCCACGCTCAGTTTGGGTAACGCTCATCGCCCCCTTGTTGACGAAGCTCGCCAGCTTGCTATTGAGCGCCTCGCTCAACCGTTTCATGCGTTCCTGCTGTTTGATGTATTTTTCGGCTAGACGCGCATTGCGGCGTTCGATCAAAGCCTTGAAGTAAATCTCCTCTTCGCTAAGACCGGTGCCTTGATCTCCAGTACCAGCATTGGTGCCAAAAGCTTGGTTCATTGACACACTAAACACCTTGTACTTGCCCTCATTGACTGAGGAGATACCGTACATCACGACAAAGAATGCAAACAACAGGGTGATAAAGTCGGCATAGGAGACCATCCAGCGCTCGTGATTGTCCGGCCCTTGTCTTTTAGTCCGGCGTGCCATATCAACCGAGGTAACCTTTGAGCTTGTTCTCTATGTAATGCGGATTCTCAGCATTGGCGATCATGCACAGACCGTCGATCACCATCTCGCGTGTGGTCACATCGCGTTGGATAAGGATCTTGAGTTTGCCCGAAATGGGCAGGAAAACCAGATTGGCAAAGCCTACACCGTAGATGGTGGCGATGAAGGCAACCGCGATACCTGCACCCAGTTTTGCCGGCTCACCGAGACTTTGCATCACGTGCACCAGTCCCAGCACCGCGCCCAAGATGCCAATGGTCGGGGAATATCCTGCCGCAGCATCCCACACGCGTGCGCTTTGCCAGCGCAGTGTCTCGTAAGTATTGAGGTCTATTTCCAGTACTTCGCGCACCTTTTCTGCACTGTGGCCATCCACCAGCAGTTGCAATCCCTTCTGTACGAAGGGATCGTTCACCGTCTTGATCTGGCTCTCAAGGGAAAGAATACCGTCCTTGCGAGATGCATTGCCCCAAGCTGTGAGTCGATAGACCAGCTGCTGTGCATCGTTCTTGGGAGTGACTAACACCCACTTTGCCATCTTAAGACCAGCAACGAAAACATTCATCGGATGATGCACCATCACTGCGCCCAAGGTACCGCCAAACACGATAAGGAAGGCCGCAGTTTGCAGCAGCACACTGATCTCACCGCCTTCGAGAAACTGGCCACCCAAGATACCTGCGACGGCAATGACCAGTCCAAACAGGGTGAGTATGTCCATCAATGTCCCCGCAATGAGGTGCGCAAACGCGCCACGGCCTGACTATGCAATTGGCACACGCGGGATTCCGACACTCCCATTACTTCACCAATCTCGCGCAAGTTCATCTCCTGTTCGTAATGCATACCCATCAACAATCGCTCTCGCTCCGGCAGACGTTCTATTGCCTGTATCAAGGCTCCACGGAAGCGTTCATCCTGCAATAGTTCGAGCGGATTAGCCTCGGTACTGTAGTCATGGCGATCGAAGAAACTCTCATCGTCTTCGTTGTGAAAGTCTTCGTAATAGACCAGTTGCGCACCGCGTGCTTCCTGCAACAATTGCTGATACTCGGTCAGGCTGACTGACATCTCTTTGGCAATCTCGGTTTCGGTCGGTGCACGGCCCAGCTTTTGCTGTAACTTGCTGATGGCGGTCTCGATACGGCGCGTGTCGCGGCGCATACTGCGCGGCAACCAGTCGGCCCCGCGCAATTCATCCAACATAGCGCCACGGATGCGCTGCGCAGCATAGGTCTCGAACTGTGCGCCGCGCAGTTCATCATAGCGACTAGCGGCATCCAGCAGACCGATCATGCCGGCCTGGATCAGGTCGTCAACATCCACACTGCCCGGCAGTTTTAACATCATATGGTGAGCGATACGCTTCACCAATGCCGCATGTTCCTGCAGGCATTGGTTCTTATCGTTCAGTCCATAGGGCGTATACATTTTCTTTATTCTTCCAATCTTGCCTGCGGTGGACTTTGCCTGGCGCGCTACCGGCGCCTCAGCGACCGCGACGGGACTCATGTCAGCGCTGCCATGCCGCCTGCATGCACCCCATGGTGCGCACGCGGCTGTGACATCCTCATCAGTCTTTGCATGACACTGCTCAATCGATCCTGCACGTGCTCACTTGCAGTTGGTGCGCGCAACAGTCCCTGAGCAATTTCGCGCATCGCCATTGACGATGCTGCCGACGGAAACGCCTCCACGACCGGACGGCACAATTGTGTCGCACGTTTCAGCTTTTCATCAACCGGAATATAGCCCAGATACGACAGACTTACTTGCAAATGATGACGCGCGACCTTTTCTATGTTGTCGAACACTGACATCGCCTCGCGTTCGCTACCGACGCGATTGACCACGATATGGAAGGCTTGGCGACCATTATGAACCGCCATCTGTTTCAATAACGCGTAGCTTTCTGTGATGCCAGTGGCAGTCGCGTTCAGCACCAACAACAGGGGCTCATCGCCGGACAGGCTTGCACATACCGAATTGCCTTCACGTGCCGCATCCACCAGCACCACATCGCGCCCGACCGCCGCACCCAAAAGTGATTCCAGCAAGCGCTCCCGCTCGGTCTCATCCATCTTTGGCAGTGATTGCATCGCACGCGCCACCGGCAACACACCGGGACCGGCCATGCCCTGCAACAGCACGTCCTGCCAGTTCTTGTCGCCGCGTGCGGCATGCAGCAGGTCATAACGCGGCCGCAGCGCGAGCGTGTTGGCCACGTTGTCATGGGACAGATTTTCGTCCAGCACTAATACATCCTTGCCAGCATGCGCAAACACCGCCGCCAGATTGGTGACAATGCTGGTGGCACCCAGTCCGTCACGCGCGCCCAATACGGTGATCACCTGAGCATTGCCGCGTGCCAGCAGCTTGCGTAGACCGGCGGCTTGATCGCCGAAGCCGAAGGTTTGGCTATCAGTGCGCATATTCCCCCCCCGCAGCTACGCTGCTGGTCAGTCCAGCCATAAAGGCTGGGAAATCCATCTCCGGCATGGCGAAACTCGATGCCTTGCCGACATCCTTGAAAGTGCGATGTAGCAGATAGTCGAGCTTCACTTCGTGCAGATCTTCCGGCACGCGCTGACCGCTGGCGATGTAATGCATATTCAGTTTGTGTCGCGCCACCACATCGAGCACCGTACCCAACGTGACTGCCTCATCCAGCTTAGTCGGGATGCAACCGATCACACCGGGACCACCATACATCTTCACCACGTCATCCAATGTACCGCCGGCGCTGGTAGCGTTCAGCAGCAACAGGCGGCCGATGCCGGCTTCGTCGAACATGCGATTCTGCTCCGCTACGCGACTATCGCGTTGCCCCACACCCATGGTGTCGATCAGCACCAGATGCTTATGCTTCAAGCCGGACAAGGTCAGCTTCAGGTCGTTGGCATCGCGCACGGCATGCACGCTCACACCGAGGATCTTGGCGTAGATACGCAATTGCTCGAATGCGCCAACACGGTAGCTATCAGTGGTGACCAGTGCCACCTTGTCTGCACCGTAGCGCACCACGGCACGTGCGGCCAACTTGGCCGTGGTGGTGGTCTTGCCCACGCCGGTAGGACCAACCAGCGCATATACACCGCCGCGCGTCACCACATCGTCCTGTACACCGGCTACACGCAGATTGTGTGCGAGGATGCGCTTGACCCAGCCCAGGTCGGCATTGGCTGGCATCTTATCCAGCAAGCGACGCGACAGCGCTGGACTGAAGCCGACGTTGACCATGTCGCGCATCAGACCAGAACGTTTCGGGTCTTGCTGCTGGATATTGCCCCAGGTCAGCGTGGCCATCTGTTCCTGCATCTGCTTGTGCATGACTTTAAGTTCGCTCAGCATGCGCTGCTGCTCGGCAGGCTCTTCGACCGGTTTTGCTGCCACCGGCGCTATAGGTGTCTCAACACGTTGAGCTTCCGCCTCGATCATTTTCGCGCCTAACGTAGAGGCTTGGTTCTGCGCCCGCAGGGACAGACCGGGGCGCGACTCGATGCGTTGTTCGACACGTGATTTGGATGAGGGGCGGGATTCAACCACGCGCGTTTCGTTCAAGTTAGCCAACTCGCTACCCGGGATGGCGACGATCTCCACACCCTCAGCCACCTTGCGGTTGGACAGGATGACTGCATCTGTACCCAGTTCGATGCGCACCAGTTTCAGGGCCTCGCGTGAGCTACCTGCGATGAATTTTCTTGCGTTCATGCTCTACCTCCTACCATGGCTGTTACCCGGATCGTTTTGAATCCGGGCACTTCTTCTTGGGAAATCACTTTGAGTTGCGGTACTGCGCGTTTCAGGAAACGAGACAACAGATCACGCAGGCCGCCGGGAACCAGCAAAACAGTGGGCAGGCCCAAACGCTCTTGCGCTTCGGTGGCGGCACGCGCTTCGTTCAACAGCGTGTTTGCGAGCCCCGGCTCGATGGCAGAACCGCCTGCCTGCAATGCCTGACCGAGTACGTATTCGAGTTCCTTGTCCATACCGATGACCTGCAATTCCTGCGACGATGGATAGAACTGCTGAACGATGGCGGCACCCAGTCCCACGCGCACCAGCGAAGTAAGCACGGTAGCGTCCTGCGATCTCGGTGCATGCTCGGCCAGTGTCTCGAGGATGGTGCGCATATCACGGATGTGCATGCCTTCATCGAGCAGGTTCTGCAATACCTTCTGCACTGTGGTGAAAGGCAGCAGGTTGGGGATCAGGTCTTCGGTCAACTTGGGTGCAAGCTTGCCCAGATGATCCAACAGTTGTTGCAGTTCCTGACGGCCCAGCAATTCGGCGGCGTAGGTCTGAATCAAATGGCTCATATGTGTCGCCACCACAGTGCCGGCATCCACCACGGTGTAGCCCATGGCTTGTGCTTGATCGCGCAGGTTCTGCTCGATCCAGATCGCAGGCAGGCCGAATGCAGGATCCTTGGTCGGGGTGCCTGGCAGCATGCCGCTCACATTACCGGGATTGATCGCCAGCAATTGCTGTGCATAAGCCTCGCCGCTACCGATTTCAGCACCTTTGAGTGTGATGCGATAACTATTAGGTGATAGATCGAGGTTGTCACGGATATGCACCGGTGGTGGCAGGAAGCCCATGTCCTGTGTGAATTTCTTGCGAATGCCTTTGATACGACGCAGCAGATCACCATCTTGCGTCTTGTCCACCAGCGCGATCAGGCGGTAACCCACTTCCAGTCCCAGCACATCCACCTGCGAAACATCTTCCCAGCTCGCTTCAGCCGCTTCTGGGATAACGACTTCCTGCGTATCCACCGTTTGTTCCTGTACTTCTGCTCGCTTGCTCTTCTGCATCAAGTAGTAGGCGAACCAGCCTAATGCACCAGCCAGCATCAAGAATGCAAAATGCGGCATGCCGGGAATCATGCCCATCATGCCAATGATGGCAGCCGTCAGCACGATGACATGCGGATTGGAGACCAATTGTTTGCTCAGTTGCTGACCGATGTTCTCGTCAGACGCGACGCGACTGACCACCATACCGGCCGCAGTGGAGATCACCAGTGCAGGGATCTGTGCCACTAGGCCGTCACCGATGGTGAGTAGTGTGTAATTTTTGGAAGCGGTCGCCAGGTCCAGATCGTGTTGCAACATACCGACCACCAGACCGCCGATCACGTTGATCAGCATGATCATGATGCCGGCCACGGCATCTCCGCGAACGAACTTGGAGGCACCATCCATGGCTCCGTAGAACTCAGCTTCCTGCGAAATCTCGGCACGGCGTTTGCGAGCTGCATCCTCACCGATCAGGCCTGCATTCAAATCGGCATCGATCGCCATCTGCTTGCCGGGCATCGCATCCAAGGTGAAACGTGCACCAACCTCGGCGATACGGCCCGCACCCTTGGTGATGACCACGAAGTTGATGATGACCAAGATGATGAACACCACCAGACCGACCGCGTAGTTGCCGCCGACCAAGAAGTGACCGAATGATTCGATGACCTTACCTGCCGCAGCCGGACCGGTGTGGCCTTCCAGCAGCACCACGCGAGTGGAGGCGACGTTGAGCGACAGACGCAACAGCGTGGATATCAGCAGCACTGCGGGGAACACTGCAAAATCAAGAGGCTTGGTGGTGTTCATCGCCACCAGCAGCACCATGATCGCCAGCGCGATATTGAAAGTGAACAGGATGTCGAGCAGGATAGGCGGCAGCGGCAACACCATCATCGACAGGATCATCACGATCAGTAACGGTCCAGCCAATCCGCGCATACCGGTACTGAGCAGTGATCCCTTGAGTGTATTGATGAAGTCGTTCATGTCGCGCCTCGTTTTGATATCCGTTTCGCCTTGCCCCGAAACAGGGCTTCATGGCTCATACGTATTATCTTGAGTGCGCGTCAAATCAAAGTAAGGAATAGAAGGGGAATTGGGCGGCTATTAACAGAAGTACCTGAGCACTGCATCAATCCGCCACTTCTTCGGCTTGCTGCTTGGTCAGCGGGTCAAGCTCCTTGGGCACAGGTAGTTCTCCCGGCAACACCGGCTTGGCTCCGCCCTGCTTCTTATAGCGATGCAGCTGATAAACATAGGCAAAAACTTCAGCGACAGCGGTGTACAGCGCCTCAGGAATAGGCGCACCTAACTCGCTGTGTTTGTGCAAAGCACGTGCCAGCGGCGGCGCTTCCAGGATGGGCACATTGTGTTCCTTGGCGATCTCTTTGATCTTGGCAGCCAATAAGTGCGAGCCCTTTGCCACCACGATAGGCGCGCGCATCTTGTCTTCGCTGTATTTCAGTGCGACCGAGTAGTGGGTCGGGTTGGTCACCACCACGTCAGCAGTCGGTATCTCAGACATCATGCGGCGGCGGGCGATCTCACGCTGCATGCTACGGATGCGTCCCTTGACCTGCGGATCGCCTTCCGTCTCTTTGGATTCCTGACGCACCTCTTCCTTGGTCATCCTCAATTTCTTGGTGTGTTCATACAGCACGAAAGGCACGTCAATAATCACAATCAACACCATGCCCGACATGATGGCAGCAAAGCTCCACCAGATCATCTTGTTCAAATGCGGAATAGAACTCACGACTGGTTCACTCACCAGTTGCAACACCTCATCGCGATTAGTCCATACCACCCAGGCTCCAATGCCACCGACCAGTATCGCCTTCCCCAGCGCCTTGATCAGTTCGATGAGACTGTGGGCGGAAAACATGCGCTTGATGCCATTGAACGGATTGAGCTTGCCGAACTTCGGTTGCAGAGCCTTGGTAGAAAAAAGCCAGCCACTCATCAGCATAGGAGAGAACAGTGCGACCAACACCAACAAACCGAGGAAGGGTATAAATGTGAGTAGGATGTCCACGAACAAATCCCGCAGTCGCGGCAACAGCAGTTCTATATTGAACGCAAGGGAGCGATCCAGCGTAAGACCGTTATGTAACAGACGCAACATGCCTTGGCCCAGCGCCTCGCCCATCGCCCATAAGCCGGCACCGCCCGCCGCCAAACCCATAAACGTAGATAGCTCGCGCGAGCGCGCAACCTGCCCGTCCTCACGTGCCTTGTCTAATTTTCGTTGCGAGGGCGATTCTGTTTTTTCGAGATCGCTGTCCTGCTCGGCCATGTCATCCATCCTTTAATCGGTGCGGCGATTATGGGCTACGCACACCCTCAACAAGCAGAGGAATTAAAGGGGTTTTACCGTCCTATTGCACAGATTCCGGTGCCCTTGACGAACATAAGATGGCATCATTGCGGTAGGCGACTCGATCACTTACAGAAGTCGCCATAAAGACATATAGAGGCAAATTTCCACAGAGGGGAGTATGAAACGAAATATCACACCGACCACGGTCGAAAGGGTGATGCGGGATGACGATTTCATCGTCTCCATGACAGATCTCAAAGGGCGCATCACTTACGGCAACCGCATCTTCATCGAATTCTCAGGCTACAGCGAACAAGAACTTCTAGGCAGCCAGCACAATATCGTGCGCCATCCGGATATGCCGCGTGCGGTGTTCCAGTTGTTGTGGGACAAGATCCAGAAGAAGGAAGAGTGCTTCGCTTACGTGAAGAACATGTCCAAGGATGGTGGTTTCTATTGGGTGTTCACCAACGTGACGCCAACGTTCGATTCGTCTGGCAATGTCAATGGCTATTTCTCGGTGCGCCGCAAACCCAAGCGCAGCGGTATCGATGTCGTGACTCCGCTTTATGCCGCCATGCTGGAAGCCGAACGGCAGGCAGGCCCCGCCAATGCCATCGCAACCTCGACCAAGATTCTGGTGGATGTACTGAAAGACAAAGGAATGAGCTATGACGAACTGGTCCTTGCAATCTAGATTCTCCGCCCTGTTGTGGGCATTTTCTTTCGGCACGCTGCTCATCATTCTGACCAGCTTTGCCCGTCATGGCTTTGATGCATTCATGATCACCTTCCTGGCCGCGGGTATCGCCGCTTCTGCAGCGGGCCAATGGCTGGTGCGCCGGTGGTTAGCGCCCTTGAAGAAAGTCGTGACCGTGATCAATGATGTTGCAGCCGGAAAATTCAATTCGCGCGTGACCGGCATCGGCAATTCACGCGACGAGATCAGTCTGCTGTGCTGGGATGTGAACGACATGTTGGACCAACTGGCTACCTTCTTCCGCGAACAGGAGACCAGCTTCCGGGCAAATCTAGCCGGCAACTTCTTCCGGCAGGCACTGAACGGCGGCGTGCACGGCGGCTTCAAGAAAGGTCTGGCCAATCAGAACATCCTGATTGAAGGAATGGCTGAGCAGAAGCGCAATGCCATGCGTACGCATATGCTGTCACGTGCGCACCATCTGAATACCGACAACCTGTTGAAGAACCTTGTTTCCAACCAGAATGATCTGAAGGTCATCACTGACAACATGGAAGAGCTGGCCAGCATTTCACGCCGCACGCGCGAAGATGCGGAAGAGAGTCGCGAATCCGTCAAGGATGTAGTACAGCGTCTGTCTGGCATCGTGGCAAGGGTTAATCATGCCAACGAGGCGATCACCAAGCTCAATGCACGCAGCAGCGAGATCACCAAGGCCGTCGGACTGATCACTTCCATTGCCGATCAAACCAACCTCTTGGCACTGAATGCAGCCATTGAGGCGGCACGCGCAGGCGAGGCGGGACGCGGTTTTGCGGTAGTGGCAGACGAGGTGCGCAAGCTAGCTGAGAACACCAAGAATGCATCCGAATCGATTGGACGCATCATGTTGATGCTGCAAAGTGAATCAGCCAAGATGTTGACGGACTCGCAGGAGATGCATGAGATCGCCAATTCTTCGCAGAGCGTCATCGGCAAGTTGGAACACAAGTTTGGCCAATTCTACGAATCAGCGGTGACCTCATTGGCCAGTGCCCGCTACGCACAGGATCTGAGTTTTGCCTCGCTAGTTAAAGTCGACCACGTCATTTACAAACAACGCGCCTATGTACTGGTCAATGAGTGGGACAACGAAGAATACAAGAAGGCAGCCGGCATTGACCATCACAACTGCCGCCTCGGCAAGTGGTATGCAGGTGCAGGCAAAGAGGTGTTCGGCGAACTTTCATCATTCCGCAAGCTGGATGTTCCGCATAGCAAGGTGCATGGTTCAGTGCATGGCATGCTGACGCTGATGGAGCGGGATTGGGCACATGACGAGTCGCTACAGGATAAAATCATGAATCAATTGAAGACAGCAGAAGAAGCTAGCCTGGATGTAATGACAATCATCGACCAGATGGTCGCCGAAAAACATCCGGCTGCAAGCAAACGCAACTGATTTTTATCGGGGGGGATGCGTCCGCGCCTTGCCTCCCGCTCAACTTTCCCGACTGCGTATGATTGCCCGTTCGGCGATCCTGTTCAGTGGCAGCACCTCATCTACCGCCCCCAGTTCGATTGCAGCACGCGGCATGCCGAACACCACACAACTCTCTTCATTCTGCGCAAGATTGATGGCGCCTGCCTGCTTCATCTCCAGCATGGCAACCGCTCCATCCTTCCCCATTCCCGTGAGCATCACACCGACAGCACGGGCACCCAATACCTTGGCCGCGGATCGGAACAGCACCTCCACTGAAGGGCGGTGGAAATTTACCGGGGGGCCGCTATTCAACACGGCACGATACCCCGCGCCATATTTTTCAATCTCCAGATGGGCATGGCCGGGTGAGAGATATGCCGTTCCACTAGCGAGATCTTCTCCTTGCTCGGCTAATTTCACACGCAACGTACACAGCCCATCCAATCGTGCGGCGAATGAAGGTACAAAGCTCACCGGCATGTGCTGGGCGATCAAAATGGGGGGGGAATTCACTGGCATCCGCGTCAGAAATTCACGTAATGCTTCTGTCCCACCTGTAGAAGATCCTACGACGATGATGCGTCCTTCAGGCATTTTTGGCCAACTCGTAAACGGTCTGAGCACGCAATTTAAAATAGACGGCGGCGTGATAGAAACTCTCCGAATGACCTGCAAATAACAAGCCATGCGGGTGTAACAATGGGGCGAACTTCTTGAGAATGTTGAACTGAGTTTCCTTATCGAAATAGATCATCACATTACGGCAGAAGATCCCATGCAGCTTGTGCTGGATCGGATATTGCGCATCCAGCAGGTTGATGCGCTTGAATTCGATGCAACGCTGTAACTCTGGGCGCACTTTGAAATATCCGACACCGTCAGGAATGAAGAATCTCTCTACCCGCTCCTTACCCAGTTTGTTTACCTCATCCGCCTTGTAGCGTCCTGCTTTGGCAGTCTCAAGTACATGACTATCCAGATCTGAGGCTGTGATACGTACTGGGTGGTCAAAACGGCCGAATGTCTCGACCGCGGCTATCGCCATCGAATATGCCTCTTCCCCCGTCGAACAGGCTGAACACCATAGATGGATGGTATGTGACTTGTCTAACTGAAGTAGGAATTCAGCTAGTAATTTAAAATGATGCGCTTCGCGAAAGAACGAAGTGAGATTGGTGGTCAGGGAATTGACGAAGGCCTCCCATTCATCCTCGTGCCCCTTCTGCAGAAAATCCAGATATTCGGCAAAGGTCTTAAGCCCGGTCGCACGCAATCTCTTCGCTAGGCGGCTGTATACCAATTCCTGCTTGCTATCCGCCAGCGCTATCCCTGCGTGGCGATGGATCAGCGTCCGTATCTTCTGGAAATCCTGATCGGTGAAAGAGAATTCACGATGCATAGAACGCCCGTAACAGGTCCCGGTTAACGAACATCCGACAGTCTGAACTCAGTTTAGACTTCAGCTCGGTGAAGCGCACAACAGGCTGTTGTCGGCTTCCCCAGCGATTGCAATACGCTCCAATGCAGACAGGACAGCCATGCTATCTGCCTCCATCTTGCTCACCAACCCCATGCCGCGCAGTGGATCACCTGCATGAAACGCTGCCACCGCCTCTTTGCCGTTCTGATGGAATCCCTGATGTGGGGCAGCCACCGCTTGATAGCCGTCCAGTTTGGAGAAGCAATCCTTGCCTTCACCTTCAAAATACCACTTACCCAGACGGCATGCAGTATGGGAAGAGAAACTGCCTGCATCCCTCTCGGAGATACCCATGAATACCTTATATATCTCGAACTTGTAGAGAATGTGGTCGAGCTTGGCGACTTCGACGAAGCTGCGAAGTGCGGCGGCTGATATGGTGCCCTCCATGGTGTGCGACAAATCCAGCAGGTGTTTCATGTTCTCCATCACCGTACCTACATCACTGCTGAACATCTGAGATTTCTTGGCCCAATCCTCCATCTGGGTGCGGGCATGGTGCGTCTCGTCTTGAATGGCAGTGACGATCACCGATATCTCGCTGGTCGCCTTGGCAGTGCGTTCAGCTAGTTTACGCACCTCATCAGCGACCACCGCAAAACCGCGCCCCTGCTCACCCGCACGCGCCGCTTCGATCGCTGCATTCAGGGCCAGCAGATTGGTCTGATCGGCAATCTCCTTGATCAGCTGCACGATACTACCGATCTGCGCTGCACGTTCCGTCAGGCCTTGCACGTTCTTGGATGTCTGCAAGGTATCACCGGATAGAGATTCCAGACTGGAGGCAATATTCAGCACGGCTTCACGATTATTCACTGACACACTAGCCGCTTCGACCGCATGCTGCTTTTCTTCGCGCAAGGAAGTGGCCGCTTGAACCTGGGAAGTTTGCAAAGAAATAAATGATTCCCCGAAGCCCTGCATGTTGGCGAAAATTCTATCTGCCACTGCACACTTCAGTTTGGCTTGCTCAGTCTCCTCGCGCAAACTATCGCGCTGGCGCTCCAGCCTTGCCAGTTCTTCACGAAGACTACCGATGTCACGTTCCGTCTCCACCAAGCGAAGTTGGGCCGTTTTATTCTCCTGCTTCAATTTTCCGCAAAACATCAGAGCCTCCAAAATTATTGTTATATTGCTGACCAAAAATTGATCAGACTTTGAATCCTTCGACTGATTTTCTGACTGCGCCGGCCTCACCTTTCAGTTCTGTCACCAACTGCAACAGGCCTTTCCGATCAGCTTCCGCGCACGTCACTCAGAAGTTCCTTGATATCCAGTATCAGCACGATATCGCCCTCACTGGACATGGTGACTCCAGCAACGCCTTTGGGACGGAAAGTCTCCAGCGACTTGATGACCACATCCTCGTGGCCAACGAAGCCGTCCGCAGTCAGGATGAAACTGTTGCTGCCGAACTGCATCAGCACACCTACTTCGGAACGCTCATTGTTACCCCAGCCGATGAGCTGGGTAAGCGGCAACACCGGCAGCACTTCACCGCGCACGATCATCGTCGCCTTACCAGAAACTTGCTGTAGTGCATCCAGCGTGACCGGCAGGATCTCGCGCACCATAGACAGCGGCACTGCAAAAGACTGGTCGCCCAATCGCAGCACCAGCACCGGCAGGATGGCCAGCGTCAAAGGTAGCGATATAGAGAACACAGAGCCCTTACCTGGTTCGGATTGGATCTGGATACTACCGTTCAATCTTTGGATGTTCGTCTTCACCACATCCATACCAACACCACGTCCGGACACACTGGAAATCTCATCCTTGGTAGAGAAGCCGGGCAGGAACACCAGCTCCAGGCATTGGTTCTCATCCAGCGTATTGGCCATCTCATTGGTGATCAGGCCTTTTTCCACGGCCTTGTTGCGAATCACCTCGGGGCGCATACCCTTGCCGTCGTCGGTTATAGTGATCAGGATGTGATCTCCCTCTTGCCGGGCAGACAGTTCCACCATGCTCTTTTCCGGCTTACCGGCGGCGCGCCGCTCTTCGATCGTCTCGACACCATGATCGACCGCATTGCGCACCAAGTGCACCAACGGATCATTCAAATCTTCAATCATGGTCTTGTCCATCTCGGTCTCTTCACCGACCAACACCAGCTCGACATCCTTGCTCAATGAGCGAGCCAGATCGCGCGCCAAGCGGGGATACTTCTTGAACAGGCGGCCGATGGGTTGCATGCGCGTTTTCATCACCGCGTTCTGCAGATTCACGACCAGCATATCGAGTTGGGTCACGGAAAGATCCAACTCCCGCAGGACATCTGCATCGCTGCGACCTTGTAAGATGTCTGAACGCAGATGAGTCAGGCGATTCTTGGTCAGTCCGATCTCGCCGGACAGGTTCAGCACCTGATCTAAACGCTCAGTATCCACGCGAATAGTGGTTTCTTTTGCTTCAACAGCAGGCACATCTCCACCACGGCGACCTACCGTGCTTCCCGGCACATCGCTAGAGCGTCGACCAAACGCTTTGCGCGTCGACTCTTCTTCATTGATCGCCTGCTTGATTTCTTCCACATCCCGCTTGGCGCCCACTTGCGCAACGATATCCGTTCCGGTCAGAACGTTATACAAAGCATCCCAGTCCACATTCTCAGCTTCAATATTGGGCAAGGCTGGCTTGTCTTCTTTCACCGCAGGTGCTGAGGCTGATGTATTTTTCGAGTTGATCGCGGCCACTGCTTTACCTTCCAGCGCATCCTTCAGGGCACTAATGATCTCGCCGGGCGCGGCCTGAGGCTGCTGATTCTGTTGCAAGGCGCTGAACATATGGCGCACTTCTGCAGTTGCAGCGAAGATCACATCCATGAGCTCTGCACTGAGCGTCAATTCCTTATTGCGCAATTTGTCGAACAGGTTCTCGGTCAGGTGACACAAGGTGACCAACTCGTTGGCATTCAGGAAACCGGCCCCTCCCTTGATCGTGTGGAAGCCTCGAAATATCTCGTTCAGCAATCCACCGTCATTCGGGGTTTTTTCCAATTCCATCAGCTTGCTGTCCACGTCTGACAGCATGTCACCCGCTTCCATCAGAAAGTCGCTCAGCAGATCTTCCATTCCGGCAAAGTCGTTCATATTCTTCTCCTCGACTGCAATCATCTTTGTTGCGTGGGTCGGACTACAGTCCGACAAGTCAGCTTGCATTACGATGTAGGGCGCCGAACTAAAGGCTGCCCCACATTAAAATCCTAAACTCTCCAAAAGATCGTCTACCTGATCCTGGTTGGTGACCACATCATCTCTGCCTGCTGCGCTGATCACTGGACCATTCAGCAAACCGGCGTTCTCCGCCCTCACCGCAGCGGGTGCGTTCTCCAGCAGCAACTCGACCAGTTGCGTTTCCATCTCTTGCGTTAGCTGGATGATCTTCTTGATCACTTGCCCGGTCAGATCCTGGAAATCCTGTGCCATCATGATTTCCAGAAGATAGGCATTTACTTCCTTGCCTTGTTTGGGTGCCTCATGCAGGTGGGCATGCGTCTGAGTAACAAGATCCTTGAACTGTTTTACATCCAGCTTCTTCTGGAACAGCAAATCCCACTGCATGGCCAGACGCTGAGATTCGTCCCCCATTTTGTCGACCAACGGCTGGGCTGACTCGGTCGCATTCAGCACGCGCTCCGCTGCCTGCTGCGTCAAGGTCGCCACATAGTTGAGGCGATCACGTGCATCAGGGATGGTGGCAGTCGCCTTTTCGATCCCCTTATCCAAACCCAACTCGCGTAATGTGTCGTGCAGCTTGCGCGCCATCTGGCCGACTTGATTAATGACCTTTGCAGGTTCCGCATCTGCATTAAACTGAATCACCTTGGCTGGAGCCTTGGGTTCATCCGTATTTGCCGAGATGATGCTGTCGAATAATGCTTCGAGATCGTCAGAATCGTTATTTGCTGGATTTGCCATGATTCACCTCACTTATTCAGATGCGGGTTGGCCGCAAATATTTTTTTCAATTTTTCGTCCAGGGTGGCGGCGGTGAATGGCTTCACCACGTATCCCGATGCACCTGCCTGGGCAGCTTCGATGATGTTCTCTTTCTTCGCCTCTGCCGTCACCATCAATACCGGCAAATGTTTGAGTGAGGCGTCTGCACGAATGGCACGCAGCAACTCGATACCGGTCATATTCGGCATATTCCAGTCCGAGACCACGAATTCGAAAGGCTCACCGCGCAATTTATTCAGCGCATCCACACCGTCTTCCGCCTCCTGTACGTTGACGAAACCCAGTTCCTTAAGGAGATTACGCACGATGCGTCGCATCGTGGAGAAATCATCCACCACCAAAAATTTTGTGTTTTCTATGCCCATTTCAATCTCCTAATACAACTTCAATACAGCTTGTTATGTCAGCAACGGCCTCAAGGTGGACGACAACACCATCGAGTCGAACTTCGGCACGTAGTAATCCACACCCACTCGGGTACCCATCGCACGATTTGCATCGGATGAAAGAGATGAGTGCATCACGACTGGGATACCTTCAAAACGTCTGTCATTCTTGATGTACTGGGTTAGCACATAACCATCCATGGCTGGCATCTCAGCGTCAGTCAAAATGACCTGGATCTGATCATGCAGATTCTGCCCGCTGCTTTGCGCGGCATCCGCCATCGATCGCAAACGATCCCATGCTTCTTGGCCATTGCTGGACTGAATGTGCTTGACACCCATACGGTCCAGCACTTCTGCGATCTTGCGACGAGCCACCATAGAATCGTCCGCAAAGAACACGCAAAGATCATGCGGGGATTCGATACGCTCAACGTTGCCAACGATCGCTTCACCAAAGGCATTGGAAAGTATCTGCTCAACATCGAGGATAGAAACCAGAGATCCGTCATCAAGATTGGTGATGGCTGTGATCAGCGCGTCTTTGTCCGACAGCATGCCTTCGGTCGGGCGCACCTTATCCCAGTCAACACGGATGATCCTATCTACGTCCTTCACCAGAAATCCGAGGATGTGATTGTTATATTCAGCCACCATCATGGTCTGGTGGGGTTCTTCTTCGTGTACCCCGATGAACTTCGCCAGGTTCAACACCGGCATCACGTGACCGCGCAAGCTGATGATACCGTCCACCCCCTGCGGCATGTTGGGGGTGCGTGTGATCTTGCCGGCTTGCGACACTTCTTTAACCTTGAACACATTGATGCCGAACTTTTCCTCTGTTCCCAGATTGAACAGCAGAATCTCCATCTTGTTGGTGCCCGCCAGATTCGTGCGCGCATTGATATGATCAAGCAGACCGTCGTCTTGACTGGATGCCAGCATGTCTTCGTTATAAGCCATCTTGAACCCCCTTATCCCAGCAGACGCGCCAACGTCTGCGATAATTTTTGCGGCTCGAACTTGGGCACATACTCATCCACCCCCACCGCCTTGCCCAACTGCTGGTTGGAGTTGCTAGACAGCGAAGAATGCATCAGCACCGGAATACCGTTAAACCGTTTGTCGGCCTTGATCTTCCGCGTCAGCATGTAGCCGTCCATCTCGGGCATCTCGACATCGGTCAGAATCACCTGCACCATCTCTTTCAAGGGCGTATTGGATGATTCTGCATAGTCCGCCATCCGCGCCAACTCTTCCCATGCCTTGCGCCCATTGATAGCAGAGATGGACTTGACACCCATCGCCTCTAGCGTACGAGCAATCTGGTTACGTGCGACAGATGAGTCGTCGGCAAAGAACACAGTGCGATTCTCTTTGTTGATAGGTTGGACTGCCTTGAAGATCATCTCATCAGAGCCAAAATGCCCCGTCTCTGCCAGCACTTTCTCTACGTCCAACATCATCACCAAGCGCTTGTCTTTCAACTCAGTGATGGCAGTCACCAACCCCCCCATCTCAGCCACCAGCATCTCGGGCGGTACTCGCATCGCAGACCAGTCAAGACGCAAGATGTTGTCCACCGACTTCACAAGAAACCCTTGGGTATGACCGTTGTATTCGGTAACGATCATGATGCCCGGTTTACTGTCCGATTCCATACCGATGTATTTGGAAAGATCGATTACAGGTACCAACGCACCGCGCAGACTCACCATTCCTTCTACCGAGGGCGGCATCTCAGGTGCACGAGTGATCTCTGGGATACGCATCACTTCGCGCACCTTGAACACGTTGATGCCGAAGGTCTCCTCGCGGGCGGTACGCAGATCCTTGCCCAGCGAAAACATCAGGATCTCCAGCTTGTTGGTACCCGCCAGCTTGGTACGCGCATCGATATTTTTTAACAGTTCAGACATTACGCTCTCCTCGCTCAGCCACGGTTCCGCATGCCACACTTGGTAAGCGGATAACCTGCTTTGCTTAATTCATCGGCCGATTTTGCCAATTCTACCGCCGCAGCGCGCGTCGCCTGCGACGACTGCGCATTTTCATCCACCAGTCCAGTGATCTGCTCCAGACTCTTGGCCACATTCTCACCCGCCTCCGACTGCTCCTTGGAGGATACGGTGATGTGATCGATACGCTGCGACATGCTGATCGTCGCTTCCATCACTTCCTTCAGTTGCTCGCCGTTGCTTCGAATGAGTTTGATGCCGCTCTCCACCTCGGTCACTGCCTCGCCCATGGACTTGACAGCTTCTTCTGAAATCGACGTGATATCGGCGATGGTCTTGGTGATGTCCTTGGTGCTGGAAGCAGTTCTTTCCGCCAACTTGCGCACCTCGTCCGCCACCACCGCAAAACCGCGACCCTGCTCACCTGCCCGTGCCGCTTCGATGGCGGCATTCAATGCCAGCAAGTTGGTCTGATCCGCGATCTCTTTGATCGTGTTTGCAATTTTCCCGATACGCTCGATGGAAACACCAAGATCGGAGATCGTCTTACTGGAACGTTGCACTGTTTCTGCAACCTTGGTAGTCGCATCGATACTCAGACCCATATTCTTGTCGTTCTGCTCGACGATGCTCTGGGTACGTTTCATCTCGGTCAACGAGTCGGCCGCCATGTTCGCCACTTCCGCGATGGACTGGCTAAATTCCTCCATGGTCGCCGCTATGCTCTGGATCTGCTCCTGTTCGGTCACCGCGTTGTTCGCCACCACGCCGACCTTCTCGTCAACAGCCCGCACACGCTCTCGCATCTTGCTTACCGGCGTGACAATCTCATCCACCATGGTACGTAGATAAGTCTGCATAGTCTGGATCGCGCACAACAGCGAGCCCATCTCGTCTTGAATGGTGATATCCAGTTCAGTATCCAGATTCCCTTCCATGATATTGCGAAACTCTTTCTCCACCTGCGACAACGGGCGATGAATGAATCGATCCACACAATATCCAATGAAGAAGAACAGGAATAACTGCAAGACGATCTGCCCAGCCAGCACTTTCATTTCCATCGAATCGATGCGCTCGAAGTCTTCTTTGAGATCGATCGAAACATCGGACGCGCCAGTCACCCAATTGTCAGGTCCTGCATGGCATAAAGTGCAATCAGTGCCGTGGAAGTCCTTGCTGGCCAGATAAGGCGTGATGATGCGCATGACCGGTGAACCGGCATTGTCTTTTCCGAATATCACCTGAGCTTGTCCGGATTTTAAAACCTCGCGCTGCACATCATCCTTAACTTTCTGCTCGGGCGAACCTGCGCCGTATTGTGATACCAATAGATCAGAGCGCAGAATGACCGCAGATTTCACATGCCCCGAGGCGGTGACTTTCTCGAGCAGTAACTTGCGATTTTCTTCCATCCCGATCTGACCAGTCACCATCAACATGTTCGCGTTGTCGATGATCTGGGTAGCGATCTGCGTTCCCTTGGATTCAGCCTGAAGCATCGCTTCATCCTGCATGCTCCCTGTCAGGTACATCTGTGCCACAGTCAGGATGAGCAGCAGTGGGATCTGGATTGCCGCTTGCAATTTGGTTTTCAAAGACCAGTTCTTGATCTTAAAACGCTCAAAGCGTGAAACGACTTCCCCGCTATGTTGATTTAAATCGCGATACAGAGATTCCGCCTCAGCAATCTGTGCGCGTGTAGGTGGTCGACGCACAGAGACGTATCCGACGATGCTGCCACCTTCCATAATAGGGGCCACCGTGGCACGCACCCAATAGTGGTCACCACTTTTACATCTATTCTTGACCAACCCGCGCCATGGACGTTCAGCTTTCAAGGTATCCCAGAGCCACTTGAACGCCTGTTTCGGCATATCCGGATGGCGAACGATGTTATGACTCTTGCCGATCAATTCTTCACGTGAATAGCCAGATATCCGCTCGAAAGCATCATTACAGTAAGTGAGGATGCCTTTGGTATCGGTCTTGGAAATCAGCACCTCTCCATCCTGAAAGGGGACCTCTTTCTGTGACACATATGCGTTTTTATTTTGCACGTTCTTTCTCCTGTTTCTGGCGTGGCATCACACCTTGAATTTGCCCACTGTCGATTTCAGGCTTTCGGCAACCTGCTCCATCGTTTGCGCAGATGACACCGTGCGTTGCACCACGGCATTGCTTTGCTCAGCCATGGCAGCGATGTTCTCCACGTTGCGGGCGATCTCCTGCGCAGCATCGCGCTGCGAATTGATGGAACGAGATATCTCTTCCAGACCGTCATTCACCCCGCCAACTGATTTGTTGGATTCGATCAATATTTTGGTCACGTCATTCACATGCGCCTGGCTGGTCTGCAATGCACTCATACCGCTTTGCACCGTACGCTCGACCTGCTCGGACTGACTCCCTAGGGATTGCGTCACCTCATCGATCTGGGTTGCAGACTGCGCAGATTTCTCGGCCAGCTTGCGCACCTCGTCTGCCACAACGGCGAAACCGCGTCCCTGCTCACCAGCACGTGCAGCCTCAATCGCCGCATTCAGTGCGAGCAGATTGGTCTGCTCGGCGATGTCTCGCACCTGTTGTGTCATGCTGGTGATGCTCTGTGTATTAGCCACGAACTGGTTGACCGAGTTGGCTATCTCTTCTACAGCGCGTTCGACATTACTCAATTCCTGCACCATATCCTGCAAGCTTTCCTGGCCACGGTTGGCACGCGCCAGACTTTCATGCGACAGCTTGGCTACCCGGCCGGTGCTTTCCGCAACCTGCCCGATACTGTCGCTGACCTGTGAAACAGCACTCGCAACTACTGTGGCAGCATCACTCTGATTCTTCACACTCGTAGCAAGCGTGGCGGCATCCCCAGATAGGGAATGTGCTGCACTCGCCACTTGCGAGGCCTGCCCATCCACCTGCGAAACGATCGACTGGAAATTGTTGGCAAGCGCATTGAATGCTCGCACGGTCTGCCCTACTTCGTCTTCCGTATTCACCGGCACGCGCCTAGATAGGTCACCTGTCGCCTGCATGGCCAGCATAGCCTGCTGCAACGTGCGTGTCGGACCGGTGACGAAACTGATCAGCCAGCCGATCATGAAATACAGGAACACCTGAATCGCGATCTGTATGCCCCACAGCACTGTGTTCGCATGAGCCATCAAGTCGAATTCTTCGGAAACATCAAGTGTAATGCTGGCCGCACCGTTCACCGAACCTTCAGGCACGATGTGACACATCAAACAGTTGGTGCCTCGGAAATCAGCCTGAGCGATGAACGGTACGACGACACGTAACGTATGCAGGTCACCCTGCTTTTCTACGCGCGTCTGTTGCTTTCCGGTGGCCAACACTTCCTTGTCCATCTCATCCTTTGCCATCTCTGAAGGCAAACCGGGACCGAACTGCTCGATAACCGGTGTATGGCGCATCACGCGAAGATTGAGGACCCTGTTCGAAGCCCCCATCTTCTCCACATACAGCTTGCGCTGATCTGCATCACTGATGATGCCGTTAAGCATCAACATATTGAGTCCGTTCAGCACACCATCTGCAGAAACAACCGCCTTTTGGCGCGCCTCCTCAAGGATTCGCTCTTCAAAAGTGTTCAATGCCGAACGCTGCGCGAGCACCATGATAGCCAACAGAATCAGTTGGATAGGTATCTGAAGTTTGCTCTTCAGTGAAAGTTTGCTCCACCATTTATTCATTTTTATTCCCCCTACGATTTTTGTCGTCTGTAGCTAGCTAACGGCTGTTTCCCATGCTTCTTTAATTCATACCCTCAGGCAAAGTCTCTTGTGGCGGGGTTCCTTGCCCCCCATTCGTGGCCGGAACCATCTCTGAAGAGGCCGCCTTGACTCCTGAAGCACCTAACGTATCAACCGCATCTCCATTCTCGGCATCAATCTGCACCGTACCGCCATCCTGTTGTGCCGCCTCTTCAGCCTTCTTGTTCATCACGATGATGCTGATACGTCGATTGATCGGATTCAGCGGCTCTTCTTTGTCGAACAACACTGCTGAAGAAAGTCCGACCACTCGCACAATCTTGTCATCTACAAGACCGCCGGAGATCAATTCACGGCGCGATGCGTTGGCGCGGTCAGCCGATAGTTCCCAGTTGCTGTATCGCCCTCCCCTTGCACCGAAGGGTTGCGCATCTGTATGACCTGACAGGCTGACCTTGTTCGGCATCTCGTTCAACGTTTTGCCGATCTCGCGCAGAATATCGCGCGTGTAATCTTCGAGTTGCGCACTGCCGCTTTGGAACATGGGACGGTTCTTTTCATCCACGATCTGGATGCGCAGCCCTTCCGTTGTCAGATCCAGCAATATCTGGTTCTTGAATTTCTCAAGCTTCTTGTTGTTTTCTATGGCCGCTTCAATATTCTTCTTTAACTGTCGCAACTGATCGATCTCTTTCTTCGCCTCCAGCCGCAGGAATTCCTGTTTGGCAGCTTTCAGATTGATGATCTTCTTCTCGGCCGGTATCTCCCCCTTCTTCACCTGGCCTTCCGTACGTGTCAGATCCTGACCGCCGCCCTTGATTATGCTGGAGCTATCACCGCTTCCCGAGCCGCCCATCAGTGCCACTTTGAGGGGCGTCTTAAAATACTCCGCGATGCCCACCAGATCACCCTTAGCCGTCGAACCCAGCAACCACATCAACAGAAAGAACGCCATCATTGCCGTCACGAAGTCGGCATATGCGATCTTCCATGCACCGCCATGATGACCGCCCGCCACCTTTTTGATGCGCTTGATGACGATGGGGCGTTTGTTCTTGTCTTCACTCATGATTCAAAGGCATCTCAAATCAGCGTTTCTGCTTGACGTGCTCTTCCAGCTCGATGAAACCTGGCCGGTCAACAGAATTAAGTACCTTACGGCCAAACTCGACTGCCATCGCCGGCGCATACCCGTTCAAATTTGCCAGCAGTACGACCTTGGCCGCCTGATATATCTTGCTTTCCTCGTCCGCCTTCTGCTCCAACAATCCGGCCAATGGCCCCACAAAACCGTAAGCCAGCAAAATACCTAAAAAGGTTCCCACCAGCGCATGCGCGATCAAGATACCCAGCTCTGCCGGGGGAATACCCACCGACTCCATGGTGTGCACCACGCCCATCACTGCGGCAACGATACCGAATGCAGGCATACCATCACCCAGCTTAGCAATGACATGTGAGGGAACCATCGCTTCATGGTGATGGGTCTCGATCTCCACATCCATCAAGTTCTCGATCTCCATCGCGTTCAAGTTTCCGCTGACCATGATGCGTAGATAATCGGTGATGAATTCCACCACATGATGGTCACCAAGTATCTTGGGATATTTGGCGAAGATCGCGCTTTCGTGGGGAGTTTCCACATCACCCTCAATGGACATCATGCCTTCCTTGCGCACCTTGCCGAGCAACTCATACATGAGCGCCATCAACTCCATATAGGTTTGCTTGTTGTACTTGGCGCCTTTGAACAATGTAGGGATGGACTTTAAAGTCGCCTTGATAGCAGTCATGTTGTTGCCAACCAAGAATGCACCGCCGGCGCCGCCGCCGATCATCAGCAATTCCACTGGCTGGTACAAGCCCCCCAGATGGCCACCGGCAATCGCGTAACCGCCAAAAACTGCGCCCAATACCACCAAATATCCAACAATCACCAGCATGGTTCACCTCTACTTATGCCTATCCAAGGCTCAATCGTATCCTAGCAGGAGCATTTTGGCTTCATTACCCGAACAAACCAGCATATCTACAGCTATTCGAGCTTTTCGACACCATCAAAGCAAATCGCCGCTACACCCGAAAATGGACTCGGAGGTAGCGGCGAAGGATTATCTGCATCAAGTCTATTTAACAGTCGATCATGCCATTGCGGCGGCGGCGGCCTGTGCTGCCTTGCGGGTCTTGCCAGCCCGCGAGGGAGGACGACAAATACCACAACTATATTCATCACATAACTCGTTGGTATGCACCACAAACTGACCGCCGCATTCCTTGCAACTCGTCAGCTGCATCATGCCCGCCTCGAAGAAACGGATCAGAAACCAGGCACGGGTGATGCTCAAAGTCGGCTCATCATCGGTCACTTCAGCCTGCTCCAGATATAAACGGTAACTCTTGATCAGTGCCTCGACACCTGACACATTCGCATTCTTCACCAAGAACTGGTGGATTCCCATGAACAAAGAAGAGTGGATATTCGGCAGCCAGCTCATGAACCAATCCGTGGAATAAGGCAACATGCCTTTGGAGGGGGACTCCCCTTTG
>JAGXGC010000005.1 GCA_024636935.1 Sideroxydans sp. | reverse complement strand
GTCGGCAGCGTCAGATGTGTATAAGAGACAGATTGATAGCTTTCATTTCAACGAACCCCTCTCAATTATTTGGACGTCACACGATCAGGCTCGGGCTTGCAAGCGTCGATCTTCGTATACCAAGGCATCAGGAAGAAGAACGCAAAATACACGACCGCCAGAATGCGCGAAATCAGGGTGTAAGTCTCAGTTGCAGGCATCAGACCGAGGTAGCCCAAGCCAACGAAGCTCACCACAAAAGCAGCCAAGAAAGTCTTGTAGATCGGTCCACGATAGCGGATCGACTTAACCGGACCACGATCCAGCCATGGCAAGGCAAAGAAGATCACGGTCGCCACCCCCATTGCCACCACACCCGGGAACTGAGAGCCGAACATCGGCGGCACAGCACGCAAGATCGCGTAGTAGGGAGTGAAGTACCACACTGGAGCGATGTGCTCAGGCGTCTTCATCGGGTTGGCTGGTACGAAGTTGTTGTACTCCAGGAAGTAGCCACCCATATCCGGCGCGAAGAACACCACCGCACTGAACACCATCAGGAAGGCCACTGCAGCCACACCGTCCTTGACCACCATATAGGGGAAGAAAGGTACGCCATCAAGCGGATTGCCATTAGCATCCTTATGCTTCTTGATCTCGACACCATCCGGATTGTTGGAGCCGACTTCATGCAGCGCCACCAAGTGCGCCACAATGATCAACACCAACACCAGCGGGATCGCCACTACGTGCAGCGCGAAGAAGCGGTTCAGCGTGATATCGGATACCACAAAGTCACCACGGATCATGATCGCCAAATCCGGGCCGATGAACGGCACAGAAGAGAACAGATTCACGATCACTTGTGCGCCCCAGAAAGACATCTGCCCCCATGGCAACAGATAACCCATGAATGCCTCACCCATCAATGCCAGATAGATGATCATGCCGATGATCCACAGCAGCTCGCGCGGCTTACGATATGAACCGTACATCAGACCACGGAACATATGCAGGTAGATCACCACGAAGAACATCGATGCACCAGTGGAGTGGATATAACGCAGCAGCCAGCCCCATTGCACATCACGCATGATGTATTCAACGGAAGCGAAAGCGAATAGCGCATCCGGCTTATAGTTCATGGTCAGGAAGATACCGCTGAGGATCTGGATAACCAGAACCAGCAGTGCCAGACCGCCGAAGAAGTACCAGAAGTTGAAGTTCTTTGGTGCGTAGTACTCGGATAGGTGCGCCTTCCAGGTGGAGACCAACGGGAAGCGCTCATCGACCCAAGCGAGCAAACCTTTTAGAAGATTCATCATGCTGCAGCCCCCTTATCAGCGGGTTGACCGCCCTTAAGCTTACTTTTGTCATCATCACCAACCAACAGGCGAGTTTCACTCAAGTACATGTGTGGAGGAATGATCAAGTTGGTTGGTGCTGGCACGCCCTTGTATACGCGCGCAGCCAGATCGAAGCGTGAGCCATGGCATGGACAGAACCAGCCGCCGTCCCAAGTTGCCCCTAGGTCGGCAGGCGCGACTTCTGGGCGGAACGTTGGGGAGCAACCCAGATGGGTACACACACCCAACACCACCAAGATTTCAGGTTTGATAGAACGGGTCGCGTTGTTGCAGTATTCTGGCTGCTGCGGAACCGTTGAAGACGGATCAGCCAGACTTTCCTCATGCGTGGGCAACAAGTCCAACATTTCCTTGGTGCGTCGCACGATCCAAACTGGCTTGCCTTGCCACTCGATACTGATCATTGAGCCAGGCTCAATATCACCAATATCGACTTCAACTGGTGCACCTGCGGCTTTAGCGCGCTCGCTAGGCTGCAAACTCAACACGAATGGTGCGCCTGCACCAGCGGCAGCAACCCCCCCCACTGCAGCAGTAGCAGCGATCAACATTCGTCGCTTGCCGTGATCTACGTTATCTGTCATGACCCTCTTCCCTTCCGTGATACGTTGTCAAAAATCCACTCGGGGAGCTTTCTGGCTTCCCTAGTGTCTCGTCGGTACTGGAGGATGGCATTGCGTTGTCCATCATATTTTTATCAGACAAGCCTAGGATTGACTCCCCAACTCAATCCCTTGCCGGCGGCGAAAAATACCTGCTCCACTTTTCGCCGCAATTACTACTTCGAGAGCCTAATTATTCTTGGCGCCCTGCTTGACCCACTTGCGTAGCGTCAGGATGTATTGGCGATCCAAAGTGCCGCTGGCATTCAAGCCCATCGGCATTTTGAGGCCCTTGTTGGTACCTGTCAGCAACTTGGTGAACGTGCTTGCTTGGCTATCGCCGGGGACCACAACTTTGCCAAACTTGGTACCCTTCATCAGCCCCTCATAGGAAGTCAGATCAAGTCCGCTCTTGGCAAAGCCCTTGGAAGTAGGAGATGGATGGTGACAGCTCACGCAATAGTCCTGAAGGATTGGCATCACATCCTTGCTGAAACTAACTTCTCCCGATTGCATCACACTGATTGCTGCATGTGCTGGCGCAAGCGCCTTATCCTCGGCAAATGCATTCAAGGAAAGAGCGGCTAGCAGTGCGCCTCCCATCATTATTTTCATTCTCATACTTTCTCCCCGTAACCCTCTTTTTGCCGCTGAACACGACAACAGGATTGGCCTCGCAGCGGAATGGCGCTGCCCCCCAAACAACCTGCAGTACTAAAATTCCCTTATACGGCTGTCAACAAAGGAATCACCGACAAATATAACCCGAAATGGTTATATGGCGAATACTACGCAACGCTTTTTCAGAATGCAACGCACTCGCGGGGATATACCCATCACCTAAACAGGGACTTTCTCATCAAAAAACCTGTGCTCCAGCCCGAATCTTTCGGCCAGATGATGTCCCAAAGCCTGAACCCCATACCTTTCAGTCGCATGATGGCCAGCCGCGATATAAGCCACGCCGCTTTCACGAGCGATATGCACGGTATTTTCTGATATCTCACCACTCAAAAAAACATCCACCCCCAAAGCGATTGCCTGCTCAAAATATCCTTGGGCTGCCCCGCTGCACCAAGCGATACGAGAAACATTGCCTTGCTTTTGACCCGCCACTAGCGGCTCGAACTGCAATCTCTCGCCAATCTGCCTGACGAACTCCGCCAAGCTGACCGGCTTGACTAAGCTGCCATGGCAGGCGACATCCTGCTCGCCAAAGCGTCCGGTCTCGACCAACCCTAAACGGCTCGCAAGCTGGGCATTGTTTCCCCATAGTGGGTGCGCATCCAAGGGCAGGTGATAAGCAAGCAGACTGATTTCTTTCTGCAACAAATATGCGATACGTCGCTTTTTAATACCGGTGATAACAGCATCTTCGTTGCGCCAAAAATAACCGTGATGCACCAGAATCGCATCAGCCCCCCACTCCGCTGCGGCTTCCAGCACAGCATATGAGGCTGTCACACCGGTAGCGAGGCGCTTGACCTGCGACCTACCCTCGACCTGAATCCCATTCGGGCAATAATCGCGAAAACGGCCGACTGCCAGCTCGCTTCCGATATAATCGCTCAACTCTATCAATTGCATCACAACTGCCCCTATTAACGGTCTGAACGGATCATATCATGCGTAAATTCTGGCTTTTATTCGCTCAAGCCACCACCATCGGACTGGCGGTTTTGTTCGTTATCCACACGCTGAAGCCAAACCTGCTTCCCACTGCCGCACGCGGCGGTGTCGTTACTTTATATCAGAGTGAGCCGGAAGATAGCGCCCAAAATCTAACGGGACCAGGTTTCAGTCATGCAGCACAGAAAGTGATGCCTTCAGTGGTGAACATCTTCACCACCAGCGAAGTCAAACAGTCGACCCATCCCTTCATGGACGACCCAAGATTCCGTTTTTTCTTCGGCGATGAGTTTGAAGACAATCAACCGCAACTAAATTCCAGCCTTGGCTCAGGCGTCATCGTGAGTCACGATGGCTACATCCTCACCAACCACCACGTGGTCGAATCCGCTGACCAGATCGAAGTGGCTTTCGCTGATGGTCGCAAAGCAAAGGGTCATATTGTCGGTACCGACCCCGAAACCGACCTGGCTGTGATTAAAGTAGATGTCAGCTATCCGCTACCAGCGATCACTTTCTCCAATGCAGACTCCGTTCATGTCGGCGACATCGTGCTCGCCATCGGCAATCCCTTCGGTGTCGGTCAGACTGTCACCATGGGCATCGTCAGCGCCCTCAAACGGAACCATCTCGGATTAAGCACCTTCGAGAACTTCATCCAGACCGATGCCGCTATCAACCCCGGCAATTCGGGCGGCGCCTTGGTTGATGCCAACGGCAACCTACTGGGTATCAATAGCGCCATCTATTCCCCCAACGGCGGTTCACTGGGCATTGGCTTTGCTATCCCCGTCAGCACTGCCAAAAAAGTTATGGAACAGATCATTCAGACCGGCTCCGTCACGCGCGGTTGGATCGGTGTCGCAGTTCAGGACATGACCCCCGAACTGGCTGAATCCTTCAAGCTCAAGACGGCGCATGGGGTACTCATCTCCGAAGTCATGCGCAACGGCCCTGCTGACAAAGCGGGAATCAAGCCGGGAGACATTCTGATGAGCATCGGAGACAGCGAACTTGTCGACTCAACCGTGATGCTGGAAACCATCTCCGCCCTCACGCCTGGCAACAATGTCGGCCTGAAATTGCTCCGCAACCAGAATGAAGTCATGCTGCAAGTCAGAGTAGGCAAACGCCCCAAACCGAAAGTCATGGAGTAGTTTGCCCCTAACATATGTGGTGGCATCGTTCTCGAAATATCCGAAAGATCGATGTCACTTGAAATGCGCAGCATCGATCTCGTCAAGCTCGACGATTTTTTCATCTGGCGCTTCAGAAAATCGCTTGCATGCCGAATACAGTTATAGAGAAATGCGTGATACCTTCCGAATCGGCGTCTAACAGTGACTGACCAAATAACAATGCATGCATACCATAATTAATATTTGCCGAGAGTACGAATCACCGGCTGGTAATGCAAAACAAACTGGAGAGCCTAGATGACAGCACCCATTCCAACTCCACTTTTCGTATTGGAGATGGCCAACAACCACATGGGAGATATCGAACATGGATTGGCGGTGATTCGCGCCTTCGGCACGGTATGCCGTGAATTCCCATTCCATTTCGCTTTCAAACTTCAATATCGCGACCTAGACACATTCATTCATCCTTCCGCACAAGGACGGGACGATATCAAATACGTCAAGCGTTTCTCGGAGACCCGTTTGACTCGCGAAGCATTCGACCGCTTAGTTGAAGAGATGCGAAGCAACGGCTTTCTCACGATGTCGACACCGTTCGACGAGGTCTCAGTAAGCACCATCGAGGAACAGAATCTCGACATCATCAAAATCGCCAGCTGCTCGTTCACCGATTGGCCACTACTAGAACGCATCGCTCTATGCGACAAACCCATCATTGCGTCGACCGCTGGTGCCAACATAGAAGACATAGACCGCGTCGTGAGTTTCTTTGCCCACCGCAGCAAGAATTTCGCGATCATGCATTGTGTCGGCGAATATCCAACGCCTGACGAGCACATGCATCTGTCACAGATCGACTTCTTGCGCGCACGCTATCCCAGCGTGCGCATCGGCTTCTCCACTCACGAAAATCCTGACGCCACTGACATCGTTCAGATGGCGGTTGCCAAAGGCATCTCACTGTTCGAAAAACATGTCGGCCTACCGACCGCAAACTATCCGCTGAACGCCTATTCCGCATCTCCTGCGCAAGTGCGAACATGGCTACAAGCCGCGCTTCGCGCATGGTCACTGTGCGGCATCGGCGATAGAAGGTTGCCGCCCAATCCGGAAGAAGCCGCCAGTTTGCGCTCGCTACGGCGCGGCATGTTCGCGCGCCATCCCCTCAAAGCAGGACAAATCCTTTCCGAGCAAGACGTCTATTTCGCATTCCCACCAGAGACTGGGCAATTCACTGCCAACGACTGTTCAAAATATATCGAATTTTCAGCATCAGCTGACATCGCCGCAGATGCTGCAATATCACCTGCGAATGCTGTACGCAATGATCGCCGCGCCCGTATCTGGGAGATCGCCCGTCAAGTCAAAGAAATGCTCTCCCACAACAACATCGTGGTTCCAGGCAGCGCAGATTTGGAGATTTCGCACCACTACGGCATTGACCGTTTCGACGAAGTCGGACTGGTGCTAATAACTGTAGTCAATCGAGGCTACTGCAAAAAGCTGCTTGTCAGCCTGCCCGGACAGATGCATCCCGAGCAGTATCACAAGCAAAAAGAAGAGACCTTCCACATCATCCACGGCGAAATCATGCTCGAACTGGATGGCGAGCCCATGCTATGCAAGCCTGGCGATGTAGTCACCATTGAACCCGGCGTGCGCCACAAATTCAAGACAGAGACCGGCGCGGTTATCGAAGAGATATCGACCACGCATAATATGCACGACTCGTTCTACACCGATCCTGAGATCATGGAAAACAAGCAGCGCAAGACCCTACTCACCTACTGGATGGATTGATGTCTGCACCAGAGCCTTATCGCGTCGCCGATTACATCGCCGATTACATCGCCTCGCTCGGCGTCGGTCATGTGTTCCTGTTGCCTGGCGGTGGTGCCATGCATCTGGTCGATGCCGTCGGCAAGTGTTCGCAGATCGAGACGGTCGCCTGTTTGCACGAACAGGCCGCCGCCATCTCCGCCGAAGCCTACGCCCGCATCAACGAAAACATCGGCGTGTGCATGGTCACCACCGGTCCCGGCGCAACCAACGCCATCACGGCCGTCGCGGGTGCATGGATCGAATCGGTCCCAATGATGGTCATCTCGGGACAAGTCAAACGAGCGGACATGTTGCGCGGTGCCCCATTACGCCAGAAGGGTGTGCAGGAAGTCGACATTATCAGCATGGTGCGCGGTATCACGAAATACGCCGTGACCGTAGAACGCCCTGAAGACATCCGCAGTGTCATGGAAGAGGCTACTCATCTTGCTCGCAGCGGACGCGCGGGGCCGGTGTGGATCGATGTGCCGCTCGATGTGCAAGGGGCGCCGATTGATCCAGAGGCTTTATCACCTTGGTGTGCAACAACTTCTACACCGGTCAATGCATCGCTCACCAACGAAATTGAACAATTACAAAAACTACTCAGCCGCGCTCAGCGCCCACTGATTCTCGCGGGACATGGTGTACGCCTATCTGGTGCTGCCTCTCTTTTTCGAGAGATCGTTGAGGGAAATGGCATCCCAGTGGTGACCACTTGGAACGCGCTCGACCTATTACCCTACGACCATCCTTTATTGGTAGGCCGTCCCGGTGTGGTCGCGTTGCGCGCTCCCAATTTCGCCATACAGAATTGCGACCTGTTGATCGCCATCGGCAGCCGCCTCGACAACATCATCACCGCCTACAATCCCAGCGGCTTCGCGCGTAATGCGCAGAAGGTCATGGTCGATGTGGATCGCAACGAGATCGAAAAACTGGACATGGATATTGCGCTACCCATAGAGACCGACGCTGCAGATTTTCTGCGTGCGTGGCAGACGTCCACTGCCCTCGCACACCCTGACTGGGCTGAATGGAAAACGCGCTGCACAGACTGGAAGCAACGTTATCCAGTGAACGACGGAGCGCCTTTCTCTGCCAGCGGAGCAATCAGTCATTACCAATTGATGGATGCGCTGTCTGATGCTATCCCAGCGAACACCCTGGTCAGCACTGGCAGTTCCGGTCTTGCAGTCGAAGCGTTCTACACCGTGTTCCGCAACAAACCTGGACAACGCGTTTTCCTCACCTCAGGTCTGGGCGCGATGGGTTACGGTCTGCCTGCCGCCATCGGCGCGTGCTTTGCGAACGAACGCAAACCCATGGTCGCCATCGAAAGCGACGGCAGCCTTCAACTGAACATCCAAGAATTGGCGACGATGAAGGCATTCGACCTGCCGATCTGTCTGGTCATTCTGAACAACAACGGCTACGCCTCCATCCGCAACACCCAGCGCAACTACTTCAAGGGGCGCTATGTTGGCACCGGCCCCGAAGCAGGTTTGCTATTGCCCGATTTGGAGAAAGTCGCAGCCACCTACGATATTCCCTTCCTGCGCATCACTGAGGCTGCGGAGTTGCACGATAAGTTACGTTGGGCCATGGCACAGCTGCGCCCTTTGCTGGTCGACGTGCGCCTAGTCACCGACGAAGCTCTCACGCCCAAGGTCGCTGCCTTGCCGCAAGCTGACGGCAGCATGTTATCCATGCCGCTGGAAGATATGTCGCCCCTGCTGCCGCTGGAACAGTTGCTCAAAGAGATGCCAACGGGTTTATCCGAAGCATCACTGGCTGCACGCAGGGACTAACCCGGTATGCCGAGCCATACCTGCCGCCTGTGTGATCAAGCTCTACCCGCGCAACCGCTTCTGCACTTCCGCAACATGCCGGGTGCTGCACAGCATTTCCCAGACAGAGACCAACTTTCACAAGATAGCGGCATAGACCTCGACATCTTCCAATGCGTTTCGTGCGGACTCGTGCAAACCGCCCATGCGCCAGTACCTTATTACCGAGAAGTGATACGCGCAGCCGCCTTCTCGGATGAGATGAAGGCCTTCCGTCGCCAACAGTTTTCTGACTTCGTTCAGCGATACAGCTTGCAAGGAAAGCGACTATTGGAAGTCGGCTGTGGACGTGGTGAATATCTCACGCTGTTCGCCGAAGAAGGCGTTAAAGCACACGGGCTGGAATACAGTGCAGCCGCTGTCGAAGATTGTCTCGCGCAGGGACTAGATGCTTCGCATGGTTTTATCGAACTGCCGCAGCAGAAACTACCATCCGCTCCGTTCGATGTCTTCGCAACTTTGAATTTTCTCGAACACTGGCCCGATCCGCGCGCCAGCTTACGCGGCATCGCACACAATCTTGGCGATGATGGCATCGGCCTTGTCGAAGTGCCTAACTTCGACATGATCTTGCGCCACAATCTGTTCACCGAATTCATCAGCGACCACATTTGTTACTACACGCGCGATACCTTGACCACGCTGCTCAATATCTGCGGTTTTGAAGTCATCTCATGCGAAGCGGTATGGCACGATTACATCTTGTCCGCAGTCGTGCGCAAACGCAGCGTCTGCAACATCTCTGGATTCAGCACATCACACACCAGCTTGCAGTTGGCATTGAGTGGATTCATCACCGAACATACTGCACAAGGTATCGCCATCTGGGGCGCCGGACATCAGGCACTTGCCACCATCGCATTGCTAGAACTGGCTGACCATGTTCGTTACGTGGTTGACTCAGCCCCCTTCAAGCAGGATAAATTCACGCCTGCGACGCATCTGCCCATCGTTGCGCCGGAGCATCTGGATCACGAATTGGTGGGCGCCATCATCGTTATGGCAGCCAGCTATTCGGATGAGGTGGTGCGCATCATTCGTAAGCGCTGGGGTGACAGCTTCCATCTGGCGATTCTGCGTGAGCATGGACTGGAGATACTGCCGAGTGGAACTTGAGAAGTTAATTGCTGAACTGGAATCGCGCATAGCCGATCCGAAACAAGGCTTGCCGGAAGAAGTATTTCAGTTGGTTAGCCGACTCACGCCCATGGTCAATGTCGATCTTATGCTAAAGGATTCCGAAAATCGGACGTTATTGACATGGCGGGAAGATAGATTTTATGGCCCCTCCTGGCATATACCTGGCGGCATCATCCGTTTCAAAGAAACGGCGGCACAACGGATCAAAAAAGTGGCACAGACAGAATTAGAAACTACCGTTGAATTCAACGAAGCACCGCTGGCTATCACCGAGATGATGGCCTCGGGTCGTGACACGCGCGGGCATTTCATCTCTTTGCTGTATGAATGCAAATTGACAGGTCCGCTGTCTCCGCACCTTGCCTTCACTTCAGACTCCCCCAGTCATGGCGAATGGGCTTGGCACGATGTCCCTCCCGAGAAACTGATTCCACCACAGCGGGTATACCAGCGATATTTCGCGCATCCAGCCGGGGGAATATCGCAATGAAGATACTGTTCATCGTCCCGCCCAACATCGGATATGAAGATTTCGTCACGCCGCCTTCCAACGTAAAGGTGCAGCAACAGCACGGTCGCGCTTACGGCTCGGTTATCACCGACATGCCACTAGGTATTATTTCACTGTCGGCCTATCTGAAGAAACATATCGAGGTCGATACACGCGCCATCGACTTCAACGTGGCACTAAATAAACTGGATCTTTTTGACTGGCCATCGTTCAAAGAATATTTCCGCGACGTGCTAAAAGAAGAGATCGAACATTCACGTCCAGATGTGATTGGCATCTCCGCATTGTTCTCCACCGCATTCCACAGCCTGATCGATCTTGGTGAAGTCGCGCGCGAACTATTGCCCGATGCATTCGTCATCGCGGGCGGAAACGTACCGACGGTGTCCTATCAGGATATCTTTGAGCACAGCGATGTGTTCGATGCGGTCTGTCATGGCGAGGGCGAAATTCCGCTGCTCGAGTTGCTGAAAGCCGCTGACATGAATGCCTATGTGGCCAGTAGCGATGCATGGATCACTCGCGACAAAGCTTCTGGCTCCGGAGAATTCGCGCATCACTTTCTCGAAGCGTTGGATGAGGTACCGTTCGATTACTCGCTTATCGACCTCGACGATTACGAACTGAATCCAACCATACGCTCTTATTCCTCGGTCAAATCCAAGGGGCGAAGCTTTAACATCATGACCTCGCGCGGTTGCCCATTCAAATGCATCTTCTGCGCCTCGCACCGCACGCATGGCCGCGACATGCGCTACCACTCACTGGCGCGTGTAAAGGAAGACATCCTGCAATTGAAAGAGGTATACGACGTCAAAGTCGTCACACTCGAGGACGACCATTTTATGGGCGACAAGCAACGCGCCTACGATATCGTCAAATACATCGGCGAACTCGGATTGACTGCCTTCTTCCCAAATTCACTTGCGCTTTATGCTTTGAGTCACGAGATGCTGGTCGCGCTGAAGGAGGCCGGTGTCGAACAATTGATTTTGGCCGTCGAATCCGGCAGCGACTATGTGCTGAAGAACGTGATGAAGAAGCCGCTGAAGCTCGATATCGTGCGGCGCGTCGCCAAAGACTGTCGCGAGATCGGCATTTACACAGACTGCAATATCCTGCTCGGCTTGCCTGGTGAAAGAAAACAAGACATCGAGGACACACGTAACTTTTTGCGCACGGTCGACGCCAACTGGTTCCGCATCAACGTCGCCACACCCTTACAGGGCAGCGAGATGCACGACATCTGTGAAGAGAAGAACTACTTCAAAGGCGTCGTCATAGAGAGCAACTACAAAAAAGCCATCGTCGGCACCGAAGACTTTGATCCGCAATTCATTCAGGAGGCGACCTACGACCTGAACATCGAACTCAACTTTGTCTATAACGCCGACATGCGCCTCGGACATTACGATGTTGCACTGAAGGGATTTGAAAATGCATTGGCCGCCAAACCGGATCATGCATTGGGCCTGTATTACGCTTCCATTTGCCATCACCATTTGGGACACCAAGAGCTCGCCGACCAGTTGATGGAACAGGCCGAAGCTTCTTATCCCACCAGCCAGCTCTGGGAAAAATATGTGCAGCGCTATAACATCCCGCTCGGCAGCCGTGCCGCCGAGCATTGCGGAGAATGACTATGACAACTATGACTAACGAAACCCAGCCGAACAAGCTCACTCCAGAAGAACAGGCCAAGCGCGAAGGCTTACGCGTGCGCAAACCTTATGTGGCTGCCAAGCTGGCTGCGATCTCCGAGATGGAGGAGCGCGGCGAGATCAGCCCCATCATCCGTCTGGAAAAAAGTTATCTGTGTAATTTTCAGTGCACGCACTGCTCGGCCGAGTACTACATGGATCGCCACCAGAAAAAGGTGTTCAAGATCGAGGATGCGCGCCGCAAAATCGACCTCGACGACATTCGCGAATTGTCGCGCCAAGCCGATGAGCTCGGTCTGGCGCGTTTCGTGATCACCGGTGGCGAGCCGCTGGTGATGAAGGATTTCGATGCTGTAGTGGAAGCTATCGATCCAGACAAGCATTACATCATCACCGACACCAACGGCTGGTTCCTTGATCTTGCCACGGCGAAACATCTTAAATCCATCGGCGTAGAAAAAGTGCAGTTGTCACTGGATAGCATGATTGAGGCGGAACACGACGCCTTCCGCAACAAGCCAGGCTCGTACAAGAAAGTGATGCGCGCCATCGAAGCATCGGTAGAAGCTGGCCTCAATCTGCTGTTATCCACCGTGCTAGTGAAAGGTCGTGCCAAGTCGTCGGAATTCCTAGAGATGTGTAAGTTCGCCACCGAGCGCAACATCGGCCTGTATGTTTCCTATGCCAAGCCCACCGGCTCCTGCACCGACCATCCGGAATTCGTCATTGAAAAAGAAGATGCCGACATCCTTCGCGAGCTGGAAAAGGACTACAACGTATTCACTCACATGACGCCGAGCTACGGTTCGTTCAAGGGTTGCATCACGGTGAAGGGCATCATCACCGTGACCTCCACCTTTGAAGTCACACCTTGCCCTTACATCGACTTCTCGCTCGGCAACCTGCGCGAGACGCCGCTCAAGGAAGTGCTCGCGCGTGGCATGCGCAATCCTTGGCTGGGGCCATATCGACCAGACTGCATCATCGGCGAGGATCCGCAGTTCATCAAACTCCATACCGAAAAAACCAAAGGCGTCACCCAACTGCCTGTCCCTTGGGGGCAAGGTTTTTCGGACAGCGACACACTCATCGGCTGATACACATGAACCTCAATGACCTCACATCACCTTTCGACGAGCATGGCCGCTGCCTGCCCATAGGACTTGGCGCACCGGCGCTCGCCCAAAGTCGTCGCTATTTCCAGATCACGCCGCCGCAGATCGATTACGCGGCGATCCATGCACGTACAACTAAACACTTGGGTGACACTGGTCTCGCAAGCGACGAGTTCGTACGTCGTTGTGAGGCATTGATGCAATCACTGCGCGACGACCCGCAAACCACCAACATCACACGCGGCATTGCGGTGCCGTTCTTGCTGCCGCAGGCTGAACATGCCGACTACGGTGAAGCGCTAGAGCAGCACTACATCCCTGCAGTCGAGCACGCCTTCGCTAAAACGTTCCCGCAATATCGTTTTACCAATCACGACAAAGCCGGCCTATCCGGTAAGCTTTCCGTGGCCGCCAACTCGCGCCATGAGCGTTTGTTGCAAGCCATGCAGCAGGGACCTGTTGTGGGCTACTACTTCCCTTGCCTGTCGGAATACTCGCTTCCTGCCGCGCTGGAACGTGTGCAATCACTACCTGAGCAGTTTCTGATGGCGGGAGGTTACGACACCAGCGCCGCGCTGGTCGGCACGCCTGGTCTGCTGCAACGCACGGACGGCTATCCGCCGCTGCTCTGGTTGGCTGCAGTTCAAGCCGATAAACCGTTGGCGGGATATTTCTACGAAGCCTATGGCTACAACCTGACTTTCAACCGCCGCCCGCATTTCGGACAAGCTGCCGAATACTGGAACAGCGGATTGACCGTGTTGGGCTGAGCGATGACGATACGGCATTGGATATTCGACTTCGACGGAACGCTGATCGATTCCGCACCCGCAATCCTGTCTGCCTTTGCCTCCGCGCTAAAAGAAACTGGGCTCACACCGCAAGTCGAACTGGATGATCGATTGATCGGCCCGCCACTGGCCGAGACGCTGAGTCGTATCAGCGGCAGTAACGACACAGTACTGATCCAAACATTGACCGAACGCTTCAAGGCACATTACGACCGCGACGGTGTCACCGCCACGGACGCCTATCCAGGCATCGAGCAACTGCTGCAACGATTATCGGCAGAGGGCTTCGTGCTGCACATCGCCACCAATAAACGCCTCTCAGCCACACAGTCCATCCTCGATCACCTTGAATGGCGACAATATTTTAGTTCGGTCTACGCACTGGATATGGTGGAGCCGCGTCTGTCCAGCAAAGCAGCTTTGCTGCAAAAACAACTCGCCGAACTCGGTCTGTCACCGCTACACGCCTGCTACATCGGCGACAAACTTGAGGATGGACAAGCTGCTGCTGCGAACAGCCTGCGCTTCCATTATGCAGCCTGGGGCTATGGTGATCTTGTGACGTCTACACTGCCAACGGAATGGCATTGGCTACAACAACCTCTCGATCTGTTAACCGAGAAAGTGCAGCCATGAACGATGTGCTGGCGCAAGACCTCGCCCGTATCATGCAGCGCTCACCAGCGTTGTGGGCGGCGCTGCGCTGCCGCGCGATCTTCCTCACCGGCGGTACCGGACTGTTCGGGCGCTGGCTGCTTGAAGCTTTGCTCCATGCCAACCGAGAACTTGGACTGGCATTGCGCGTAACCGTACTTACGCGCAATGCACAAGCGTTCGCACAACAAGCCCCCCATCTCGCTAGTGATAAAGCACTTACCCTGCACAACGGTGACGTGCGCGACTTTGAATTTCCGCAAGCGCGTTTCGATTACATCATCCACGGCGCGACCACTTCGGCCAGTGAGACGTTCCACGGCGAAGATCCATTGAATAAATTCGACACACTGGTGGACGGTACGCGCCACGTGCTCGACTTCGCGACACGGTACGGCATCGAACGCTTTCTGTTCCTGAGTTCTGGCGTGGCCTATGGCACCCAGCCTGCCGACATGACGCACATGCCGGAAACTTATATGGGTGCACCGGATACCTGCGATGTAGATACAGCACTAGGACAAGCCAAGCGGGCGGCGGAATATCTCACCAGTTACTACGCGAACAAGCATGGCTGGAACAACACCATCGCACGCTGCTTCTCATTCGCAGGCCCGTTCATGCCGCTCGACCTGCACTATGCGATCGGCAACTTCATCGCTCAGGCCTTAAGCAAAGACGAGATCGTGGTGAAGGGCGACGGAACGCACCTGCGCAGTTACCTCTACCTTGGTGACCTAGTGACTTGGTTGCTGACGCTGTTGCTGCAAGGCCGCAGCGGCGAGATATACAACGTTGGCTCCGACGAGGCGGTCAGTATCTATGAACTAGCAAAGCAGGTGCGCGACACCCTAAGTCCCGACAAAAACATCCGGGTACTGGGCGACACCAAACACAGCATTGGCAACGCGGCACGCAACCGGTATGTGCCGGATATCACAAAGGCACGAAACAAACTGTGCTTGGCACCATGGACCGATCTGGGTGAAAGTATCCAGTACACTGCTGCTTGCTCTGGCAGACAAAGGGAATAATAGCTATGGAATGCGCCATCAGTTCTTGGATTGCCCCCCCTGTACATCTGAATAAAATCGAACAATCATGCTGGCCCAGCACTCGACAGGAACAATATGCTTGACCAAGAGAACACATCACCTTTGCTCAGCATTCTGCTGTACAACTATCCGGGACACAGCATTGAACGCTGCTTACGCTCGATATTCGAGCAATCTCTCCTCCGCGATCTTGAGGTCATCGTGTGCGATGACGGATCAACGGACGGGGCTTGGCAAATTGCCAATCAATACTGTACTGAGCATCCCGGAAAAATAACGATCAGCCGAAACCGTGAGTGTATGGGGGGGAGGTCCAATCGGCATAAAGGGATGCAGCTTTGCAAAGGTAAATACAGCGTCGAGCTGGCAATAGGCGTCGATTTCGATGCTAGCTATGTACAGGACTGCATAGCTAGTATGGAAGCAGATGAGCTAATTGCTCACACCTACATCTCCCGCTTGAATCGTGCCAACGTCTTCATGCCACCGCATAACCCGATGCGACGCATCTCGATGCAAGATCGTCGAAAGTTTCCTCTGGTTAGCATCTGCATCTATAACTTCAACTACGGAAGATACCTGCGGCAGTGTCTGGACAGTGTGTTTGCACAGACCTATGAGAACATCGAAATCTGTTTCTCCGACAATGCCTCGACAGATGATTCGTGGGCCATCGCGCTGGAATACGCCGAGAAGTATCCGGACAAGATCAGCCTCACGCGCAACCGGATAAATTACGGCCCCAACGTGAATCTGTGGAACTGCCTGTTGAACATGGGCGGCAAGTACATGTTGAAGCTATGCTCGGACGACGCTATCCAGCCCACATTCATCGAACGTTGCCTAACCTCTCTTGAGCGCCACCCTGATGCCGCCTTTGCCATGGTGCATCGTGACATCATGGACGAGGATGGGAACTGTAGCTCAGAACCCTCATTCTACGATCAATCCTGCTTGATTCCGGGCAACGAACAAGCGGCTGTCTACATGATGTCTTCAGTCAACCCCAGCATCTCTCAGATCCTTTACAAGGTTGAGAAGACACAGGGAAAACGCATGTCAGGAAATCTCAATGACCGCTGGTTTGGCGACCGCATCATGGATTTTCACATTTGCTGTGACTCGCCCATCGTATACATCAAAGAGCCTCTGTTGTTGAACCGTATCCATGGACAAAGTGAGAGTGCCGGAATGAACGGAAATCTGTTGCAATGCATGGGTGAATTCGTCCTGTTGCACCAACTCTCGGATGTCGCCGCCAACTATCCGGATATGCAAAAAGCACGTGACAGATTACAGCCTGCCATCGAAAAGGTGGCGCACCTAAGTCTACGCTACTGCCTGCGCAGCCTATCCGTTGCCGATGAAACTGGCGCTCAGCGCTACTTCCATCTTTCCTCCGCCATCGCCCCCTCAGTTCAGAGCAGTGCACTTCATGCGCAACTGTCCGCATATTGGGCTTTGGATAAACAAGCACGGCAAGACGCTCTGACAAAACTATTGCAGGATTCCGCTGAAGCGATGAAACGTGCCGTTTCCTATCCCGCCCCTGCGGGGAGCATGCCATGTTGAAGCCCGGTCCATCAACAGACATCATCCAGCCATTCCTGCTCGCGGCGCGCAACGGCGACCGTTTGGATCCGAAAGTGTTCGTCGACTTCTGTCGCATGTATAAAACCACTGTCATTTGGGGGGCAGGAAATCTAGGCTCCGCCCTTGGTGAGAAGCTGCTTGAACTCGGCATCACGCCTGCCTGCTACTGGGATTCGCAAGCTGAAAAGATCGGCAGTCGTAATGGTCTGACTGTTGTCACGCCATTCTCCGGGGGTTTCGAGCGTGAGGCCACGCTGGTTCTGTTCTGCATCGGCAATGTCGCTGTAGGGCCTAACATCCAGCGTCAGCTCGGCGAGAATGGATGGGAGCATGTGGTTCACGGCAACGACCTGCTGCAGGCCTTGCTCTGTCCGCTGGCGAACGATAAGCCGGCCATTGCGAAGATATGCAACAGCTTCGACATCTGCAGCGTCTGCTCCTGTGAGAGGCTGCATAGCATCGTACGCGCAGATGCCGCACGCAAACAGGCACTGGAGCCCGATGAAACGCTGTCTTTTGACCGTGTGCATTTCATCACCAACAATGTGTGCAATCTAAAATGCACACACTGCTTCCTCTATATCAATACTTATACCAAAGAACGCAAGCAGAACGTCAACACAGCGCAGATATTGCAGGATATCGAGGTGGTGATGCGAGCAGTCCACTCCTTTGGGGTGGTCAACATCTTTGGCGGTGAACCATTCCTACACAAAGACATCGACCAAATCATTGGCGGCGTGCTGAGTCATAACAACTTCGGCGCTGTGATCGTCAATACCAACGGTATCGAACCGATCAATCCAGCGCAGATGGATACCCTGCAAGATACGCGCATCCGTCTAGCCTTTTCAAACTACTTAGAAGTGCTGGATGAGAAACGGACCGCCGCTTTCTATCGCAACATCGAGATGGCGCGCGCCGCCGGTGTCAATGCGAAATACCAGAATTCACTGCCAACTTGGAATATCTCTTCCACGCTGGAAGACAAGCACGATTCGGAAGCAACCAAGATACAAAAGAAGCAAAGTTGTGGCGTGCGCTATCTGTACGTCTTCGATGGCAAGCTCTTCCCGTGCTCGTTCACACTCTCTATCCAAGACCTTGGTGTGGCGGACTACCTTTCAGACTATGTCGTGCTAGATCCGCAAAAAAGTCCGGAGGAAATCCGTAGCGAGATACTCCTCCTGCTGCAACGCCCCTACTATGGTGCCTGTGGGCATTGTGAATCTTTCGGCTCGCCCGCTCTCACAGGCAGTGCTGCCGAACAGGGATTTATCGAACGATACACTCTGCCAGGCGGTAAGAGCCGTATCCGTATCCCAGTAGTAGCTGCCAAATAAGTTAGCCCAGAAGATATAGCCATGACGCACAAAAATAAAATCGCGATTTCTTCCTCCAACCGTACCTGCCCAGTTTGCGATTCGCGAGCTGCCACTCCGCTGCGCCACCTCGAGTTGATCGTTCCGGAAGACTTTCAGCTTCAACATTCATTCTCAATCAATATTTGCGATCGATGCGGCATGGCCTTCCATGACATCGAACCTTTTGCAGATCGGGACGGTTACTACGAAAGCTATACCGGAGCAGACCGTGTCGAATACTCGATCACGCCAGAACAGGCGAGGTTGAATGAATTGACCGTGGACTTCCTCTCGCAACATGCTTTGCAAGCGAGCACCCAAGCGATTGCTGACATCGGTTGTTCCTACGGCATAACGCTGATGTCACTGCGCCAACGAGGGCATGAGAACCTGTATGCGATGGATCCCGATCGTTCGGCGATTCGCTACCTGTCACAGCAGAACATAAATGGACGTACCGGCTTCGCCACCGAAGATGCACCTGAACTTGAAGAAAAATTCGACCTGATATTGTTACGTCATGTGCTTGAGCACCTGTATTCACCACTAGAAGCGATCAATAACGTGGCTAAGTGGCTCAAACCCAGTGGACGTCTTTACATCGAGTTGCCAGACTTATCTCTTTTTCAGCGCGCGGCACCGTTCCCCGGATTTTTCTACGAATATGAACACATCAATCATTTCAGCCTGTATTCCTTGCTGAATCTGATGCGCGGATTCAATTTGATCCAGTTCGAATCATCTTCCGAGATATATCCATGTATCCGCGCACTTTTTGAAGTCGCTTCTGTTGAAAAGAATATATTCCATAGCACAGTGGAAAGACAGTTCGTGGAGCAAAGCCTTTCGCAAGCCAACCCTTTCGGTTTGACTGTGCTCGACAATATCGCCCAACTCGGAGACCGTGAGATCGCGCTGTGGGGCGTGTCAACCTTTGTCTACCGCTTGCTCACCCACACACCACTCAAACATTGCCGCATAAAACATCTGGTAGATCGAAATCCTCAATTGCAAGGACAAAAACTATTGGGACTGAGCATAGCGTCGCCGCAATCCTTGTCTACCTTCAAAGGCGCTATCGTGATCTGCGGCATGAACTCCGCTCAGAGCATTGAACAGTCGATACGAGATTTGGGACTGGATAATCCGGTCATCCATTTGTTGCACGGAGCTGAGTCATGACTATGATTGGAACTCGCCTGACAAATATAAATGAATTATTGGAGCTAGCTCGACGCGGCGAGAATCAGCATGAAGCTGCGCTCATATCCCATTTGCACAGTTTTTCACATGTCGTTTTGCGTGGTGCGGGAAAATTCGGCAGCGCCTTCGGTGGTTTTCTGATATCCATCGGTTTCATGACTGAGCGTTTGAGCTACTGGGATATACGCGCGCCGGAATTGGGTACAGTGAACGGTATCGCGACCCATCTTCCGTTTGCGCAGACCTTAGTCCCAGCAGAAACACTCATCATCAACTGCATTCCCAATGGCAGTCTTTCCGGCAGTGTTGGCGAAGCTGAGTTTCATTCTCGCGGCTTCGAACACTATCTTTCCGGCATGGCGCTATTCGAAGCATTGATGTGCAGTATGAAATCTGAAACCGGATTCGACGCCAAAGTCTGTATCGGAACACCGTTCTGCAACTGGTGTGCCTGCGAGCGTTTACCTAGCCTGTTGCTCAAACAGTGCCGAGACTCCGGACTACTCCGATTCGAAGATGAGCTGGTGCTGCCGCTACTCACTTTTGTAGTGAACCAGAAATGCACACTGAAATGCACGCATTGCGGTCAGTACATCAATCACTACCATCCTGATGACCGAATTAACTTCCCGCTTTCTCGCATCTTGACCGATATTGACCGCATGCTCGAGGCAGTCGATGCTATCGGCTACGTATCGATCATCGGAGGAGAGCCTTTCCTGCACCCAGACCTAGACAAGATCGTCGACCATATTCTGGGCAAGCCAAACTTCGGCGTAATTGGAATCACCACTAATGGCGTGTGCGACATCAGCGATGCATTTCTTTCCGGGCTGGATCGCCACCGTACCCGTCTGATCTTTTCTGATTACACACCAGCACTGAACAATAAACAGAAGGCTTTGTTCCAACGCAACATCAATAAAGTATCCGCCGCGGGTTTCAGCTATACGATCGGACAACCGATCTGGGCGACACCCGCCTCCCTGCGCAAACTGGATCTGCCTGCTTCCACCTTGGCAGCGATGAAGGCTGGCTGCAACTCTAGACATACCTGCAAAACTGTGCAAAATGGCGTGTATTACCCCTGCTCGACTACGGCGGGTGTCGGCTCCCACCATCAGGCAGACTACCCAGAAGATTGGGCCGTACTTGATGACAACGCTAACGCTGCAGAACTGCGCTCAAACATCCAGAAACTGGATCAGGTCGAGGCATACGCCAGCTGTGCACATTGCGGTGAGGGAGGCGTCATGTTGCCATTCTCAGGCGAACAGGGGGTCGGCAAGCAATATATCCATATTGAGTCCGCCCGGCTCCCAGACTCCAAAACCACTTTCATCAATCGAACCAGCTCATTGCCATGCTCGAAATAAATATCCGAGTTGCGACCTTCTGCGTCGACCTGCCTGCCTGCCACAACGCGCTCAACTACTTCCTGCGCTCATGGAAGCTCAATGCCGGACCATATTATGCGAACACCGCGTTCACGATCAAGCTGCCGGAAGGCGCGAGCAGAGACACACTTGCAATCTGCCACCAGCTTGCTGCCAGTTATCCAATCCAAATATCTACAATCACTGCCGACACTGCAGCCAGCTACCGAAATTTCTGGCCGCTGAGTTTTCTTGATGAGGCATACGATGAAGAACTGGTGATCTATTGCCCTCCACACACTTTGGTATCGCACGATCTGTCATCGCTCATCGAACGGATTGTTCTGCAAGATTGCGTTCGTAGCAGCCTATTCACCGACTCGGATGCGAAAACCTACCCCTTACCCATGTGGCTCGCAGCCTTCCCTCGATCATCTAGGCCCAAGCTATCCGGCAAATTCCCAGTTGCTTTAACTGCTATCAGCCAGGCAACGCTACCTGCCGATGCTTTCCAAGAAACCATTAGAGTGATGGCGCAAGCTTTTGATGATGCATTGCGCAATTCGGGAGTCAGTTTTAGCAGCCTCGATCAAGACGAGTTATGTCTTCTGGACAGCGATCAGAACCTTCATGCGCATGAATGCAACAACGCCCTGTTCATTTCTTTGACCGATGCCCCCGCAAATCGCTTTTCTTGGAGTGGTGTATTTAGCAGCTTCAAAAGCATACAAGGCTTCCTCGACGACACCGAACTATCCGACGTATGGCTCAACTGCCAAAGGAATCTGCGTCGTATCCACCACTCGTTGGATACAGCACCATTCTTCCTCAAACGAACTTTCTTCAAAGCCAATAAGGCACCCTATTACATCTTCGCGCTCGATTTCATCCAGCAATCCGCAGGCATACGAGCCCTCCATTATTTGTGCCATGCTCTCAATGAAAGTGGGCAGGAAGCCTATGTCACCTGTGAAAAAACTGTTCCCCACCTGAGGACACCTGTGCTGACCGAGGAGACGATGGTGCGGCACCATGATGCAGGCAGCACCCCGATCATGGTCTATCCTGAGATTGTCTCGGGCAATCCTTTCGGTGCAAAAGTTGTAGCACGTTGGTTGCTTAACAAGCCCGGACATATAGGGGGTGACACACAATTTGCCGAAGACGAATTAATCTTTACTTTCGATCCGCTCTATCTGGTCGACGGCATGAACGGCGAAACATTGCATATCCCGACCAGCGACCTGTCTCTGTTCAACAATGAAGACAACGCGGATGACGTTAACCGGCAGCAAGTATGTTTCTATGCGCACAAATATCTGGCTGCAGGTGGTCAACTTGCCCCGCACCTAAACGATGCGATCAGTCTAGGAAAAGACCAGCAGCTCAGTCATCCACAGATCGCAGAAATATTACGAAACAGCAAAGTTCTCTATGTCTACGAGCCGACTGCTTTGATTTCAGAAGCACTACTCTGTGGCTGCCCAGTCTCTATCCTCGTAACAGATTACTGGCGCAGCCATGTAGCAAACTATTCCTATACAAGCGATTGGGGGGTGGTGATGGATAACAGTCCGGAATCTATCGCCCTAGCAACGACCAATGTTACAAACTACCGTACCTTCTACGAAGATGTCGTACTCAAAAATGCATGGGCGCAAGTGGACCATTTCATTGAACTGACGCAACTGGCAGCCAAGGATAAGCAACCACGATAAGTTCCCTCTGGCTCTATACATCTGCACTACCTATTCCTTGTAGCGCTGTTGAGAAATTCGCAGCGAAACGCTGCCCATCCATGACAGGGGATGTCTCCACTTGCTGGCGCAGTCTGTTACGAAACCCCGCCAATCCAGACAGGTCAGCTGCATAACTTTTAGCCTTAGCGACGTATTCATCCTGCGAAGTAACAAACCACTCCTCCAGACCAGTATTACTCAGGAACCCAGCCCCCTGCCGAAACAGGAATGACTCTCCGCTCAGGTTCAGCACCGGCACGCCCATCCACAAACTCTCTACCGTGGTCGTGCCGCCTGGATACGGAAAAGGATCAAGCGAGATGTCCACGTGGTGGTAGGCCTCGAAATATTTCGCACGTGATTCAGCTCCATCCAATATCAATCTCTCAGCTGTAATGCCATGTGCAGCGAAACGCTCGATAGTCTGCTGACGGACAGCCTCCTCGCCAAGTTGTTTCGATTTCAAAAAGAGCCGGCTGTCCGCGACCGAATTCAGCACACGCGACCACAACATGACCACATCGTCGTTCATCTTGGCTAGGTTATTGAAACAACCGAAGGTGACGTAGCCGTTCGCCAGCGCAGGTAATAGCGAGACCGCAATATCAACGTCAGGACGACTGAAACACAGCCGTGTTTCGGGCAAGCGCCAGATCTTTTCCGTGAAGTAGCGTTCCTGAGATTCCGGCAAGGTCACCGGATCAGCGATGAGGTAATCCATCTCTGCCACACCTGTCGTCGCAAAATAGCCCAACCAAGCCACCTGTACCGGCGCGGGCTTCATGGCGAACATGGGCAGGCGGTTGTATCGCGAGTGGCCGGACAGGTCGACGAGGATGTGTACACCGTCATCGTGGATGCGCTTGGCGGCCGCTTCATCGTTCAGACCATAAATCGGGTGCCAAGCTGCAAAATAGGATTTGATACGCAAGGTCAGTTCGTCCGTCCACGGATCAGTGGGGTAGGCATACAACTCGAAGGCTTCTCGGTCGAGATAGCGCAGCAAGTTCTCCAGGAAATAGCCGACTGGATGATTGCGAAAATCGCCAGAGACGAAACCGATGCGCAACCGCTTCGGTCTTTTTGTGCACGACCATTTACTGTAGCGCTTATTGGCGTGTGCTGTGACGGAAGCACCATATCGACGGGCCTCCTCGAATGCGAGTTGCTGAGTAATCCCGGGATTGTAATTGAGCAGAAACAGCAGATTGCTGTGAGCTTTGAAGTAATCCGGCTTGAGAGCCAACGCGTGCCGGTAGCACACTTCAGCCTCATCCAGATTCCCCATGTCCTGCAACAGAATGCCGAGATTATTATGCACCTCAGCCAGTTCTGGATTCAGTTCCAATGCCCTTCGATAACAGGCTTCCGCTTCCATCAACCGACCTTGTTCCTTGAGTGTGTTACCCAAGTTGCTGTATGCCTCGACATGATCCGGTTTGAGTTCCAGCGTCCTCCGTAGCATCGCCTCTGCTTCTTCAAGTTTGCCCTGATCTTGCAGCACGATTCCCAGATTGCAACATGCATGGATGTATGCGGGACGCATCTCCAAAGCACGTCGATAACTCTGCACCGCATCCTCCAATCGCCCCTGAGCACGAAAGGTATTGCCTAAGTTGTAATGTGCATCAACCAAATCTGGCGCAAGCCGGATTGCGCGACGATGACTGGTTTCTGCTTCAGTTAATCGCCCCATGTCCTGCAACAAGGTACCCATATTGCAATGCGCATCGGCATAGTCAGGTTTGATTTTCAACGCACGCCGATAACTGGCTTCCGCTTCCTGCAAACGTCCCGCATCGTGCAGTGCCACGCCTAGATTGCTGTGCACATCCGCTTCTTTCGGAGATAAGGTAGCGGCCCTCTGCATCGGCACGAGTGCTTCCTCATTACGCCCCATCTGCTTCAAAGCCAGCCCCAGAACCTTCCAGCCGAATCCGTGCTGTGGGAACTGTTCGGTCATCGCCTTCGCCCTAGCGGCCGAGTCTGCTATACGCCCCTGATTGAATAACGTCACCAGTTCGTCGAGTTGCGCTTGTGTCGGTGTCTTTTGCCCCGACTTTCGTGGCTTCGCCGTCCCGCTGTTTACCTCCAAGCGTGCCGCCAATGCATCGACCTCTTCTCCTTGCAAACCTTGCTGCCGTCCCATCTGCAAAACCTCGCGCGCAGTGTCATCTTGCCCGGCCTGCACCAGCGCATCGATGTAGCTCAGCCAAAATTGAGCGCGTTCCGGATCCGCTTCAAGGGCGGCAAGAAAGTGAGGGATAGCGGCTTGTGGTTGACCAGCTTGCAGCGTGATTACAGCGAGATTGTGGTTGGCTTCGGGATGCTGGGGCTGGATGCCAAGAATGGCCCGATATAGTTCGGCTGAGTCTGCCGCACGTCCGGATTGATGCAGTTCAACGGCTTGCTGAAAAGTTTGCGCTACCAGCGCTTGCGCTGAATCAGTTGTCATCCGTCACGCTGTCGTTTGAGGTTCGATTGCGCACTCCCATCCAAGACGCCACCACTACGCCAGCCTCGTACAACAGCCACAGCGGGATCGCCAACATGAATTGCGAGACAACATCGGGCGGCGTGACGATTGCAGCCACCACGAATGCACCGACGATGACATAGGAACGCAATTCCCTCAGCTTCTCTACCGACACCATACCCATGTGCACCAATATCACGACTGCGATTGGTACTTCGAAGGTGATACCAAAGGCGAGGAACATGCCCAACACAAAGCTCAGATATTTGTCGATGTCGGTCATCACCGCCACACCAACAGGTGCCGCAGCGGTGATGAAACCAAACACCACCGGAAACACTGCAAAATATGCGAAGGCCATACCGCAGAAGAACAGCAACGTGCTAACCATGATCAGCGGCAGCATCAACTTCTTCTCGTGTGCATACAGACCGGGTGCGACAAAACGCCAGAGCTGATACAGAACAAAAGGAAGTGCGATCACAAAGGCGGCCATCATCGCCACCTTGAGTGGCACGAAGAACGGCGTAGTGACATCGGTGGCGATCATCTGCCCGCCTTGCGGCAGCTTAGCCAGCATGGGCTGCGCCAGCAAGGCATATAGATCGGATGCCCACGGAAATAGACAGATGAACACCAGCAACCACGCCAAGAAACTGTTCAGCAAGCGCGAGCGCAACTCAACCAAGTGCGCGATCAATGTCTCGCTTTTACTCATTTGCTAGGTTCGTCTGGTGTTGCGGGAGGTGCCGCGGGTGTTTCGTCGGCGGGCTTCTTGTGTTGCGATTGCAAAATGCTCTGTTCAAGAGACAGGCCGTTGGCTTGCATAGCTTGCTCGGCTTCGGCGACATGCTTTTCGATCTCGTGCTGCATCTGGCGCGCCTGATCCAGCGCCATATCGTGAGCAATATCGTCCTTGACCTTATTCACATAACGCTGTGTACGCCCCCACAGATGGCCCGCCGTGCGCGCCAATTTGGGCAGCCTCTCCGGGCCAATGATGATCAGCGCAACCAGCGCGATGACAATCAACTCTGAGAACGCGATGTCAAACATCGCTTTACTTCTCTTTCACTTCGCCTTCGATGGTTCGGGAATCTTGCGGCTTGTCGGCTTCCTCATCGACCTTCATGCCTTCCTTGAAGCCTTTGACAGCGCCGCCCAGATCACTGCCCATATTGCGGAGTTTCTTGGTACCAAAGATGAGCACCACAACCAGCAACACGATCAACCAATGCCAGATACTGAACGAACCCATGCTGAACTCCTCGTCGATTAACTACGCTTGACCATAGGCGGGATATTGCCACCACCGATGACGTGTACATGCAGGTGAAACACTTCCTGACCACCGCCCTTGCCACTGTTGATAACGGTTCGGAAACCATTGTCTAAACCTTGCTCTTTTGCCAGCTTTGGGGCCAGCAGCAGCATCTTACCCAACAAAGCAGCATGAGACTCATCTGCCTCTATCAAGGAAGCCAAGTGCTGTTTGGGTACCAGCATAAAATGTACGGGCGCTACCGGATTGATATCGTGGAATGCCAGCACGTCGTCGTCCTCGTACACCTTGCGACAAGGTATCTCGCCGCGGACTATCTTACAGAATAGGCAGTCATCACTCATTTGCGACTCTCCTTTTCTGTGATGCCAGACACGCCTTCACGGCGCGCCAATTCCTGCAGCACATCCTCAGCGCTCAAGCCCTTGTGGGCCAGCAAAACCATGCTATGGAACCATAGATCCGCCAGTTCATAGATCAAATGCTGATCGTCGCCGTCCTTGGCCGCCAGCAACACTTCCCCCGCTTCTTCGATGACCTTCTTCAGGATCGCATCGTCGCCCTTGCTGTACAGCTTGGCCACATAGGACGAGTCGGCTGCCGCGCCTTTGCGCGACTCCAGTGTCTCGGTCAATCTTTGCAGGATGTCGTTCACTTTTTATATATCTCGTCTGGGTTCTTCAGTACGGCGTCGGTGGATATCCACTCACCGTTCTCCAGCTTGCTATAGAAACAGCTCTCGCGGCCGGTATGGCAGGCGATACCACCACTCTGTTCGATCTGCATCAGGATCACATCCGCATCGCAATCAAGACGGATCTCTTTCACCTTCTGCACGTGGCCAGATTCTTCGCCCTTGTGCCACAGCTTCTTGCGCGAACGCGACCAGTAGATTGCCTCCCCAGTCTCCACCGTGCGCTTGAGCGCATCCCTGTCCATCCAAGCCACCATCAGCACGCGGCCGGTCACCGCATCCTGTGCGATGGCAGGAACAAGGCCATCATCGGACCAGTTCACCTTGTTCAGCCAGCTCTCGGTCATAACCGCACCTCAATGCCCTGTTGCGCCATATGCTGCTTGGCCTGTTGCACAGTGTATTCACCGAAGTGGAAGATACTGGCTGCCAGTACTGCATCAGCACCGCCCTGGGTGACGCCATCTGCCAAATGCTGCAGATTTCCCACTCCACCGCTGGCGATCACCGGAATCTCCAAAGCATCTGTCACGGCACGCGTCAGCGCCAAGTCGAAGCCTTTCTTCTGCCCATCCTGATCCATACTGGTCAGCAGGATCTCGCCCGCGCCCAGTGTCTGCATTTTAATCGCCCACTCCACCGCATCCAGCCCGGTCGCCTTGCGACCTCCATGCGTGAACACTTCCCATTTACCCGGAGCGATCTGTTTGGCATCGATAGCGACCACGATGCATTGCGAACCATAGCGCCCGGCAGCATCAGCCACCAACTGCGGATTGACCACCGCAGAGGTATTGATACTGACCTTGTCGGCACCTGCGTTGAGCAGATTGCGCACATCCTGTACCTCGCGCACACCGCCGCCTACGGTCAGCGGGATGAATACCTGCTCTGCAACTTTTTCGATGATATGGAAGATGATGCTGCGATCATCAGAACTGGCAGTGATATCAAGGAAGGTGAGTTCATCCGCCCCCTGCTCGTCATATCGCTTGGCGATCTCCACCGGATCGCCGGCATCGCGAAGCTCGACAAAGCTGACGCCCTTGACCACGCGACCGGCGGTCACGTCCATACAGGGAATGATGCGTTTAGCGAGCATATGTAGCCGCCGCCCTGACGCTCATCTGCAATAGATTTTGACTTGTAGTCACCATCAGACCTTTATTGTCGTCAACTCATCCGCCAAAGCTTGTGCGGCACGGAAGTCCAGCGTGCCTTCGTAAATGGCGCGACCGGTGATTGCACCGGTGATGCCCTCCCCGCGCACGGCACACAGCTTGCGCACATCATCCAGATTGGTGATGCCGCCGCTGGCGATGACCGGCACGCTCAATGGACGTGCCAACTCGACAGTGGCTTCGATGTTCACACCGCTCATCATGCCGTCGCGGCCGATGTCGGTATAGATGATGCCTTCCACGCCATAACCTTCGAAGCGCTGTGCCAAGTCGGCCACATCATGGCCGGTCAGCTTGGACCAGCCATCGACAGCCACTTTGCCGCCCTTGGCATCCAGACCGACCATGATGTGGCCGGGGAATGCATCGCATGCTTCATGCAGAAAGCCGGGCACTTTTACAGCGGCGGTACCGATGATGACGTAAGAGATGCCAAGATCGAGATAACGCTCGATGGTCTCCAGATCACGTATACCGCCGCCCAGTTGCACCGGAATGTCGCTGCCCACGGCTTCGACGATGAGGCGCACTGCTTCTTCATTCTTGGGTTTACCGGCAAAAGCCCCATTCAGGTCGACCAGATGCAGGCGACGAGCACCTTGCTCCAGCCAGTGTCTGGCCATCGCAGTCGGGTCGTCTGAAAATACAGTCGCGCCCTCCATCTCACCTTGGCGCAGGCGTACACATTGACCGTCTTTCAGGTCGATTGCAGGAATGATCAGTGTTGAAATATCCATGGCATTTATATCGTGGTTAAACGGGATTCCAGTTGACGAAATTTTTCAGCAGTTTCAATCCGGCAGAAGCACTCTTCTCCGGATGGAACTGCACGGCGAACAAGTTACCACGCGACACGGCGCAGACAAAGGGCTGTGGATAATCGCTGGTGCCTTGCACGATGTCCTTGTCGAGCGGTTGCACGTAATAGCTGTGTACATAATAGAAGCGCTCATCCTGTTCGATGCCTTCCCACAGAGGATGATCGGCATGATTTACACCGTTCCAGCCCATGTGCGGCACTTTGAGCTTGCGTCCCTGCGCATCCTTGAGGCCATGTGCAAAGCGCGTGACCTGCCCGGGGATGATGCCCAAACATGGCGTATCACCCTCCTCACTATGCTCGAACAACACTTGCAGGCCCATACAAATACCGAGAAATGGCTTTCCGCCAGCAGCAGTTGTAGCAATCACCTTATCCAAACCACGCTCGCGAATCTCTCGCATACAGTCAGGTGCAGCGCCCTGCCCTGGGAATACGACTCGCTTGGCCGACGCGATCACTTCCGCCTCACCCGACACGACGACATTCGCATCCGGTGCAACCTTGCGCACGGCTTGATACACCGAGCGCAGGTTGCCCATGCCGTAGTCCACGATGGCGATATCTACCATGGTGTTATAGCGTGCCTTTGGTAGAGGGCATCACACCTGCCATGCGTGGGTCTTGCTCCAGCGCGACGCGCAAAGCGCGACCGAAGGCTTTGAAGATGGTCTCGGCCTGATGGTGCGCGTTTTCGCCCGCCAAGTTATCAATGTGCAATGTCACCAAGGCGTGATTGACGAAGCCCTGGAAGAATTCACGGATCAGATCGACCTCGAATTCACCAACATTGGAACGCACAAAATCGACATTGAATACCAAGCCGGGGCGACCGGAGATGTCCAGCACCACGCGCGACAAAGCTTCATCCAGCGGCACATAGGCATGGCCATAGCGGCGCAGGCCTTTCTTGTCGCCGATCGCTTGCGTGAAGGCTTGTCCCAAGGTGATGCCGATGTCTTCCACGGTGTGGTGCGCATCGATATGCAGATCGCCCTTGGCCTTGATGTCGAAATCAATCAGACCGTGACGCGCGATCTGATCCAGCATATGTTCGAGGAAGGGGAGGCCGGTATCCAGCTTGACCTTGCCGGTTCCGTCGAGGTTCATCTCGACCGTGATCTGTGTCTCGAGGGTGTTGCGAGTGACTTGTGCGCTACGCATGATTTGCCTTATGCGAGTTGGTTAATGGAATCCTGCAATGCTGTAATGAATCTTGCATCTTCGTCCTGCGTGCCTACAGTGACGCGCAGACAATCGGTTAAAGCCGGATGCCCGCCGTTCAGGTTCTTGATCAATACCCCGCGCTGCTTCAGCCCTTCAAATACCTGCGTGGCTTTTGCCACACGAAACAGGATGAAATTCGCTTCGCTGGGGTATGCCTGTACGCCTGCCATCGCATTCAAGGCCGCCATCATCTTCGTGCGTTCCGACCGAATGCTTTCCGCCTGTGCCAACAATACATCATGGTGGGCCAACAGTGTGCTCGCAACCAATTGCGGCAGGACGCCCACATTATACGGTAAGCGCAGCTTATCCAATTGCTCCAGCCATGTTTTATCGCCCGCGATAAAACCCAGCCGCAATCCGGCCATGCCGAGTTTGGAGTATGTGCGCATCACCAGCAGGTTGTCATACTTCCCCAGCTGCGGAATGAAGCTATCACTTGCGAAAGCATAGTAAGCCTCATCCACCACTACTAGGCCGGGAGCCGCCTCGATGATACGACGCACTGCCTCGGCATCAAACAGGTTGCCGGTGGGATTATTAGGGTAAGCGAGGAACACGATTGCAGGACGCTCGCGCTCAATCGCCGCCAAAGTCGCATCGAGATCAAGCGAGAAATCCTCTGCCAGCGGCACGCCAACATAGCGCATACCGACAAAGGTGGCGATCATCTTGTACATGACGAACGAAGGCTCGACACTCAGCAATACCGCGCCCGGCTTAGCAACTGCCATCGCCAGCAGCTGGATAATCTCGTCCGAACCATTGCCCAACAACACATCCATGCCCTCAGGCAATTGCGTCACTTTACGAATATCTTGTTTAAGTTGGTGTGCGCCCGCATCAGGGTAGCGATTGATCGCGGCATTCGCCACTTGGCGCGCGATCTCGTCGCGCAGCGCCTGCGGCAACAGATGTGGATTCTCCATCGCATCCAGCTTGATCATGTCAGCCGAAGGCGGGACATGATAGGCGTGCAAGGCCTGTATCTCTTTACGGATAAGTTGATTCGGGGTCACGGCGGGGCTGGCGGCAGACATTAAAAAGCAGCGTTGGATATCGAGCGGCGATTCTACCGCAATCACGCCACCCGAAAAACACGATATTGCCCGACAGCCGCACCGCAAACGCCCGATACAGACAAGCGCAAAGCGATTGCCCAAACCTGTCAGCGTGTAGTACCCTCAACCCGCTGGCCTGATGGCCTGATGGCAATCTCAGCATACGGCCATGAACAGCGAGCGACACATTTTCGGCGCACCGCACCAACGATCAACACCGACTTGAAGAGAGCCACACAGACTGTGCCAGACATCTCAAACAAGCCTTTGCGCCTCGATAATTTCATCGCCAACCTGCCCTGCATGGCATTTCAGCTTGTGCGGAACAAAAAGGGCGAAATCTATTTCTCCTACATAGGAGAAGGCAGTCAGGCCTTGCTGGGCCTGACCCAGCAACAGTTGCAAGCCGATATCGACAGCTTCCTTAGCCTGATCCACCCCGAAGACCGCAGCGTGTTCCAAGACAGCATGGTGCGATCCGCGACCGGCTCGGGATTCTGGAGCTGGGAGGGTCGCGTCACACTGGCGGACGGCGAGTTGAAATGGCTGGCGCTGGGTTCCACCCCTCAAACCAATGCAGACGGTGATGTCGAGTGGGAAGGCTTGATCGTCAACATCACCAAGACCAAGCTGGACGAACTCGAACTGTTGCGCTCGCAAGAGCAACTTCGCGAATTCTCATCCCACATTCAGGATGCCAAAGAACAGGAACGCCTGCGCATTGCGCGCGAGGTTCACGATGAGATCGGCGGGCTGCTCACAGCCATCAAGATGGATCTCGCCTGGATCAAGGAACGCTTGCCCAAAAGCAAGCAGATGCTGACAGATAAGACGACCACCATTGAAAACATGGTGGACAAGGCGATGACTTCCGCCCGCAATCTGGCGCACAGTCTGCGACCCGGCTATCTGGACAGTTTCGGCATCGTGGCAGCGATCGAGATGGAAGCGGACGAGTTCTCGCAGCGCACCAGCATCACGGTACTGCTTGACCACAATGAAGACGAAATGGAGCTGGACCTACATCCCGATGTCTCCATCGCCCTGTTCCGCATCTTCCAGGAATCGCTCACCAACATCATGAAGCACTCGCAAGCCAGTGAAGTCCGAGTACTGATTCACAACAGCCCTGAACGCATAGACCTGACCATCCGCGATAATGGTCGCGGGTTCAGCCAAGAAGCGCGCGCCAAACCCAGATCCTTTGGCTTGCGTGGCATCCAAGAAAGGGTGGTTCACTTCGGCGGCGAGGTCAACATCTCCAGCGCACCGGGACAAGGCGTTACTGTGGCGGTCAGTATTCCGCACGCGCAGGGCAACGACACCGACGGAACGGCACATGCCCGATCACAGAAATCATTGTTCTAGATGATAGATAAAAGCAACGAACCAACACCATGCTGAAAATACTGATCGCCGACGACCACGCACTGATTCGCAAGGGCCTCAAGCAGATCCTAGATGACTCGCCCGACATGCGCGTCACCGGCGAGGCTGAAACCGGCATGCAAGCCATTCAAATGGCACAGGAAAATACTTACGACATGGTTTTGCTCGACATCAGCCTGCCCGACAAGAACGGCATCGATGTGCTCAAGCAAATCAAGACCAATTGTCCGAACACCCCAGTGCTGATGCTCAGCATGCATGCCGAAGACCAGTATGCGGTGCGATCAATGAAAGCCGGCGCCTCCGGTTACCTGAACAAACAAAGCGCACCCGCACAGCTGCTGACTGCCATTCGAAAAGTCGGAGATGGCAAGAAGTACATCAGTAGCGAGATGGCCGAACAACTGGCGGAGGGTCTATCGCAAGGCTACCAAGAGCTGGCGCACCAGACCCTGTCGAACCGGGAATATCAGACCCTGTGCCTGATGGCGCAGGGCAAGAAGCTAAGCGAGATGGCAGAGATCATGTCACTCAGCCCCAAGACCATCAGCGTCTACCGATTGCGTCTCTTGGAAAAAATGAAACTCAAGACCAATGCAGAGGCTATCCATTACGCAATCAGCAATCACCTGATAGAGTAAGCTTCTCCAATTGCAGGGAATATCCGACGCTATTCGGTGAATTGCCGTACCGCAGGCAACCTATAATTCGAACCATAGAATCGGCACCACATACAACATATAGATGAGCAAGCACAAAGAACCCGCAGAACTGGCCCGCGACACCCTGAAGGTATTGGGTGAGCGCGGCTTGCCGCCCAGCCCCGAACACTATGCAAACGTCTATCAGGAACTGGGCGGAAAGAAAGCCACTGAAGCAACAACTTCAGGGCCAAACTGGTCGGCACTGATCCGTGACTTGCTGCGACAGCTCGAAATGACACACAAAGGTGTCACGCTCACACGTAAAAAAGAAGGGCTTGAGGTGGTACTCAGCCGCTTTGCCAGCAAGCCGGATGTAATGTCGGAAAAGTTGAACGGCTTAATGCGATCCTGGGGTGGCGGCTCAGCCGCGCCTGATTTGGCACCGCCCTCCACGCCTGTCGCTCCTGCTGCCACCACAACGCCTGCCGCGCCAGCCACACAGGCAGACGGGCAAGATCTTCTTAAACAGTTACGTGAGCTGCTCGCGCAATCGCTCGAGACAACCTTCTCATCACACCCCGAGCTGACCGACGAGACTAAGCGCTTGATCAAGTTAGTACACACCACCGACGATCCGAAAAAAATAAATGAATTGGCCAAGCAACTGCGTCAGTTCTGGCTCAAGCTCGAATTACGCGGCGGCGACAAAGTTAAGATACAAGAAGGTCTGTTGCGTCTGTTGCGCCTGTTGGTAGAGAACGTGAGCGAACTGGTGGCAGACGACGAATGGATGCAGGGCCAGGTTTCCGCCCTGCAGACCATCATCTCGCAACCGATGGACAAGCATGCCATCGCAGATGCCGAGCGCAACCTGCGCGATGCCATCATCAAGCAGAGCACATTGAAACAGAGCTTGACCGACGCAAAGACCACGCTCAAAAGCCTGATGACCACCTTCATCGACCGGCTGGGCAACCTCACAGAAAGTACCGGCGAATATCACCAGAAGATCGAAGGCTACAGCCAGCAGATCAGCAAGGCTGACGACCTGACCTTGCTAAGTCACATCCTAGATGATGTGATGCACGATACCCGAGTCATCCAAGCCAGTGCATTGCGTTCGCATGAAGAGCTGCTGGATACCAAGAAGAAAGCAGATGAAGCCGAAGAGCGCATCAAGACACTCGAACAGGAACTGATGCAGGTCAGCGAACTGGTACGCGAAGACCAGCTCACCGGGGCGCTGAACAGACGCGGACTGGACGAGACCCTAGACCGCGAACTGAAGCGGGCAGACCGCAGCCACAACCTGCTCTGCGTCGCCATGCTCGACATCGACAATTTCAAGAAGCTGAACGACAGTCTCGGTCACCAGGCGGGCGACCGTGCATTGAGCCACCTCACCAAAGTCATCAAAGACACCCTGCGACCGACCGATGCGGTGGGCCGTTATGGTGGCGAGGAGTTCGTCATCATCCTCCCAGACACAGACCTGGATGCTGGTGTTGAGGCGGTTCAGCGCCTTCAGCGCGATCTAACCAAGAAGTTCTTTATGCATAATAATGAGCGCATTCTGGTTACTTTCAGCGCTGGCGTCGCACTACGCGGCAAAGAAGAAGACCAAGAAGACCTGTTGGGACGTGCTGACAAGGCCATGTATCAGGCCAAACAGACTGGCAAGAACCGTGTAATCGCCGCCCCTGCGCTGAATATATGAAATTGTCCCTAAAGTTTTCCCCAAACCCTCCGATAACTGATTCAACGGCGGTTGCTAAGCTTCACAAACAGCCAACCAAAGTAAGCGGCAAAACAGCCGCAAAAGTGAACCAAGTTAAGGAGAACTAAAATGGCACAAGTCATCAACACCAACGTCCCGGCCCTGTTCAGCGGAGCATCTCTGAACAAATCTAACCTGGCCCTGCAAACTGCCATGGCTCGCCTGTCTTCTGGCCAGCGCATCAACAGCGCTAAGGATGATGCCACCGGCATGGTGACCGCCTCCGGTTACGAAAGCACCATGCGCGGCGCAAATATCGCCATGCGTGAAGCCAGCGATGGTATTTCGACCGCCCAAACCAACGATGGTTACCATCAGCAGGTCTATGAAAACTTGCAGCGCCTGCGTGAAATCGCGGTGCAATTGGGTGGTACAGCATCCGGTGCAGAAACCACTGCGCTAGTCGCGGAGAACACCCGTATCTTGGGCTTGGCGACTGCAACCGGCGCTGTTGTGGTTGACTCTGACGGCGGAACTGTTACAGGTGTAGGTGTTAAGGCCACACTTGCAGGCACCTTAACCGTTACCGGCATCGATACTGACATCACTGCTGTAACCACCGCCCGCGCCAATTACGGTGGCGATATGGCGACCTTCCAGTCGGCCATCAACAACCTCGCGACGGAAGCCAATAATACGGCAGCTGCTTACAGCCGAGTTATGGACACCGACTACGCGGTCGAAACCACCGCGATGACACGTAACATGATTCTGCAACAAGCAGGTACGGCGATGTTGGCCCAAGCGAACCAAGTTCCGAACAACGTTCTGAGCTTGCTGCGTTAACAGTAAGTACCTCCCCGACCGCTGACGCGGTTGGGGAGATTTAAGCAAGGAGAGGCAAAATGCTCATCCAAAACATAAGTAATGCGGCACAAGTTGCGGCACCTGCAAGGCCCGCCGGCAACGGCGGGCCAGGCGGCGTTGCGCCCGAGGTCGCGCAAACACCGGCCCAGACTCCCACTCCCACGCCCGCCCAACTGCAAAGCGAAGTCAGCAAGATCAACTCTGCCCTGCAGCAGGCGAATAAGAATCTGGAACTGAGTATCAGCGTTGACAAGTCAACCAATAAGCAAATCGTCAAGCTGACGGATAAAGACACGGGGGATACCCTGCTACAATATCCGTCTGAAGCTATGCTGGCGATCGCGCAAGGGATTGACGAATTTCAGCGGGGTTTGTTGTTGAAGCAGCAAGCGTAATCCGGAGGGTTGAATCATGGCTATTTCCTCAGCAACATCGGGTTCGAGCATTGATGTAGATGCCATCGTCAAGGGACTGATGTCCATTGAACGGCAGCCTATCGACAAGCTCAACTCCAAGGAAACTAGCTATCAGGCAAAAATCACCGCGCTGGGTAGCATCAAAAGCAAAGTGGCGACTTTGCAAACCGCCGCACAGGCACTGGGCAGCTCAAGTTCGAGCAGCCTGTCTGCGTTCAATGCGTCATCCTCCGACACGTCTGTCCTTTCCGCCGCAGCCAGTAGCACTGCCGTGGCGGGAACCTATTCTCTGGCAGTCACCAGCCTTGCCCAGTCGCAAAAGCTGGTGGCCACTGGGCAAACTAGTAGCACGGCCGCCATCGGCGGCGGCACATCGACTGTAGTCACCTTTGATTTTGGCACCATCAGCGGCGGAACACTGACCAACGGCGTTTATAGCGGCGCAGCCTTCAGCTCCGGCGGCACCACCGCCAACATCACCATCGACTCCAGCAACAATACACTGCAGGGCATCCGCGACGCGATCAACGCCGCCAACATGGGGGTGAGTGCTACCATCGTTAACGACGGTAGCGGCACACCATATCGCCTTGCCCTGTCTTCAAATGCGACAGGCGTAACTAACAGCATTAAAATTTCGACTGACGGCGCCGATGCCAGCGTCGACAGCCTGTTGGCACATAACCCGGCTGGGACGCAAAACTTGACTGAGACAGTCAGTGCCCAGAATGCCGTGTTCAGCGTCAACGGCATTGCAGTCACCAAGACCAGCAACACCGTCACCGATGTCGTCGAAGGCGTCACCCTGACTTTAAACAAGGCAGCATCCAGTGCCACGTTGACGGTGGAACGCGATACCGCAGCTGTCAGCAAGTCGGTAACGGATTTCGTCACCGCTTACAACGATTTGTACACCGCGATGAAGAATTCCTACGCCTACAAATCGGGCTCGGCGCTTGCCGGTGAGAGCACCTTGCGCACATTGCAAACCGAGATGCGCCAGATCATCGCCACCGCGACCGGCAGCGGCTCCCTGAACAATCTGTTTGAGATCGGCGTCAGTTCAAAGTCGGATGGCTCGTTGCAAGTCGACAGCGAACAATTGAGCAGCGCGATGTCCGCCAATTTCAGTGATGTAGCCAGCCTGTTCAACTCAGCCACCGGCTTTGCCACTCGCCTCGACCAATGGTCGACCTCCGCTTTGGCCCTTGACGGCACTTTCGCCAACCGCACTTCCAATCTCAACCAGACGCTGAAGTACATCGCGACCCAGCGCGACACACTGGAGACAAGATTGGCTAGCGTAGAAAAGAATTACCGCAGACAATTCAGCTCGCTGAACGTCGCGTTAGCAGGACTGAACATGACCAGCTCGTACCTGACCCAGCAACTTGGCAAACTATAACTTGGGGACGCAATCATGAACGCTATCACCGCCAGCAATGCCTATGCAAAAGTCGGAATCGAATCCGGCACCCTCGCTGCCGACCCGCACAAACTGATCGCCATGCTTTATCAGGGCGCACTATTGGCTATCGCCAATACCAAGAACGCCATGTTGCGCAAGGACATCCCCGCCAAAGGCGCGGCTGTCGCCAAAGCCCTGCTGATCATTTCAGAAGGCCTACAGGCCAGCTTGGACAAAAATGCTGGCGGCCAACTGGCCCTGAATCTGGACGCGCTATATTCGTACATGTGTTCTCGTTTAGTTCATGCCAACGCCAACAATGACCCGGAGGCGCTGGATGAGGTAGCGCGCCTACTGAACGAACTGAAAGGGGCATGGGACAGCATCCGTCAGATGACGACGACTGCCCAGCCGGCAGCAGCCGCCCAAGCTGCTCCACCTGCCAAAAAACAACCCTCGCTAGTCTATGGAAGAATGTGAATCATGAACATGATCGTTGAAGAATATCAGCAGCTGTCCGTCATCACCGGCCAAATGCGCGAAGCGGCGGATGCCGGCGAATGGGATCAGTTGGTCGCACTGGAAAAGCGTTGCGCGCAACAGGTAGCCGAAATCAAGCCACACGATGTCGTGCCTTCGGACGAACAGTCACGCCAGCAGAAAGCAGCGCTGATCAGAAAAATGCTTGCAGATGACAAGGCGATCCGTGCGCGCACTGAACCTTGGATGCGCCAGCTGGAAAAGATCATGCAAAGCACCCGTAGCGAACAGCGCCTGCAACAGGCCTATCGCTGAACCGAGTGCGGCAATGAGCTATGTTGCCTGCAGACTTACTTGCCGCCACCCTTTCCCGAATAGCGACTACTGATAAGCCGCTGATCACACCATCTGCTGCCCAGCAGAATTCTCAGAACAGCCTCAAGCTGGCAGTCGGACAGCACGTGCAAGCCACTGTGCAAGCGAAAGTCGCTGCAGATGTGTTCCAAGTAAAAGTCGCCAATCAGACCATACAGATGCAGTTGCCGGCCTTTGTGCGCAGCGGCGACCAAGTCACTCTACAGGTCGTATCACTGCAACCCAGACTTTCATTCACTTTTGCAGCTTCCAGCAACCCACTCTCCACTTCCGAGCAACTTGGCTCTACTGCACGCCTGCTGTCATCCATATCGCAACAGCCACTGCGTCAAGATTACGTACCGCCAACGCGACGCGAACCGCTGTGGATAGGCGACCGCAGTGTACCGAATACACCTCAGCTAGCCACACGCCTGCACCAAAGCCTCAGCCAAAGCGGCTTGTTTTATGAATCGCACCAAGCACAATGGATCGCTGGCACTCGCACTACGCCTCAATTGATGCAGGAACCGCACAATCTGCTGCGCGCTCAAGCCGCTCAAACCGGGGGCCCGCAAGCTCAGGCAGCAACGCCTACCTTGCAGCATCCCGCGGGCGGTGAAGCGACGACGCGCTTGCCTAGCATCCCCGATCACTTGCAACCCCTAGTCCAGCAGCAGCTGCACGCGTTGGAAAACAAACAAGTCGTGTGGATGGGTCAAGCTTGGCAGGGACAGGACATGCGCTGGGAGGTACGCGAAGAGAACGGGCGTCAAGGCGGCGATGGCGATGCTCAGAAGCAATGGGTGACGGAATTGCACCTTGATTTGCCAAAACTAGGGGGCGTGACAGCGCGCCTGAGCATGAACGGCAACGCCGTCAGCCTGAATTTCGAAGTGGACGACGAACAAACCGCCCGCACACTGGAGCTTGCCAGTGCTCAACTGGTTTCTTCGCTGACCTCGCACGGCGTTCCCGTATTGCAGACTCAGATCAGCCGCTCATCGGACACCCCGACATGAATCCGTCCAACTCCCGCAACATGGCTGTCGCCCTTGCCTATCGCGCTGGCAGTGCCGCCCCCAAGGTGGTCGCCAGCGGTCGCGGACTGATTGCCCAGGCCATCATCGAGCGTGCACGGGAGCACGGGGTGTATGTGCATGAATCAGAAGAATTGGTGGCGATGTTGATGCAAGTCGAGCTGGATCAGCATATCCCGCCCGCACTGTATCTGGCCGTGGCCGAACTGCTGGCATGGCTATACCGGCTGGAGCGTGGAGAAATCCCTGCTATTCCGCCCACCGGAAAAGTCTCCTAGCCGTTAGAATCGTGCGGATATTCACTCAAGATTGGCCGCACCATGCGCAGCAAAGAAATTCCACTCAAAATCGAAGTGTTCGCCCAAGAGGGTGAGAACGAGTTCATCCTGCGAGACCAAAAGGAGATTTTGGCTGTCCTACGCGATATCGTGCAGCAGCAGAATCGAGTAGCCCTGTATTACAACGATGACAGCAGCATGGTGCTGACGCTACTTCTGGCTGCCGACGAGAGCGGAATATGGGTCGACGCATCCCCCAATCCTGTTGACAATCGCAATATCGAACGCAGCAACCGCATCGTCTTCGTAAGCACCCACAACATGGCCAAAGTGCAATGGGTCTCCACCGAGACCACACAAGGCTTGTATCAGAATTCCGCCGCTTTCTTCCTGCCCTTGCCTAGGAAGCTACTGCGCCTGCAGCGCCGAGACTACTACCGTTTACTTAACGTCGAAACGAATGCGCTCAAATGCCTGATAAGGCCATACGCTGCCAAGAAACATATTCGTCGGGAAGTAACAGTGATGGACATCAGCATCGGCGGTGTGGCGCTGGTCTGTACCGAAGACGAGGTGGAATTGACAGCGGGTGCGACCTTTCAGGATTGCGAGATCGATCTGCCAGATGTCGGAACCATCCGTACCGGCATCGAAGTAAAGAGCGTATTCGAGGTCACCGAACGTAATGGTGAAGTGAAGCGCCGTGCCGGTTGCGTGTTCGTGAATCCCGATGCCGAGGCGCGCATGATGTTGCAACGCTATGTGGCACAAGCACAACGGGAGCTAGCCCAGAAGAAGCATGAGGAACAATAAATAGTGGTTTTGAATGCCGAGACGCTGAATCTCGCTACTCGAAATACAGGGTTACACCTGCATATTCATGATGTCGTTATAGGCCGCCACGAACTTGTTGCGTACCTGCAAAGCAGTCTGGAACGAGATATTGGCTTTCTGCATGGCAATCATGGTGTCGGACAAACTGACTTTGTCGTCACCCAGCACAAAAGCCTTCTGCATGGATTCCGACTCGCGCTGCATCTGGTTCACGCCATCCAGCGAAGATTTCAGCACATTTGCGAAATCGACGCCGCTGACGGCTGTTGTGGACTTCGCGCTGGTCAGGGCATTACCCTGAGCAGCTGAAACTGCCGCCTGCATCTGGGATAACAGATTGTCTACATTGCTTACTTCCATGCCCATGTCACACCTCCTTTTATTGCCGCACCTTGCGCGCATTGACCGATGGCTGCACAGTAACAGGGAGAAAATCCCTTGCGTAAGCCGAATAGCGCCGGAATTTCCCCGCTTTTCCATAGACCGGACTTGCTCGACAGGCAGATAATCCGCATCGTAAAACGAGTGTAGGTGCGGGCAGACCTTCCGGTCGTCGCGGTAACCGACAAGTGGAGCATGAACAAGGTGAACAGTATGGCTACTACGAACATCAACAATCCATCGATGGCACAACTGCTACTGGGCATCCCCAGCCAGCAGAAGCTGGGGCTGATGGTGGCGGTTGCGGCAACAGTCGCACTGCTGGCGGGACTATGGATGTGGGGACAGTCCTCTGACTACCGCGTGCTATACGCCAATCTGTCCGAACGTGACGGCGGGGCGGTCATCGAGACACTGCAACAACAGAATATCCCCTACAAGTTTGCCGAAGGTGGTGGCGCACTGATGGTGCCGTCCGACCAAGTACATGAAGTGCGCCTGAAAATGGCCGCACAGGGACTGCCCAAGGGAGGGACAACCGGTTTCGAACTGATGGAGAACCAGAAGTTCGGCACCAGCCAGTTTCTGGAGCAGGTCAACTTTCAGCGCGCACTTGAAGGCGAGCTGGCCCGTTCAGTGCAATCCATGGCTTCCGTTGCCAATGCCCGCATCCACCTGGCCATCCCCAAACCCAGCGTGTTCGTCAAGGAAAAACAAAAGCCGACCGCTTCCATAGTGTTATCGCTGTATGCCGGTCGTTCACTGGACGAAGGCCAGGTCAATGCCATCGTTCATCTGGTGTCCAGCAGTGTCCCCAATTTGCCGGCACAAAACGTGACCGTGGTCGACCAAACAGGCACCCTGCTCTCCGCCGCACGCGACGGCAACCGCCAGATACTGGATGCTTCACAGCTGAAATATGTGCGCCAGATCGAACAGGATTATGTGAAGCGCATCGAGGACATCCTGAGCCCGATCACCGGGGTGCAGAATGTGCGCGCGCAGGTCACCGCCAGTCTCGATTTCACCACCACCGAGCAGACATCCGAACTGTTCAAGCCCAATCAGCCACCGAATGAAGCCGCCGTGCGCAGCATGCAAAGCACGGAAGCATTGGACGGAGTGAAGAGTGCAGGAGGCGTCCCGGGTGCGCTAACCAATCAGCCGCCAGTGCCTGCCACCGCCCCGCTGGTGACGCCGGCCAACTCGGTTGCGAATGCAAATGGTAGAGCTGCGGAAAAAACCCATAAGGCTCAGACCACCAACTATGAAGTGGATCGCACCATCCAACACACCAAGCTGCCCACGGGCAACATCAAACGCCTTTCGCTTGCAGTGGTGCTCAACAACCGCAGCGTGACAGGCAATGATGGCAAGGTCGTATCCACGCCTTACACCGAGCAGGAAAAAGCGCAGATCGCCTCGCTTATCAAGGAAGCAGTCGGCTTTGAAGAACAGCGCGGAGACACGCTCAACCTGCTCAACAGCGCCTTCAATGACACCACGGTCGAACTGCCCGAGATACCGCTCTGGAAACAGACCGAGATCATTGAGCTTGCCAAAGACATCGTTAAATACCTGATGATCATCGGTGGCGTATTCTTCCTGCTGTTCGGCATCATCCGTCCGGCTTTCAAGTCGGTCGCCGATTATGCCCCCTCGCCTGAATACACCGGTGGAAACGATGACGGAGAAGAAGGTGTCGCCGGGGGATTCGGCCACCCCTCTTCTGTACACTCTTACGAAAACAATTTGCAGATCGCCAAACAACTGGCCAAGGATGATCCCAAGATCGTCGCCACGGTGGTCAAAGAATGGGTGAATAAAGAATGAGTGACGAAGGCGTAAATAAGAGCGCGATCCTGCTCATGACGCTCGGCGCTGATGAAGCGGCCGAAGTGATGCGCTATCTGGAACCCAAGGAAGTGCAGAAGATCAGCTCCGCCATGGTCAAGCTGAACAATCTGTCACGCGAACAGATTGCCGGTGTGTTCGACGAATTCCATACCAGTGCTTCAGAAAAGACCACCATCGGCATGGATTCCAGCGAATATATCCGCAACATGCTGAACAAAGCCTTGGGCGACGACAAAGCAGCCGGACTGCTAGACCGCATCCTGCACAACAGCGATACCAGCGGTATCGAAAGCCTGAAATGGATGGATCCAGACTCGGTCGCCGATCTGGTTGCCAACGAACATCCCCAGATCATCGCCACCATCATGGTGCACTTGGAACCAGACCAAGCATCGGCCGTGCTGAACCAACTGACCGAACGCACACGCAACGACGTACTGCTGCGTATCGCCACACTGGACAGCGTGCAACCGACCGCGCTACACGAATTGAACGATGTGCTGACCAAGCTATTATCTGGCAATGCGATGCAGAAAAAGAGCATCCGCGGCGGCATCAAGACTGCAGCCGAGATCCTCAACTACATCGGCAGCACGCAGGAAGCCATCATCGAGTCGATACGCACACACGATGCCGAGCTCGCTCAGAAGGTCATGGACGAGATGTTCGTGTTCGAGGACATTCTGGAAGTGGACGATCGCGGCATCCAGCTGGTACTGCGCGAAGTCCAGTCCGAATCGCTGATCGTCGCCCTCAAGGGTGCCAGCGAAGAGATGCGCGAGAAGATATTCAAGAATATGTCGCAACGTGCCGCCGAGATGCTGCGCGAAGATCTGGAAGCCAAGGGGCCGGTCAAACTCAGCGAAGTGGAATCGGAGCAGAAGGAGATCCTCAAGGTCGTTCGCCGTCTGGCCGACGAAGGTCAGATCGTACTAGGCGGAAAGGGAGAGGATGCATATGTCTGATGTCATCATCAAAGACGAAGACACTCTCACAGCCTGGCAGCGCTGGGAGCTACCCGCCTTCGAATCCAAACAAAGTGCCGTGCGTGCCAATCTGCCGACCGCACTCGAATTGGAGCAGATGCAGGCGCAAGCGCACGACGAAGCTGCTCAAGCCGGCTATGCCGAAGGCCAGCAACGTGGCTACGCCGACGGACTGCAGCAGGCGATTGAGGAGAATCAGCATCTGGTCGAACTTTCCAAGGTCCTGGCACAGCAAGTCGATGAACTGGTAGTAGAAGAACTAACCGGGTTGGCGCTAGATGTCGCCCGCCAAGTGATCCAGCAAGCGATCAAAGTGCAGCCTGAACTGCTGCAAGCTGCTGTGCGGGAAGCACTCGGTAGCCTGCCGGTGTTCAATCAAGCGGCACATGTGATCCTGAATCCGCAAGATGCAGCCATGGTGCGCGAGCGCATGGGCGATCAGCTCGCGCACTCCGGCTGGAAGATACTAGAGGACGTCCGCATGGAATCTGGCAGCGCGCGATTGGAAACGGCCAATAGCCAAGTGGATGTCACACTGGCCACACGCTGGGAGCGCGTGGTCGCCGCCATGGGAAAAGATGCGCCCTGGTTAGTGAAAACGGAAGAAAGCTGAACCATGCAAACTGCCCATCAACAACGCTGGCAAGACGCTCTGCAGATCCATCGCGAGATGGCACTGCAAAGCTCGCCTTTGTTGGTGAGCGGTCGCCTGACCAAAGTCACCGGATTGGTGATGGAAGCAGTCGGTCTGCGCATGGCAGTGGGGAGCACCTGCTGGATCGAACTCCCGAATAACCGCGTCGAAGCAGAAGTGGTCGGTTTCGCCGGTGACAGATTGTTCCTGATGCCGGAGAACGATGTACACGGTCTGGTGCCGGGTGCTCGCGTGGTGCCGGTAGAGAATGTGCGTGCACCTTTCAAGGTCGGCGACCAAGCACCGCTGCGCCGTCGTACCTCGGACTTGGCGCGCCATCTTCCAGTGGGTGATCATTTGCTTGGTCGCGTGCTGGATGGTGCGGGTCGCCCACTCGACCAATACGGTGCACTAGAGGATAGCGCTACTGCCGCCTTGCAGAGCCGCCCGATCAATCCCTTGGAGCGCGCAGCCATCAATGAAGCGCTCGATGTGGGTGTGCGCGCCATCAATAGCTTACTCACCGTAGGTCGCGGTCAGCGTATGGGTTTGTTCGCAGGCTCTGGCGTGGGCAAGAGCGTGCTGCTCGGCATGATGGCGCGTTACACCACTGCGGATGTGATCGTGGTCGGGCTGATCGGCGAGCGCGGTCGCGAAGTGAAAGAATTTATCACTGACATTCTGGGCAAGGAAGGGCTTGCGCGCGCCGTAGTTGTGGCTGCACCGGCCGACGTCAGCCCGCTGTTACGCATGCAGGGTGCGGCTTATGCCACCACCATCGCCGAATATTTCCGCGACCAGGGCAAGAACGTACTGCTGATTATGGATTCACTCACCCGCTACGCTATGGCGCAACGCGAGATCGCACTGGCGATCGGCGAGCCGCCCGCAACCAAAGGCTATCCGCCCTCCGTGTTTGCCAAGCTGCCGCAACTCGTAGAGCGCGCAGGAAACGGATCGGAAGGCGGCGGTTCGATCACTGCGTTCTACACAGTTTTGACCGAAGGCGACGATCAGCAGGACCCGATCGCGGACAGCGCTCGCGCCATCCTCGACGGTCACATCGTCTTGTCGCGCCGTCTGGCAGAAGCCGGGCATTACCCAGCCATCGACATCGAGGCCTCGATCAGCCGCGCCATGAATCATCTGGTGAGCGACGAACAATTTTCACAGGTACAGCATTTCAAACGGCTGTACGCACACTATCAACGCAATCATGATCTGGTCAGCGTGGGCGCTTATGTGGCAGGCAGTGACCCGCTACTGGACGAGGCCATCGCGCTTTATCCGAGGATGGAAGGCTTCCTCAAACAAGGCATGTATCAGGCAGAGGCGTATAGTTCCTGTCAGGCGCAGTTCTCGACTTTGTTCACTGCTAATCAATGAATATCGCCATGACCAAACCCTTCACATTGGCACCGCTGGTAGATCTAGCTCATCAGAAGAACGATGCGGCCACGCGCAAACTTGGCAAGCTCAACCAGCAACAACAGAATGCGCAAGCCAAGATGGCTGCACTACAACAATACCGTCGCGACTATGCCGCGCAGTTCGAGGAGGCAGCCAAACAGGGTATGTCACCGATGGACATGCAGAACTTCCAACGCTTCATTGAACGTCTGGATCAGGCCATCAAACAGCAGCAAAGCGAGATCGAGAAGGCGGGAGTTTCAGTACAAAAAGGCCGCCATGAATTGATGGACACCACGCGCAAGATGAAATCTTTCGACACATTGGCAAAACGCCACGCCGACGGTGAGATGAAACTAGAAGCCAAAGCCGATCAACGTCAGCAGGACGAGCAAAGCGGACGTTTCTCCGCCATGCATCGTGCTGACAAGCAAAACACGAATTAAAGGAGAATCAATATGAGCAGCCTGCCCATCCTTAGCAGCCAGACACCGAACAACGGCAAGATCACCGCCAGCCAATCTAGCAACAATGCCCCCGCGAGTGCGGAAGAAGGCTCAAATGGCTCGGCGCCCTTTGGCGAATTGCTGGCAAAACAGCTCAGCCCGCATGGCCGCGATATAAAGGATATAAAGAACGCCATATTGAAGAATAGTGCGCTTGCCGACAGCGACAAGCTCGTTGTCGATCCAAGTGCGTTGGGTAGTCAAGCAGTCGCCGAAATACGCACTGACGGCGTAGCGCTTCCCGCTGATTTCCTAGCCAGCTTGTTGCCACAAGAGAAACGCGCAGCGTTAACCAGCTCAAAAGACACTCCCGTTACCGCAAGCGACACCGACGCGATCGAAGAAGTGGAATCTCGTGATTCCGCTGCCCGTCGCATCGCGCCGACCATTGATGGTGAAGCGCGTCTCACCAACACCGTTTCCGGCAAACAAGCTAACGGGCGAGAAGATCGTGGGAGCAGTGAAATCAAACCGGGCACAGCGTTCGCTGCATTACTACAGGCCGAGGATAAGGCCGGAATTCGGACAACAGCAGGAAAGGTCGACAGCGCCCTTCCTGTGCAGACGATGAATACCTCTGCGGGCGTGATCGGTATGCCTAACACCCTGACCGCACCCGCTTCTCAGCCCACACAAGTCACAGTCGCTACACCAATGAATCAACCGCAATGGTCGGATGACTTCAGCCAGAAGGTCACTTGGCTGGCGACACAGCGCATGCAAAGTGCCGAGCTGCGTCTAAATCCGGCGCAACTAGGGCCACTGGAGGTCTCGCTCAAATTGAATGGTGACCAAGCGACAATGCAATTCACTTCCGCCCATGCCGGGGTACGCGAGGCTATTGAGCAATCCATCCCTCGCTTGCGAGACATGTTAGCCGACAGCGGAATCTCGCTGGGCAGCGCCACGGTCAGCGATCAGGCACAAAAAGAACAGCAGCGACAAGGACAAGCCGGCGGTGCGAATGGCAACGGCACTGGCAATACGGATAATTCACTTGAGTCCGACACTCCCCAGGTGCAGGCCACAACCATATTGCGCCGTCATGACGGCGTAGTGGATACCTTCGCCTGAACGTAGAAATACGCCCGAATTTCTGCCTTATTCCCTTGATGGTGTAAGCTTGCCCTTCCGCATAATCATCATCAACAGGAAAGGAATTAGAGATGGCGTCGAAACCCGCAAAGCCCGCACCAGCAGCAGCTCCCGAGGAAAGCGCATCTGCGCCGGCCAAGAGCAATAAGCTGCTGATCATCAGCATCGGACTGTTAGTACTTATCGGTGCCGGTGGTGCAGGCTGGTATTTCACCAAGGGCAACGCCCCAGCCGAAGAGCATGCTGCTGATACGCACAAGGCCGCACCGGTACTCGAGCCGAAATTCATTCCGCTGGGCGAGAAGTTCACTGTCAATCTGCAGCGTGAAGAAGGTGACCAGTATCTGCAAGCCGGCATCACACTCAAGATCCTAGATCCTGAGCTCGAACTCAAAATCAAAGCGATGATGCCTGAGATCCGCAGCAAGTTGTTGTTCCTGCTTTCGAGCAAAAAACCTTCCGAACTGGTGTCCTCCGAAGGCAAAGCTGTACTGGTCGAGCAAGTGATTGCTGAAGTGGATGGCATCCTGGGTTTCGAAACCAAGGCGCCAGCCGCCCATGCTGAGGCACCCGCTCCTGCAGTTCCGGCCACACATGCTGAAGCTACAGTAGCACATGGCGCATCTGCTCCCGTAGCAGCGGCACATGGCGCATCTGCTCCAGTAGCGGCGGCACCTGCAACACCTGTCGCACCGAAAGAACCAAAAACCACCGGCGTGGTGGATGTGTTGTTCAGCGATTTCATCATCCAGTAAAGGTGAATTGAGGCCATGAGCGAATTCTTATCCCAAGACGAAGTCGACTCGCTTCTGCGAGGGGTCACGGGCGAGACCGAGGAAGTCAAAGACGACTCGGAAGGGGGTGGCGTTCGCTCCTACAACATGGCCACACAGGAGCGCATCGTGCGTGGGCGCATGCCCACCATGGAGATTATCAACGAGCGCTTCGCACGACTGTTCCGCATCGCGCTATATAACTTCATCCACCGCTCATCCGAGGTTTCGGTCGGGCCGGTCAAAGTGATGAAGTTCTCCGAATTCATCCGTAATCTGCCGGTCCCAGCCAACCTCAATCTGGTGCAAGTCAAGCCACTGCGCGGCAATGCGCTGTTCATCTTCGACCCAAACTTGGTATTTATGGTGGTGGACAGTCTGTTCGGTGGGGATGGACGTTTCCACACCCGTGTGGAAGGACGTGAATTCACACAGACCGAACATCGCATCATCCAGAAGCTGCTCGAGGTGCTGTTCGGAGCCTATGAGAAGTCTTGGGAGCCTGTCTACAAACTGGACTTCGAGTTCCTGCGTTCCGAGGTCAATCCGCAGTTCGCCAACATCGCCACCCCAAATGAGGTGGTGGTAGTAACAACGTTCGAGGTCGAGTTCACCGGCGTTGGTGGCTCCATCCATGTCTGCATGCCATACGCAATGATCGAACCGATCCGCGAACTGCTCTACAGCACCATGCAGGGTGACCACGTAATCGCCGACAAGCGCTGGCTACACATGCTGTCCAAACAGATCCAGTCTGCCGAAGTCGAGCTCAATGCCATACTCGGCCATGCTTCGACCACGCTGGATCATGTGCTACGCATGAAGGTCAACGATGTCATTCCATTGAATGTTCCTGAGAATGTCAGCGTGATGGTAGATAACGTGCCGGTGATGGAATGCAAATACGGAGTATCCAACTCGCACTATGCATTGAAGGTCGATCGTATGGTGAAGACAGATACGAGCGATGGTCAAAATGGAGGAAAAAATGGCTGAAGACACTACAGAACAAGAAGAGATATCTGCTGACGATTGGGGCGCAGCGATGGCCGAACAGGCTGCTGTCGAGACACCTGCTGCAGAACCCCATGTGTTCGAGCAGTTTGGCGGCGACGTCGCAGGCACCGCGAACAACGATCTGGATATGATCCTAGACATCCCGGTGCAACTGACCGTGGAGCTGGGACGCACCAAGATGCCGATCAAGAACCTACTGCAACTGGCACAGGGTTCAGTGGTGGAATTGGCCGGTATGGCCGGCGAGCCGCTAGATGTATTGATCAACGGCTTCCTCATCGCACAGGGCGAGGTGGTGGTAGTGAACGATAAGTTGGGCATCCGCCTGACCGACATCATCACACCATCAGAACGCCTGCGCCGTATCAACAAATAACCCGGGCCACCACGATGACAACCCGTCTGTTTGCTGCCCTGCTTGCAGCAATCTGCTCTCCGTTCGCCTATGCGGCAGATGTCACACGCAACGCCTACGTCCCGCCCCCGCCCCCAGCCGGCGTATCGTCCGGCAGCGTGGTACAGGTGATCGTTAGTCTGTTGCTAGTGTTGGCTGCCGTGATGGCAGTCGCGTGGTTTCTGAAACGCATCAATCATCCGACTCAAAATGGTCTCAATGCGCTCAAAGTGGTGAGCGGTATCGCGATTGGTCAGCGCGAGCGAATCGTGCTGGTCGAGGTGAACGATACCTGGCTGGTGGTCGGCGTCGCGCCCGGACATGTGAACGCACTGCACACCATGCCAAAGGGAACCATTCCTGAAGGTGGCTCAAACAATGGAGCCATTCCTGAAAGATCGTTCCAGAGTTGGCTTAAGCAACATATGGAGAAGCGCAATGGTTAGCCGTTTCTTATTCCTGCTGTTTGTCTTATGCATCGGCATGCCGGTCGCGCATGCGGCCGATACCGGCATGCTGGCGATCACCAGCACGCCCGCTGCCGGTGGCGGACAGAGCTATACATTAAGTTTGCAGACGCTGATCCTGATCACGTCGCTCACTTTCTTGCCTGCCATCCTGCTGATGATGACTGCATTCACGCGCATCGTCATCGTGCTGGCCATGCTGCGTACCGCCATTGGCACACCATCAGCTCCGCCGACGCAGGTAATAATCGGCCTGTCACTGTTCCTCACATTTTTCGTAATGTCGCCGGTGTTGGAAAAGATCTACAACGAGGCCTACCTGCCCTACAGCCAGAATAAGATGAATCTTGAAACAGCCTATGAAAAGGGCAGCGCTCCGCTTAAAGAATTCATGCTGCGCCAGACACGCGAAGCCGATCTGGCGTTGTTCGTACGCATCTCCAACAGTGAAGAGCTGGAAAGCCCGGAGAACGTCCCGCTGAAGATACTGGTGCCGGCCTATGTCACCAGCGAATTGAAAACCGCCTTCCAGATCGGATTCTTGATCTTCATCCCCTTCCTCATCATCGATATGGTGGTGGCGAGTGTGCTGATGTCGATGGGTATGATGATGCTCTCTCCATCCATCATCTCGCTACCGTTCAAGATCATGTTGTTCGTACTGGCCGACGGCTGGAACCTGCTGATTGGTTCTCTGGTGCAAAGTTTCTATACCTGACAAGAATGAAGGAGGTGTCCAATGACCCCCGAAAGCGTAATGACCATCGGCCAACAGGCCATCGAACTGACCCTATTGTTATCGGCCCCCATGCTGCTGACCGCGCTTGGCATCGGTCTCGCTGTCAGCATCTTTCAGGCAGCAACCCAGATCAACGAGATGACGCTGTCCTTCATCCCCAAGATGTTTGGCATCTTCGGCGCCTTACTTTTGGCAGGACACTGGATGGTCAACATGATGCTGGAATACATCATACGACTGTTTAGCAGCATCCCTTACGTCATAGGTTAACCCTGTGATCAGTTTCACCAGCGCCCAACTCGCCGCTTGGATCTCCTTGCTGGTCTATCCGATGGCTCGGGTGCTGGCTCTGATCGCCAGCGCACCGGTGATCGGCAATCGTCAGGTACCGATACGCATCAAGGTAGGACTAGCTGCCATCTTTACAATCGTCATTATTCCCACTCTGGACTTGCAAGATCTGCCCGATCCCTCCTCGGCGGAAGGCATCCTGATTCTGCTGCAGCAGATGGTCGCAGGTTTGTTAATGGGATTCTCGATTAGATTGATTTTCACAGCCATCGAGATGGCTGGCGACTACATTGGCATGCAAATGGGCTTTGGCTTCGCTAATTTCTTTGATCCAATAAACTCGACCATGCGGCCAGTACTCGCCCAGTTTCTGGGTGTTATCGTAGCCCTAGCTTTCGTCTCGATGGACTTGCATCTGTACATGCTGGCTGCACTGAGTGATAGCTTTCAGTCTTTTCCCATCGCCAGCACGACACCGTCAGCAGGGGCGTTCCGCACCGCAGCTGAATGGGGTGGAAGTATCTTTATGTATGCCCTGCAATTTTCGCTGCCGTTCATTGCCGCCCTACTCATCACCAATTTTGCCCTAGGCATCCTGACCCGCAGCGCACCTCAACTGAATATCTTCGCGGTGGGCTTCCCAATCACCATCAGTGTCGGCTTCATTGTTCTGGCACTGGTGATCCCGTTCATCGCTCCGATGCTGGAGTACATATTCCACCAAGCGCTGGATACTGTTACTCGCATCATGCTGCAACTCGCCGGCGGGCGCTGAGCTGCATTCGCGTATCTATAGAAAGACTTTCAGCTGTAACGCAACACCAATGAGAACGGCGCGCAGATCACTCTGCGCGCCGTTCTGAATATCCATTACTTAAAGGTAATTAAACAGCGACATCTGGGATACTTTTACAAACGACTGCTGCGATGCCTGCAACATCATTTGTTGCATGGTGAGATCGGTGATGGCTTTGTTGTAGTCCGTGTCCTGTATCTTCGAGAGGGTTTGTTTGTATTGCAATCCAATGTCCTCTCCAGTCGACTGTAGTGTATCCAGCTCGTTCAAGCGTGCACCCATCGTGGCGCGAACGCCCAGCACGTTGCCTAAGCTCTGGCTGAGCGAGGCATTCGCATCTTTCAGCGACTGGTTGTAGGCAGTAGTCACGCCACTCACCGCTCCTGTATTCAGCGCCGAAATAAGATTGCCCAGCGACTCGAACACACTTTGGTTGCTGCTCGGTGAGATATTGAACACATCACCGTTGGCCGGTGTGCCCTGCACCTCAAACTGAATCCCGTTAAAGCTGATGGACTGACCGCTCACATAAGGAGCCGTCGTCACCAATGTTCCAGGCGCACCTGCGGTCACATCATTTACAGTGTAGGTGGCAGCCGGCATGCTGAAAGTCAGCTTGTAACTTTGGCCGGTGTACTGGGATGGGTCCGTCACCCCGCCTTGGCTAATGACTCCGCTACCGCCATTACCTGCATTAGGGGCCGCCTGAAAAGTGCCGTTACCATTGCGGATACGCATAAAAATATCAGAGCCGGTATCGGTGGTTGTAATCTGGCGCGATGCGGCGGCTTGTACTTTGCGCTGCACATCGTCGCCCTTATAGGCCACACCGCCGGCTTCGCTGACAAAGGGCTGCACCCTCCCCTGCCCTCCCGAGAAAATATAATTACCCAAGCCGTCGGTACTGTTCGCCAACCCCATCAGCACATCCAGTTTTCCCTGCAAGTCTGCCGCCAGCCCTTTACGGCTCACACCGCTCATTGTCCCGCTGCTGGCTTCCACCGCAACATCTTTCGCGTCCTGCAACAGACTAGTCACGCTCTGTAAGATCGACTCGGACAGCGACAGGGTATTGATTGCCGCAATACGATTGGATGCCAGCTGGTCGTTGGCTAAATCGGTTTGGGTGAGCTCCGCCGCGCGTGCAGCAGCAGCAGGATCATCTGCCGCATTCAGCAGACGCCGCCCGGTCGAGATCTGCTGCTGTGTCTGACCGATCTGCGTCTGCAGAGTGTTCATGGTCGCGACGTTATCGTTATAGAGAGAACTGGTACTTATACGCATGATCTACTCCTAATTTCCGAGCGACAGCAAGGTGTCGAACATATTGCCGGCAATGGACATCGCTTTGGCTGCCGCCTGATAAGCCTGCTGGTAGCGCATCAGATTGGCCGCTTCCTCATCCAGATTGACGCCGGATACCGACTGCTGCGCCTTAGTCACCTGCGACAGCATGCTGTTCTGCGCCGTACTAGTTACTTGAAGTTCGCGTGTCTGCGTGCCCACCTGGCTGATCAACTGACCATACGCCCCTTGAAAACTGGTGGTGCTGTTCACCATGGTATAGGCGGTCTGCAACGAAGCCAGCTTGAGCATGTTGCTGCCATCGGTCGAGGCATTGGTATTGGGACCGACGGTGAATTTATCCCCAGCCAACGGCGTGCCGGTAATTTTGGAAGTCCAGCCATTGATGGTGATCGTGCCTCCATCGGTATAGGCTTGGGAACCGGCCGGTGCACCTGTTCCGCTGACGGTGTAGGTGGTCGGCGGCGTATCGAAGGTAATGGTTATCGGCTGCTGCAGATTGGCATCCAGCGGCAAACCGGGCACCACCGTCGTGTTGGCAATGACCCCAGTGCCAAGATTGGTCAACGGCGTATTGGAACGGACCGGCGCCGCCGCCGCAATCTTGGTCGGATCGGTCACCTTCAACGCGATGCCGCGCGCACCATCCACCGTTGGGCGCAGGCCGAAAGTATCACCAGCTACTGCTGCACCTGCATTCAGTTTCAGTGTGATGCCGGTTCCTGGCACCACTTGCGCCGTTGCCAGTTGAGCAACGGTGAATGAGGCCAACGTTGCATTGGTGGAGGCATTGGTAACGTTGTAATTGGAGCCGTCGAATCGCACGCTGTAGTCTTCACCGGTCAGCGCAGAACTGCTGTCAAAGGTGGATACCAGAGCTGCCGTACCGGTATTGGCACCTGAAGCCGTCACCCGTGGTGCTGCCATGGTGAAAAACTCCCCACCCAGAGCGCCTTTCAGATCCATGCCCTGCTGGTGCTGCTGGTTGAAAGTATCGGCCACGCCGATGGCGATGCGACCCAGCGCATTCACAGCAGGGTCGAGCACGTTTTGACGAAAATCGAGATAACCGCCCAGATTGCCACCCTGCAAGGCGCTCTGCTGCATTCTGCTCACGTTGCCATTGTTTGAATAGGCGACTTCCAGAGAGCTCGGGTCTGTCTGCGAGGTAACCACCCGCAACGAGGATAAGCTGTTGCCGACCACCAGCGACTGTCCGCTACCGATGAACACATCCATCGATCCGTCATACTGTGTGACCGCCGTGACACGAATCTCCTGACTGAGCTGATTGATCACTTGATCACGCTGATCCAGCAGATCATTGGGCGGCTGCCCCGGCGTGCGTGCCTGCAGTTGCACAATTTGCTCATTCAGTACGGCAATCTGCTTGGCGTAACTATTGATCGAGTTCACACTGTTGGCGATCTGTCCGTTCAGTCCATCGCGAATCTCATTCGCGTGCTGATCCAGTGTATTCAGTCGGTTCACCAGCGATTGTGCACTACCCATCATGGACTGACGCGCGGCGATGGATTCAGGCGCAGTAGCGACATCATTCACTGCACCGAAGAAGTCCTGCAAGGTCGGTGTGAGACCGCCGGTGGAATCCCCGAACAGATTGGTCAGTTGCTGCGACAAGCCATATTGAGTGTTCAGACTGGAGGACGAAGTCTGCGCCTCCAGCACTTGCTGGCTGAGAAACTGGTCGTAGCGGCGCACCACGGACGTTACATCAACACCCTGCCCGAAGTAGCCGGAGCCGGTGTTCTGGGCCTGTCCCGCAGCCTGCGTGATCTCCTGCCGCGAGTAACCAGGCGTGTTGGCATTGGCAATATTATGCGAAGTCGCGGCCATGCCCGCCTGGGCCGCCCTCAATGCACTTACTCCGATACCGTATACGCCGCTCATATCATTTCCTTTTGCCGTTATACAACCTCTTCAGCTTGGCTATCGGCATCCTGCGGGGAAACTTTAGCTGAAATTTAGGCCCGTGCACGGACACTGCCAATCACGCCCACCAGTTTATCCGCATAACGCGGGTCGGTGGCGTAGCCGGATTGCTGCAAGGCCTGTGCAAAACCTTTTGCATCAGCCTGTCCCAGCACTTCCGCATAACGGCTGTCTCCACCCAGCAGCTTTGCATAATCCTGAAAGGCCTCGGTGTAGTTGTCGTAAGCACGGAAGCGCGCCACTTGTTTACTGGCAACACCATCTTGATATTCAGCGGTAGTCACCTCCGCCACTTTGCCATTCCAGCTGCTACCAGCCTTGATGCCAAAAAGATTATAGCTGTTGCTGCCATCCGCATGTTTGATCTCACGCTTGCCCCAGCCGCTTTCCAAGGCCGCCTGTCCCATGATGAAGTTGGCCGGCACGCCAGTGCTGCGGCTGGCTTGCTCGGCATGGGGCCGCAACCGATCCACGAAGTCCTGCTGTGGGTCGGATTGATAGGCCGATGACACGACTCCCGGCGCAGTAGCGGGCGCCGCCGGCAATCCGCCGCTCAACTGGCGCATCATGACTTCTGCCAGCCCCACCCCGCGCTTGGACATCTCCTGCGCCAATTGCTGGTCCAGCATACCGGTAAACATCTTGGTCTGTTCGCTATCCATCATGCCGTCCTGCGGTGTCGCCTCGCGCATGGTCTTCAGCATCATATTGAGGAAAACCGTCTCGAACTGCTGAGCAACCGCCTTCAGTGCCTGATCGGGAGCCTGCCGCGCCTGATAGCGCAGCTTGTCCAATGACTGGCTGTCTGCCGCCAAACTACCAATCGAGTTGGGAGAGATGGCCATAAGTATCTCCTAAATGATTTCCAGCTCAGCGCGCAGGGCACCTGCTGCTTTCATCGCCTGCAGGATGGCCAGCATGTCTTGCGGCGTAGCGCCGATGGAATTTAGCGCTTTGACCACATCGCCAAGCGCAACACCATGTTTCAGATGCAACAGACTGCCTGCCGATGCCTCTATTTTTATGTCCGCATTACTCACTGTCGCAGTATCTCCTCCAGCAAGCGCGTTGGGCTGACTCACTGCATTGTCGGCACTGATGACCACCGTCAGATTGCCATGCGCCACGGCGCACTCGCTCAGGGAAACTTGCTGGTTCATCACAACCGAACCGGTACGGGCATTGACGATCACCTTTGCACTACCGGCAGCCGCATCCACCGACAGATTCTCAATACGCGACAGGAACTGCACGCGCTCGAAACCGGGCGGTGCCGATACTTGCACGGTGCGCGCATCCAGCGCATTGGCGATCATAAAATCAGGCGACACATCACGATTGATGGTGTCGGCCATGCGTGCCGCCGTGGTGAAATCAGACGTGTTCAGTTGCAGAAAGATGTAATCGCCTTGGCCCAATGCAGTCGGCACCGAGCGTTCCACTGTCGCCCCAGCGGGAATTCGCCCTACGCTCAGATGATTGATCACCGTCTTGCTGCCTCCGGCGGCCGCACCTGCACCGCTCACCAGCAAATTACCCTGCGCCATGGCATATACCAGTCCGTCCACGCCTTTCAGAGGCGTCATCAGCAACGTGCCGCCGCGCAGGCTCTTGGCATTACCAATGGAGGAAACAGTGATATCAATCGTTTGACCGGGACGCGAGAATGGCGGCAAGGAAGCCGTCACTGTCACCGCAGCCACGTTCTTCAGTTGCAGACTGGTGCCCGGAGGCAGTGTCACGCCCATCTGCGCCAGCATGGTAATGGTGCTCTGAACAGTGAACGGGGTTTGCGTGGTTTGGTCGCCGCTACCATCAAGACCAACCACCAGTCCGTAACCAAGCAACTGGTTCTCTCGCACACCCTGCACGCTGGCCAGATCCTTGATGCGTTCAGCCGAGGCAGCGATAGCAAGCATGCCCAGCAACGCGGCAAGTGCAAGTTTGAGTATGGTTTTCATCTCGCTCTCCTAGAACGGCAACACAGTAGTGAAGATACGCGCGAACATGCTGGTCACCGAAGCGCCGTCCAGATTGGTTGCTCCCTTGTATTCCAGATGTACATCTGCCACCTTGGTTGACAATACACTGTTGGTTCCGCTGATATCGGCCGGGCTCACCACGCCTGAGAAGCGAACGTATTCATCCGAGTAGCGAATGCTGATCTGTTTTTCACCCGCCACGCGCAAATTTCCGTTTGGCAGGACGTCGGTCACGGTCGCCGTCAATGTACCGGTGAAAGTATTGGAGCCCGAAGCATCGTTCTTGCTGGATCCCGACAAGCTGCTATCTCCAGCCACCCCGCCTGTGATCAGCGGCGTATTTACGGCAATGCTGCCGGAATTCCCGATGGCCGTGGCAGACTTGCCGCTAGCTGCAGTAGTCTCGACGATGGTGATGGTCACGATGTCACCGATGCGGCGCGCACGACGATCCTCGAACAATGGGCGATCGTTCACTCCGCTCTGGAAAATGGCGCCGTTTGTCGGTGCCGCTTGGCTGCGCGCAGTGTTCGGGCTCGCCGTCAGCGGCTCGCGGATGTTGGTGCTGGGTACGCAAGCAACCAACAACCAGCTGGCTGTCAATACACTGATCACACCGGTCAATTTACGCATGATGTACCTCGTTAAATCTGCGACAGTCGTTGCAACATCTGATCGGAAGTGGTGATAGATTTTGAGTTGATCTCATACGCGCGTTGCGTCTGGATCATGTTCACCAGCTCTTCCACCACGTTGACATTGGACGTCTCCACATAGCCCTGACTCAGAGTGCCGGTGCCGTTGGTGCCTGGCACATTGGTGCTTGGCGTGCCACTGGAAGCGGTTTCCAGATACAGGTTCTGCCCCATGCTCTCAAGACCGCCCGGATTGATGAAGGTCGCCAGCTGTACGCTGCCCACCTGCACCGGAGCCGGCACACCAGCCTGGGTGATAGTGACCACTCCGTCCAGACCGACCGTCACACTGGTCGCGTTGGCGGGAATGGTCATCGCCGGCTGCACTGGGTAACCGTTGGCAGTCACAATCTGTCCCTGGCTGTCCAGCTGGAATGAACCGTCGCGGCTATAGGCCGTCGTACCGTCCGGCATCAACACTTGGAAGAAACCGTTACCCTGGATCGCCATGTCCATATTGTTTCCGGTCTGCTGCAGATTGCCTTGGGTGTGAATACGCTCCGATGCGATCGGGCGCACACCGGTGCCGATCTGCAAGCCGGACGGGATTTGAGTCTGTTGCGAAGACTGTGCGCCGGGTTGGCGCAGGTTTTGGTACAGCAAATCCTCGAATACCGCGCGCGAACGTTTGAAGCCAGTGGTACTGACGTTGGCGAGGTTGTTGGAGATGACATCCATCTGGGTCTGCTGTGCTTCCAACCCGGTCTTCGATATCCATAATGAGCGAATCATGATGTTCGTCCTTTCATTGTTCAGTGCTTGGATGACACATTACCCAAGCGCCCGCAATTGCATCCAATGAACACAAGGGGAAAAACGATTCAATTTGGAATTTGGACAGCGGGTCACTCCCCCGCTCCGGAAAAACAGACGCTCACATGCAACTGCGACCAACCAAAGGAGATGACTCTGCACCGTGTTGCAAACACGTGCATTGCCTTTACAAAAAGTATCAGCGCACCAGATCAGCCGCTGACGGTGAGCACCGAACTCGCCCGCTTGGCATTCTCGTCTGCGCTCTGCAGTAACTTCATCTGCGTGTCAAATTGGCGTGCCAGTGAGATCATATTGACCATCGCTTCGACCGAGTTGACGTTGCTACCTTCAAGACTGCCAGCCGTTAACCCGACTCGGGCATCCGCCTCGGCCGGATTGCCGTCGCGGGTGCGAAACAGTCCATCCTCGCCACGTACCAGCTGGTCTTCCGGCGGATTGGTGAGTTTGATCCGCCCGACCACCACCACACCGCTCTTCTGGTTCGTGCTGGGCACGGTGGAAATGGTGCCGTCCTTGGCGATCGTGACTTCGGTATCGGGCGGTATGGTCAACGGGCCAGCATCGCCCATCACGTTCAGGCCACTGCTTGTTTGCAGAATGCCGCTGGGCAAAGTCCGAAAACTGCCGTTTCGGGTATAAGCCTCGTTGCCGTTGGCATCCTCCACTGCGATCCAACCCTTACCATCCAGCGCCACATCCAGTGCGCGTCCGGTCTGTTGCATGATGCCCGGCGTAAAGTCGGAGCCCGGTGTGGAATCGACCACGAACGTGCGTGTGGGTAAGCCCTCTCCCTGCAAAGGCACACTGCGAAAAGCGTCGATGCTGGCGCGAAATCCCGGTGTGTTGACGTTGGCCAGATTGTTCGACACATTTGCCTGACGATGCAGGGTATGCGTCGCGCCGGTCATTGCGGTGTAAATCAGTCTGTCCATGTCTCCTCCCCCTAAATCCTAAAATTAGCGCAAGTTAACGATGGTCTGCAGCACCTGGTCTTGCGTCTTCACCGACTGCGCGTTGGCCTGATACACGCGCTGTGCGGTGATCATATTCACTAGCTCAGCGGTCAAATCCACGTTTGAATCTTCTACGGCCGAGGTCTGCAACACGCCCAGACTCGACGAACCCGGGGAGCCGGTCAGTGGCGTGCCGGAGGTATTGGTCTCCGCCCAGTTATTGCCGCCCAATGGCTGCAGACCCTGCGGATTGCTGAAGTTAGACAACACCACCTGCCCCAGCGTCTTGGACTGCCCGTTGGAATAGCGGCCGGCAATCGTCCCGTCGGCACCGGTGCTGAAACCGGTCAGTCGACCCGATGTGTAGCCATCCTGTGTCAATGAGTTCACCCCGAACAAACCGCCGAACTGCGAAGTGGAAGCAAAGTCAAAAGAGAGCGTCTGCGCGGTGGCGCCGGCCGGTGTAAAGGCCGTTGAGGTTACCGCCGCTGCGGGCGCCGTGAGCACACCGTTGGTATCAAAGGTCATCGCGGTCAGCGGTGCATTGGCCGCCTGCGGATTCACGCCATCCACCGTCAGATAAGCATTCCAAGTATTGGTTGCCGTCTTGGCGAAAAACAGCGAAGCCACATGACTACTTCCCAGACTGTCGTAGACGGTCATCGAAGTCGAATTGCTGTAAGTCGCAGAATTGTTCGGGTCGAATGCGGGCGCGGCCGGAATGATGGCTGAGCGGGAATCGAGATTCAGGCCGGCCGTGACGGCCGCCGTCGCTTTCGGCAACAGATCGGCCGTGGATATCTGTATATCGGCAGGCGCGGTGGCCACGATCACCCCTGCTGTATTGGGCAGGAAGCCGGTCAGACGATTGCCCTGACTGGTGACGATATATCCATCTTTATCCATCTGGAACTGACCGTTGCGCGAATAAACGATCGAGCCATTGTCGCTGAGGCGGAAGAAACCGTTGCCGCTGACCGCCATATCGAGCGAGTTGTTGGTGGTGGTGATATTGCCCTGGGTGAACTGTTGCGCAATGGCCGCCACCCGGGTACCGATACCGGCCTGTGTACCACCACCGATAGAGCTGGCGTAAACATCGGCAAACTGCGCTTGCGCACCTTTGAAGCCGACGGTGCTGGCATTGGCTACGTTGTTGCCGATCACATCCAGATTCTTGGCTGCTGCATTCAGACCGCTTAAACCTTGTTGGAAACCCATGACATCCTCCTATTAGTATCGATCACACGCCGTAGCGACGAAATTCATTACAAGATCCGCCGGACTGCATCCAGCCCCGCGTCACCGCGATTTCCCAAACTCAGCTTGGCTCCGTCGGCATTCAGCGTGACGCTGTCTACCAAGCCGTAGGACAACGTTGTCGGATCGCTCTTCTTGCCGCTCAATTCGGCCTGCGCAATGAACTTGTAGTTGCCGTCTGCCATCGCAGTGCCACTATTGTCCAGACCATCCCACTTGAAGTCGACAACACCAGCGTCCTGCGCCCCCAGCTGCAGGGTGCGCACCGCATTGCCCTTGGCATCCTCAATCGTCACCGTTAACTTGTCTGCCGGATTCAGCAACTCCACTGCTGCGTCAGCATTGCCCTCAAACAAGTCGATCTGCTTACCGGGAACCAGTGCCACGTGGCCGATCATCGAGGCGGCCTGCAACGATTGCGTTGCCGTCATATTGGCGCTCAATGCCTGCACCGTGGCGTTCAACTTGTCGATGCCGGTCACCGTGGACAGCTGCGCCATCTGCGAAGTCACCTGTGCGTTGTCGAGCGGATTGAGCGGATCTTGGTTCTTCATCTGCGTCACCAGCAGCTTGAGGAAGCGGTCCTGCGTCGCCCCGACTTCCGATGCGGCTTTGCTCGCACTGGTCTGCGTCGTGACCGAGGTACTGTTCTGAACTGAATCAACCATGATCTATCTCCTTTATTGCCCGATACTCAGGGTCTTCATTAGCAGTGTTTTGGACGTGTTCATCACTTCCACGTTGTTCTGGTAAGAGCGCGAAGCCGAAATCATATTCACCATCTCATCCACAGGATTGACGTTAGGCATGGTCACATAACCCTGCTCGTTTGCCATAGGATGTTTCGGGTCGTACATCATACGCATGGGCGCAGTATCTTCCACCACGGCCGACACCTTGACCCCCGATCCGACCTGGCCTGCGCTTTGCGTGGTTTCGAACACCACCTGTTTCGCCTTGTACGGCTGGCCGTCCGGGCCGGTGGTGCTATCCACGTTGGCCAGATTGCTGGCCACCACATTGAGCCGTTGCGCCTGCGCCGACATGGCTGAGCCGGCGATATTAAATACATTGAACAATGACATGATCAGCCCTCCTAGTTCTGCAACGCGGCCAACACGTTCTTAGCCTTGCTGCTGACGAAGCGCACGCTCGCCTCATAACGCATCGCGTTGTCTGCGAATTGAGCACGCTCCACATCCATATCTACCGTATTGCCGTCAGCGCTTGGTTGCAACGGCACGCGATACTGTACGGGTGAGCCCATCACCGTCTCGCCGGAATCGCCCGACAAGTGATGCGCTGCTGTCGCTTCCAGTTGCAGCGTCGCGCTCGTACCGGTCAGCGCACCTTTAAGCGCACTGGAAAAATCGATGTCCTTCGCCTTGTAGTTCGGCGTATCCGCATTGGCGATGTTGGATGCGATCAGTTCTTGTCTCGATGCGCGCAAGTTCAGCGCCACTTGATGAAACTGGAACAGTTCGTCTATTCTGCCGCCCATGGTGAGCACCCTGCCTTTCCTGACTACTTTTACGATGGATTGCATACTAGACCCGAGGTTTTCCATCCAATCGATCGATTAAAGGTAAAAACCCGCTTTATTTCCCCTCTTCGCCCTTCTCTGAAAAGATGACAATGCAGTCATGAGCAAACAGCTGGCGTCCTTATTTCTGCTGATCGGCTGCCTGTGGGGCGGACCGGTGCTGGCTACATCCCAGCAAAGCCACGCTGCTATCAGCGCAGCAGCCCTGGCCTTCGCTCAGGCACAGAACAAAAACCAGTCGGGTGAAGTCCATATAAAGGTCACAGATATCGACCGCCGCCTCAAACTTGCGGCCTGTGACAAGTTGCAAGCCTTTCTGCCGGCCGGTGCAAAGCTGATAGGCAAGACCAGCATCGGCGTGCGCTGCGTTTCCAAAGCTGACTGGAGCGTGTTTCTGCAGACCGATATCAAAGTGACCCTCAACCTTCTGGTCGCCAGTCGGCCACTGACACAGGGAACTGTCTTGGGTCCCGCCGATTTCCACCTGCAACTCGGCGAACTTAGCCGCTCCGGCATCCTCACTAGCCCCGAGCAGGCCATCGGCAAGTCGCTCAAATTCTCTATCGGGGCTGGACAGGTGCTACGTCAAGACATGCTGCGCGCGCCGCTACTGATACGCCAGGGGCAGACCGTCACTCTACGTGCACGCGGCAAAGGTTTTGTCGTCAGCCAGGAAGGTAAAGCCATGAACAATGCAGGAGAAGGTGAAATAGTGCGTATCCGCACCACTTCGTCGCAGGTAGTTACTGGACGGACGATGGCCGATGGCAGCGCCGAAGTGCAGCCATGACAACTATCCTAAAAATATTTTCACTATATGCTAAAGTTTTCCAGAATCGGTCCGATAGAAGACCCAATCGAACCAGTAAAGTTGGAGCCCTACTATGAAAATCGACAACACTAAATCAGTCACCGGCAATCTGGCTGACGCTACCGTCCGTACGCCAGCCGCTCAAACCGGTGGTAACCCCCCTACTGCCAATAGCGCCGAAGGCACCAGCGTGCATCTGGGCAACTCTTCCGCACAGTTGCGCAGTCTGGAAAGCAGTGTGGCCAGTGCGCCTGCGATTGACGCGATGAAAGTCGCTGAAATCAAACAAGCTATCAGCGAAGGCCGCTTCCAGGTCAATACAGGTGCTGTAGCAGATGGCCTGATCAAGACCGTAAGCGACCTCATCTCAGCGAGCCAGCGTTGAACGCGACTGAGACACAGACCCGCCTTAAAGAAGAGCACTCTGCGCTGCAGGCCTTTGTCGGCCTGCTTGAGCGCGAACAACAGATTCTGCTCGCCCCTGATACCGAACCCCTACTCGAACTTTCGCACGAGAAAACACGTGCTGCCGAAGCTCTACTCGCGCTAATCAAGAAACGTGCGCAATACCTCCCTGCAGAATCGGAAAAGATCGAAGCTTGGTTGCGTAGCAATGCCGCCGTCTCTCTCGGCGTTTGGCAGGACATCCAGCGTATGAGCGAACAGGCCCAACAACTCAACAAGACCAACGGCGAGCTGATTCAGGTGCGCATGCGTTACAACCAGCAAGCGCTGCAAGCACTACTCGGTGCGTCCGAACAGACTGCCGGGCTGTACGACACCAAAGGCAAAACCAATATGCCTGGTTCCGGGCGCACGCTGGGTAGTGGCTAAAGTTCGTTATATTTTTTAGCGCTACCTTTAGCTTTTTGCGCGGGATACTTCTCCGCGTTCTTGGCTATCTTCTCCAGCGTGATCTGTTTCACATCCCACTTGTAATGCTCCGCCATCAGCAAGGCGAAAGCGAACACATCCGCCAGCTCCTCTTTTACACGTTCCATATTCGCATCTCCGTGCGCCTTCCACAGAAAACATTCCAGCAACTCTCCCGCCTCGATGGATAGCGCCGCCGCCAAATCTTTGGGGTTGTGGAATTGTCTCCAGTCGCGTTCGTCGCGGAATTCGATCAGCGCCTCTGTGATGGATTGAATGTCACTGCCTGAGTCTGACACGGTATGCCTCCACTAAAAGTACAGGTCAGATCAGACCCGTGTGATGAGTACCTAAAATGCTCCAGTCGAAATCGTCATGTCTTGCTATCCGCAGCTCGGGAGATATGACACACAGACAGACCTTCGCGCTTGCCTTTGACATGGATAGTAAAAATATCGCCGAAACTTATCTCGGGATGCTGCGCGACATCGACCACATCGCGCAGTGTCTGGCTGATCAGAATGGAACCGGGATGACAGCTCTTCTCGATGCGCGATGCGGTATTGACGACATCGCCGATTGCAGTCCAGTCCAGTCTTTCCGGGATACCCACGTTACCAATGACGACCTCACCCCAGTGAATCCCGATACGCAGACTCAAGGCATCCTGACCGGCACGGGAACGCAGACCGTTAATGTCGGCGGCGTGCAATTGCATATCGATGGCGGCGGCCAGTGCATCTGCCGGCGCGCGGAAGATCGCCATCACGCTATCTCCCATGAACTTGTCTATATAGCCCTTATGCCGCCGGACCGAACCGGATACCCGGCGCAAGATGGTGTTGAGCGTGTTGATGATCGATTCGCTGCTGGCGTTGCTTTCCACGAAAGAGGTGAAGCCGACGATGTCACAGAACAGCACCGCGATCTCACCTTCTTCATTGATCAATTTTTCCTTGCCCAGCTGCACCGCTTCACGGGCTTTTTCCTCGACCATCTGCGGCACATAGTTGCGTGTGATGTTATGGATCCGCGCTTCGCTCAAGATCGAACCTTCCCCCAGATGGAGCGTACCTTCGTCGAGTGATACGATCTGCCACAGGGAATGGATGACTGCCTCCTCATCTCTATAGCCACTGACATTGAACAGGGCAGAATGACCTTCCACACCCGCCAAATAGACACGTGTACGATAGTTCTCGAATACCCCCTCCCCCGCCAACGCCAGCCCCCAAATCACGTCGTTGTAGAAATTGAACGGGATGGCCGTACACAGATCGCTGATAGAAGCCGCATCCGTCGGCAATCTCAGACTTTCCAGCATGGTCCGTGTCACCGCGATGACTTCGCCAGCACTGGAAAAGCGAATCAGACCGTAGCCAAGTTTTTTGCAGATGTCCTGAATACTTGTCTGACCGGATTTCTCATCGAGCAGTATCCCCTGTCGCGCTGAAGCCGAATCGGGCTCGACCTTATCGAGGGTGTACACACAAACAACCTCCCCATCTGCAGGTGCGGTTTGCTTCCATTGCATACCCAGCGCCTCGACCAGCCCAGAGGTGCCGCATTGCGCGATATCCCATTCAACCGGAACCTTGATTGACAGGATGTCATCCCCCGTCACCGGAAAGACGATCTCCACACACTGACCATTGTTCTTGCAGTATTGCGCGATGTTCTGCGAACCATGTTCGCTTACCTCGGCATCGAACAATGCTTCCAGATCGGCACTGTTGCTGTCCGTCACCATGCCGAACTCTTCCTCCGCCAAGCACCGGAAAGCATCGAAGTGCATCTCTTTGACCGCGACATCTACCGCATCATGCAACACCAACATCACGGGTGCCGAGAGGCGCACCAACCCCAGCCTATCAAGTACCGGCTCCAATGCAGCCTTCAACCCCGGCCAGATGCCGTGCTCCAGCGATGTCACAGATATCTTGCAGGGAATATCGAGATCAGATTTAGTCGTCATGCTAGATCATACACAGGCGGTAAATTTCGGTTTCTTTCAGACTCTCTATGAATTCTTCATCCAGCAATCGATTGCACAACGCCTCATCGAGCCCGAATGATTGTAGCAACGACCGCCTGCCTTCCGGCTCCGTAGTCTGATGGCTTCCGATCCCTGCCGACTTGAGCAATGCATTGGCCGCCACCAGACTCAGCAACACCGAGCTGCCGTCTTCCTCCGGATGTGGATGCATCAATTCGCCGCCCATATAAGCGTTGAAACGACTCGGCAATCGCCATTCCTTCACGGCTTCACGGCCCACCTGAAAATGATCGAAACCAAAATATAGCTGCTCGGCCTGTGCGCTGGAACATGCAGACTCGGTCATGTGCTGAAACACTTTTTCGTAAAGTGCCGGATGCTGCGTGAACATCAGCACCTTACCGATATCATGCATCAATCCCGCAATGAACGCCTCATCGCCATGCTTACCACCCTCCAGACTTTGACAGATACGCTGGCTGGCCAGCGCGGTCAGCAAGGAGTGTTGCCAGATATGCTGGCGAAACTCGGGATGGCGAGTTTCCGAAAACAATGAACGACTGAATGCCAGCAACGCAAGCGAACGTAGCACACTGTATCCGAGCAGACTGATTGCCAGCGGAATGGTCCCCACCTTGTTACCGCGACTATACAACGGAGAATTGACGACCCTGAGCACCAGCGAAGCCACCCCCTGGTCAGACCCGATCAGATCATCCAGTCGCTGGAAATAGTCACTGGATTCGATATCCAGATTGATGATGTCAGAGATGATGCCGGGCTGCACCGGCACGCTCTTGAAGTCGATCTTCCCTTGAATCATGTGGCAAGGTGTCCATTCGGGTTTAGCAAAACTGCGGCTATTCTACCGAGTTAATCGGAGAAGGCTACGGACTGTAAACGATCATATCTATTTCAGAAAAGCAGGCCCAGCACTTCCACTTAGTATCCAAACGCAACGGCGACCCCAAAGGATCGCCGTGCAGTATTTCTATCAACAAAAAGAACCTCGAATCACCAACCCGATTCGCGCTCTGCTGACGCGCTGATCTTGTGTATGGTCAGATCGGCACCGTTGAATTCTTCTTCACGATCCAGTCGGATACCAACCAGTTTCTTGATTCCACCATAGACGATGAATCCGCCCACAAGTGCGACACCGATACCCAGCAACGTACCGATGAGTTGCGACATGAAGCTGACGCCACCGAGTCCGCCCAACGCTTTTGCACCAAAGATGCCGGCTGCGATACCACCCCATGCTCCGCACAGACCGTGCAACGGCCACACACCGAGCACGTCGTCTATCTTCCAGCGGTTCTGGGTAAGGGTGAACATGACGACAAACAATGCGCCAGCGACCCCGCCCACGATAAGCGCGCCGATGGGATGCATCAGATCGGAGCCGGCGCATACGGCAACCAGTCCGGCCAATGGGCCGTTATGTACAAAGCCGGGGTCGTTCTTGCCGACCCATAGCGCGGTAAGTGTGCCGCCGACCATCGCCATCAAGGAATTGACCGCGACCAAACCACTGATGCCGGTGATGGTTTGTGCACTCATTACATTGAAACCGAACCAACCGACAGTGAGTATCCACGCACCCAATGCCAAAAAGGGAATACTGGACGGCGGGTGCGCAGAGATGCGGCCTTCCTTGGTGTACCGACCATGGCGCGCGCCGAGCAGCAGTACAGCGGCGAGACCGATCCAGCCACCGACCGCATGCACCACCACTGAACCCGCGAAGTCGTGAAAGCTGGCCCCAAAACTTGCCGCCAGCCAATCTTGTATACCGTAAGCACCGTTCCAAGCGATGCCTTCAAAGAAGGGATAGACAAAACCGACCAGCATGAAGGTTGCGGCCAGTTGCGGATTGAATCTCGCGCGTTCAGCGATGCCGCCTGAAACAATGGCCGGAATAGCTGCGGCGAAGGTCATCAAGAAGAAGAACTTGACCAAGTCATAGCCATTTTTCTGCGCCAGTTGCTCTGCGCCGGCAAAAAAGTGTATCCCGTACGCGATGCCATAACCGATGAAGAAGTAAGCAATGGTGGAGATGGCCAAGTCGCTCAGGATCTTGACCAGTGCATTGACCTGATTCTTCTTGCGCACCGTTCCCAATTCCAGAAAAGCGAAACCCGCATGCATCGCGAGCACCATGATGGCACCGAGCAGGATGAAAAGTGCATCACTACTGACCTTGAGTTCTTCCATGACATTCTCCGAAAAAGTGCAAAACGCAAATACGCATGCAAACACTGTGCCAGCCCGCTCTACCTCTGATTTATATACCATTTATATGGTGTAGCACAGCAAACAAGGCTCAATGCACACCATTACAGTGCATGACGCACTGAATTGATGCCTTATTACGGTGCGTTCCAGCACCCGCTTAGTACTTTCTCCAGCCAGAACAAACCGACGATAGTCTTGCTGTCGGTGATCTTGCCGCTACGCACCCACTCCAGCGATTCTTCAAGCGACAGCTCGAACACTTCCAAAAACTCACCTTCATCCAGTTGGCTGCCCTGATGACTCAAGTCGCGCGCGATGAAATATTCCATGCGCTCATCTGAATAGCCGATGCAAGGTGCGGCTGTGGTGAGGTGTATCCATTCTTTGGCGACGTAGCCGGTCTCTTCCAATAATTCCCTTTGCGCGGTGACAAGGATGTCCTCTCCCGCATCGATCTTGCCAGCTGGCAGTTCGATAAAGTCCTGATGCCAGGGATAGCGATGCTGTCGTTCCATCACTAGTTGGCCGTTATCCAATATCGCCAGCATGGCGACCGCCCCAGGATGCGTCAGATATTCACGCGTGCTGGTGCTGCCGTCCGGCAGTTGCACATCATCTTTCAACACTTTCAGGAAGCCACCTTCGTACATCACGCTACTGGCGAGTTTTTTTTCCGTCAGGTCCATATCTACCTCTCTTTCGTTACGAGATCGCATCCCTCAAATGAAAACTCCCGCCGTAGCGGGAGTGTTCGTGGCTTCATTAATCTATCAATGCAACAACAACGACTGCTGGATCGAGGCGGCACAGATCGCCATCAATGTGTTGGGCATGATGCCGAGCATCAGCACCGCCAGACCATTGATGGAGATAAGCAGCGTGCTGTCCGGCTGCATGTAGACCTTTTCATGGCTTTCCGGAGCATCGAAGTACATCAGCTTGACGATACGCAGGTAATAGAAAGCGCCGATCAAGGAGAAGATGACCGCAGCGATGACTAGCGTCAGATGACCAGCTTGCAGGGCTGCGTTCAGTACCGAAAACTTGGCGTAGAAGCCCACGGTCGGTGGCACACCTGCCATGGAGAACATCAGCAACAGCATCATGAATGCGAGCCACGGGCTACGCTGATTCAAGCCCTTGAAGTCGTTCAGGTTGTCCGCCTCGAAACCCTCGCGCGACAGCAGCATGATCATGCCGAAGCCACCCAGCGTCATCAGCACATAGATCACCGCATAGAACATGGCGGAGCTGTATCCATCCAGCGTACCGCTCAACACACCCAGCAACAGGAAGCCCATGTGTGCGATGGTCGAATAAGCAAACATACGCTTGATGTTGGTCTGCGCGATGGCAGTGATGTTACCGACACCCATCGACAGCACTGCCAGCACCGCCAGCATACCCGCCCAGTGGATCATCAACGGTTGCAGCGACTCAACAAGGATACGCATGACGAAGGCGAATGCGGCCAGTTTGGGCGCGGAACCGATGAAAAGAGTCATTGCGGTTGGTGCACCGTGATACACATCCGGCACCCACATGTGGAACGGTACGGCGCCCAGCTTGAATGCCAGACCGGCCACTAAGAAGGCCAAGCCGAACACCAACAGCATGTCATTACCTTGACCTGCCTTAATGACGTTGGAGATAGTCTGTACATCCAGCGAACCTGTGCCGCCATAGATCATGGACATGCCGTACAGCAGGAAGCCGGAAGCCATCGCGCCAAGGATGAAATACTTCATCGCGGCTTCAGTGGCTACGGCTGAATCACGCTGCAGTGCAACCAGTGCATACATGCTCAGCGCCAGCACTTCCAGACCGATGTATAGCGTGACGAAGTTACTGGCAGAGATCATCACCATCATGCCCAGCGTGGAGGTCAACGTCAGCGACAGGAACTCGCCGGTGAACAGACCGCGCACGATCAGATAACTGCGCGAATAGACCAGCATCATGGACACCGACAGATAGGTCAGCAGCTTGAGCACGTCGGACATCAGATCGTCCACGAACATATTGGTGAACAGGTGCTCGACACCATTCACGTGGGTCGCGACCGTGATCAGCGAACAACCTAGCAAAGTCACTTGCGCAAGCAGATAGGTGACAGTACGAGTCTGGCTGGGCAGCAACAGGTCGGCGATCATGATGACGCCGATCATGCACAGCAGAAAGATCTCGGCGTAGGCAGGAAACAATGTGGAGATGTAGCTCATAACTTCCTCTTAAATTTTGGAGCGTGCCATGTGCACCAGCAGGTCGTTCACCGAGGCGTGCATGATTTCAGACAAGGGCAGCGGATACAGACCCATCACCAGCACAGCAATTGCCAGAACCAGCATGATCAATTTCTCGCGGCCGCCGATGTCGTGCAAATGACGCACGTGATCGTTGGCAATCGCACCGAACACCACACGCTTGTACATCCACAACGTGTAGGCCGCACCGAACACCAGTGTGGTGGCGGCAGCAAAGCCGTACCAGAAATTGACCTTCACCGCGCCCAGAATAACCATGAACTCACCCACGAAACCGGAGGTGCCGGGCAGACCGCTGTTGGCCATGGCGAACAGCATGAAGAAGGCGGCAAAGACCGGCATGGTGTTGGCTACACCACCGTAGTCGACGATCTGACGCGAGTGCACGCGGTCATACATCACGCCAATACACAGGAACAATGCGCCGGACACGAAACCGTGCGAGATCATCTGCAGCAGCGCACCTTCCATACCGTAGGCGTTAAAGATGAACAGACCGAGGGTGACGAAGCACATGTGCGAAATGGAGGAGTATGCAATCAGCTTCTTCATGTCGGACTGCGTCAGTGCGACCAGACCGATGTACACCACCGCGATCAGCGACAGCGTGACCATCAGCCAAGCCAATTCGTGGCTGGCATCTGGCGTGATAGGCATGGAGAAGCGCAGGAAGCCGTAAGCACCCACCTTCAACATAATCGCAGCCAGCACAACCGAACCGCCTGTAGGCGCTTCAACGTGTGCATCCGGCAACCATGTGTGCACGGGGAACATCGGCACTTTCACGGCGAAGGCCATGAAGAAGGCGATGAAGATCAGTATCTGTGCAGTCATGCCAAGTGGCAACTGATGGTAGTCGAGGATCTCGAAGCTACCGGACTGGAAGTACAGGTACAGCAGCGCCACCAGCATCAACAACGAACCAAGCAAGGTGTAGAGGAAGAACTTGATCGCCGCATAGACGCGGTTGGGACCACCCCACACACCGATGATAAGGAACATCGGAATCAGCATCGCTTCCCAGAACACATAGAACAGGATCGCATCCAGTGCGGCGAAAACGCCATTGATCAAGCCGGACATAATGAGGAAGCAGGCCATGTATTGCGCCACACGCTTCTCGATCACTTTCCAACCGGCCAACACCACGATCACCGTGAAGAAGGCATTGAGCAGGATCAGCAACATGGAGATACCGTCCACTCCGAGATGGTAGTGAATGTTGAACTGGGTGATCCAGTTCTTCATCTCAACGAATTGCATGGCACTGGTCATGCGATCGAAACCGGTATACAGCGGCAGTGTCACCAGCAATCCGAGCACCGCGCCGACCAGCGCGATGATGCGCGCCAGCGGAGCGTTGCGATCGTTGCCTGTGGCCAGCACCAACGCACCGAAGATGATGGGCAACCAGATGACGACGCTTAACAGTGGGTATCCGAAAATCATGCTTGTTCCTTCTGTTCTTCTCTAGTGTTGCCTTATTAGAACCAGGTGCGCACGGTCAGCAACAGCGACACACCAAGGATCATCCAAAACGCGTAATGGTAGACGTAGCCGGTCTGGAAACCGCGCAGTACGCCGGAGAACATCCCCACCATCTTCGCCGAACCGTTAACAAAGAAACCGTCGATCAGCTTCACATCGCCGTACTTCCACAGCGCCCGACTCGCACCGCGAGCGCCACCGGCGAAGAACCAATCGTTGAAGCGGTCGAAGTAGTACTTCTCGTCCAGCAAGGTGTAGATGAAGCTGAACTGCTTCTTGATCGCCGCAGGGATACTCGGTTTCTTCATATAGAAGTACCAAGAGCTCGCGACACCCGCTACAGCCAGCCAGAATGGCAAAGTCGTCAGCGCATGCAATGCCATGGCGAATGCGCCGTGGAACTCCTGATGCAATTCATGCATCGCCGGATGATGCTCAGCGATATACACCGCATCACCAAAGTAGCCGCCGAACAGCATCGGCTCGATCGCGATGAAACCGATCAGTACCGACGGAATCGCCAGCAAGATCAAAGGCAGCGTCACCACCCATGAAGTCTCGTGCGGCTTCTGTCCCGGTGCCAGACCGTGATGATGTTCATCGTGGCCGTGGTCGTCATGACCATGTGCTTCCTTACCGAATCGCTCTTCACCGTGGAACACGAGGAAGTACATGCGGAAGGAATAGAAAGCAGTAACGAATACACCAGCCACCACCGCCGCATACGCAAAACCAGAACCCGGCAGATGAGAAAGACCAACCGCCTCAATGATGCTGTCCTTGGAATAGAAGCCGGAGAAGAACGGCGTACCGATCAATGCCAGCGAACCGATCAATGAAGTGATCCAAGTAATCGGCATGTACTTGCGCAAGCCGCCCATGTTGCGGATGTCCTGATCGTGGTGCATGGCAATGATCACAGAACCTGCGGCAAGGAACAGCAACGCTTTGAAGAAAGCATGGGTCATCAGGTGAAACACTGCCACCGAGTAAGCAGAAGCACCCAGCGCGACCGTCATGTAGCCCAGCTGCGACAGCGTGGAATACGCCACCACACGCTTGATGTCGTTTTGGATGATGCCTAGGAAGCCCATGAACAGCGCGGTGATCGCGCCGATCACCATCACAAAGGACAGTGCCATGTCGGACAACTCAAACAACGGCGACATGCGCGCCACCATAAAGATACCGGCGGTCACCATGGTCGCGGCGTGGATCAGTGCTGAGATCGGAGTTGGGCCTTCCATCGAATCCGGCAGCCACACGTGCAAGGGGAACTGGGCAGACTTGCCCATCGCTCCGATGAACAGCAGGATGCAAATCGCGGTCAGCAGGTTCCAGCTCACGCCCGGGATCGGTGCGATGTCGTTGGCATAGTTCTGCGCATTGGCGAACACGGAAGCGTAATCCAGTGTGCCAAACACCATCAGCACCAGCGCGATACCGAGCAGGAAGCCGAAGTCGCCCACGCGGTTGACCAGGAAGGCTTTCAGGTTAGCGTAAGTGGCGGTCGGCTTGGTGTACCAGAAACCGATCAACAGGTAAGACACCAGACCCACAGCTTCCCAACCGAAGAACAGTTGCATGAAGTTGTTGGCCATCACCAGCATCAGCATGGAGAAAGTGAACAGCGAGATATAGCTAAAGAAACGCTGGTAACCGGGATCCTCTTTCATGTATCCGATGGTGTAGATATGCACCATCAGCGACACAAAAGTCACCACCAGCATCATCATCACGGTCAGCTTGTCAATCAGGAAACCAACCTGAAAGCTGGTGTCACCCGAAGTCAGCCAGGTATAGACCGGGCCGTTGAAGGTGTGCCCTGCCATCACATCTTGGAAGATGGCGACCGAGGCCGCGAAAGAGACACCAACCAAGGCAATGGTGATGCGATGCGACCAGGTGCGTCCCAGCAATTTGCCGAATAGGCCCGCTGCGATGGCGCCGACCAAGGGTGCAAGAGGAACGATCAGATACAGAGTATGCATATCCATGTGCATCAACCTTTCAGAGTGCCAAGATCGTCCACGTCGATGGTGCGCAGATTGCGGAACAGCACCACCAGGATCGCCAGACCGATAGCCGCTTCAGCAGCCGCCACGGTGAGGATGAAGAACACGAAGATCTGTCCGTGTATGTCGTTCAGATAATGCGAGAACGCCACGAAGTTGGTGTTCACCGCCAGCAGCATCAGTTCGATGGCCATCAGCAACACGATCAGATTCTTACGATTAAGGAAGATACCCACGATGCTGATCGCGAACAGCACAGCACCCAGCACCAGAAAATGTGAAAGACCCAGACTCGTCATGACTACTCCCTCTGCTTAATCGGCCGCGTGGGCTTCGTCTGCCCCGCTGACTTCGTTCTTTTTGGTGGCGGGCATGGAAATGATGCGCACGCGATCGTTACGTTTGACGTTGACCTGCCAGCTGATGTCCTGACGCTTGGAATCGCGACGGCGACGGAAGGTCAGTGCGATGGCGGCGACCATGGCCACCAGCAGCAACACGGCAGCCAGTTCGAACGGGTACACATAATCTGTGTAGATCAGGCGACCCAGTTCTTTGGTGTTGCTGTAGTCAGCTGCATGCTTGACGGCGGTCATGCCGGTAGAGGCCGCCTTGTCGCCCAGCACCCACACCATCTGCACCACGATCAACGTAGCCAGCAGCGCACCGGCCGGCAGCCATTGCAGGAAGTCTTTGCGCAGCTTCTCGATGTTGATGTCCAACATCATCACCACGAACAGGAACAGCACCATCACCGCACCAACATAGACCAGTACCAGTGCGATAGCGAGGAACTCGGCTTCCAGCAACATCCAGATGCCGGAGCTGCTGACGAAAGCCAGTACCAGGAACATCACAGAGTGCAGCGGGTTACGCGCAGTGATCACTCGCAAAGCCGAGAACACGGCCGATGCGGCGAAGAAATAGAACAATATGGTTTCGAAGTTCATTTATTTCCTTCCCTTACCGATATTTCGCGTCGGCTGCGCGATCTTGTGCGATCTGCGCTTCGTTAGCGTCACCCACGGCCAGCAGCTGATCCTTGGTGTAATACAGGTCGCCGCGGTTCTCACCGTGATATTCAAAGATGCGTGTCTCGACGATTGCGTCAACCGGGCAGGACTCTTCGCAGAAGCCACAGAAAATGCACTTGGTCAGGTCGATGTCGTATTGCGTGGTACGGCGTGAACCGTCTTCACGTTCTGCCACTTCGATCTTGATCGCCAATGCCGGACAGACTGCTTCGCACAGTTTGCATGCGATGCAACGCTCTTCACCGTTCGGATAACGGCGTTGTGCATGCAGGCCACGGAAACGAGAACCTTGCGGCGTCTTCTCTTCCGGATATTCGACGGTGATGTGACGGGCGAAGAAATACTTGCCGGTCACCGACAGACCCTGGAACAGTTCCAGCAGCAGGAAACGCTTAAAGAAATTTAAGAGGTTTTTCATGTTCTATCCCTAGCCTCTCACCATAACCACAACGACGTCTGCATCCAGGCGGCGACAACAACCACCCAGATCAATGTCAGCGGAATGAGCACTTTCCAGCCGAGGCGCATCAACTGGTCATAGCGATAACGCGGGAAGGTCGCCCGCAACCACAGGAACAGGAAAAGGAAGATGGACATCTTGGCCAGCATCCAGAACAGCCCCGGAACTTGATCGGTGAATTCGCCTAGCGCACCCCAACCGTGGAAGGGATTCAGATAACCGCCGAGGAAGAACACCACGGTCAATGCCGCGATCAAGATCATGTTGGCGTATTCGGCCAGGAAGAACAGCGCAAAGCCCATGCCGGAATATTCTGTATGGAAACCGGCCACGATGGCGGACTCGTCTTCAGCCAAGTCGAACGGTGCGCGATTGGTCTCCGCTACACCGGCGATGAAGTAGACGACCAACATCGGGAACAGCGGTATCCAGTACCAGCCGAACAGACCATATTCACTCTGCTGTCCTTGTACGATCTCGCCCATGTTCATACTCTGTGCCGCGAGCAGCACACACACCAACGCGAATCCCATCGCCAATTCGTAAGAAACGATCTGTGCAGCGGAACGTAGCGCACCAAGGAAAGCATATTTTGAGTTGGACGCCCAGCCTGCGATGATGATGCCGTACACGCCGAGCGAAGTCATCGCCAGCAAGAACAACAGACCGGCATTCACATTGGCCAATGTTCCCCCTTCAAAGAGCGGGACCACTGCCCAAGCAGCCAGCGCAGGTGTCAACGCCATCACCGGTGCAGCGAGGAACAAGAATTTGTTAGCGCCGGACGGAATGATGAATTCCTTCGTCAGCAGCTTGATACCATCAGCAACGGGCTGTAACAAGCCCCAGTAACCCACACGGTTGGGACCAGGACGCACTTGCATGAAGCCAAGGATCTTGCGTTCAGCCAAAGTGTAGTAGGCCACACCACCCATGATAGGTAGCACGATGGCGAAAATCTTCACCGCCGTCCATACCGGCAACCAGGCAGCGCCCAGCAGGCCTTCTCCCATCTGATGTACGGTTTGCAACAGTTCTATCATGCTCGCTCCACTGTGATCGTTCCAAACATCGCACCCAGCTTCGCAGTCAGCGGGTGACCGGCAGCTACACGCACCACGCCCTCGGGCAATCCATCATCAACAGCGACTTCGAGCAGTGCATTGCCCTGCCCTTGTGCGACCTTCACTTGCACACCGGCTGTTACGCCGAGCTTGCTCAACTCCTTGCTGTGCAGCCATGCTTTCGGTTGCGCAGCATCAGTCGTCGCCTGCAAAGACACGGCGCGACGCACGATAGCGTCGGTCGCATAGATCGGCACATCAGCCACGCGCTGCAAGCCGCTCACAACAGCTGGCTTGGATTCGATTCCGCTCACAGCATTGTTCAACTTGACTGCGACATCCACGCCCTGCATGGCTTCATCGCGCACGGCTTGCGAAGTCTCGTAATCGAAACCGTCGACCTTGAGCAGATTGCCCAGCACGCGCAACACCTTCCAGGCCGGACGTGCTTCGCCTAGCGGCTTCACTGCACCGTTGAAACTCTGCACACGACCTTCGCTGCTGATGAAGGTGCCGGAAGTCTCAGTGAACGGTGCGATGGGTAGCAATACATCGGCATATTCCGTAGCGCCATGCTTGTAAGCCGACATCGCGATCACCAGATCGGCAGACTGCATGGCGGCGATAGCCTGCTGTGCATCGGCACAATCCAATTCAGGTTCGACGTTGAGCAACACATAAGCCTTGCGCGGCGCAGCCAACATCGCAGCAGCATTCATGCCCTTGCCTGCCGGAGTCGCCTTTACCAGATAACCGCCGACACTATTGGCAGACTCGCCGATGAAGCCAAACTTACCTTGTGTGGCTTCGGCGATCTGCTGTGCCAACGCCTGCAGTTGTGCCGCCTGCGGATGCTGTTGCGCAAAGTTGCCGAGCAACACCGCTACGCGCTCACCACTCGCCAGACTACCGGCAATGCCGTCAGTTTGCTTGGCTGCTACACCTTTGGCGACTTGTGACAAAGCGTCAACCATTGCATCCGGAGCGACGATAGCTTTGTGAGCCACCTTCATCAACAGATCGTCGTCAGTAGAATGGATTACGTTGACTTGGGCACCGCGCACCACTGCTTTGCGGATACGCGCTGCGAGCAGCGGATGATCCTTGCGCAGGAAGCTGCCGACGATGAGGATGCGGTCGGCACGGCCGATATCACCGATAGTCATGCCCAACCAAGGTGCACCTTGCTGCTTGCCGTCGGCAGAGAAATCACTCTGACGCAGACGGAAGTCGACGTTGTCGCTACCGATGCCACGCATCAACTTTTGCAACAGATACATCTCTTCCATCGTCGAGTTGCCAGTAGCCAGTGCGCCGATCTGCTCGGCACCCGCACCACTTGCGATCTGACGCAGACCATTCGCACAGAATTCCAGCGCGGCCTGCCAATCAACTTCCTGCCACTGACCGCCCTGCTTGATCATCGGCTTGGTCAGACGCTGCTCGCTGCTCAAACCTTCATAAGCAAAACGATCACGGTCAGACAACCAGCACTCATTGATGTCGTCATTCTCGATCGGCAACACGCGCAACACGCGATTATCCTTGGTGTGCACAGCCAAGCCGGAACCCAGGCTGTCATGTGCACTCACCGAACGGCGACGCGATAGTTCCCAGCTACGTGCTTTGTAGCGGAACGGCTTGCTGGTCAATGCACCGACCGGACACAGATCGATCATGTTGCCGGACAGTTCAGAATCAACGGAACCGGAGACGAATGACATGATCTCCGCATGCTCTCCACGGAAAGCCTGGCCCAATTCCATCTGCCCGCCGATCTCGGCGCCAAAGCGCACACAGCGCGTGCAGTTGATGCAGCGGCTCATCTCTTCCGCCGAAACCAGCGGTCCGATGTCCTTGCTCAACACCATGCGTTTCTCTTCGTGATAGCGCGAATGACCATTGCCATAGCCGACCGACATGTCTTGCAACATGCACTCGCCCCCCTGATCGCAGATCGGGCAATCCAGCGGGTGGTTGACCAGCAGAAACTCCATCACGCCTTTTTGCGCTTTGACTGCCTGCTCGGAATGCGTGAACACCTTCATGCCTTCGCTCACCGGCGTGGCACAGGCGGGCAAAGGTTTCGGCGCCTTCTCGACCTGCACCAGACACATGCGGCAGTTCGCGGCGATAGAAAGTTTCTTGTGATAGCAGAAATGCGGAATGGCGATGCCGGCTTGATGCGCGGCTTCGATCACGGTGGAACCGTTTTCCGTCTGGATCTGCTTACCGTCGATTTCGATATTGATCATTGCTCACCTATTCCATTCAGATTCACACGAGACAACGCTTGTGCTCGATGTGATATTCGAATTCCTTGCGGTAGTGCTTGAGCATGCCCTGCACCGGCCAAGCTGCAGCATCACCCAGCGCACAGATAGTGCGGCCGGCGATGTTGTCGCAGAGTTCAAGCAACAGATCCAAGTCTTCCGGCTTACCCTCGCCCTTTTCGATGCGATGCACGATGCGGTACAACCAACCCGTACCTTCACGGCAAGGCGTACATTGACCGCAAGATTCTTCATAGTAGAAGTAGGACAGACGCTCAAGCGCGCGCACCATGCAAGTCGTGTCGTCCATCACGATCACCGCGCCAGAACCGAGATAGGAACCGGCTTTTTGCAGCGAGTCGTAATCCATGTTGACGTCCATCATGATGTCGCCTGGCAACACCGGCATGGAAGAGCCGCCGGGTATGACCGCCTTCAACTTATGGCCGTGACGCACGCCACCGGCCATCGCCAGCAGGTCACGGAACGGCGTGCCCATCGGCACTTCGAAGTTGCCCGGATTGTTCACATGACCGGACACCGAGAACAGTTTGATACCTCCACTGTTCGGCACGCCGAGGTCGGCGAACTTCTTACCGCCGTTGGCGATGATGTAAGGGATGCTGGCGAACGTCTCAGTGTTGTTGATAGTGGTCGGCTTGCCGTACAGGCCGAAGCTGGCCGGGAACGGCGGCTTGAAGCGCGGTTGCCCCTTCTTACCTTCGATGGATTCCAGCAACGCAGTCTCTTCACCGCACACATATGCGCCGTAGCCCATATGGTTATGCAGATCGAACTCGAAATTGGTGCCGAGGATGTCCTTGCCCAGATAGCCCGCTTTGCGTGCATCTTCACAGGCTTGTTCCATCGCCTCGTATGCTTCGAATATCTCACCGTGCACATAGTTGTAACCGGCTTTCACGCCCATCGCATAAGCAGCGATAGCCATACCTTCGATCAACATGTGCGGGTTGTAACGCAAGATGTCCCAGTCTTTACATGTACCGGGTTCGCCTTCGTCCGAGTTACAGACGATGTATTTGTCGCCCTCGTAGTTGCGCGGCATGAAGCTCCACTTCAGGCCGGTGGGAAAACCCGCACCACCGCGACCGCGCAGATTGGAGGCTTTGACTTCGGAGATGATGAGGTCGGGCGACATCTTCTCGGTCAGCACTTTGCGCAGCGCTTGATAACCACCTGCCTTCACATAGTTGTCGAGATTCGCCAGACCGTCTGCGGCAGTGGCGAGGATGATGGGCTTGCTCATGCCTTGCCTCCTTCCAGATCAGCGAGGATGCTGTCGATCTTTTCCGGCGTCAGCTTGCCGCACATCTTCTTGTTGTTCACGTTCAGCAACGGTGCATCGATACATGCACCCATGCACTCGCCTTCGCGCAGACCGAACTTACCGTCCGCGGTGACTTCGTTCAGCTTGATGCCGAGCTTCTTTTCCAGATAGCCTACCGTATCGCCCGCACCGCACAGCGTGCATGACAGGTTGGTACACACGGTCAGCGTGTGCTTGCCCATCGGCTTCAGGTTGTACATATGATAGAAGGTCGCCACTTCGTAGACGGCCATCTGCGGCATGCCCAGATAGACGGCGACATCAGCCATGTCTTCCGGTGCGATCCAGCCCTTCTCGTCCTGCACGAAACGCAAGGCAGCCATCACGGCGGACTGGCGCTGATCGGCGGGGTATTTCTTCAGCTCTTTGTCGATGAGCGTCGTGATCTGTTGCGACAACATCAGCGGTCTACCTCCCCGAAAACAATATCCTGTGTACCGATGATGGCCACCACGTCGGCGATCATGTGTCCGCGAGTCATTTCATCCAGACTGGACAGGTGTGTGAAGCCAGGTGCGCGGATCTTCATGCGGTAAGGCTTGTTGGCGCCATCCGATGCCAAGTAGATGCCAAACTCACCCTTAGGATGCTCGACCGCCGAATACACCTCGCCAGCCGGAACGTGCATACCTTCCGTGAAGAACTTGAAGTGGTGGATCAGCTCTTCCATGTTCTGCTTCATCGCTTCGCGCTTGGGCGGGGCGTATTTCAAATCGTCGGCCATGACAGGACCAGGGTTCTTGCGCAGCCAGTCGATACACTGACGGATGATGCGCAATGACTGGCGCATCTCTTCAACGCGCACCAGATAACGGTCGTAGCAATCGCCCTCGACACCCACCGGGATGTCGAAGTCCATCTTGTCGTACACCTCGTACGGCTGCTTCTTGCGCAAGTCCCAAGCGATACCGGAACCACGCAGCATCGGGCCGGTGAAGCCCAGTGCCATGGCGCGCTCAGGCGTCACCACACCGATACCGACCGTACGTTGTTTCCAGATACGGTTGTCAGTGAGCAGCGTTTCGAACTCGTCGATGTGCTTGGGGAAACGAACGGTGAAGTCTTCGATGAAGTCGAGCAACGAACCCTGACGGTTCTCGTTCATGCGCTTCACATCGGCCGCGTTGTGGATCTTGCTCTCTTTATAGTGAGGCATGACTTCCGGCAGATCGCGGTACACACCGCCCGGACGATAGTAAGCAGCATGCAGACGCGCACCGGCTACCGCCTCGTAGGCGTCCACCAGATCTTCACGGTCGCGGAATGCGTAGAAGAACATGGTCATCGCGCCGAGGTCGATACCCACCGCACCCAGCCAAAGCAGGTGATTCAAGATGCGGGTGATCTCGTCATACATGACGCGGATGTATTGCGCGCGAATCGGCACTTGAATGCCGGCCAGTTTTTCCACAGCCATCACATAGGCATGCTCGTTGCACATCGGGGACACGTAATCCAGACGGTCCATGTAAGGCATGGCTTGCAAGAAAGTCTTATGTTCCGCCAGCTTTTCGGTACCGCGATGCAGCAGACCGATGTGCGGGTCGGCGCGTTCGACCACTTCGCCGTCCAGCTCCAGCACCAAGCGCAACACGCCGTGGGCTGCAGGGTGCTGCGGTCCGAAGTTCAGGGTGTAATTTTTGATTTCAGCCATTACTGTCTCTCTGCTCTTAGTTTCGACCGTACTGCTCTTCACGCATGGTGCGCGGCGTAACCTCGCGCGGCTCTATCGACACCGGTTCATAGATCACGCGGCGCTGATCTGCGTCGTAACGCATCTCCACGGTACCCGACAGAGGGAAGTCTTTACGGAACGGATTACCAACGAAGCCATAGTCGGTCAGCAGACGACGCAAGTCCGGATGACCCTTGAAGATCGTACCGTACAGGTCGAACGCTTCGCGCTCGTACCAGTTCGCCACCGGCCACACGCCGATCACGGAATCCATCATCGGCATCGCATCATCATCGGCAAACACGCGCACGCGCAATCGGATGTTATGAGTGATGGAAAGCAGATGGTAGATAGTGGCGAAACGAGGACCTTGATGCGGCTGATCGGCCAGATAACGGCCATCCTCACAAGTCTCGCTGCCATAAGTGGAATAGTCGATGCCACATAGATCGATCAACTCTTCAAAGCGCAGGTGAGCATCGTCACGCAGGCGGGTGAATACGCTGAGCATGTCGGCAGCCTTCACCACCATCGTCAACTCGCCCAAGCGCTCTTGCAGGCTCACCACTTTAGAACCGAAAGCTTCGGCCAGATTGGATTTCAGGATTTTGAGGTCGGTAGTCATGATCAGCCTCGAGCGATGGTATCGGTACGCTTGATCTTGCTCTGCAACTGGATCACGCCGTACAGCAAGGCCTCAGCCGTAGGCGGACAACCTGGAACGTAGATATCGACGGGAACGATGCGATCGCAACCACGCACCACAGAATAGGAATAATGATAGTAGCCACCGCCGTTTGCACATGAGCCCATGGAGATCACCCAGCGCGGCTCGGCCATCTGGTCATACACCTTGCGCAGAGCGGGTGCCATCTTGTTACAGAGTGTGCCCGCCACGATCATCACATCGGACTGACGCGGGCTGGGGCGGAAAGCGCCGGCACCGAAACGATCCAAGTCATAACGCGGCAAAGCCGCATGCATCATCTCGACGGCGCAGCACGCTAGCCCAAAGGTCATCGGCCACAGGGAACCAGTACGCGCGTAATTGATAATGGTATCGGCGGTGGTGGTGATCACGCCTTTTTCCAGAATTCCTTCAATGCCCATATGCTCCCCTCTTCATCGTGCACGACAACGCCTTACGGCGGTCGCACATTCATGTTTTAGATACTCTCGCTGGCGTAGCGCGACCTTACTAACCCAATCGAATGGCAACAGGCGTGGACGACTCCATCCACACCTGTGCCGTCATTCCCACTCCAGTGCGCCCTTCATCCATTCATAGATAAAGCCAACCACTAGAATGGCCAGAAAAACCATCATGGAAACGAAACCGAAGGTACCGATCTCTTTCAGAACGATCGCCCATGGAAACAGGAATGCGATCTCAAGATCGAACAAGATGAAAAGGATAGCGACAAGATAGAAGCGCACATCGAATTTCATGCGAGCGTCTTCGAATGCTTCAAAACCGCATTCGTACGGTGATAGTTTTTTTTCGTCAGGACGATTTGGCCCGGTAAGGATGCCTAGAACCAAGGGTGCGATACCCATTACCAAAGCGATGCCGATGAACAACAGTACCGGAAAGTAATTTTCCAACATGCTTAAGTCCCCTCCCTCTGTGAACCCGCAATATAGCGGAGTGCAAAGCAATGCTCTAGTTTTTTTATTAGACCCTTTGCCATATCAGCTGGGCTCTTCTTTTTTTATTTTAATCTGGTGCGGGGCATGGGACTCGAACCCACACGTCCTTTCGGACACAGCCACCTCAAGGCTGCGCGTCTACCAATTCCGCCAACTCCGCATACTACCTAATTTATCGCGGTATTTCCTTTGCTTTCGAGTCTGGCGCACCTGCCGGGACCGGCGCTTCGATCTGCAGCTTGTCCACATCAACACGATCCATCACACCCGTCTGCTTGGCAGGCTGAGCATACATAGATGTCAGCGTCAGACTGGTGATGAAGAAGATGGTGGCAGCAACCGCAGTACTACGGCTCAGGAAATTTGCAGAGCCGCTGGAGCCAAACAAACTGCCCGCAGAACCGGTGCCAAAAGCAGCGCCCATGTCCGCGCCCTTGCCGTGCTGAATCAGCACCAGGCCAATCAACACCACCGCAACTATCACATGCACTACCCAAACCAATGTTTCCACAATCGACTCCAGCTTCTATATTTATTGTTGCGCAGCGCTACAGATCGCCACGAAATCTTCCGCCACTAGGGCCGCGCCACCGATCAGACCACCATCGATATCCACCATACCCATCAATTCAGCTGCATTGCCCGGCTTCATGCTGCCGCCGTACAAAATACGCAGACCTTGCGCCACATTGCTATCCAGTTGCGCCACGCGCTGACGGATAAAAGCATGCACTGCCTGAGCTTGCTCAGGAGTTGCCGTCTTACCGGTACCGATCGCCCACACGGGCTCATATGCGATGACCGACTTGGCCAGCGCCTGCGCACCGACATGATTCAGCACCACTTCAAGCTGACGCCCCACTATCTGCTCTGTTACGCCACTCTCACGCTCTTCCAGAGTCTCACCCACACAAAAGATAGGTGTCAGACCAAATTTGATCGCCGTATCGAACTTAGCGGCTGCTATATCGTTGCTCTCGTGAAACAGTGCGCGGCGTTCGCTATGACCAATGATGACGTAACGGCAGCCAAAATCGACCAACATTCCCGGCGCCACCGCCCCAGTAAATGCACCCTTTTCGTGCTGACTCAGATTTTGAGCCCCCCAAGCCACATTGCTTCCTTGCAGCATCGACTGCGCCTGAGCCATGTACGGGTAAGGCACGCACACACCATAATCCGCAGCGATAAGATCTTTTACGCCAGCCAACACGCCCTCCAGCAAGGCCTTGTTGCCCGCCAGATCACCGTGCATCTTCCAGTTTCCAACCACTAATTTGCGTCGCATCAGATTATTCTTCCGACGTTTTAAGGTCGGCGATAGTAACGGCGAAACGAACTTCGGTCAATCTACGAAATATGAGCATTCGTGCGCCTTATATATACCCTGCTCGCGCCAAACCAGAACGGCCTGTGTAATAATCGTGTAACAATTCACCCATAGGATGCATCCCGCTGACACAAGTCGAGCACAACGACCAATCCTTCGGAGAACCCTGATAATGAGCAAACTGAATCGAATCTTGAGCGGGCTCGGCCTGTCCCTGACCCTGCTGGGTGCCACCATGGCACACGCCGCCGACATCACTGGTGCCGGCGCGACTTTCCCTTACCCTGTCTACGCCAAGTGGGCTGAAGCCTACAAGAACAAAACTGGTATTGGCATGAACTATCAGTCCATCGGTTCCGGTGGCGGCATCAAGCAGATCAAAGCCAAGACTGTTGACTTCGGCGCCACTGACGCCCCCTTGAATGCCAACGAACTGGGCATGCTGGGCATGACTCAATTCCCGACCGTGATCGGTGGCGTGGTACCTGTGCTCAACGTTCAAGGTATAGCTGCTGGTCAATTGAAGCTTTCCAGCGACACATTGGTCGCCATCTTCATGGGCAAGATCACCAAGTGGAACGATGCCAAGATCGCTGCGGAGAACAAGGACCTGAATCTGCCAGACCAAGCTATCACCGTGGTGCATCGCGCTGACGGCTCCGGCACCACCCACATCTTCACCTCTTATCTGGCTGCGGTCAGCACAGAATGGATGCGTGAAGTCGGTGCTGGCAAGGCTGTGAAATGGCCTGCAGGTACTGGCGGCAAGGGCAACGAAGGTGTTGCTTCTTATGTTCAGCGCATCAAGGGCGCTATCGGCTATGTTGAATATGCCTACGCACTGCAAAACAAGATGACTTACGCTCAATTGCAGAACCGCGATGGTCGCTTCGTATCCCCGACTGCCGAAAGCTTCAAGGCTGCTGCTGGCAATGCCAAGTGGAAAGCTTCTGAAGGCTTCGCGGAGATCCTGGTCAATGAACCAGGTGCAGAAAGCTGGCCTATCGTTGGCGCGACCTTCATCCTGATTTACAAGAATCAGGACAATGCCGCTGTCGGCGCTGAAGTGCTGAAATTCTTCGACTGGGCTTACGCCAACGGCGACAAGCTGGCTGCCGATCTGGACTACGTGCCGTTGCCGAACAACGTCACCGACATGATCCGCAAGACTTGGAAAGAGCAAGTTAAAGACAGCCACGGCAAAGCACTCTGGAACTAAGCTAAGCTTGGGTGCGCTGAACGGCGTGCTCAAGTTATAATTCGGGGGGCACCAAGCCCCCCAATTTCACTAAAGACCTACTACAAAAATGAAATCGACGTTCCTTAACCAAGCCCGGCTCAAGCAACAGGTATGGCTGGACATGATGTTCCGCGGCCTGACTCGACTTTCGGCATTTGGTGTACTGGCGTTGTTGCTCGCAATCATCACCTCACTGGTGATAGGCAGCATGCCTGCTATCGAGGCGTTCGGTTTTAATTTTCTCGTCAATCCTGAATGGAATCCCGTCACCGATGAATACGGCGCACTGGTACCTATCGTTGGCACACTTGTTACATCCGGTATCGCTCTGCTGATCGCTATTCCTGTCAGCTTCGGTATCGCCATATTCCTGACCGAGCTGTCGCCTGCCGTATTGCGCCGACCGCTCGGTATCGCCATTGAGTTGCTGGCGGGTATTCCCAGCATCATTTATGGCATGTGGGGCTTATTCGTATTCGCCCCATTGTTTGCAGATCATGTTGAACCTTGGATAAATGACAATATCGGCGTCCTACCTGTTCTCGGCCCCTTCTTCTCCGGCCCGCCCATGGGTATAGGCATCCTGACTGCAGGCATCATCCTCGCCATCATGGTGATCCCGTTCATCGCCTCGGTCATGCGCGACGTGTTTGAAGTCGTCCCGCCGATGCTGAAGGAGTCCGCATACGGCGTCGGTGCCACGACTTGGGAAGTGGTGATGAAGGTCGTGCTGCCGTACACCCGCATCGGCGTGGTCGGCGGCATCATGTTGGGACTGGGTCGCGCACTGGGCGAGACCATGGCCGTCACCTTCGTTATCGGCAATGCGCATGAACTGAGCAAATCCCTACTGATGCCGGGCAACAGTATCTCCTCGGCGCTGGCGAATGAATTCACCGAAGCTGTCGGCGAGCTGTATACCGCCTCGCTGATCGAGCTCGGTTTGATCCTTTTCTTCATCACATTCGTTGTTCTGTCATTCGCGCGCCTGCTGCTGCACAAGCTTGGCCAGCGCGAAGGCCAAGTAACATAAAATCATGCTGACACTCTATACCCGCCGCCGCATCATCAACGCAGTCGGACTGCTTGTCTCTATCCTAGCCATGGCCTTTGGCCTGTTCTGGCTATGCTGGATATTGCTTACCCTGCTCACGCATGGCTTGCCCGCTTTGGTTCCAGCTGTATTCACCCAAATGACACCGCCGCCCGGGAGTACGGGCGGTCTGCTGAATGCGATCGCCGGTACGCTGATGATGAGCCTGCTGGGCACGCTGATCGGCACGCCCATCGGCATCCTTGCAGGCACTTATCTGGCGGAATTCGGCCAGCGCGGCTGGCTGGCACCTGTCACACGCTTCATCAATGACATCCTGCTGTCTGCACCCTCCATCGTGATCGGCCTGTTCGTATATGAAGTCTATGTGGTGCATGTCAGACATTTCTCCGGCTGGGCGGGCGCTTTGGCTCTTGCGATCATCGTGATCCCCATCGTGATCCGCACCACGGAGAACATGCTGCGCCTGATTCCCAACACCTTGCGCGAGGCAGCATCCGCCCTAGGCGCACCGCAATGGAAGATCGTCAGCTTCGTCACCCTGCGCGCTGCGCGCGCTGGCATCATCACCGGCGTGATGCTGGCCATCGCCCGCATCAGTGGTGAGACTGCGCCACTGCTATTCACCGCACTGAACAACCAGTTCTGGAGTTCAGACATGAACAGCCCGCTGGCCAACTTGCCGGTCGTGATCTTCCAGTTCGCCATGAGCCCCTATGAAGACTGGCAACACCTCGCTTGGGCTGGCGCACTGCTGATCACCATGAGCGTACTCACACTTAACATTCTTGCGCGCATCCTGTTCCGCCAGAGTGCAACCACACATTGATATCGGGAATCACTACTCATGAAAGCTGAAATAGCCACCACTCCCAAGGTCATCGTAAGAGACCTAAACTTCTTCTACGGCAACTACCGCGCGCTCAAAGATATCAACCTAGACATCGCCGAAAAGATGGTGACTGCCTTCATCGGCCCGTCTGGTTGCGGAAAATCGACACTGCTTCGCACCTTCAACCGCATGTACCAGCTATACCCGAAACAAAAAGCCACCGGACAGATCATGCTCGATGGTAATAACGTACTGGATCCAAAGCAGGATCTCAACATGTTGCGCGCCAAGGTCGGCATGGTGTTCCAGAAGCCGACTCCGTTTCCGATGTCGATATACGACAACATCGCCTTCGGCGTAAAACTGTATGAGAACCTGAGTCGCAACGAGATGGATGAGCGCGTGGAATGGGCACTGAAGAAAGCGGCACTTTGGGGCGAAGTCAGCGACAAGTTGAAGCAGAGCGGCACCAGCCTATCCGGCGGTCAGCAGCAACGTCTGTGCATCGCCCGCGCCATCGCCGTCAAACCACAAGTGCTGCTGCTGGACGAGCCGACCTCCGCACTCGACCCAATCTCCACGGCTCACATCGAGAAGCTGATCGACGAACTAAAGAAAGACTTCACCATCGTCATCGTGACCCACAACATGCAACAGGCCGCCCGCATCTCCGACTTCACCGCCTACATGTACCTGGGCGACCTGATCGAATTCGGCGACACCAGCACCGTGTTCACCAATCCGAAGCGCAAAGAGACTGAAGATTACATCACCGGACGATTCGGTTAATCGCCCAGTGATGTAACGGCGCAGATTTACCTTCAGGTTAGTCGACGCCACTATATTACTGGCCGTTTCGGCTAAGCACTCCGAACCCAACAATGAAAAACGCCGAGCGATGCTCGGCGTTTTTCATTGGCACTCAGATTCAAGCTCAGGCCGCAGCAGCCCTCACCGCCTCAGCGATCTTCTCTGCACACAACTGCACTTTAGCTCCGTCCTCCCCTTCCACCATCACGCGTAGCAAAGGCTCTGTACCCGACGGACGCAGCAGTACGCGCCCCTTGCCAGCCAGCATGACCTCGGCGGTCTCCACGGCATGTTTCACATTGGGATGATTCGAGAGGTCTTCTTTCTTCGCCATCTTCACGTTGATCAAAACTTGCGGATACATGTGCAGATCACCAGCAGCTTCGGCCAGTGACTGCTTCTTCATGCGCAGTGCGTGCAATACCTGCAATGCTGACACAATGCCGTCGCCCGTGCTGTGTTTGTCCAGACAGATGATATGCCCAGAGTTCTCACCACCTAGCTTCCAATTCTGCTGTTGTAGCAACTCCATCACATAGCGGTCACCCACCTTGGCTCGCATGAAGGGAATACCCAGATGCTGCATGGCATGCTCGAAAGCAAGATTGGTCATCAGCGTACCGACCACACCACCTTTGAGAGTGCCTTCCGCATGCTCCTGCCTTGCGATCACATAAAGTAATTGGTCGCCGTCATATAACTTGCCTGCTGCATCGACCATCACCAAACGGTCACCATCACCATCCAGCGCAATGCCGATATCTGCCTTGTGTTCGACCACTGCCTTTTGCAGGTTCTGCGGTTTGGTGGCTCCGTATCCGTCGTTGATATTCTTGCCATTCGGCTCGGCACCAATCGTGATCACGTCTGCGCCGAGCTCATGGTATACATGCCTAGCAATGTGATAGGTCGCACCATGCGCACAATCCACTACGATCTTCATGCCGCGCAGATTCATCTCATTGGGGAAGGTACTCTTGCAGAATTCGATATAGCGTCCGACTGCATCGTCGATACGCTTGGCCTTGCCCAGCGCTTCAGAAGCATTGGTCTCCATCGGCTCGTCTAGTGCCGCTTCGATAGCATGTTCCACATTGTCAGGCAGCTTGGCGCCATTCCCCGAAAAGAACTTGATGCCGTTATCCTCAAAGGGGTTGTGTGAAGCGGATATGACCACCCCAGCTTGCAGACGCAAGGCACGCGTCAGATAGGCGACCGCAGGTGTAGGTACTGGGCCCGCCAGATACACATCGATTCCTGCAGCAATCAAACCGGCCTCCAGCGCTGATTCCAGCATGTAACCGGAAATACGCGTGTCCTTGCCAATCAGCACGGCAGGGCGCTCCCCCGGCGAATGCTCTGCCTTTGCCAGCACTTTCCCAGCTGCGTAGCCCAGATGCATCACGAACTGTGGCGTAATAGGATGTTCTCCCACCTTGCCGCGCACACCATCGGTTCCGAAATATTTCCTGCTCATATCAACCCTCGCTCACTGCATTCAAAATCTTCAAAGCGTCTACTGTCTCACGCACATCGTGCACACGCACGATGGCAGCACCACGTTGCACAGCGAGCATTGCTGCCGCCACACTTGCCGCCAGACGCTCATTCACCTCGCGACCGGTGATCGCCCCCAACATGGATTTGCGCGACACACCCGCCAGCACCGGCACACCGAGTACCGAGAGCGAATCCAATTCGCGCAGAAGCGCCAGATTATGCGCCAGAGTCTTGCCGAAACCAAAACCGGGATCGATGACGAGGCGCCCGCGCTCGATACCAGCCTCTTCTGCGACAGCTATCTGCTTCTTCAAGAATTCCACCACCTCTGCAACGACATCAGCGTAATCGGGTTGTTGCTGCATAGACTGCGGCGTGCCTTGCTTGTGCATCAGGCAAACAGCTACGCCCGTTGCAGATACTGCCTGTATCGCACCCTCTGCTTGCAAGGCATTCACATCATTCACCATGCTTGCACCCGCTTTAATGCCGGCACGCATCACCGCAGGCTTCCATGTATCGATAGAGATCGGTACGCTGATGCCGTGCAAGCCTTCGATAACAGGCAACACACGATCCATCTCTTCCTGCTCACTCACTTCTGCTGCACCGGGACGCGTGGATTCTCCGCCTATATCGAGCATATCTGCGCCGTCTTCAATCAATTGATACGCATGGTCAATAGCATTTGAGAATGAAATATAGCGTCCGCCATCCGAAAACGAATCAGGCGTGACATTGACGATACCCATCACTTTCGGAAGTGACAGATCGAGAGTGAATGAACCGCAAAGAAGTTGCATCAGAATAATAAGTAGATAAGGAAAAGAGGCTTGTCTCCAAGCCTCTCTCCGTTACTGCATTCAGGTTTCTTGAGCCGGTTCGCCGGTTGCCGGCGCAGTCGGTGTCTCATCCTTGGGGGGCTCAGCTGGCGGTGTTACCGTTGCTGGCTTGGGTGGACGCGGTGGATTGCCGGCCATGATGTCGTTGATCTGATCTGCATCAATGGTTTCCCATTCCAGCAAAGCTTTGGTCATCGCTTCCATCTTGTCGCGATTCTCTTCGATCAGCTTGCGCGCCAGCGCATATTGTTCATCAAGGATACGACGAATCTCTGCATCGACTTTCTGCATACTGGCTTCGGAGATATTCTTGTGCGTGGTCACCGAACGACCGAGGAACACCTCTCCTTCGTTCTCACCATACACCATGGTGCCCAAGGCATCAGACATACCCCACTGTGTGACCATCTTGCGTGCCATATCAGTCGCACGCTCGAAGTCATTGGAAGCGCCGGTGGTCATCTGGTTCATGAATATCTCTTCAGCAATACGGCCGCCGAACAACACGGCGATGGTGGACAAGATGCGTATCTTGTCCATGCTGTAACGATCTTCGGACGGCAGCTGCATGGTCAGACCCAGTGCACGGCCTCGCGGAATGATGGTGACTTTGTGTACCGGATCGGTCTTAGGCATCAACTTCGCCACCAGTGCATGGCCGGACTCGTGATAAGCCGTGTTGCGACGCTCCTCTTCCGGCATCACCATGGACTTGCGTTCTGCGCCCATGAATATTTTGTCCTTGGCAGCTTCGAAATCGTCCATCTCGACGAAACGTTTGCCGCGACGCGCGGCGAACAAGGCCGCCTCGTTCACCAAGTTTGCCAAGTCGGCACCGGACATACCAGGCGTACCGCGCGCCAAGATGTCTGCCTTCACGTCTTCTGCACAAGGCACCTTGCGCATGTGCACTTTCAGGATCTGCTCGCGGCCACGGATGTCCGGCAACGGCACCACTACCTGACGGTCGAAACGACCGGGACGCAACAACGCCGCATCCAGCACATCAGGGCGGTTGGTGGCGGCGATCACGATCACACCGGAAGTGCCTTCAAAACCATCCATCTCCACAAGCAAGGCATTCAATGTCTGCTCGCGTTCATCGTTTCCACCACCCAAACCTGCGCCACGTTGACGGCCCACCGCGTCGATCTCGTCGATGAAGATGATGCAAGGGGCTTGTTTCTTGGCCTGCTCGAACATGTCACGCACGCGCGCTGCACCAACGCCGACGAACATCTCGACGAAGTCAGAACCAGAGATGGAGAAGAACGGCACCTTTGCTTCGCCCGCGATGGCCTTGGCCAGCAGCGTCTTACCAGTACCAGGGCTACCTACCATCAGCACGCCGCGCGGGATACGTCCGCCGAGGTTTTGGAATTTGGCAGGGTCACGCAGAAAGTCGACCAGTTCGGAGACTTCTTCCTTTGCTTCATCACAACCCGCCACATCGGCGAAAGTCACGCGCTCTTTGGAATCATCCAGCATGCGCGCTTTGCTCTTGCCGAACGAGAAGGCGCCGCCCCCCTTGCCGCCCTGCATCTGGCGCATGAAGAACACCCATACGCCGATCAACAACAGCATAGGGAACCAAGAGATGAACACCTGAGTGAAGAAGCCCTGCTCTTCGTCCGGCTTGGCTTCCACTTTCACGCCATATTTCAACAGGTCGGATACCAACCAAATATCGCTGGGGGCAAAACTGGTGATGCGCTTACCATCTGGCGTGACCGCCTTAAGCGTGCGACCTTCGATAGTGACTTTCTCGATCTGGCCCGAACGGACCGCATCAAGGAATTGCGAATAATCCAGTTGCACATGCGCAGTCTGCTGCTGACGCGCGTTGAACTGATTGAAGACAGTCATCAGCACCATGGCGACGACCATCCAGATTCCGACACTCTTGAACAGATTATTCACACTTGCTCCTCAAATATGAGCGAAAAACGAAAGCGCATTAGACTACGGAAGCTCCGATTACTCAAGCTTTCCAAGCCCCACTAGGTACTGCTCGTTACTGCGATCACGCGATGCCTTGGGTTTGCGCGCAACCACTTTTGCGAAGTGGGTACGCATCAATTTGATGTAATCCTCAAATCCCGTCCCCTGAAATACCTTGGCAACGAACGAACCTCCAGGGGCCAGATGGCCAACTGCGAAGTCGAGTGCCAGTTCCGCCAGATACATAGCTCGCGCCTGATCAGCCATCACTACTCCGCTGATATTGGGGGCCATATCGGAAATTACAAGGCCGATTGGTCTTCCTGCTAATTTTTGCTCCAATTGCGCCAGAACGCTCTCTTCGCGAAAATCGCCCTGAATGAACTCCACGCGAGGCAAAGGATCGAGCGGTAACAGATCGAGCGCAATGATGCGTCCATGCTCACCCAGCTTCTTGACCACCACCTGACACCAGCTACCGGGCGCCGCCCCCAAGTCCACCACCACCATGCCAGGCTTGATCAGGTTGTCGCGTTCATCCAGCTCTAGCAATTTATAGGCAGCCCGCGCACGATACCCATCCTTCTGCGCCATTTGCACATAGGGGTCGTTCACATGCTCACGCATCCATTGTTTGCTGGATTTTGATGCTTTCATTGATTCGTGCCTGATAAGGATGTCATGGGAAGATTAGCTCACAACGAACATCCGATAACTGATTAATTTCATAGGAATCCGTATTTTCTGCGGACATGCCCCCGTTTTGCTAGAATGCGCGCCCAATCTGGAGTACACATGCTAAATCTCACTATCGCCCAACGCCTAGCTCTCAAAGGCCGCGCCCATGCCCTCAAACCAGTCGTAATGATCGGCAATGCAGGTTTGTCTCCAGCTGTGCTGGATGAGATCGAACGCAGCCTGAAAAGCCACGATCTGCTTAAGATCAAGGTAATGAGTGACGACCGCGAAGCTCGCGAAGCGATGCTGCAAGAAATCTGCGCCATTCTAAAAGCGGGGCCTGTGCAACACATCGGCAAGACCCTAGTGGTCTATCGTCCGCTGGAAACCCCACTTACCAAAGCGCCTAAGCGCCGCAAAGGCAAGCCACTCACCAAAAAACAGCTCGCGGCCAGGCGCTAGATATACTGAACTTCAACGACTTCGTATTCGCGTACGCCACCTGGCGCCTGAACTTCCGCGATGTCGCCTTCCACCTTGCCGATCAGCGCACGCGCGATCGGTGAGTTGATGGATATCTTGCGGTGCTTGATGTCTGCTTCGTCCTCACCCACGATCTGGTAAGTCACTACATCACCACTGTTAGTATCTTCCATCACCACCGTAGTACCAAACACGCAACGGCCATCTGCAGCCAGTGTTTTCGGATCGATGACCTGCGCACTGCCAAGCTTGAATTCCAGCTCCACGATACGGCCTTCAACAAAAGACTGACGCTCCTTGGCTGCTTCATATTCAGCATTTTCGGACAAGTCACCTTGCGCTCGCGCTTCAGAGATCGCATTGATCACAGAAGGGCGCTCGACGGTCTTCAAGCGGTGTAATTCACTGCGCAATAGCTCGGCGCCGACGACTGTCAATGGGACTTTGCTCATAAAAATTCTTCCTTAGTTGAAACGACGATGCAAAGACTGCACGTCATAGACCTGCAACTCGGCCAGATGCTGCATGCCGAGACAGGCGGCGCGAGCGCCGTTGATCGTAGTGTAATAAGTGACACGGCCTTGCAGCGCCGCATGACGGATGGAGTAGGAATCGCGCATCACGGAAGGACGACTGTCCACAGTATTAACGATCAGGCTGATCTCGCCGTTCTTGATCATATCGAGAATGTGCGGACGCCCCTCGGCAACCTTGTTCACCATGACCACTTCCACGCCCGCCTCTGAGATAGCCGCAGCCGTACCGCGTGTCGCCACCACGGTGAATCCCAGCCCAACCAGTGAGCGCGCCACTTCGACCGCACCCGCCTTATCTTCCTCGCGCACACTGACGAATACTTTTCCACTCTTGGGCAACTTTACGCTGGCAGCGAGTTGCGACTTAACGAACGCTTCTGCGAAGGTATCACCCACACCCATCACCTCACCGGTAGATTTCATCTCCGGCCCTAGGATGACGTCCACGCCCGGGAACTTGATGAACGGGAACACTGCCTCCTTCACCGAGAAATAGGGTGGAATGACTTCCTTGGTGATGCCTTGTGCAGCCAGCGACTGCCCAGCCATGCAACGCGCCGCGACCTTGGCCAGCGGCACACCGGTCGCCTTGGATACATAAGGAACGGTACGTGATGCGCGCGGATTCACTTCCAGCACGTAAACAGTCTCGCCCTGAATCGCGAACTGCACATTCATCAGACCGACCACATTCAATTCCTTCGCCATCGCCACGGTCTGACGACGCAGCTCGTCCTGCATCGCGACAGACAGAGAATATGGCGGCAGCGAACAAGCTGAGTCGCCGGAGTGCACGCCCGCTTGCTCGATGTGTTCCATGATGCCGCCGATGATGACTTGCTGACCATCGGACACCGCGTCCACATCCACCTCGATCGCATCGTTCAAAAAACGATCAAGCAAGATTGGCATACGCTCGGGATATATCTTGGCCCCCTCTTCGGCATCGCGCATATAGCGCTCAAGGTCGGACTGCGCATGGATGATCTCCATGGCGCGACCGCCCAGCACATTGGAAGGACGCATCACCAGCGGATATCCAATCTCGTTCACCCCCGCGATCGCTTCAGCCACATGACTGGCCGTGCGATTCGGAGGCTGCTTCAGATCCAGCTTGCGCAACATTGCTTGGAAGCGTGCGCGGTCTTCCGCGCAATCGATCATGTCGACCGAAGTGCCGATGATGGGTACGCCGTTCTTGGCCAGACCATGCGCCAACTTCAAAGGTGTCTGACCACCGTACTGCACGATCACGCCGACCGGCTTCTCGACAGCCACCACTTCCAGCACGTCTTCCAGTGTCAGCGGCTCGAAGTACAAACGATCGGATGTATCGTAATCGGTGGAAACCGTCTCGGGATTGCAGTTGACCATGATGGTCTCGTAACCGTCTTCACGCATCGCCAACGCGGCATGCACGCAGCAATAGTCGAACTCGATGCCTTGACCGATACGGTTCGGACCTCCGCCCAACACCATGATCTTCTTGTTGTTGGTCGGCTGAGATTCACACTCTTCTTCGTAAGTGGAATACATGTAAGCAGTATTGGTCGAGAACTCGGCCGCGCAAGTATCCACGCGCTTGAACACGGGACGAATATTCAAGGCGTGGCGATAAGCACGCACCGATTCATCATCGATACCCAGCAATGCCGCCATGCGCGCATCGGCAAAACCGCTGCGCTTCATCACGCGCAATTCGTCCGCAGAGATACTCTCCAGCGTGCGGCCGAACAAACTTTGCTCCTGCTTGATGATGTCTTCGATCTGCACCAAGAACCACGGATCGATCTTGCTGATGTTGAAAACCTCTTCGACGCTCATGCCGAAACGGAAAGCATCTCCCACCGCCCATATCCGTTCAGGGCCTGGATTACCAAGTTCTGCGCATATCTCGTCGCGATCATCGTACTTGCTATCCAGTCCATTCACGCCGACTTCCAGACCGCGCAAAGCTTTCTGGAAAGATTCTTGGAAGGTCCGGCCGATGGCCATCACCTCGCCCACCGATTTCATCTGCGTGGTCAAGCGGTCATTAGCTTGCGGAAATTTCTCGAATGCGAAACGCGGTATCTTGGTCACCACGTAGTCGATAGTCGGCTCGAACGAGGCCGGGGTCGCACCTCCGGTGATGTCATTCTTGAGTTCGTCCAGCGTGTAACCGATAGCAAGTTTGGCTGCTATCTTGGCGATAGGGAAGCCGGTAGCCTTGGAAGCCAGCGCTGAAGAACGCGACACGCGAGGATTCATCTCGATCACCACCATGCGACCGTCGGCCGGGTTGATGGAGGACGGCACGTGGGCGCCGCCGGTTTCCACGCCGATCTCGCGCAGCACAGCCAGTGAGGCATCTCGCAAGATCTGGTATTCCTTGTCGGTCAGTGTCTGTGCCGGTGCGACAGTGATGGAGTCACCGGTGTGCACACCCATCGGGTCAAGGTTCTCGATGGAACAGATGATGATGCAGTTGTCGTTGCGGTCGCGCACAACTTCCATCTCGTATTCTTTCCAGCCGAGCAGCGATTCTTCGATCAGCAACTCTTTGGTCGGCGATGCTTCCAAGCCGCGATCACATATCTCAACGAACTCTTCACGGTTATAAGCGATACCGCCGCCGCTGCCGCCCATGGTGAACGAAGGACGGATAATGGTCGGAAAACCCATCACCTGCTGCACTTGCAGCGCTTCTTCCATGCTGTGCGCGATGGCGGAACGTGCCGAGGCCAGCCCGATACGCGTCATCGCCTGTTTGAATTTTTCGCGATCTTCCGCCATGTCGATGGCATCGCGCGATGCGCCAATCATCTCGACGTTGTATTTTTCCAGCACGCCATGCTTGGCCAGATCAAGTGCGCAGTTCAGCGCAGTCTGTCCGCCCATGGTCGGCAGGATCGCGTCCGGCCTTTCCTTCTCAATGATCTTTTCCACCATCTGCCAAGTGATCGGCTCGATGTAGGTGGCGTCGGCCATGTTCGGATCGGTCATGATGGTGGCTGGATTCGAGTTCACCAGCACGACGCGGTAACCTTCTTCGCGCAGCGCCTTGCAGGCCTGTGCGCCGGAATAATCGAATTCACACGCCTGCCCAATGACGATGGGGCCGGCGCCGATGATCAGGATGCTTTTTAAGTCTGTACGCTTTGGCATTTACTTCTTCTCCATCATCGCCACGAAGCGATCAAACAAAGGGGCGACATCGTGCGGGCCGGGGCTCGCTTCGGGGTGTCCCTGGAAACAGAACGCGGGCTTGTCGGTCAGCTCAAAACCTTGCAACGTGCCGTCAAACAGCGAAACATGTGTGACGCGTGCATTCTTTGGCAACGTTGCCGCATCCACCGCAAAGCCATGGTTCTGGCTGGTGATCATCACGCGTTTGGTCTCAACGTCCTGCACAGGATGGTTCGCGCCGCGATGGCCAAACTTCATCTTCACCGTCTTGGCGCCGCAGGCTAGGCCCATGATTTGGTGACCCAGACAGATGCCGTACATCGGAATGCCGACTTCTAGGAATTTCTTGGCTGCTGCGATAGCGTAATCGCAAGGCTCCGGATCGCCGGGACCGTTGGACAGGAACACACCATCCGGATTCATCTTCAGCACTTCGTCGGCGCTGGTCTTGGCTGGGACAACAGTGATCTTGCAACCGCGCTCGGCCAGCATGCGCAGGATGTTGCGCTTCACACCGAAGTCGTAGGCCACTACATGGAATTTTGATTCGGTCGCTTCGCTGTAGCCTTCACCCAGCTTCCATTCGCGTTGCGTCCATTCGTAAGGCTTGTCGCAAGTCACCACTTGAGCCAGATCCATACCGGCCAGACCGGCAAAACCCTTGGCTGCTTTAAGTGCCGCTTCGACATCATCGCCGGAAGCGATGCAACCGCTCTGCGCGCCCTTGCTGCGCAAGATGCGAGTCAGCTTGCGGGTATCGATACCAGCAATAGCGACGACATTATTTTCTTTAAGATATTCCGGCAGCGATTGTGTCGCGCGGAAGTTGCTCACTGTCATGGAAAGATCACGAATGATCAAGCCGCTGGCGAACACCTGGCTGGACTCAACGTCTTCCGGATTACAACCTACGTTACCGATATGCGGATATGTCAGGGTGACGATCTGGCGACAATAAGAAGGGTCGGTGAGTATCTCCTGATAACCAGACATCGAAGTGTTGAACACCACTTCGCCGACGCTGCTGCCATCTGCCCCGATAGAAATGCCGCGAAATACCGTTCCATCGGCTAGGACTAGGATGGCTGGCTTCGTCTGCGACACGTGTAACTCCTTGATTAACTGGCTATCAGCAAGCTCGAGCTGGATTGCGAGCCTACCTATAAAGAAGCGGGACGAACCCAATGTTCATCCCGCTCATTTGCGGTGCGCATTATAGCCGAAGAGCAATGCCGTATCAAATTCAGCCTGCCTGCCCCCTATAATCCACCCCCTTATACCGCCCTAAACCGGAGAATCGCATCATGCTGGAAGTCATCATCCTCGCCATCGCCCTCAGTATGGACGCCTTCGCCGTCTCCATCGGACTCGGCTCAAAGGGCGATACAAAAGGTCTGGGATTGAAAGCCGGCCTCTACTTCGGCATTTTTCAGGCCCTGATGCCCTTCATCGGCTACCTCGGCGGGAAAGGCGTATTGGGCTGGGTGGAGGATTATGCGCATTGGATCGCATTCGGCCTGCTGGCACTGATCGGCGGCAAGATGATCTACGAGAGCCTGCACGAAGGCATCGAAGAAGACATCGCCGCCCTCACCCACCGCATGATGTTGCTGCTCGCCATCGCCACCAGCATCGACGCCATGGCCGCCGGGTTCAGTCTGACGCTACTGGAGGTGAATGCCTACTTGGCCTGCCTCATCATCGGTGTGACGACATTTGCATTCAGCTGGCTTGGGGTGCGTATCGGCGAACGCAGTGGCACTTGGCTGGAGAGCAAGGCGGAGATGTTCGGCGGCGTAGTGCTGATTCTGATCGGGATCAAGATGCTCGTTAGCTAACCAGAGCCCACCGCTATTGCGCTTCATGCGGAGGTTGCTTGCCCTGAATTTTGCGCGTCGCCAGAATCATCGCAGATGAACCCAACACCACCAGCATCACCGCCCCATTGAGATATCCAGGCAACTCAAAAACGTCACTTGCCTCCAGAAACAGCAGCACGGTGATCAAACCACGCGGTGCGATCCACAACAGCAGTTGTGCATCCACGGGAGTCGACATCAAGCGCAGCATCGCAAAGCGGCTACTGTAGATGACAATCAGTACCACTAATGCAGCCAGCCAAGCCCATGGAGAGATCAGGTCAGACATATCCGCCCAATATCCAAGTAACACGAAGAAGAAACCCCTCACCACAAAAGTCAGTTCAACCACCAGCGTTTTGAATTCGGAAAGCGTGGCTGGATATGTATCAGAAACCCAGTTCCGCAACGGAGCGAAATTAGTAACGAGTTCAGGCTTATTCAGCAGCAAGCCCAGGAACAGCACCATGATCAAGGGCGACAGATGCAACAACTTGCCAATGGCATACAGAGCAAACAAACCCGCCAGCAAAGGCACGAAACGAATATGCCCATCAATACGCAGCAGAATGAACATCAGCACGACCGCACAGAGCATAGACAACAACAACGAGAAGATACCACCCCCAAGCAACGACATCAGCGCGCCGGAGATGCTGCCATCTGAGCCAATAAGGGAAAAGAAAACCAGCACCCCGATGATGTCTGACATCGAACTCTCATAGACGACGAAGTCGCGCCCGGCCGACGGCAAAAAATTACTACTAGGTATGGCGACCGCACTACTGATGACAGCGAACGGTGTCGCCACCAGAACTGCCTCCACCACGCTGCAATCAAGCAACCAGCGGAGCGCGACGGCGAAGACAAACACAGAGACAGTGAAGCCTGAAGCAGCCAGCAAAAAAGTACTCGTGATGAGATGCACACGATCACGCCGCAATTCGATATCGAGCGCCCCTTCGAGCACGATCAACACCAAACCTATCGTACCGATGATAGGAACCAGCTTGCCAGTCCAAGCAAGCTGAATGCCCAAAGCATCCAACACCGGCCGCGCGATCAGCCCACCCACCACCAACACCAGAACAGAAGGTATGCCATTAGTGCGGCATATGCGCTCAACAGCGAAAACGATGAGCAGGAATAGCGAAATACTGAGTATTGCGGAGTAAGCCATGATCTATCGAGAAAGCCCTCTGGGAGGTGACGGAGGAGGATAGCAGGGAAAGTATTGCGCAGAGCCTCTATTGCAAAGAACCCCACAAAGGAATTAATCGCCTCACCTCTTCCTGGCTTTTAAATCGAGGCGAACACCCCGAGCTGTCATTTAAGTGAGAGGACGTCCTGCATGTCATACATCCCCGCCTGATTGGCTTTAAGGAATCGCGCCGCCCGCAATGCCCCAATAGCAAATGTCGCACGACTACTAGCCTTGTGGGTGATCTCGATACGCTCACCGACACCCGCATACAACACCGTGTGATCGCCGACGATGTCACCGCCGCGAACAGTTGCGAAACCGATGGTGGAAGGATCACGTTCACCGGTGACGCCTTCACGGCCATACACGGCGCACTTCTCTAGATCACGCCCCAGCGTGCGGGCAACGACCTCACCCATGCCCAATGCGGTGCCGGATGGGGCATCGACCTTGTGGCGGTGATGGGCTTCGATGATCTCGATGTCATAGCCTTCGCTGAGCACGCGCGAGGCGGTCTCCAGCAGTTTGAATACTAGATTCACACCCACGCTCATGTTGGGGGCGAACACGATGCCGATATCTTGTGCGGCGGCACCAAGTGTGGCTTTCTGCTGCGCATTGAGGCCGGTGGTGCCGATAACCATGCCAACGCCGAGTTTGCGGCAGATATCGAGATGCAGCATGGTGCCTTCTGGGCGAGTGAAGTCGATGAGCGCGTCTGCGCCTTTCAGTGCGCCTTCGATGTCGTCAGTGATCTTCACGCCTTCAGCGACGGTGTTGCCAATGAAGGGGCTACCTTTGTGTTCCAGTGCGGCGTGCAGCTGCAGGTCATCGGCTTGCGCGACACATTCCAACAACACTTTACCCATGCGTCCACCGCAACCGGCGATAGCGACTTTAATCTTCATCTTTCATCTCCTGAATCGGCACAGCAGAAGGCAGCAACGGCATGGCATCATCAATGCGTGCCAGCACACCATTCTCGAAATACAACGTCAGGCGCTGATCCACTTCGGTCTTGCCTTTTTTATCCAGGCGATACAGATAATCCCAGCGACCAGCATGGTAGGTATCGGCGATCAGTGGAGCACCGAGCACGGCCTTCACCTGCCCTTCGCTCATGCCGATCTTGATACGCGCGCGCATATCCTGAGTGATGAGATTGCCTTGGCGTATCTCGATCTTGTGCGGCGTGAAGGTCGGCAGGTAGTTGGTGAAGTTGCTGCAAGAAGCGAGCAACAATGAAATTGGGATCAGAACGATACGCATGGAATGATTCGGGTTGGTTACTTGGGAATAGGCTGCATGATACCTCAAGGGAATCCGGGTGGATTGTTCGAGATGTTCAGATACGGCAGCAAAGACCAGCGCTCAAGCCACCGCCCCCAACATCTCGGCGGCGTGTTTGCGGGTGGTATCGGTAATGGTCGCACCACCCAGCATGCGCGCGATCTCTTCGATTCTTTGCACGGCATCCAAGCTCTGTATGTTGCTCACAGTCTGATCGGTGGAGCTGTGCTTGCTCACCTGCCACTGGTGGTCGGCTTGGGCCGCAACCTGCGGCAGATGGGTGACGCACAACACCTGATGGCGCTGGCCTAGTTTCTTGAGCAGGCTGCCGACGATCTCGGCGACGCGCCCGCCGATGCCGCTATCCACTTCATCGAAGATCAAGGTGGGCACGCTGGCGGCACGGCTGGCAGCGACTTGAATGGCCAGACTGATACGCGACAACTCGCCGCCGGAGGCGACTTTAGCTAGGCTACGCAATGGTGAGCCGGGATTGGCCGACACTTGCAGCTCTACACTTTCCAGACCATGCGCATTGCCTTCTGCCAGCGGCAACAGCGCTACGGAGAACTGCCCGCCCTGCATCGCCAGCGTCTGCATGGCGGCGGTGATCTCGTCGGAAAGCGCCTTGGCTGCTTTGCCACGCGCGGCACTTAATTTCTTGGCTGCGGCGAGATAGCTTTGCTGCGCGGCTTCATCCTGTTTGGCGAGCACGTCCAGATCGGCGCTGCCACCCAGCTCATCCAGACGCTGCGCAAACTCTTCCAGCTTCTGCGGCAACTGTTCCGGCTTCACGCGATATTTTCGCGCAGCTTCCATCACATCCGCGATGCGTTGTTCCTGCTGGCGCATGCGCTCTGGATCCGCATCCAATCGTTCCTGATAATGTCGCAGCGCATACACCGCTTCCTGCAATTCGTTTTGGGCACTCTCCAGCATGGTGAGCGTGTCTTGCAGACCTGCATCGAACTCCAGTCCGGCACGCAGTCGTCCAGTCAGCGCATTGAGTTGTGCAAGGCACGCCGTATCGGATTCACTCAGCACATCGACGCCGAACTGCGCTGTCTCAAGCAAGCTGGCTGCATGCGACAGGCGCGCATGGTCAGCTTGCAACTCACCCCATTCAACTTCGCTGAAGTTCAGTGTCTCCAGTTCGTTTTTCTGGAATGAGAGCAATTCTCGTTCGGCGGCAACAGCATCTGCGTTCTGCTCCAGTTGCACGCGGCGGCGATGGATACTCTGCCATTCTTTCCAAGCTACGGCGACCCCAGCAGCCTGCTCGGTCAATCCGGCTTGGCTATCCAACAGTTCGCGTTGCGCATCGGCGCGCAATAAAGACTGGTGCGCATGCTGTCCGTGGATGTCGAGCAGGTAAGCACCCGCCTCACGCATCTGTTGTTGCGTGGCGCTGCCGCCGTTGATGAAACCGCGCGAACGTCCGCCTGCATCCAATGTGCGGCGCAGCAAACAGATACCTTCATCGCCTTCCAGCTCCTGTTCGCGCAGCCAGTCTTGCAGTTTCGGCAGGTCGGTGATGTCGAACTCGGCGCTGATGTCTGCCTTGTCGCAACCGGCACGCACCATGGCGCTGTCGGCGCGTTCGCCCAACGCCAGAGAGAGTGCATCGATGAGGATGGATTTACCCGCACCGGTCTCGCCGGTGAGCGCAGTAAAGCCGGATGAAAAATCGAGTTCGAGCGTGTCGACGATAACGAAGTCGCGGATGAGGAGGTGCTTCAGCATGTTCTTCTTAGAGCGTCTGCGTCCAGAGCAGCTTTTCGCGCAGGGTGTGATAGTAGCTGTGACCTTCTGGGTGCAGCAGCAGAACCGGTTTGTGATAACGCGACACGATGACCTTGTCATGTAGTTGCAGATCGACATGCGAATGGCTGTCGTAGCGCACATGGATGTCGCCATTGCGGTGCATCAGCAGCTCCATCACGGAAGAGCCTTTCACCACCAGCGGACGATTGCTCAGCGAGTGCGGACACACCGGCACCAACTCCAATACATCCAGCGAAGGATGCAGGATGGGGCCACCGGAAGAAAGCGCATACGCAGTGGAACCGGTCGGCGTGGAGATGATGAGGCCGTCGGCACGCTGGTTGTACAGATATTCGCCATCGATGCGCACTTCGAATTCAACCATGCTGCTGACGTTGCTGCGGTGAACCACCACTTCGTTGAACGCCAAACCGTGGAACACCTCGCGTTTGTCACGCACCACTGCTGCCTGCAACAACAGCCGCTCCTCCGAGACGTATTTCCCCTTCAACATAGCCGACAAGGTCTTCTTCATCGTCTCCAGCGAAAGATCCGTCAGGAATCCGATGCGTCCCTGATTGACGCCAATCAGGGGAATATGATGCGGAGCCAAGGTGCGGGCGATGTTGAGCAGGGTGCCGTCGCCGCCCAACACCACAGCCAGATCGATCTCCAGCCCCATCTCCTCCAAAGGCAGTGCGCGGAATTTGGAGTCTTTTGCATTCTCTGCCGTCAAACTGTCAATCACGACCGCATAGCCCTGTGCGGCGAGGAACTCGGCCAGCTTAAGGACAGGCACGACGATCTCCGGCGTCTTATATTTGCCGATGATCGCGATGGTTTTGAAGGCGGTGCTCATTGGTCGCGATTAAACCACATCAGTGATGACATGAACATGCACACTACCCACCTGCACACCCCCTGCTAGAATGCACTCCATGCTCAATGATCGCGCCCATATCCTGCTCAAGACACTGATAGAACGCTATATCAGCGATGGGCAACCGGTCGGCTCGCGCGCGCTCCAGCAATTTTCCGGCCTGGAAGTCAGCCCTGCCACCATACGCAACGTGATGGCCGACTTGGAATCCATCGGATTGGTCGCCAGCCCGCATACCTCGGCTGGACGTATCCCTACCGCACTTGGCTATCGCCTGTTCATCGACAAATTGATGGTGGTGCAGCCACTGTCCGAATCGCGTGTGCAGCAACTGGAAAGCAAGTTGCAACCCAACAACCCTTCGCGACTGCTGACTCAGGCTTCCAGTTTGCTGTCCGAACTGACCCGTTTCGCCGGAGTGGTCGCCACACCTAAACGCGCAGCGGTCAAGGTAAGACAGATCGAATTCCTGCGCCTCTCAGAAAAACGCGTATTACTCATTATCGTGATGCCGGACGGCGAGGTAGAGAACCGCGTGCTGGTAACGCCCAAGGATTACAGCCAGTCGCAACTGACCGAAGCAGGCAACTTCCTCAGTCAGCATTACGCCGATCTAGCGTTCGGCGATATGCACCAACGTGTGCAGAGCGAACTGCGTCAGTTGCAACACGACATGACGGCACTGATGAGCGCAGCTATGGCCGCCAGCGACGAAGCGATCTCTCGCAAAAGTGAAGATTACGTAATCAGCGGCGAACGCAATTTGCTGCATGTGAACGACCTATCGGCCAACATGGAACAACTGCGTAATCTGTTCAATGTGTTCGAACAGAAAACAGAGTTACTGCATCTACTGGATGCGGGGCGTCACGCCCAGGGCGTGCATATTTTTGTCGGCAACGAGTCTGGATTGGCGGGACTGAATGAATGCAGCATCGTTAGCGCCCCGTATACCGAAGATGGCCAAATCATCGGCACCTTGGCCGTTGTCGGCCCGAAGCGCATGGATTACGAACGCGTAGTGCCGATTGTGGACATCACCGCCAGACTACTGAGCAACGCACTCTCACAACATTAAATCAAAATGAGTTATCAAACTGAACCCAGCTTCACCCACGGCACACCCGAAAAGACCGGCATCCTGCTGATAAACCTCGGCACCCCCGATGCACCGACCGCGCAGGCTGTGCGCCCTTACCTGAAAGAATTCCTCGGCGATCCGCGCGTGGTGGAGATTCCACGTTTGATCTGGTGGCTGATCCTGAACGGCATCATCCTCAATGTGCGCCCCAAAAAGTCCGCAGCCAAGTACGCTTCGGTCTGGCTCGAAGAAGGCTCGCCGCTGCGCGTGTACACCGAGAAGCAGGCGGTGTTGTTGCAAGGCTATCTGAGCCAGAAGACACAAGCACCGTTCGCGGTCGAGTACGCCATGCGTTACGGCAAGCCTTCTATCCCGTCCGCCCTGCGTAAGCTGAAAGAACAGAACTGCCAGCGCATCCTGATCGTGCCCCTGTATCCGCAATACGCGGCCAGCACTACCGCGACCGCGACCGACATCGTGTTCCGTGAATTGCAACAGATGCGCAACACGCCCGCCATCCGCACCATCAAGCATTTCCATGATGATGCTGGTTACATCAAATCACTCGCTGCCAACGTCAACGAACACTGGATGAAGAACGGACGCCCAGAGAAGTTATTGATGAGCTTTCACGGCCTGCCAAAATACACACTGGAAAAAGGTGACCCTTACCACTGCGAATGCCTGAAGACCGGGCGCCTGCTGGCCGAGGAACTGGGACTAAAGCCAGAACAGTACGCCGTGACTTTCCAGTCACGCTTCGGTAAGGCCGAATGGATACAACCCTACACCAGCGCCACCCTCAAACAATGGGGAGCAGAAAAGCTCAAACGAGTGGATGTAGTGTGCCCAGGGTTTGTGGCAGATTGCCTGGAGACGCTTGAAGAAATCGCCATGGAAGGCAAGGAAGAGTTCCAACATGCGGGTGGCGGCGAATATCACTACATCCCCTGCCTCAACACGCGCGACGACTGGATGCATGCGCTAACGAATCTGGTGATGGACAATCTGCAAGGCTGGCTGAAAACCCCGGATGCTGCAGAACTGGAACGCTCGCGGACTCTGTCCAAAGAAAAGGGCGCGTCCAGATAAACGACTCAGGTCGGCGTGATTCTTTCGGCTTCTAATTGGATCATATAGCGCTGGATCACGTTGGCGACCCCGCGACTTAGACCGACAAACTCCAATCCAACGCGATGGATCTGCTCCCCCCCCTTGGTCGTGGTGGATTTCCAAATACCACATACCCGCAGATTCATTGGCATGCGCCCGATCTCTGGGAAGTCAATGCTGGCCCCTTCAAGAATAGCCCCTTGTACGAACACATCATTCGCTACACCGTGATAGGTGATCCCCATCCCCCCCGCACTCATATCGACCAACACCACTTCCAGAATCTTTTCCTCCGCCACTGGTATCTTACATATCAGCGCATTACTGCCTTGAGGCGTGTACAAACGAAAATATTCGCGACGCTGCACACGTTCGATCACTGACGGGACATGCAATGAAAATGCCAAGCCGTCCTTGGCAGTGACTAATTGCAGATGGGTGGAGTGCCAGCGCACTTTGATCTCGGACTGCGTAACGAAGGAAACCATCTTGCTGTCAACGATCTTCTGATTGGTTTCCTCATCCGAACTGACATCGATACACACGAACTTACGGTCACCACTGACATACAACACGGCTGTCACCAGCGCAATACCCTCATGGGTTTCCAAGTTGACCAGTACACGATGCTTGGCCAGTTCATTCAGAATATGCACGATCTCCACATGATTGTGGATGGCGAACTGCTGATTTATTTCACGATGCGTCATGACTACAGATTCAATATGGATTAAGTGTTAAGACAAATGTCTCAGGGCAGCATTTTACACAGAGTCTCGACGACCTCTAGCGCACCTGTATTATTAGGCGGTATCGGCTGGGATTTTCGCCATAGCATCTCAAGTGTGCGGCCTATCTCACCATCTTGCAAAAGCTCCGCATGGACTTCTATAGCAACACCATGCCTTTGCAGCCAATCCACCAGATAAGGTGCTTCAGGCCAATCTCCGCGTGAGATATACATGACCGGTATGCCAGCACAAGCAGCCTCGGCGAAGATTCCATACCCCGGCTTGGTCAGCACTGCGTCACAGGAGGCCAGCACATCCCGAAAATCCATGCCCAGCGACTCGAATGCCGTCACATCGTCACGTTCGATATCCCAGGCTTCCGGTACCAGCCAGCGCACACCCGGGGTGGTCGGCCAGTTTTCCATCGGCAATCGGTATTCGATACCTCCCATTGCCACCAACACCAGCTTCTCGTCATCTGCGGCTCCGATGCATTCTCGCACCTGCTGGCGACAGGGTATCCCGGTCTGCGCCACGCAAGAAATATCTCGCCCATTGCGCAGCTCATTCATCGGCATAGCCGGTCTGAACTTGAAGAATATTTCAGCACTGTGGTAAGCATCCAGCATCTGGGCATGGATAGCAGCCGCTCCGACATCTTCCGGCGCATAGTGACGATAGATGTCGGCCCAATTTAAGCAACACATCGCCACAGACGGGATTCCAGCCACTTTGGCAGCCGCCAATGAAAGATAAGGTACATTTGCCAGCAACAGATCGGGCTTTAATGCACGAAGCGCTTCTGCTGCCACATCCACCTTTTGCTCCCAATGAGCATGATAGTCAGCATACGCAGCCAGACTGCGCTGCACATCTACGCTGACCGCATCGAACATGGTCATACCAAAATCCAGGGCGACATGCACATGCTCGAACGGATAAAGAATGCGCTGTTTGAGGTATTCAGTCGACGCATGCGAGCGGACAGTGATGCGCAGTTCTGGCTGTCGCTGCGCCAGCAGATTCAATACCGGCGCTGTCTGGGCGATGTGTCCATAACCATGGGCGGAGATGTCGACCAGCAGATGCGTCAAGATGCGTCGCGCTGATACAGCTTGAAGTTATTGCGGCCACTTTCCTTTGCCTGATACATCGCACGATCGGCACACTTGATCAGCGCTTCATCGCCGTCCGCATCATCCGGATACATGGCGGCACCAATACTGAAACTGACGGTACGAGACGTATCACCCAGCAAATGGGGACGTGACATCGCGTCCATGATCTTTGTGGCGATGCGCTCGACTTCCTCACTTGAATCGACTGCCTCGATCAGAATGAGGAATTCATCCCCACCCTGACGGCAAATGGTGTCCGTGGCCCGCACACTCTCACGCAAACGTTCCGCAACCGACTGCAGCAACTGGTCACCCGCCAGATGGCCGAGCGTATCGTTGATCTCTTTGAACTTGTCCAGATCAAGGAACATCAGTCCGACCGTGTATTTATTGCGATCCGCTAGCAGCAAAGCACGACACAGGCGATCGCTGAACAATGCCCGGTTAGGCAACTTGGTCAGAGAGTCGTAGTGTGCGAGGAATTCGATACGTTTCTCGGCTTCTTTGCGTTTGGTGATATCGGTGAATGACGAGATGTAGTTGATGACTTCACCTTTGCCATTCTTCACCGCCGCGATGGATAGCCATTCTGCGTATATCTCACCGTTTTTGCGCCGGTTCCATATCTCTCCCGTCCACTTACCGGTTATTTCTAACGTCCCCCACATTAGCGCATAGAACTCATGTGTCTGCTTACCGGAACTGAGTATCTTGGGATTCTTTCCAATCACTTCTGCCTGCGAATATTGGGTGATCTGCTCAAATGCTGGATTGACCGTCAGAATATTGCGTTTCTCATCAGTGATCAGTATCGCCTCGCCGCTGTTCTCGAACATCTTGGCGAATAACTGCAAACGTTCCGTCGCCACTTCCAGCTTTTCAACCAAGAGATTGAAGCGCTGCGCCATATCGCCGATGTCTGGATTGTCCGCATCCACCACTGCACGCCGCGAAAGATCCATGTCTTGCTCAATCTCTGCCATAGCATGTTGTAGCTTCTTGACCGGCCTAGTGATGTTACGCACGATCACGTGGCGCACGAACAGGGTGATCAGCACCAGCAACAGCAATTGCACAACAAGGTGACCGATCCACAGTCGATTCTTGATCTCTTCCAACTGACGCTGCCCAACGGACAGATCGATGGTCACGCTAGCGGCGCCGTTCACACCGCCGAGCTCGGTGTGGTGGCAACTCAGACAATTGGTACCACGGAAATTCTCAGTAGCGATGAAGGGCATCACCACGCGCAACAAAGGACGACCATCTGCCGCGGTAATGTGCTGGAAGACATGCGTGCCCGTTGCAAGGACTTGCCGATCAATGTCGTCACGTGGCTGCTCTTCCGGCAGACCGGGACCATATTGCTCCTTGACCGCCTCACCACGGATCATGCGCACTTCGACGATGCCCTGTGACTTCGACATCTTCTCGATGAACAGCCGACGGTTCTCAGGCTCGGAGATCTGACCGGTCAGCATCAGCATGTTCATGCCGTTAATCAGACCGTCCGCAGCCTCTTCCGCACGCAACTCTGCCGACCGATCGATCTGCATCTCAAAATGATCGACCACCCATTCCATCAAGACGAAGAAAAGTATCAGCAATGCGCCTTGAATCAGGATATGCAGTTTTTCCTGCACGCCGATTGCATGCCACAACTTTCTCACAGACTGCATGAATCCCCCTTGTGATGCACTTTACTTATAATTTTATGAAATGCTCACGGTAGTACTTCATCTCTTCGATCGATTCATAGATGTCCGCCAAGGCCTCATGTTTGCCATGCTTCTTGAGGCCACTGGCCACGTCCGGCTTCCAGCGTCGTGCCAGTTCCTTCAGCGTGCTCACATCTAGATTACGGTAATGGAAATAGTCTTCCAGCTGCGGCATCCAGCGCGCCATGAATCGTCGATCCTGACAGATGGAATTACCACACATCGGGGAAGTACGCGCAGGCACATGCTCCTGCAGGAATGCCAGCATCTGCGCCTCCACTGTGGCTTCATCCAGCGTCGATGCCTTGACTCTGTCGATCAAGCCGGATTTGCCGTGCGTGGACTTATTCCAATTGTCCATACCGTCCATCACCAGATCCGACTGGTGCACCACCAATACCGGTGCTTCAGCGACTGTATTCAGATCGCCGTCGGTGACCACCATAGCGATCTCGATGATACGGTCCGAGTCGGGCAAAAGGCCGGTCATTTCCATATCCAGCCAGACGAGGTTATTCTGGTTTTGTGCCATAATCCACCGCAGTTTTGTTATTGAAATTGCGGCGATTGTCGCACAGCCCGGCCTTCCTATCTATGCTCCCCAGTCAATTCTCCGCCATCTTCGTTTCCCTGCTGTTGACCAATGTCGTGGTCAAAGCATGGCTGGCATGGCGCCAGCTCGACCATGTCGCCTCGCATCGCGCGGAAGTGCCGCTCGTCTTCCGCGAACAGATCGGCATCGCCGCCCATCACAAAGCCGCCGATTACACCCGCACACTGGTGCGCTTCGGCCTGCTCGGCATCCTGTTCGATGCCGCACTGCTACTGGCCTTCACGGTAGGTGGTGGCATCCAAACTTTGCACGACCTGATCGCGCCGCTGTTCGACAGCCAGCTCCTGCAAGGCGCACTGCTCATCGTTGTGGTGCTGATGTTGCAATCGCTGCTGGAGACACCGCTTGACCTATACCGCACCTTCAACATCGAGGCACGTTACGGCTTCAACAAGACGACAATCAAGCTCTACCTGACAGATGCCCTGCGCAGCCTGTTACTCGGTGCGGCGCTCGGCTTACCCCTATTATTTGCCGTGTTATGGCTGATGGATGGTATGGGCGAATGGTGGTGGCTCTATGTTTGGGGGGTGTGGGTCACCTTCAATCTGTTGTTGCTGTTCATCTATCCCAGTTTCATCGCACCGCTGTTCAATAAATTCGAACCCCTGCAAGACGAAGCGACGCAGGAACGTATTCAAGCATTGCTACAAAAATGCGGATTCTCTGCTAGCGGCCTGTTCGTGATGGACGGCAGCAAACGCAGCACGCACGGTAACGCTTACTTCACCGGCTTCGGCAAGACCAAGCGCATCGTGTTCTTCGACACCTTGCTGCAACGCCTCACACCGGAGGAGATGGACGCAGTGCTAGCGCACGAACTCGGCCACTTCAAGCGCCGCCATGTGTTGCAACGCATCGTCGCCACTTTTGCTATCAGCCTCGCCTTCCTGTGGGGACTGGCCCAGCTCATGCAGACCGAATGGTTCTACGCCGGACTGGGCGTCAGCACGCAATCAACCGCTACCGCACTGCTGCTGTTCTTCATGGCCATGCCGGTGTTCACCTTCATCCTGCACCCTCTCACATCTGCTTGGTCGCGCAAGCATGAATACGAAGCGGATACTTACGCCGCCGCGCAGACCGACGCCAAAGACCTTGTGAGCGCACTGGTCAAGCTGTATCAAGATAACGCCAAGACGCTAACACCAGACCCGGTGTACGCTACGTTCTACGAATCACATCCACCCGCGCCGATGCGCATCGCCCACCTGCAACGAATAGGAGGAAACAAATGAAAAAGACTCTGTTCCTACTCATGTTCATCTCTCTGAGCGCGCAAGCGACCCCCTTTGCCGATGGCAATGCAAACCGTGGCAACAAGCTATTCACAAAGTACGAATGCAGCAGCTGCCATGAAGCGCGCGTCGGTGGCGACGGCAGCGCGATCTTCACACGCGCCGACCGCACCGTACGTTCGGCGGATAATCTCATCGTGCAGATGGAACGTTGCTCCGGCGCCATTGGCAAACAACTCAGCTCACAAGAAAAGCAAGACTTGGCCGCCTGGCTCAACCAGAGCTATTACCACTTTAAGTGAGCAACATCATGGCAAGCCACGCTGACTTGATCGACAAACATTGCCACCCCTGCAAAGACGGAGAGCCCGCACTGAGTGCGAACGAGGCAGGTGAACTGCTCAAACAGCTGGATGGCTGGACGCTTGGCGACCAGCGCATCAGCAAGACATTCGAATTCAAGAACTATTACCAGACCATGGCCTTCGTCAACGCCGTGGCTTGGATGACGCATCGCGAAGACCACCATCCAGACATGCAAGTCGGCTACAACCAATGTGTGATGGAATATTCCACGCACTCGGTCGGCGGACTGTCCGCAAATGATTTCATCTGTGCCGCGAAAGTCGACGCACTGTACCTATCTTGAGCGAAACATTGCACGGACGCATCATCGCCGCCCACGGCAGACACTATCTGGCTGAGACGCCTGACGGCGAGATCATCGAATGCGTACCGCGCGGCAAGAAGAGTGACATCGCCTGCGGCGACATGATTGAATTCAAGATGACCGGCACCGATCAAGGTGTGGTCGAATGCATCTCACCACGCCGCAGCCTGCTCTACCGCTCCGACGCGTACAAACAAAAACTCATCGCCGCCAACGTCACGCAACTCATCATCGTCGTCGCCAGCGAACCTTCATTCAACGACGAACTGCTGGCGCGCTGCCTACTCGCCGGACATGAACAGCATCTGGAAATGGTCATCGTGCTAAACAAAAGTGACCTACCGCAAGTCGCTGCCGCACGCGCACAGCTCGCGCCGTATGAAAAGATCGGTTATCGCGTCATGGAGCTTTCCGCCAAGCAGAACGTGGAACCGCTGATGCCTTATCTAGATGGCCACCTTAGCGTACTGGTCGGCCAATCGGGTATGGGCAAATCGACACTCATCAACGCACTCATCCCCGAAGCACAAGCTGCCACGCGCGAGATTTCCACCGTGCTCGATTCCGGCAAACACACCACCACCTACGCCAAGCTATATCACCTCAACGCCACCAGCGACCTCATCGACTGCCCCGGCGTGCAACTGTTCGGCCTGCACCATCTCGACTTCGCCACACTGGAACGCAACTTCCCAGAGTTCCTGCCCTACCTCGGAGAATGCCGCTTCGCCAATTGCAGCCACTCGCACGAGCCTGACTGCGCGATACGCAAAGCAACGGACGAAGGAATCATCAACAGAAGAAGGCTGGAACTGTTTCAGCAGATTGTGGGACGCTGATTGGAAAGTGGTTGCAGTTGATCCTGGTTATATCAACAGATATAAGTCTCAACTGGCTGCTTCTCGGCCATTGCAGACATGGAGGTTGTTTCTCTATATGTCCGTTGACTGGCAAATAGCAGACACTTAAGATCGGGCAGAAAATGTCTAGCGTTTCGGGGGCGATTCAGTTCAATGAAAAAACACATAGAGCAAGCACTTAACGAAGCTTTGGGCAGCCTTCTTGAAAAGGACGCATTTATCTTGAAAGCCGATGTTAATGAAAGAACCATCTCGCATCGGCTGGCTGGATATCTTGAGCCTTACTTTTTGGGATGGGATGTAGACTGCGAGTACAACAGGAACCATGATGATCCAAAGCGGTTAGCGATACCTCGAAGGGATATTTCAAATGACGACATACAAGCTAGAACTGTGTTTCCGGATGTAATAGTTCATAAGCGCGGCACGGATGAGAACCTACTTGTGATTGAAATGAAGAAAACCACAAGTCAAGAACTGGACAAATTCGATCTGCGAAAATTGGATGCATTTAAGGAACAGCTTGGCTACAAGTTTGCCGTGTTTGTTAAGGTGCGAACCGATGCAACACCAAGAATCGAAACAATAAGTTGGAGATAGTTACGATTAACAAATGAGTGTCCAAATTTGTCACTCAGATTATGTATATCGTCACAGAAAATAGTTGTCCCATACTAAGATTCTAGAAAGAGGGCGGTTATGAAAATCGTATTATTATTTCGGCATCCTTTCTTTGGTCCGCGAAATCACTTAACCGCATAAAAATGCTACCAGGAGGAGCGTTATGAACCTTTCTAATAAGCAGCGAATAGTTATTTCCGCCTTCTGCTTTGTCTTACTTACTGGACTGGCAGCATTTAGTGCGATTAACAATAATTCGACACATTATATAGCTCATCCTGTTGCGTACATGATGGGTGCAAGCATACCGCCAATTCTGGCCTCTCTTGCTTGCTACTGGCTGCTCGGGATTAAGCGGAAAACTACAAGACGTAACCGAGGAATATTAAAGACGAGAACAGCCAATAATGGCAAAAAGGATGACTGGGCTTATGAGCAGGCTGCCAGAGAACTAGATTCGGATTCTCGTGAGCTGGCAGTTTGGGCCAGGGCTTACGCAGAGAGTAATGGTGACGAAGCTGCTACTAAAGCAAAATATATTGCTCGAAGAGTGGAACGGCTTTTAGCTCTTAAATCGTCAGAAGAACAACTTGAAATAGATAATCAGCCAGAACCGAGTGAGTCTATTCAGGCAAGAAAAAACCTAAAGCGCACTGGGATTGTTTTTGGAGTATTGATTGCTTGTGCCGTGGGTTATATCTATTTCAAAGGTGAAAGTAAGAACAACAATCTCGTTGTGCCAAATACAGCGCGCAGCATCCAATCTCAAGATGCAGGGAATGCAGCCAGCCGTTCCCAAGCGGAGGAGCATACTTCACTTCCCATAAAATCACACAACTGTGCGGAACAGTTTGAATGGATGCAAGTTGAAAAAAGGCCTGATATTTACCGAGAAACTTCAGATTTTCTAAAGAGTAAGGAGTGCAACATACTTACAAAGTACAAAAGCATAAAATCCGATAAATACAATAATATAAGAGGGGCGATGCAGAGCAATAGTTATTGGTCTGGAACGTCAAAATCTCAACGTATGGAAATGGTTGAACAAGCACTCAACACTGACGAAGCATTTAATCAACTCCAATCTGAATCACAAGAATTGATTCTTTACTTGTTGGGGATTGCCAAAAATTCACCTGACCACATTGAAATCCCACCAGGGTTTAGACCGGACTGACAGCGTTCTACATTAGTTCTCGATAACCACTTGAGCCGAGGAGCAATCTTTTTCATTACAACCTTCCAATGAATCGACCCCGAAACACTAGACACTTTCTACCCAATCTTCAGTGTCTGCTTTCGCAAGTCAACGGACATAAAGAGAAACAACCTGCATGACTGCAATGGCCGAGAAGTAGTCGTCTCAGTCGCAACTAAAGGAGCACTTACTGGTCGTTAGCAGCCGAACTCGCGGCCTACCCCAGCAGATGCACACCTGTCATCAACAGCAGCAACAGTAGCCAGAACACCAGCGTGCGCCACACCAGTCCAATGGCGCTTTGCATGTGTTCGGTGTCTACGTCTTCACCACTACCCAGATCAGGGCGGTAGACAGGTTGATCGTCCAGAATCATGGTCTGGCCGAGTTTGATACCGAGTGCTCCGGCACCGCTGGCCAGCACGATGCCTTCGTCCGGCTCGGGCCATTCAGCAGCTTGTGTACGCCAGCTATAGATAGTGTCTTCGAAGTTGCCGACGATGGCAAAACTACTGGCGGTGAGTCGTAACGGTAGCCATTCGAGTACGCGGCACATCTTCTGCGAGAAGAGGCCGAAGTCGTTCTCTTCCCCCTGACCTTTCCAACGTGCACTGATGAATGTCGTCACTCGATAAAGCATGGCACCGACTGGCCCCATACCCAAGATCATGAAGATAACGAACCAGACAATCACGCCAAACACATGACGATGTGAAGCCAGCAATGCCTGTTCGATGGTGAGTCGCGCGACTTCCTGCGGATTGAGATCGTGACAGGATTTTCCTGTCCATTCACTCAACAGGCTACGCGCCTGATTCAAGTCGTTATCTTGCAGTGCGAGATTGATGTCGGTGAAGTAATGGCTGAACTGGCGGAAACCCATGGTGAGGTAGAGCACCAACACACTAAAGGCCCAAGCGAACACCGGGTGCTTGGCGAACAGGATGCTGTACACCGCCCAGATCATTACGAACGGAAGCAGGACGGCCAACAACCAGGCGATGCGGCCATGTGAGTGTTCACCCGCATCGAAACGGTTACGGAAATACTGCGCGTAGTCACCCAACCAAGTGAGCAGATACTTGCGCGATGACAGCGGATGTAGCTGTTCCAGCAGCAGGGCGGCGATCAGTGACAGCAGGCTCATGGATTAGAGATATGGCATCCGTTTCGAATGTTGGCAAAGATACCACAGGCATGGGTAGAGTTGGGCTGCCTGCAAATATGATTGAGGCCTGATTCGATAGCTCGAATCAGGCCTCAATTGGCTACAGCTGCAGAGTGCTTGTTATGCAATCATGCCAGCAGCGACAGTGTTGTTGCTCGCCTCGTCGATGACAATGAAGCTGCCGGTTGCGCGGTCGATGTCATAGCTGTCGAACACCAGCGGCGACTGCACCTTGATCGCCACGCGCGCGATGTCGTTCATGTTCAGCTTCTCGACAGCGTGCTGCTCCAGCGTATTCACATCGACGCGGTAGTCGAGGCGCGAGAACAGACACTTGGCACTGCGTGTGGTGTGCTTGACCAGATACTTGCGGCTCTTGTCCAGCGGCGCTTCAGACAACCAGCACAGCGTGGCTTCGAATTCTTTCTCCACCTTGGGTGCATGCGCGCTGCTCTTGACGAACATGTCGCCACGCGAGATGTCGATCTCATCGCTAAGCGTCAACGTCACCGACTGGGGCGCAAAAGCAGTGGCAAGATTGCCGTCATAGGTGACGATCTCTTTCACTGTCGTGGTGCGGCCGGATGGCAAGATGGTGATCTCATCGCCCACCGAGATCTCGCCGCCTTCGATGCGACCCGCGAAACCACGGAAATCGTGATGCTCGTTAGTCTGCGGACGGCATACCCACTGCACCGGAAAACGAAAATCGTTGGTATTCACGTCGTGATCGATCTCGACTTTCTCCAACAGATCCAGCAAAGCTGGGCCTTTATACCAATCCAGATTCTCACCGCGATCCACCACCATGTCGCCATTCAAAGCGGACAGCGGGATGCAATGCACATCGTGCAGGTCTAGTTGTGCTGCGAACGCTTTGTACTCGGCCACGATCTCGTCGAAACGCGCTTGCGAGTATTCGACCATATCCATCTTGTTCACGGCCAACACCACGTGTGGCACGTTCAACAAGCTGGCCAGATAAGAGTGGCGCTTGCTCTGCGTCAATACGCCTTTGCGCGCGTCGACCAGGATGATGGCGAGGTTCGCCGTCGAAGCAGCCGTCACCATGTTGCGCGTGTACTGCTCATGTCCCGGTGTGTCGCCGATGATGAACTTGCGCTTGGGCGTGGCGAAATAACGATAGGCCACGTCGATGGTGATGCCCTGCTCGCGCTCGGCTTGCAGACCGTCGGTCAACAACGACAGATCGACTGCCGCCATGCCGCGCTTCTCACTGGTCTTGGAGATAGCCGAATACTGATCTTCGAAGATGGACTTCGAATCGTGCAGCAGGCGACCGATCAGCGTGCTCTTGCCGTCATCCACCGAACCGGCGGTGATGAAGCGTAGTAGTTGTGTTTCGTTGCTCATGATTTAACCCTCAAATTTTTCCGTCTCGTCGTTCCGGCGCAGGCCGGAATCCAGCGGTTGTATTCAATATGCCTTTAGGCTTTGGCCCGCGTTGCGGGAATTTCTTTTCTGACTGGATTCCGGCCTGCGCCGGATAACCAGCCACTTGCCAGCTTGCTGGCTTAGTGGATTGGCTAGTAGTTTCACCAATGACGAATCAGAAATAGCCTTCTTTTTTTCTCAGTTCCATCGACGCCTCAGAGGTCTGGTCGTCCATGCGTGTCGCACCGCGCTCGGTGATGCGCGTAGTGGCAGTCTCGGCGATGATCTCCTCCACCGTACTCGCGGTGGATTCCACCGGTGCAGTACAAGTCATGTCACCCACGGTACGGAAGCGCACGGTGGCGACTTCCACTTTCTCGCCCGGCTTGGGCTGCACCAGGTGCGAAACCGGGATCACGTTGTCACCGCGACGGATCACTTCGCGCTCATGTGCGAAGTAGATGTTCGGGATGTGCAAGTTCTCGCGCCCGATGTATTCCCAGATGTCCGTCTCGGTCCAGTTGCTGATCGGGAACACGCGGATGTTCTCGCCTGCATTCACGCGGGTGTTGTAGGTGTCCCATAACTCCGGGCGTTGGTTCTTTGGGTCCCACTGACCGAACTCGTCGCGGAAGGAAAAGATGCGTTCTTTGGCGCGCGCTTTTTCTTCATCGCGACGTGCTCCGCCCAGGCAGGCATCGAAACCGAACTCTTCGATGGTCTCCAGCAGCGTCACCGACTGGTAAGGATTGCGTGGTTTGCTCTCGTCCTTGATCACGATGCTGCCGCGCTTGATGGAGTCTTCCAACGAACGCACGATGAGACGCTCACCCAGATCAGCCGCCAGCTTGTCGCGCGTGGCGATCACTTCGGGGAAGTTGTGATCGGTATCGATGTGCACCAACGGGAACGGGAACTTGGCCGGACGGAACGCCTTCTCTGCCAGACGCAACATCACGATGGAGTCCTTGCCGCCGGAGAACAGTAGTGCTGGATTCTTACATTCCGCTGCGACCTCGCGCATGATATGGATCGATTCGCTCTCCAGTGCATCCAGATGCGAGAAGGTGTGTTTCGTCATATTTTTCTCTACCAGTTTCATAATGTTTCTCTATTCGTGATCAAGCTGTTTCGATCTGCTGCACGCTAGAACGGGCCGCGATCTCGATGATGCGTTCACGGCTCTCTTGCAATGAAGTGCTGCTCACTGCCTGCACACCGCTGCCATGCGCCACTGCAGAACCATGACTTACGTGTAAGCCACACTCTTTGTTCTCCGGGTTCTCCCACCACCAACGTCCGGCGCGAATGTCTTCACCGGGGGTGACGGAACGTGTGCACGGTGCGCAACCAAGACTGGGGTAGAACTGGTCGTGCAGCTTGTTGTAAGGCACATCGTTCTGACGGATGTAAGCCCACACGTCCTTGTTGCTCCACTCCAGCAGCGGGTTGAACTTCTGCAAGCCGTTATCGGCATCGAAGGAAGAGACTTCCAGCGTGCCGCGTGTCACGGCTTGGTCACGACGCATGCCGGTGATCCACGCGCCCTTGTCTTTCAACGCACGACGCAGCGGTTCGACCTTGCGTGCGAAGCAGCAACCTTTGCGATTCTCGACGCTGTCGTAGAAACCGTTGATGCCATGCTGCGACACATATGCTTCGACCAGTTCGCTGTTCGGGAAATAGACAGTGAGCGGCACGTCGTAACGCTGGCGCACTTCTTGGATCAGGTCGTAGGTCTCTTTCGGCAGACGTCCGGTATCCAAGCTGAACATCGCGATATCTGGCTGATGTTTGGCGATCAGATCAGTCAGAACCATATCTTCCGCGCCAAGACTGTTGGCGAACACGACCGACTTGAATTCACTGGCGGCCTGCTTCAGCACGGCCACGGTGGCGTCTATCTTTTGTTGTAGATCACTCATCATGCGACTCCTCTTGCTACGCGATTGGACAACGGTGAATCGACATCCACCGACGCTTGATATTTCACAGAGAACGTATCGAAACCGGATACACCTCGCTGTAAGTCTTGATCCGCGCGCATGGCAAAACTGTCAAAGCCCACGCGATTCAATGCGAACAACTGATCCTGCAACACGTCACCCATGGCGCGCAGTTCGCCGCGATAGCCATATTGTTTGCGTAGGCGGAAGGCTAGTGTGTAACCGCGACCATCGGTGTACTTGTGGAAATCCACGGCGATGATCGGGAAACGATGCACGTCATCGGGGATGTCCTCGGCACGCTCGAAACCGCCCAGCCACAGTCCTAACTCTTTGCGTTCACGCAAAGCTTCGAACTGGCAGTTCCACACCGGCAACGGCACGATGAATTCACCTTGCGGCACCACGATACTGTCGGCTGCATCACCTTCGTGCAGACGCAACACTTGCCATGCGTCGTTCACTACTTGTTTGTCTTTGATGATCTTCATTTAGAACCTCGGCGAAAAATACGGCAGTTCGTATGGCACAGCTGACTGCAATGCTTCGTAGTCCGGCAACAACAGTTTCGCTTCTTCCGCCACCTGCTCGGCATAGACGAATGTCTTGAACGGCTCATGACCGATGCGACGCAATGTGTCGATGAAGCGCTCACCTTCATCACGCTCACTCACATACACCTGCAGCAAGCGCGAGATCACTTCTGGGATCTGCGCGAACGAGAACGAGCGACCGATGATCTTGCCGATGACAGCGGGCGTGCCCTTGTTACCGCCTATCGTCACCTGGTACCACTCCTCGCCCGACTTATCCACGCCGAGGATGCCGATGTGCGCCACATGGTGGTGACCGCAAGCATTCACGCAACCAGAGATGTTCAGGTCGATGTCGCCGATGTCGTGCAGATAGTCGTAATCCTCGAAGCGTTCAGTGATGGCTCGGGACAGCGAGATGGAACGTGCGTTGGCCAAGGTGCAGAAATCCGCGCCGGGGCAGCAGACGATGTCGGTCAGCAGACCGATGTTCGGCGTCGCCAGACCCGCCGCTTTCGCTTCCTGCCACAACGCATACAGCTCGGACTGTTTCACATCGGCCAGCACCAGATTCTGCAAGTGTGAGAAACGCAGTTCGCCGAAGCTGTAGTGGTCAGCCAGTGCCGCAACCACGTCGAGTTGGTCGGCGCTGATGTCGCCCGGCGCATAACCAGGGTGCTTGAGTGACAACCACACGGCGGCGTAACCATCCACTTTGTGCGCCGTGACATTGCGCTGCACCCAATTGGCGAATGCCTTGTCGTCACGCTGCGCCGCCTCGAAGGAAGCATCGATCTGCGGCAATGTTTCATAGGCAGGTGCGCTGAATGCAGCCTCCACGCGCGCCACCTCAGCTGCGGTCAATGTCGAAGGACCGTCCTTATGCAACTGCCATTCCGTTTCCACCTGACGGCGGAACTCGCCGATGCCGATGGTCTGCACCAAGATCTTGATGCGCGCCTTGTACAGATTGTCGCGACGGCCGAATTCGTTATACACACGCACGATGGCTTCCATATAGGTCAGCAGGTGCTGCCATGGCAGGAAGGCATTCAACTCCTGACCGATGATGGGCGTGCGGCCGAGACCGCCGCCGACGAGGATGCAAAAACCCAACTCGCCCTGTGCGTTCTTCACCACTTGCACGCCGACATCGTTGATCTCGATCGCTGCACGATCCTCACTCGCACCGCTGACCGACACCTTGAACTTTCGCGGCAAGAAAGCGAACTCTGGATGGAAGGTGCTCCACTGACGCAGCAACTCTGCATAGGGACGCGGATCGACGAGCTCGTCGCGTGCAACACCGGCCAGTTCGTCGGAGGTGATGCTGCGTATGCAACTGCCAGAGGTCTGATTGGCATGCATCTCGACCTCGGCCAACTCGGCTAGGATCTTCGGTGTGTCTTCCAGCTTGAGCCAGTTGAACTGGATGTTTTGGCGCGTGCTGAGATGGCCGTAACCACGGTCATAGGTGCGCGCAATGTGTGCCAGTTGGTGCACTTGTGCGCTGCTCGCCAAACCATAGGGGATGGCGATGCGCATCATGTAGCCGTGCACTTGCATGTAGATGCCGTTCTGCAAACGCAGCACGCGGAAATCATCTTCCTTCAATTCTCCTGACAGACGGCGACGCACCTGGTCGCTGTATTGGGCGACGCGCTCGGCGGTCAGCTGGTGATCAAATTTGTCGTAGCGGTACATCACTGTGCCTCGTCTGAATAGCGCTTGGACACCGGCAGTTGCAACGCGGCTTCCAGCGGGAACTTCGCACCGAATGCGAGGATATGTGCAACGTCGTCGTCCTCGTCATGGCGCAATGCCTGACCGATATAAGCATGGTCACCACTCTGGCCGACCACCACGCCGACACGTCCGCCGCAGGCGTTGAACCAGCTCACTTGCTTGGGTTTGTTGGGTGTGTTCTTGCTCATTTCTTTTCCTTCACTCAAATCAATTCAAAACCAGTCGGGTACCGATGATCAGCAACATCGTCGCCAAGATCGGACGCAATATCTTTTCCGGGACTTTGGGAGCCAAGTGGCTGCCGATGTAGATGCCGGGCAAAGAACCCAACAACAAGCTGCCCAGCAATACAAAATCCACGGTCCCCAGCGCCACATGGCCCATGCCTGCGACAGCAGTCAGCGGCACGGCATGCGCGATGTCGGTGCCCACCACTTTCACAGTAGTCAGACGAGGATAGAGGAACAGCAGCGCCACCGTGCCCAGCACGCCGGCACCGATAGAAGAGATAGTCACCAGCACACCGACCACAGCGCCGGTCGTGATGGTGGCAGCGGGTAAGTAGCGGTGATGCAATTCGTACACCGTGCCGTCTTTGCGTTGCGCCAGTTTCTGGATCTGCTCTTTCAGCAGCAATGCAACTGCAGTCAAGATCAATGCAACACTCAATACGCCAGTCACCAGACCTTTCAGAGACTGCTCATCCAAGCCAAGATATTTGAACAACGCGATGGTGAGCAGCGCAGCTGGCAGACTGCCTAGGCTGAGCAGACCGACGATCTTCCAATCCACTGTACCGTTGCGACTATGCACCCAACCGCCCAGTGATTTGGTGATGGCTGCATACAGCAGATCGGTACCCACGGCTTTTGCAGGCGAGATGCCGAAGAACAGCACCAGCAAAGGCGTCATCAGCGATCCGCCGCCGACGCCGGTTACCCCGACGATCAGCCCGACCAGAAACCCTGAGATTGTGTACAACCAGTCCATTGCGCCACACCGTGTTCATTGAATATGGAGCGCATTCTAGGTTTTCATCCTTATATCTCTAAATACTTTTATGTTAGTATCTTATAACCCAATAACATATAAGACTCGGCCATGAACCTGCAGCAATTGCGCTATCTGAACGAGATCGTGCGCTGTGATCTGAACATCTCAGATGCAGCCAGCGCGCTCTACACCTCACAACCCGGCGTAAGCAAACAGATCAAGCTGCTGGAAGAAGAACTCGGCATCGATATCTTCGTGCGCAACGGCAAGCGTGTCGTCGCCATTACCGAGCCGGGCAAGGCCGTGCTGGAGATCGCACAGCGCGTGCTGCACGAGACGAACAATCTGAAACAGGTGGGGCAGGAATTCAAACGACAGGATATCGGCGCGCTCACTATCGCCACCACACACACACAGGCGCGCTATGCACTGCCGCAGGTGGTGAAGGCATTCACAAAGGCTTATCCCGAGGTCAAGCTCGGCCTGCATCAGGGCAGCCCGACACAGATCGCCGAACAGGTATTGAGCGGCGAGGTCGACATCGGCATCGCTACCGAAAGTCTGGCGCTATATGACGATCTGGTCACCCTACCCTGCTACGAATGGCATCACTGCGTGGTTGTGCCGCCAAAACACCCATTACTGAATGAGAAGCGTTTGACGCTGAAGAAGCTGGCACAATATCCCATCATCACCTACGACTTCGCTTTCACCGGCCGTAACAAGATCAACCAAGCGTTCAGCGAGGCGGGCATAGAACCCAACATCGCGCTCACCGCCATCGACGCCGACGTGATCAAGACCTATGTCGAACTCGGGCTGGGTGTGGGCATCGTGGCGCAGATGGCTTTCATTCCCGATCGCGACCGCCACCTGCGCATGATCGATGCCGGCCATCTGTTCCATCCCAGCACCACGCGCGTGGCCATCCGCAAGAATCAATACCTGCGCGGTTTTGGTTACCATTTCATCGAACTGTTCGCACCGCAATTGACGCGCGATGTGATCGCACAAGCCCTACATCAGAAGAACTAGGAATCAGACATGAACGAAACTCTGAAAATTCAACAACGCCATCGCAGCATCCGCAGCTACACCGACCAGCCCGTCAGCGACGAGATGCTGAACGCCATCGTCGAGGCCGCGCACCGTGCGCCGACTTCGATGAATGCGCAGGAGATATCGCTGGTGGTGGTGCGCGATGCAGAACGTCGTGCGCGCGTCGCCGAACTGGCAGGCGGTCAAGCTTGGGTCGCACAAGCACCGGTGTTCATCGCCATCGTGATCGACTTCCATAAGACCGAACTCGGCCTGCGCAAGACTGGCGCCACACAAGTCGCACACGAAAGCATGGAAGGATTCGGCGTCGCTGCCGTGGATGCGGGTATCGCACTGGGCACCATGATCACTGCTGCCGAATCACTGGGCTTGGGCATCGTGCCCATCGGCGGCATCCGTCGCAACCCGCAAGGCATGATCGATCTGTTGCAACTGCCGCCACTCACCTTTCCGCTGGTTGGCCTGAGCATCGGCCATATTGCCCAAGACATCGAACAGAAACCGCGCATGGATATCAGCAGCTATCGTCACGATGAACGCTACGATGCCAGCGGCTACAGCGCTGCAATCGATGCATATGACGAAACCTTGATGGAATACTGGAAACGTAATGGACGCGCAGACGGCACGCCGTGGTCGACCAATCTGGCGCCGCTGAGCCGCGTCTACTTCCCGCAGGTCAAACCGGTGGCGGCGATGCAGGGATTATTGAATGATAAATAAACTCAGGCGACGTAAAGAAGAATCGCGCAATAGTGCAGCGCACTACCGGCCAGCACGAACAGATGCCAGATGCCATGACCGTGTTTGAAACGTTCCGCATAAAGGTAGAACAGGATGCCGACGGTATAGGCGATGCCACCCGCCAATAGCCAGGAGAATCCAGCCCACGACAGTGCAGCCACCAAGGGCTGGATGGCTACCAGTGCGACCCAGCCCATGAGGATGTAGATCACCATAGACACCCAGCGTGACTTGCCGGCTCGCCACAACTCCTGAAATATTCCCAGAAATGCTAGGCCCCACACCACGCCGAACAGGGACCAACCCCACGGCCCGCGCAGGCTGACCAAGGCGAACGGCGTGTAGCTTCCCGCAATCAAAAGATAGATAGAATTGTGGTCGAGCTTGCGCAGAACCAGTTTGAAATTCCCCTTGCGGGCGTTGTGATACAGCGCGGAAGAGCTATACAACAGCAGCAGCGTGAGGCCATAGATGGAGAAGCTGACGATCTTCCATACATCACCGCTGAGTGCCCCCATCACGATGAGCGCCACACCACCCACTAGGGCGAGTACCGCACCCAACAGATGCGTATAGGTATTGAATCGTTCACCGAGTTCCATCGTGTTCGATTCAGCTATCCACTTAGGCGCTGGCCGCGCCGCTTTGATGACGCTCGATCACGCTGTCGATGAACTTGCGCAAGAAGCCCTCGGTCTGCGAACTGTGGAAGCGGTCGATCTCAACGCCGTGGCTGTAGGCAACCACGGTCGGGAAGCCGCGTACCTTGTGCTTGCCCGCGATGCGCATATTCTCGTCAGCATCGACGATGCCCAGATAGAACTTTCCATCGTAGTCGAACACCAACTTGTGCAGCAGCGGTGCCAGCACTTTGCACGGCGCGCACCATTCCGCGCTGATATCCATCAACACCGGCATTTCATGCGAACGCGCCACGACTAGCTCTTCGAAACTGTCTTCTTCCACGTTATATGAATAGTCGCTCATTACTTTTCCTTAGTATTCCAATCAGTTCGCACCGCGCTTGTGAAAGTCGCGCGGGCGGAATCCCATCACCAACAGCACGGCGAAATATACAACGGCGCCACCCACTACCAACGCAGTCAGATGCAGGATGCGCGCCCAACCCTGCGCTTCAAGCCAGCGTGCTTCGCTACCCATGCCAAACCACAGACTCACGGCCAAAGCAGCCACTGCCAACAACAGTTTGAGCATGAATTTGAGCCAGCCTGGCTCCGGTTGGTAGATGCCGCGCTTGCGTAGGAAGTAAAACAGGATGGCAGAGTTAAGACAGGCAGCGAGGCCGATGGACAGCGCAAGCCCGGCATGCGCCAGATCAAGACCGAACACGAACCATACATTCATCGCCTGCGTCGCCAACAGGGTCACGATGCCGATCTTGACCGGCGTCTTGATGTCTTGCTTGGCATAAAAGCCGGGAGCCAATATTTTCACCAGAATCAGGCCTAGCAATCCCACGCTGTAGCCTACCAGCGCGTTGCGCGACATCAACACGTCGTGCGCAGTGAATGCGCCATGCTGGAAGAAGGTTGCCAACAGTGGCGTGGCAATCATGCCCAGCGCCAGCGCGGCGGGCAGCGCCAGCAGCAAAGTCAGGCGCAATCCCCAGTCCAATAATTTTGAATATTCCGCCGTATCGCCATCAGCATGGCAACGCGAAAGGGACGGCAACAGGATGGTGCCCAATGCGACGCCCAGTAAACCGGTTGGGAATTCCATCAAGCGGTCTGCGTAGTACAGCCATGACACACTGCCTGCCACTAAGAAGGAGGCAAAGATGGTATTCAGGATAAGGCTGATCTGCGCGATAGAGACACCGAACACCGCCGGCCCCATCTGCTTGATGACGCGCCACATACCCGCATCTTTCAGATTGAAGCGGAAGCGCGGCATCATGCCGATCTTTTTCAGGAACGGGATCTGAAACCCCAACTGCACGATACCCGCCACGAACACAGCCCAAGCCAGCGCTAGGATAGGCGGGTCGAAATACGGTGCCGCCCAAAGCGCACCACCGATGAAGCAAACATTGAGCAAGATGGGGGCGAACGCCGGCACCCAGAACTTGTTATAGGTATTAAGGATGCCCGCGGCCACGGCGACCAGCGAAATAAAGAAGATGTAAGGAGAGGTGATGCGCAGCAACTGCACGGTGAGGTCGAACTTTGCTGCGTCCTCGGCAAATCCCGGTGCACTTATATATACAAGGATGGGCGCGGCGATGATGCCGACAAGTGTCACTACGAATAAAATCAGCGCCAGCATGGTGGTCACATGATCGACCAGCAGCTTTGTCTCTTCTTGCCCGCGCTGGCTTTTATATTCGCCGAAGATAGGGACAAAGGCCTGTGAGAAGGCCCCTTCCGCGAACAGGCGGCGCAACAGATTGGGGAGCTTGAAGGCAACGAAGAATGCATCCGTCGCGGCGCCAGCGCCAAACACCCGAGCAATCAGCACATCACGGACAAACGCCAGGATGCGTGAGACCAGTGTCAGACTGCTGACCGCAGCGAGTGCCTTCAGCAGATTCATGTCTTACCAGCCATTCTTCTCTGAATCTCTGCGCTCCATACTGAGCGTCGGGTAGAAGCCCGTCGCCCCAGCATCGGCACGATTGCGTCCCGCCCGCACCTGCAACTGATTGCTAACGACAAACTGGCGCACCTGTTCAAATCCTTTGGGATCGACAGTTTCCAGCGAAAAGCGTACTACGACAGAGGAAACACCCTGAATCGTGGCAGGATGCACGTATGAGGAATAGACAGTTCGACCATCCTTGCCCGTTGTCGACAACATGTCGCTCAGGCGCTCATTCCAGTTGGATGGGCGGAACGTGGCCCCGTCTTTACTTACCCCCTGAATCACGAACTCGGCCAGATCAGGCGAACGTTTGATATTGTCCAGCAATTTGAGTGACTTCCCTGTGTACGAACCGGCGCGCATTGTAGCACCGCCCCTCACAGCCCAAGTTTCCACTGGCTTCGTGACAGGCAAAACAAATTCTTGCCAAAGAGCTTGGCCGTACCTATAATGCGCGCCTTTTTACGCAAGCCGAATCCCTAGGAGTCATTACATGGCCAACACTGCACAAGCGAGAAAACGCGCACGCCAAGCTGAGAAACAGCACGCACACAACACTACACTGCGCTCTGAAATGCGCACTGCGATCAAGAAAGTGATCAAAGCGATCGCTACTGGCGACAAGGCTGCTGCTCAAGCCGTGTACCAGTCTTCCACCAGCGTGGTCGACTCTATCGCCGACAAGAAGATCATTCACAAGAACAAGGCTTCTCGCCATAAGAGCCGCCTGTCCGCTGCTATCAAGGCAATGGCCTAATCGCGCAGAAGTTCTCTGCGACAATCAAGGCCGACAGCGCTGTCGGCCTTTTTTGTTTATAGTTCCAGCATCAGAGAAGCAACAAGACCGGAAAACTTGTCATGTCACATTTGATGAATACCTATGCAAGGCAAGCTGTCGCTTTCACACACGGTGAAGGCGCATGGCTCTTCGACAGCAACGGCAAGCGCTATCTGGATGCGCTGTCCGGTATCGCCGTCAACACATTGGGCCACGCCCATCCCGAATTCACTGCCGCGCTGTCTACACAGATCGGCAAGCTGATCCACGTTTCCAACGTCTATCAGATCCCGGAGCAGGAACGCATCGCCGACAAGCTTTGTGAACTGTCCGGCATGCAGGAAGTTTTCCTGTGCAACTCTGGCTGCGAAGCGAACGAAGCTGCCATTAAGTTGGCGCGCTTGTACGGTCACAGCAAAGGCATCGACACCCCCAACATCATCGTGATGGAGAAATCCTTCCACGGACGGACACTGGCAACACTCTCAGCTACCGGAAACCGCAAGGTGCAGGCCGGCTTCGAGCCGCTGGTAAAAGGTTTCGTGCGCGTACCGTACGATGACCTGACCGCTGTCGAGCAGGTCGCCGCCAACAATCCGGATGTCGTCGCCATTCTGGTCGAACCTATCCAAGGTGAAGGTGGTATCCGCACTCCGGATGCAACGTACCTGCAAGGCCTGCGCAAGATATGCGACACCAACGGCTGGCTGTTGATGCTGGACGAAGTGCAGAGCGGCATCGGCCGCACCGGAAAATGGTTCGCACATCAGCACACCGGCATCACTCCTGACGTAATGACCCTGGCCAAAGGTTTGGGCTCGGGCGTGCCGGTCGGCGCCTGCCTGACCGCAGGCAATGCGACCGGCACTTTCAAACCGGGCAACCACGGCTCCACATTCGGTGGCAACCCACTGGCTTGCACTGCCGCACTGACCACTTTGAGCATCATGGAAAAGCAGAACCTGCTCGACCATGCCGCCACACTGGGTGCTTGGATCAAACAACAATTTCAAGAGCGGCTGGGTGGGTTGAAAGGCGTCGTCACCGTGCGCGGAATGGGCATGATGATCGGTATCGAACTGGACAAGCCCTGCGGCGAACTGGTCGGCAAGGCGCTGGATAGCGGCCTGCTCATCAACGTCACGGCAGATAGCGTAGTGCGCTTGCTGCCATCGCTGATCTACACCCAGGCCGAAGCTCAGCAACTGGTGGACATGCTGTGTCCGCTGATCGAATCGTTCCTGATGCAGGAGTAGACATGAGCGAGCTCAGGCACTTCTTGCAATTCAAGGATTTCACCCGCGAAGAGTTCGAATACCTGTTCGAGCGCACGCGCATCATCAAGGAACGCTTCAAACGCTACAAAAAATACTGGCCGCTGGAAGACCGCACACTGGTGATGATCTTTGAGAAAGCCAGCACCCGCACCCGCCTGTCGTTCGAAGCGGGGATGCACCAGCTCGGCGGTTCCGCCATCTACTTGAACACGCGAGATTCCCAACTCGGACGCGGCGAACCGGTGGAAGACGCGGGCCAGGTCATCTCTCGCATGAGCGACGTCGTAATGATTCGCACCTTTGAGCAAGACATCATCGAACGCTTCGCGCGCAACTCGCGCGTGCCGGTGATCAATGGCCTGACCAACGAATACCACCCCTGCCAGATTCTGGCCGATATCTACACCTTCATCGAACATCGTGGCTCGATCAAGGGCAAGACCGTGGCGTGGATCGGCGATTCCAACAACATGTGCAACACATGGTTGCAGGCTGCCGAAATTCTGGACTTTAACGTGCATGTCTCCACACCGCCGGGTTACGAAGTCGAACCGGAGCGCGCCGGCTTGTACGGCACCGAGCATTACGAAGAGTTTGCTGACCCAATGGAAGCGGCGCGCGGCGCCGACCTCGTCACGACCGATGTCTGGACCTCGATGGGGTTCGAAGCTGAGAACGAAGAACGCATGAGAGACTTTGCCGATTGGCAGGTGGACGGCGACATGATGCGCATCGCCGCCAAGGATGCGCTGTTCATGCACTGCCTGCCGGCTCATCGCGGCGAAGAGGTCTCCGCCGAAGTGATGGATAGCCCCCAATCCGTGGTATGGGATGAAGCGGAGAATCGCTTGCACGTACAAAAAGCCCTGATGGAATATCTGTTGTTGGGGAAACTCCTCGATTAAGGCCCACCGTGAAAGACTCCCTGAAGCCCGGCATCCGTTACGAACACCGCTTCGTCATTCCGCCGACGAAGACGGTTCCGGCGCTTTATCCAGAATCACCAGAGTTTCAAAGCATGCCGGAAGTTTTCGCCACCGGATTCATGGTCGGTTTTTTGGAGTGGGCCTGCATCATGTGCCTCAAACCGCATCTGGACTGGCCGGCCGAACAATCGTTAGGTACCCATATCAACGTCAGCCATGAGGCTGCAACGCCGCCCGGTCTGGAAGTCACCGCCTCTGTCGAGTTGACTGCCGTAGAGGGTAGACGTCTCACCTTCGCGGTTTCGGCACATGACGGCGTAGACCTGATCGCGCGCGGCACTCACGAACGCTTCGTGATCGACAGGGTGCGCTTCGATAACAAGTTGCAAAGCAAACGCAAAGATTCGCAAACGAATTAACTAACATTGACAGGAACATCATGAGCGACATCAAAAAAGCAGTATTGGCCTATTCCGGCGGACTCGACACCTCAGTCATCCTCAAGTGGCTGCAAGATACCTACCAGTGCGAAGTGGTCACCTTCACCGCCGACCTCGGCCAAGGCGAAGAGCTGGAACCCGCTCGTCAAAAGGCCCTGAAGTTCGGTATCCCAGCCGAAAGTATCTTCATCGACGACCTGCGCGAAGAATTCGTGCGCGACTTCGTGTTCCCGATGTTCCGTGCCAACACCGTGTACGAAGGTGAATACCTGCTGGGCACATCCATCGCCCGCCCATTGATCGCCAAGCGCCTGATCGAGATCGCCGACATGACCGGCGCAGAAGCCATTTCGCACGGCGCGACCGGCAAGGGCAACGACCAGGTCCGTTTCGAACTGGGCGCCTACGCGCTCAAGCCAGGCGTGAAAGTCATTGCCCCGTGGCGCGAATGGGACC